>NZ_BAAANF010000009.1:0-303567 GCF_039529655.1 Kribbella yunnanensis | reverse complement strand
GTCAGGGCGAACATCCACCCCACCCTCCAGCAACGGGTCACTTGTCAGGCGACGGGAACTCAACTTGCCCAGCCAGAGCCCGGCAACCCCAGGCAACGTGGAGCCGCGGTCACCGGACCTCGCCATCCACCTCAGCCACGGCGGCGCCCAGCCACGCTGTCTTTGTAGTCGGCCGGGAGCGGTGATCAGCCACAGCGCACGTCCCCGGCCGAGAACTTTCGGCCTGCACCCCCACTCGACCGCCAAAGGCGGCCGACAAAACCAGAGGGCGAGCCGAGCGGATGGCTGAGCCGGATGGCGAGGCTGGCGACCGCGGTTCCACGCTGCCTGGGGCTGACGGGCTGGGGCTGAGGTACATACCGCCCGCGATCACTCTGGGGTGAGGTCACTTTGAGCATCCACCAACCATCTGGGGACCGTCGGAATGGTCGAACCGGGCTCAATGTCGCCCGGCCATCTCACCTTGAGCATCCGTCAACCACCTTCGGACCGCGCAGATGGTTGAGCCGTGCTCAATGTCGTACCGGCTCGCGTGTCGTGGTTAGCGGGGTGGGCGGATGGTGCGGGTGCGGAGGGCGGGGGTGGCGTTGAGGTGGGTGAGGGCGTCCACCAACAGTTGGCGGGCGGCTTCTACTTGGTTGTTGCCTAGGGCCTTGCGGAGTTCGGTGTCGATGGCGGCTCGGTGTTTGCGGGCTGCTGCGATGACTGCCTTGCCGCGTGGGGTGAAGGTGACCTGTTTGGCGCGGGCGTCGGTGGGGGCGGGTGCGCGGGTGAGGTAGCCGCGGGACTCGAGGTCGGCGACTGTCTTCGAGGCGGCTTGCTGGGTTACGCCCAGGCGGTCGGCCAGGGTGGTGATCGTCACGGGGCCGCTGACCAGATGCTGGAACACGACACCGTCGGCGAAGCGCGAGTCGGCGAAACCGTCGGCGGACAGCCGGCGCTGGAGTTCGTCGGCGAGGGCCCAGCCGGTGAACAGCGAGGCGAGAGACAGGTCGGCAGCGGCGGGATCGAACTCCATGGGCGTGAATATACAACCCCGGTTGTGGATCAGGTAATCTACAACCATGGTTGTGCAAAAGGAGTTCATCGAGAGAGCGCACGCGATCGTCTGGTGCACGGTGGCCACGGTGGGGCCGGACAAGCGGCCGCGGAGCCGGATCCTGCACCCGATCTGGGAGATCGACGAGGACGGGGAGCTGACCGGCTGGATCGTCACGCGGGCGACACCGGTGAAGGTGCGGCATCTTGCGTACAGCAACTACTTGAGCTGTAGCTACTGGGAGCCTGGCCACGACGTGGCGGTCGCGGACTGCCAGGCCGACTGGGTCGGCGATGCGGTGACCCGGCAACGGGTCTGGGAGCTGTACGCCGCTGCTCCGGCGCCGCTCGGTTACGACTTCTGGAGTGTGTTCCCCGAAGGACCGGCTGGGGAATCACCCTCGCTGCTGCGGCTGACGCCGTACCGGCTGAGGCTCTTCGATGTGGAGACCCTCACCGGTCGCAAGCGACCGCCTGCGTGGCCCTGACTCTCAGTCACAATCAAACGACTGTCAGTCAGAAGTTCCCGGACACGCCGAAGAGGCGGTGCTGCCGGAAAGCACCGCCCCTTCACAGGTTCAGACGTTGACTACTCAGACTCCGTGGCCGTGCGCCTGGGCGCGGGCCTCGGGGCGGAATCCGTTCCGCGGGCTCAGCGTGTCGTCGCCGTTGCCCAGTGCCTTGAGCTGCTCGGTGAAGTACGTCTTCAGCCGGCTGCGGTACTCGCGCTCGTAGGCGTGCAGGTCGTCGATCGTGCGCTCGAGCTGACCCTTCTGCTTCTCCAGGGTGCCCAGCATCTGGGCGCGGCGCTCGGCGATCTCGCCGTCCAGCTTCTCGGCGCGGGCACGGGCCTCGCCGGTCATCCGGTCGGCCTTGCCACGCGCCTCGTTCTCCAGGCGCTCGGCCTTGGCGCGGGCCTCGCCGATGATCTTGTCGGCGGTGTCCTTCGCCTCCTGGACCAGGTCGTCGGAGTGCTTGGTGGCCATCTCCAGCAGCCGCACCGCGGAGCTGGACGCGTCACCGACGGTCCCGGCGGCCGCAGCAGCCCCCGCAGCCGCTACCACCGGCGCGACGACAGGCGGCTTCTCCTCGATGATCGGCTTCTCGACCACCACCGGGGGCTTCGGCTGCTGCACGACGGGCGGCAGCGCGGCGGTCTGGTCGACCGGCCGCTCCTGACCTGCGCCCGCGCGCTGAGCAGCGGCGAGCTTGGCCCGCAGCTCCTCGTTCTCGGCGAGGAGGCGCTCGAGCTCGGCCTCCACCTCGTCGAGGAAGGAGTCGACCTCTGTGACGTCGTAGCCCTCCCGTAGTCGGACGGGCGTGAACTGCTTCGAGCGGACGTCATCCGGCGTCAGCGGCATCTTTCACCTCGTTTGTCTGTGTCTTGGCGGAGTCCCCGTGGCCTACACCTCGGCGACTCAGTAGATCACGTTATCGCTTCGTTGTGTTGTGACGGAATCCGGGCGGGCGACAACGGTCCACGACTTCGGTTTCTTCGAGACTCTACCTACCCCGTCCCAACGCTCCCAGTCGCCGAAATCGGTGTCCGGTGACTCACAGCGAATTCAGTGCCGTGGAGTTGATCGACATCGCCACGGAGACGATGACGAACAGCATCAGCATGGACAGGTCGATCCGGATCCCGCCGGCCCCGATCGGGGGCAGGATCCGCCGCAGCGGACGCAGGAACGGGTCGGTGGCGGAGTAGATGGCCTCGAAGAGGAGCAGCAACGGCCCCTTCGGGTGCCACTGCGGCGCGAACATCACGATCAGCCCCAGCACGAAACGCGCCACCAGCACGAGGAAGAAGGCGAGCAGTACGAAGCTGATCACTTGGAGGACGATCACTAGAGCAACCATGTTGTCCACGAGTGTAGAAGACGGCGGAAGCAACCGCGGTCAGCTCTGGTTGTAGAACCCGTCCGCGGCGATCTTCTCCTTCTCCTCCGCGGCGACCGTCACGTTCGGCGGGCAGACCAGGAACACCTTGGTGGTGATCCGCTCGATGGAACCGCGGCAGCAGAAGATCAGGCCGGCGGCGAAGTCGACCAGCCGCTTGGCGTCGGCGTGGTCCATCTCGGTCAGGTTCATGATGACGGGCGTGCCGTCACGGAAGTGCTCACCGATCACGCGCGCCTCGTTGTAGCTGCGCGGGTGCACGGTGGTGATGCGGGCCAACTCGGTAACCTCCGGGGACGGTGCGACACCACGTCGTTCTGGGAACTTGCTGACCGTGCCGCCCGGCGCCGACTCCGGCCGTTCGCGGCTCTCCCGGCCGGCGGGCACCGGCTCGGTCTCCTGGGAGTCCCCGTCGACGGCTTCGTCCTCGTACTCGTCGTAGTCGTCGTACTCGTCGTCGTACCGCGCGTTGTAGCGCTCCCCGTCCTCGACCAAGCCGAGGTACACACCCATCTTGCGCAGTGCGCCGCTCATGGCCCTCCAGCCCCTCGATCCGGTCTCGGCGACAACATCTCGATGTCGACACTAACCGAGTGAAGGACGCGTACCGAGTAAGGCGCGCCCGAGGCGGACATGTGTCGCACCACGCCGGATCGCGGCCTCGAGGTCGCCGGTCATGCCTGCCGAGATCCAGGTGGCCCCGGCGTGTTCGGAGCGTAGCCGGGCGGCGACTTCCTGCAGACCTGCGAACGCTTGATCGGGGTCCGATCCGAGTGGCGCCACCGCCATCACTCCGCCGAGCTCCAGGCCGTCCGCCGCCGCAACCTCGGCAGCCAACTCCAGTACGTCGGCCGGCGCGACTCCACCGCGGTCCGCACCGGTCGCGGCGCTGTCCGACCCGTACGACGCGAGGCTCACCTGGAGGAGACATCGCAGCGACTTGTCCTCGGCCACCGCCGCCTTCGACAGCGCGGTAACCAGGGAGGCGCGGTCGACAGAATGCACGACCGACGCGTGCCGAACCACCGAGCGCGCCTTCTTCGACTGCAACTGGCCGACGAAGTGCCAGGTGAGGTCCGGGCACTCCGGTGCCTTCACCTTGAGCTCCTGCTCACGGTTCTCGCCGACGTCCACGACCCCGAGGGCCGCCAGCGCCGCTACGTCGCTGACTGGGAAGGTTTTGGTGATCGCGACAAGGGTGACCTCGTCCGGGTCTCTCCCGGCCGCTCCACAGGCCTTCTCGATCCGCTCCTGGGCCAGTCGCAGATTGTCCCGGAGTTCTTGCTCCCGGCTCATACGAGTTTCACCAGGCCGGCGAGGCGGCCGCTCTTCTTGCCTTCACGGCGGTACGAGTAGAGGCTGTCCGATTCCATCGTGCAGCCGCGCGCGTCCTCGATCACCTCGACACCGAGCTCGGTCAGCTGTGCTTTCACGCCGGCCGCGACGTCGAGTGCCGGTGTACCCCAGCTGGTCTCGGAGTACGACGCCGGCACTCGCTCGGCGACCTCGGCCCGCATCTCGGCGGGCACTTCGTAGCACTTGCCGCATGCGTTGGGGCCGAGCACGGCCGTGATCCGGTCGGCGCCAAGGGCGCGCATCGCTTCCACGGTCGCGGGCGCAACACCGACGTACATGCCCGGTCGTCCGGAGTGCGCGGCGCCGATGATCCCGTTCTCGCTGTCGACCAGGAGGACCGGCAGGCAGTCCGCCGCACGCACGCAGAGCACGATGTCGGTGCGTGTGGTGACGAGTGCGTCGACCCGCGGCGCCGGCGAGAGTGGGATCGGGTCGCCGGGGCGAATCACGTGTACGTCGCGACCATGCACCTGGCTGACGCGGATGACGTGCTCGGGAGCGACGCCGAAGGCCGCACCGACTCGACGGAAGTTCTCGCCGATCCGCGTGGGGTCCTCCCCCAGCTCACCCGCGCCGCCGAGGTTCAGCTCGCCGTACGGCGCCTCACTCACCCCACCGAACCGGTCGGTCACAGCGAACCGGGCAGACCCATGCACCGCGTCATAGCTGAACACACCGAAAGGCTACCCAGCCAACCCCCACCCCACGTCGCTCACCGCGAGCCACGTCCGTCACACCTGCGGGGTTTGGCGAACGACTACTTGAGGAAGTCGGGGATGTCCAGGTCATCCTCGGCCGGCTCGGGCTTGCGGACCGGGCGCGGCGGCGTGGACTGGGCCGGCGGAGTGGCCGGTCCGGAGCCGTTGCCAGAGGTGCTGGGACCGGAGCCGTTACTGGGGCCGTTGGTGGGCCAGCCGCTGCTCTGGGTGGGCGCCTGGGTCGGCTGCACGGTACGGACCGGGTCACCGGTCTGCGGGCGCGCCGAGTGCGTGGTGCCCTGGCCCGGGCGGCCGTCGTTCTGCGTCGGGACCGGGACGGTGTCGTCGGTCGGCGATGTCGGGAACGGCGACGCAGCCGGCTGGTGCACCGGAGCCGGAGCCGGAGCCGACGGCGGAGCGGACTGCTGGACCGGCGGCTGCTGAGCAGCAGGCGGCGGCGTGGCCGGAGCGGACATCTGCTCCGAGTACGACGACTGCTGCGGCTGTGCAGGCGGAGTCTGGACCGGCGGCGCAGGCGGAGTCTGAGCAGGCGGCGGAGTCGCGGGGCGGCTGGCCGGCGGGCGGGCCTGGCTGGTCGCCTGCTCGCGGCGCTTTGGCATCCCGCCGTCGAACCCAGCCGCGATCACGGTCACCCGGACCTCGTCGCCGAGGGCGTCGTCGATGACCGCACCGAAGATGATGTTGGCGTCGGTGTGCGCCGACTCCGAGACCAGTTGCGCCGCCTCGTTGATCTCGAACAGGCCCAGGTCGGAACCGCCCGCGATCGACAGCAGCACGCCGTGCGCACCCTCGATGCTTGCCTCAAGCAACGGAGACGAGATGGC
Organism: Kribbella yunnanensis; assembly: GCF_039529655.1. Lineage (NCBI taxonomy): Bacteria > Bacillati > Actinomycetota > Actinomycetes > Propionibacteriales > Kribbellaceae > Kribbella > Kribbella yunnanensis. The sequence goes on along the minus strand of NZ_BAAANF010000009.1, from coordinate 297,731 downwards.
CGCCTCGGCCGCGGCGACCGCGCGGTCCTCACCGCGGGACGAGCCGATGCCCATCAGCGCGGAGCCGGCGTTCGACATGACGGCCTTGACGTCGGCGAAGTCGACGTTGATCAGGCCGGGGGTGGTGATCAGGTCGGTGATACCGGAAACACCCTGCAGCAGCACCTGGTCGGCCTGCTTGAAGGCGTCCAGCACGGAGACGGCCCGGTCGGAGATGGTCAGCAGCCGGTCGTTCGGGATGACGATCAGGGTGTCGACCTCTTCGCGGAGGGCGGAGATCCCGTCCTCGGCCTGGGTCGCCCGGCGCTTGCCCTCGAACGAGAACGGCCGGGTCACCACACCGATCGTCAGCGCACCGAGTGAGCGCGCGATCCGGGACACCACGGGCGCGCCGCCGGTGCCGGTTCCACCGCCCTCACCGGCAGTGACGAAGACCATGTCGGCGCCCTTGAGCGCCTCCTCGATCTCCTCGGCGTGGTCCTCCGCGGCCTTCTGCCCGATCGCCGGGTTCGCCCCGGCGCCGAGGCCGCGGGTCTCCTCCCGGCCGATGTCGAGCTTGACGTCCGCGTCGCTCATCAACAGCGCTTGCGCGTCGGTGTTGATGGCGATGAACTCAACGCCCTTCAGACCGTGCTCGATCATCCGGTTGACGGCGTTCACGCCGCCTCCGCCGATACCGACGACCTTGATGAGTGCCAGGTAGTTCTGCGGTGCCGCCACAGTCCGCGCCTCTCGCCTCGTTCTGTTCCCGTTGTCCAGCGAAAAGACTGAACCTCAACTGAATACTTAGACTTATGTCAACTTTAGATTACGCCGCACGGTACGGGACCCTTGACAGCAAAGTCCACGCGCCTCGCCGTCGTGAGACGAGTCACCGCTTTTCCCCTTTGGTGACTGGGAGATCGGGCGCCGAGACGTCGTACACCGTCGCCTTGCGTTTCATCAGCACACTGAGTACTTCGGCCTTGCGCGCACTGTCATCGGAGCTGCCCCAAACGACCTTCACACCACCCGCGAGATTCAGGGTGATCGAGTCCGGCGATGCTGCCGAGATCGATCCCACCTGAGCTCGCAGACTGTCCGGCAGAGCCGCCGAAACCGTCACCACCGAACGAATCGTTTGTTCACGCCGCGGTCCGGTCACCTTGGCCTCCGGCAACCCGGAAGGCCGGGTGGTCAGGGTCTTGAACAACGTACCGGTCGCATCCACCAACTCGTACCGGGTGCCGTCCGTGACGACCACCACCGGCACGCGCTCGGTGATCACGATCACCACCTTGTTCGGCCAGGCTCGCGTCACCTGCGCGTCCGCCACCGCCGGGATCGACCGCACCCGGTCCGCGATCGCGCCAAGGTCGACCTTCGCCAGCGGTGTGCCCACCGGTGCGGCGGCCGTCTGCTCGATCGTTGCCACCGGCACCGTGTCGGCACCGCTCACCCGGACGCCGTCGACGGCGAACGCGGAGGAGAAGTAGAACAACCAGACGACCAATGCGCCGAGCAGAACCACGCTGCCGCCGATCGCCCACGGCAGCCAGCTGCGCCAGCGCACCAGCCGTTGCCGGCGCGCGAACCGCTGTTGAGCCCGAGCCAGATCAGCGCTCTGGCTCATTCACCAAACCCCACCCGATTACTTCATCACAGGAGCGGGAGCGACCGGCGCAGACTCGCGGAGAGCAGCCCGTTCGGCCAGCAAACCAACGACTTCCGGGCCGATCAACGTCACGTCACCCGCGCCCAGCGTGACCACCAGGTCACCCGGTACGGCGAGGTCCGCGACCAGCTGCGGTACGGCGGACCACGACGGCTCGAACCGCACTTGCTCCGGCTTCAGCGGCACGTGATTGGCCAGCAGGGCCCCGGTGATACCGGGCTCGGGGTCCTCGCGGGCCGCGAACACGTCCATCACGACGACCTCGTCGGCCAGTGCCAGCGCCTCGGAGAACTCGGCCGCGAAGATCCGCGTCCGGCTGAACAGATGCGGCTGGAAGCACGCGATCACGCGCCCCTCCCCCGCCACCTGCCGGGCCGCGATCAGGTCCGCGGTCAGCTCGGTCGGGTGGTGTGCGTAGGAGTCGAAGACGCGCACTCCGTCCTCGAGTCCCTTGAACTCGAACCGCCGTCCGGTCCCGGTGAAGGACGCGAGCCCTTCGGCCAGGTCGGCCGCGGAGAACCCGAGCCCGAGTCCGACGGTCAGCGCTGCCGAGGCGTTGAGCGCGTTGTGCTTACCCGCCTGCTGCAGCTGCACGATCGGCAGCTTCCGCCCGCGGTACACCGGCACGAACGACTGCGTCGCCCCGGTCGCGGTCAGCTCGGTGACCTGCAGATCGACGTCGGCAGACTCGCCATACGTCCGGACGTCGATGCCCTTCTCGCGGGCGTACTCCGCGAGCTTGCGCGCGCCGGCATCGTCGTGGCAGATCACCATGAAACCGCCGGGCAGCACGCGCGCCGTGAAGTCCTCGAAGGCCTTCCGGTACGTCGCTTCGTCGCCGTAGTTGTCCAGGTGATCCGGCTCGACCGAGGTGACGATCGACACCTCGGGCGCGTAGGTCAGGAACGATTTGTCCGACTCGTCGGCCTCGGCGACGAACAGATCGCCGGTCCCGTCGTGAGCGTTCGACCCCGACTCGTTCAGGTTCCCGCCGATCGCGTACGACGGATCGACCGCGCAATGCTGCAACGCCACCGTCAGCATCGACGTTGTGGTCGTCTTGCCGTGCGTGCCGGCGACCGCGATCGTCCGGCGGCCGACCATCACCGATGCCAGTGCAGCGGCCCGCGGCAGGATCGGGATCCCGGCAGCCCGAGCGGCGACGACCTCGGGGTTGGTCTCGCGAATCGCGGTCGAGACCACGACCGTGTCGACGTTCGCCACATTCTCGGCTGCGTGGCCGACCCAGCAGGTGGCGCCGAGTGCGCGCAGGGCGGCCAGAACCTTGCCGTCCTTGGCGTCCGAGCCGGACACCTCGATACCCCGCGACGCCATGATCCGGGCAATCCCGGACATCCCGGCGCCGCCGATTCCCACGAAGTGCACTCTGCCCAGCTTCTCAGCCGGTAGCAGCGTGTCAGGAGCGGTGACGATCACGAAGCAGACCTCACCACATCGAGGATGATCTGCGCCAATCGGTCATCGGCATCCGTCCGGATAACGCCCGTCGCTGCTGTGGACATGGCTGTCAGACGCGCGGAGTCGTGCAGAAGTTGCGGCACTGTCGCCCGCACCCAGTCGGACGTCACCTCGGCGTTGTCGACGAGCAGGCCACCGCCCGCATCCACGACAGGCTTGGCATTCTGGCGCTGCTCACCGTTACCGTGCGGCAACGGAACGTAGATGGCGGGCAGGCCGACACCGGAGACCTCGGTCACCGTGTTGGCCCCCGAGCGGCACACGACCAGGTCGGCCGCGGCATACGCCAGGTCCATCCGGTCGACGTACGAAAGCACCCGGTACGGCGCTGGGCCGGTCTGCGCGACCTCCAGCGAGTTCTTCGGGCCGATCACGTGCAGAACCTGCACGCCGGCCGTCTGCAGATCCGCAGCGGCACCGGCGAACGCGTTGTTCAACTGCTGCGCACCCTGCGAACCACCGGTCACAAGCAGGGTCGGCAAGTCAGGGTTCAACCCGAAGAACGCCTGCGCCTCGGCGCGGACAGCAGCCCGGTCGAGGGTCGAGATCGCCCGCCGGATCGGCAGGCCGACGTACTGGGCGTGGGGCAGCTCCGAGCCGGGGAACGACGTGATGACGTGCTGTGTGCAGTACTTGGCGGCGAACTTGTTCGCGATGCCCGGTACGGCGTTGCCCTCGTGCACCACGATCGGCGTCTTGCGGCGCCAGGCCGCGACGTACGCCGGGGTGGAGACGTAGCCGCCGAACCCGACCAGGACGTCGGCCTTTGCCTCGTCGAGGGCCTTCCGGGCGGCCGCGACCGAGGCCAGCATCTTCCCCGGGACGGCGAGCAGGGCGGGCGTGGGCTTGCGCGGCAGCGGGACCGGCGGGATCAGCTCCAGGCGGTAACCGGCCTCGGGCACCACCCGGGTCTCGATCCCGCGCTCGGTGCCGAGGGCGAGGATCTCGATGGTCGGGTCGATCCGGCGCAGCGCGTCGGCGGTGGCGATCAGGGGGGAGGTGTGGCCGGCGGTACCGCCACCGGCCAGGACGATGCTGGGCACAGCTTTCAACGCTCCTGCAGCTCTGTAGTTAGCGCGTACGGCGTGAAGGCAGCCACCCGAACCGCGACCGTCTCGTCTCCTTGAGAGCGGCCTGCGCACCGGGTTCGACCTTCGCGAAGGACAGCAGCATGCCGACCGCGATCAGCGTCGGCAGCAGTGCGGAACCACCGTACGACAAAAGCGGGAGCGGAATCCCCACGATCGGTAGCAGTCCGATCACGGCGCCGAGGTTGACCAGCGTCTGGGCCATGATCCAGACGGTGATGCCGGCGGCCGCATAGCGGACGAACGGTTCGGTGTTCCGGGTCGCGATCCGGCACCCGGCGTAGGCCAGGGTGAGGAACAGGGCGAGCACGGTGAGTGACCCGAACAGGCCGAGCTCCTCACCGATCACCGAGAAGATGAAGTCGGTGTGCGCCTCCGGCAGGTTGCCCCACTTCTGCCGGCTGTTGCCGATCCCGACGCCCCACCAGCCGCCGGTCGAGAGCGCGTAGAACGAGTGGTACGCCTGCCACCCGACCTGGGTCGGATCGGCGAACGGGTTCATGAACGAGGTGACGCGCTCCATCCGGTGACTGGCCGTGGTGACGAAGTACCAGGCCACACCGCCGACCGCGACGATCGTTGCGACGAACAGCCGGGTCGGCGCCCCGACCACCCAGATCATCCCGATCATGATCGCCATCAGCACCAGCGACGTACCGAGGTCGTGCTGGCCGACGACCAGCGCGATGATCAGTCCGCAGACCGGAACCATCGGCACCAGCAGGTGCTTCCACTGGGTGAGCAGCTTCTGCTTGCGGGCATAGAGATCCGCGCACCACATCACCAGTGCGAGCTTGGCGAACTCACTCGGCTGGATCTGCAGCGGACCACCCAGCGTCAGCCAGTTGTTGTTGCCCTTGACGCCCTTCCCGAGTCCCGGCACATACGTGAGCACCAGCAGGAAGACCGCGCCGAGCAACGCGAGGTAGGCCAGCATCCGGAAATGCCGCGGCGTCATCCGGGAGGCGACGTACGCCATCGGAAGACCGACCCCGACCCAGATCAGCTGGCGGACGAAGATCGTGTAGCTGTTCCCGTTCGCGCGCAGCGACAGCACGCTGGAAGCCGACAGCACCATCAGCAGGCCGAGCACCAGCAGCAGGCCGGTGGCACCGAGCAGGATGTGGTACGACGTGAGCGGCCGATCGAGCACTTCGCGGATAGCCGCGATCCACGGTCGCTCCGGCGGACGGGTCTTGCTGTCGTCCGGGGGGTCAGCGATCGACGTCACGCGATCACCCCGGATCAGTCCGCGAGAACGCGTACGGCTTCGGCGAAGGCGTCCCCACGGGCTCCGTAGTTGGCGAACATGTCCCAGGATGCGCAGCCTGGCGCCAGCAGCACGGTGTCACCCACCTGTGCGACCTTCGCCGCTTCCCCCACCACGATCTCCATGGCTCCAGTGTCCGTTGACTCGACGACGATCCTCGGGACATCCGGAGCGTGTCGCTCAAGTGCTTCGGCGATGACGGCCTTATCTTGCCCCAGCAGGACTACGGCCCGCAGCCGGTCCTTGGCCGCGATGACCAGTTCGTCGAACGTCGCACCCTTGGCCTGTCCCCCGGCGATCCACACGACGTGCTCGTAGGCGAGCAACGACGCCTGCGCCGCATGCGGGTTGGTGGCCTTGGAATCATCCACGTAGTTGACCCCGGCAACCTCTGCGACATGGGCGATCCGGTGCTTGTCCGGACTGAACCCGCGCAGCCCGTCGCGGACGGCCGTCGCCGGTACACCGAAGGCCCGGGCCAGTGCGGCCGCGGCCAGTGCGTTCGCCACGTTGTGCGGTGCCGGCGGGTTCACGTCCTCGAGCTTGGCCAGCTCCAGCGCGGAGGTCTGCCGCTGCTCCACGAACGCCCGGTCGACCAGCAGGTCCTCGACCAGGCCGACCATCGACAGACCCGGCGTACCGAGGGTGAAACCGACTGCGCGGCAGCCCTCGATCACGTCGGCCTCTTCGACCAGGTGCTCGGTGACGGGGTCGGCCACGTTGTACACGCAGGCGACCTGGCAGTTCGTGAAGATCTTGCCCTTGTCCGCCGCGTAGGCGTCCATCGAGCCGTGCCAGTCGATGTGGTCCGGCGCCAGGTTCAGTACGGCGGCCGAGTGCGCGGACATCGAGTGGGTGAAGTGCAGCTGGTAGCTGGACAGCTCGACCGCGATCACGTCGTACGGCTCGGGGTCCATGACGGCTTCCAGCAGCGGCAGCCCAATGTTGCCTGCAGCAACGGCCCGGTGGCCGGCGGCGGTCAGGATCGCGGTCAGCATCTGCACGGTGGTCGTCTTGCCGTTGGTGCCGGTGACACACAACCAGGGCGCGGCGTTGGCCGGATCGCGCAGGCGCCAGGCCAGCTCGATCTCACTCCAGATCGGGACCCCACGCTCAGCAGCCTGAGCCAGCAACGGCGCCGACGGCGGTACGCCGGGTGACGTCACCACGATGTCGACGTCCGGCGGGAGCGTCGCCGTACTGCCTTCGCCGAGGGTGATCGTCGCGCCGAGCACCTCGAGGATCTGTGCCTTGTCGCGCAACGCCTCGTTGTCGCGATCGTCGAGGACGACCACGTGTTCGGCGCCGGCCTGCAACAACGAGTCGGCGCACGCGTAGCCCGCCGTACCGAAGCCGAGGACGACGAAGCGAGTCGTGGCCCAGCCGTCGTCGGTGCGAGTGGTCAGGCTCATCCGGCCACCCACTCGGCGTAGAAGAGGCCGAGGCCGATCACGGTGCACAGACCCTGGATGATCCAGAACCGGATCACGACGTTGATCTGCTCCCACCCGAGCATCTCGAAGTGGTGGTGCAGCGGTGTCATCAGGAAGAGCCGTTTCCCGGTACCGGTCGTGGCTTTGGTGAACTTGAAGATGCTGACCTGCAGGATCACCGACGCGGTGATCATCACGAACAGGCCGCCGAGCAGCAGGACGAGCAGCTCGGTCCGGGTCATCACCGCGAGACCGGCCATCGCGCCACCCAGCGACAGCGAGCCCGTGTCGCCCATGAAGATCTTGGCCGGGGACGCGTTCCACCACAGGAAGCCGAACAGCGCGCCCGTCAATGCGGCGGCCACTACCGCGAGGTCGTGGGGGTCTCGCACCTCGTAGCACTTCGAGCCCGGCGCGGTGGCGCAGCTCTGGTTGAACTGCCAGATGCAGATCAGCGTGTAGGCACCGAACACCATCATCGACGCACCGGCCGACAGACCGTCCAGACCATCGGCCAGGTTGACGGCGTTCGACATGCCGTTGATCAGCAGCAGAAGCCAGACCACGACCAGGACCGGCAGCAGCTGCAGCCAGCTGATGTCACGGATGAACGAAATGAACGGCGATGCCGGCGTCTGGCCACGCGCGTCCGGGAACTGCAGCGCGAGCACCGCGAACGTCACCGCGACGATCGTCTGCCCGGCGAGCTTCGCCTTGCTCCGCAACCCCAGGCTGCGCTGGCGGAAGATCTTGATGAAGTCGTCCACGAACCCGACCGCGCCGCACCCCGCGAGCAGGAACAGCACCAGCAGCGCCGAAGCGGTCGGCTCGGTCATCGTGAACAGCTTCGCCGCGAAGTACCCGACGATGGTCGCGATGATGAAGACCAGACCGCCCATGGTCGGCGTACCGCGTTTGGTCGCGTGTGACGTCGGGCCGTCGGTCCGGATCTCCTGGCCGTAGCCGCGCTTGGCCAGCAGCGCGATCGCCCAGCGGGTACCGATCAGGGTGAGCACCATCGAGACGGCGCCACCGAACAGGATCGAGATCACTGCACGCCCTCCTCGATCAGCGCGGTCGCCAGTTTGTCGAGTCCGACGAACCGGGAGGCTTTCACCAGCACCACATCACCCTGCTGCAGTTCCTTGCCCAGCAACTCGAGCGCTTCGTCCATGGTGTCGACGTACGCGGACTCGTTGCCCCACGATCCTTCCAGCGACGCGCCGAGATGGATCGGGCGGGCTGCCTCGCCCACCACGAGCAGTCGCTGCACATCCAGCCGTACGGCGAGGCGGCCGATCCCGTCGTGTTCCTCGGTGTGGCTGTCCCCCAGCTCACCCATCGGGCCGAGCACCGCCCAGGTCCGGGCGTTGCGGGCGCGGCCGATCGCGACCAGCGCCTTCAGCGCGGCGCGGACCGACTCGGGGTTGGCGTTGTAGGCGTCGTTGATGATCGTGACGCCGTCCGGACGCTCGTGCACCTCCATGCGCCACTTCGACGCCGCTGTCGCTGCGCTGAGCCCTTCGGCGATCTGCGCCGGCGTCAGACCGACAGCCTGCGCAGCAGCCGCGGCAGCAAGCGCGTTCGCGACCTGGTGCTCACCGACGAGCTGGAGCTGTACGGCGTGTGCCTCGCCCCCGAGCTGCAGTGTGAAGCCGGGCCGACCAAGCGTGTCGAGCTCGACCTCGGTGGCTCGTACGTCGGCTCCGGGCGCCTCACCCCAGGTGACCACGTTCTGCTCGGTCCGGCTAGCCATCGCGACAACCCGCGGGTCGTCGGCGTTCAGGATGGCGGTCCCGCCCGGCTGCACCGCCTCGATCAGCTCACCCTTGGCGACCGCGATCGCGTCCTGGCTGCCGAACTCACCGATGTGCGAGTGGCCGACGTTCAGGACCAGTCCGACCTTGGGCGGCGTGATCCGGCACAGGTAGGTGATGTCACCGAGGTGCCGGGCGCCCATCTCCGCGACGAGGAAGCGGGTCTCGCGGTCGGCCTTGAGCGCGGTTCGCGGGTGACCGATCTCGTTGTTCTGCGAGCCGATCGCGGCCACGGTCGGGCCGTACGGCGCGAGCAGCTGAGCGAGCAGGTCCTTCGTGCTGGTCTTACCGGATGAGCCGGTCAGGCCGATGATCGTCAGGTCCGGGAGGCGGCTGATGACCAGTGCGGCCAGGTCGCCGAGTGCCTGCTGGGTGTCGGCGACGACGATGCACGGGTAGCCGTCGACCGGGCGGGTCGTCAGGGAGACGGTGACTCCGGACTCGGTGACCGCGGCCACGTAGTCGTGGCCGTCGACGCGTTCACCAGGGAGGGCTACGAACAGCCCGCCCGGGACGGCCTCCCGCGAGTCGGTCACCACGGCGCCGTCGACGACAGCTGCGGGGTCCACCCCCGCCAGCTCGCCGTTGACCGCTGCGGCGATCTCCTCGCACCTGACGCCTATCACTGCTCAGCCTCCAACAGCTCACGCACGGTTTCGCGGTCGTCGAACGGGTGGATCACACCGCCGACATCCTGGCCTGTCTCATGGCCCTTGCCCAGTACGACGACTGTGTCGCCGGGACCGGCCAGCTCGATCGCAGTGGCGATCGCCTGCCGACGGTCGCCGATCTCGTGCAGGTCGACCGCCGGAACCGCCTCGCGGGCTCCGTCGATCGCAGCGGCCCGAATACTGGCCGGGTCCTCACTGCGCGGATTGTCGTCGGTGACGATCACGACATCCGCCGTACGGGCTGCTGCTGCGCCCATGGCGGGCCGCTTGCCGGGGTCACGGTCACCACCGCAGCCCACTACTGCGAACAGCCGGCCCTTGGTCGCACCGCGCGCCGCCTGCAGTGCCAGCGCGACCGCATCCGGGGTGTGCGCGTAGTCGACGATCACCTGCAGACCGTCGTCGCGAGTGAAGGTCTCCATCCGGCCTGGTACGGCGGCGTACCGCAGCCCGGCGGCGATCTCCTCAGCCGGGACACCCACCTGCCGCAGCATCACCGTGGCCAGCAGGGCGTTCGCCACGTTGAAGTCGCCCGGCAGGGTGATCTCCACGGTCAGCGTCTCGCCGGGACCCTGGATGTCGATGACAGTCGTGCCGTGCTCGGACAGGTGCGAGTCGGTGACCGTCCAGTCGGCCGGACGCGTCGTAGAGACAGTCACCAGCGGTACGACGGTCTGCGCGGCCAGGCGACGGCCGTACTCGTCGTCGATGTTCACCACGGCCAGATCACATCGCTCCGGGGTGAACAGCGATGCCTTGGCGGCGAAGTACTCCTCGAACGTCTTGTGGAAGTCGAGGTGGTCCTGGGTGAGGTTGGTGAAGCCGGCCACCGCGTACCGCGCGCCGTCCACCCGCCCCATCGCCAGGGCGTGACTGGAGACCTCCATCGAGCACCACTGCACGGACTGCTCACGCATCACCGCGAACAGCGCCTGCAGGTCGGTGGCCTCCGGAGTGGTCCGAGTGCTCTTCACCACCTCGTCGCCGATGCGCGTCTGGATCGTGCCGATCATCCCGGCCGGGCCGAGCCGCCGCAGTACCGCGTCGAGCAGGAAGCTGGTGGTGGTCTTGCCGTTGGTCCCGGTGATCCCGAGCAGCCGCATCTGGTTCGTCGGCTCCCCGTAGATGTGTGCGGCGAGCCCGCCGAGCACATCGCGAGGCTTGTCGACCACGAGCACCGGCAGGCCGGTCTCCCGGGCGCGCTCCGCACCAGCCGGATCAGTCAGTACGGCGGCTGCACCGGACTGCTGGGCTTTGGCGGCGAATGCGGCGCCGTGCGTGTTCGCACCGGGCAGCGCGGCGTACAGGTCGCCGGGGAGGACGGAACGGGAGTCGAGGGTGACTCCGGTGATCTCGGCCGGCCGATCAGGGGCCGCCGCTCCGACGAGGAACGCCAGGTCGGAGAGGGTCACCGGCACCACGTGCCGGGGTCTGATCGCTGCTACGGCACCGCCTGCGGCGGTAGGGGTGGACACGGGCCCAGAGGCTACCGCTCCGGACCCTGTCACACCTACCTGACCCTGCGTCACAACCTGGATCACCAGGTGATCGGGACGTTCTGCTGCTTCGCCCCCGTCGGCGGGACTGCATACTTCTGCAGCGCGAAACTCATCACGTCGCGGAACACCGGACCTCCCTGAAAGCCACCACCCCGAGCACCCGTCGGGTCGTGCAGTACGACGTACACAACGAACCGTGGGTTGTCGGCAGGAGCAAATCCGGCAAAAGAAGTCGCCCACTTGCGGTAGCAACCACACGCAGAGTCGACCTGCTGCGCCGTACCGGTCTTGCCGGCCACCAGGTAGCCGTCGATCGCCGCCTGCGGCGCAGTGCCCTTCTCCGCGGTCACCGCCTCCATCATGGTGGCCACCTCCTTGGCGGCCTTCTCACTGACCACGCGGCGCGGTGGGGCGCCTTCGTTCGGGGTCAGGGTGCCGTTGGGCTCGATCCAGTTGCGGACGAGCTTCGGCGGCACGTAGACCCCGCCGTTCGCGACCGCATTGACCGCCGAAGCCTCCTGGACCGCGTTCACCGACAGTCCCTGGCCGAACGCGACGTTCGAGCGGGTGATCTCCGGCCACTCGTCGCCCTGCATCAGCCGGCCCTTGCTCTCACCGGGGAAGTTCAGTCCGGTGGGCTCGCCGAAGCCGAAGTCGTGCAGGTACTTCACGAACTGCGGGATCCGCATCTGCTGCGCGGCCATGATCGTGCCGACGTTCGACGACTTCGCGATCACACCGGCGATGGTCAGGTTCAGGTCGCCGTGGTTCCAGTGGTCCTTGATCGTGCGGCGCTGAACATCGATCGTGCCCGGCACCTTGAGCTTCGTGTTCAGGTCGATCAGGCCGGCGTCGGCAAGTGCGGCCATCGTGACGACCTTCTGCACACTGCCCGGCTCGTAGGTGCGCTCCAGCGCCGGGTTGTTCAGGTCCTTCGACGTGTACTTCCCGTTCGGGTCGAAGGTCGGGTAGTTGGCCATCGCCAGGATCTCGCCCGACTTGACCTCCTGCACGATCACCGTGCCGCCGCTGGCCTTGTACTGCTTGACGGCCTCCTGGATCCGCTTCTCCGCGAACCACTGCAGGTCCCGGTCCAGGGTCAGCTGGACGCCGACGCCCGGGCGCGGCTCCTCGACGGTGTGGTTCGCGTTCGGGATCTTGTTGCCGTTCGCGTCGACCTCGTACATCGCCTTGCCGTCCTGACCGGACAGCTTGCTGTTCAGGCCGTACTCGAGCCCGGACTGACCCTTGCCGTCCTTACCGGTCACGCCGACCACGGTCGCGGCGATGCTGCCGTTCGGGTGGCTGCGGATCGGGTCCGCCTCGGTGTAGATGCCGACCAGGGCCGGCGCCTTCTGCTCCTTCGGCTTGCCCTTGTTCTGCTGGGCGATCACCTTGTTGGCGGCCTTCACCTCGGCCTGGATCTCGTTCCACGTCTGCGGGCTGACCTCCTCGGCCAGCTCGACGTACCGGCCCTTGCCGGTGAGCTTGGCCAGCAAGTCCGCCGGCGTCACCTTGCCGACGAGCTTCGGCGCCAGGATCGACACGAACTGCTGGGCGACCGGCTTGGTCTGGCTCGGGTCCGCCGTAATCGCGACGGTGTCCTCGGTGACCGAGAACTCCACGCCGTTGCGGTCGGTGATCGAGCCGCGCGGCGCGTGCAGGACGTACGTCTTGTTGTTCTCCTTGCTCGCCGCCAGCGCGTAGCTGTCCGGGTCCACGCCCTGCAGTAGGACGAGGCGACCGGCGAACAGCGACAGCACGAAGGCCATCACGCCGAACGTCAGCCGCAGCCGCAGCGTCGAGCGGCCGAGCTTCAGCGTCCGCGGCGGCTTCTTCACGCGTGGCTTCTTCGGCCGCGGCTGCGGGCGGTTCTGAGGCGGCCGCTTCCGCGCAGTGCTCTTCTTAGCCGGCGCCTTCTTGGCAGCCACCTTCCGCGGACCGCCTGCGCTGGCGGGGCGACGCGTCGGCGCACCCTGTTTGCGGGGGCCGGCTGCCTTTGGCGCAACGCGCTTGCGCGGCGCATCAGCAGCCGGACGCTTCTGGGCTCGGGCTGCGGCGCGGCGCTCGGCGTCGGCCTGTTCCTGGGCCTGGCGGAGGAGGCGCTCGCGGGTGGACTCGGGACGCTGCGGGGTGGCGCGAGTGCGGTCTGTAGCGGAGGACGGACGAGACGGGGTGGAACGCGGCGGAGTGCCGCGGCCGGATCCGCCCTTGCGTGGCGGCTCGTTTCCCCGTCGGTCCGTCATCCGATCATCCCCCGGTGGTCGTGTTGGCGGGTGGCTTCGTCGTACCGGGCTTGTTGGCGCCCGGTGTCACCGGCTTCTTGACCGGTGGCTTCTTGGACTGCGCGTTCGCCGGCGGCTTGGTGGTCGCCGGCTTGGTGGTCGCCGTTCGGGGCTTGGTGACCGGCGGCTTGGTCGTGGCTGGGGTGACCGGCGGCTTCACGCCCTCCGGTGTGCCCGGCCCGAACATCGCCTTGCCGGTGCCTGCCTTGCCTTCCTTCGGTACGCCGAGCACCTGGCCGTCGGACAGCCGCAGGAAGACCGGGTTCGGGTTCGGCACCATGCCCATCTTCAGTGCGCGGTCCGCCAGGTTCTGCGGCGACTCGAGCGTGCGGACCTGCTTCTCCAGCTGCTCCTGCTGATCGCGCAGCTGACCGGCCTGGTCGTTCAGCTTGGTGATGCCGAAGGTGCCGCGCTGCAACTCGGTGTTGAGCAGCAGCAGGCCGATCAGGCCGGCCGCGAGCAGCGACACCACGAAGATGACGAACGGCATCCGCGGCGGCCGGAACGGCGCGCCGTACACCACGCGGAGCTTCGGCTCCGGCCGCTTCGCGGGCGGCGTGGCCGGCTGGACCCGCGCCTTCTGCGGACTGAACACAGTGCTCATCAGGCCACCATTCCCTTCTCCCGGACCCGCTCGGCCGCCCGCACGCGAGCAGAGGCCGCCCGCGGGTTGACCGCGACCTCCTCTTCGGTCGGCCGCTCGGCGCCCCGGGTCAGGACCCGCAGATATGGCTCATGGCCTGCCGGAATCACCGGCAGGTCGTCCGGTACGTCGGTCTTGGTGCCGGCCGCCAGCGTCTGCTTGGTGATCCGGTCCTCGAGCGACTGGTAACTCATCACGACGATCCGCCCGTGCAGCGCCAGCGCCGCCAACGCCGCCGGCAGCGCCCGGCGCAGTACCTCGAGCTCGCCGTTCACCTCGATCCGCAGCGCCTGGAAGGTGCGCTTGGCCGGGTGACCGCCGGTACGCCGGGCTGCCTGCGGGATCGCGTTGCGCACCAGCTCGGACAGTCGCGCGCTGTTGGTGAAAGGCTCGGTCTCGCGCTCCCGCACGATCCGGTCCGCGATCCGGCGGGCGAACTTCTCCTCGCCGTACTGGAACAGGATGCGCGCCAGGTCGGCCGCGCTGTACGTGTTCAGGATGTCGGCCGCAGTGGTCGGACCGGTCGAGTCCATCCGCATGTCCAGCGGTGCGTCCTGCGAGTAGGCGAAGCCACGGTCCGCCTCGTCCAGCTGCATCGACGAGACACCGAGGTCGAACAGGATGCCGTCGATGGCCGGTACGCCGAGCTCCTCGAGCACCTGCGGCAGTTCGTCGTACACGGCGTGCACGAGCGAGATGCGGTCCTCGTACGGCGCCAGCCGCTCACCGGCCAACCGCAGCGCGGCCGGATCCCGGTCCAGGCCGATCAGCCGGATCTCGGGGAACTGCTGCAGGAACGCCTCGGAGTGACCACCGAGACCGAGAGTCGCGTCAACGAGAACAGCGCCGGGCTGCGCGAGTGCGGGAGCCAGCAGCGCGACCACGCGCTCCAGCATCACCGGCACATGCCGCTCCGACGCATCCATAGCCCTCGACCCTTCTCGTCGCTGCGGGAGCGACCCTGCCCCCGCAGGTTCGTTGCTTTGTACTGCTGTCCGAGTAGCGGTCCGGAGACGACTCCGTCCGGTCAGATCGCGGGTACGACGTCCGGGGAAGTACTTCGTCGTTTGCCGCCGGGGAAGTGGCGTCAACACTGAAGTCGGAGGTCGGACCCGTGATCTCACCGGACGGCCGGTGTGCTCGCGGTGCCGCTAGCCCACTGCTTCTTTTGCTCGAACAGATGCCGTTTGTTCAGAAGATGCCGGGAAGGACCTCTTCGGAGAGATCGGCGAACGCCTGCTCCTGCTCCTGCGAGTACCTGTTCCAGTTCTCCGTGTTCCAGATCTCCACCCGGTTCATCGCCCCGATGACGACACAGTCGCGATCCAGTCCCGCGTAATCGCGCAGCATCGGTGGGATGGTGACCCGGCCCTGCTTGTCCGGCACCTCGTTGGAAGCTCCGGCGAACAACATCCGCAGATAGTCCCGCGCACCCTTGTTGGTGATCGGCGCCTGCTTCAGCTGCTCGGTCAGCTGGACGAACTCGCGTTCGGGCCACACGGACAGCGACCGCTCCTGCCCACGGGTGATCACCAGGCCTTCGGCCAGTTCGTCCCGGAACTTCGCCGGCAGGAACAGCCGTCCTTTGTCGTCGAGCTTGGGGAAGTGAGTTCCGAGGAACACGCTCCACCTCCCCGTTGCGGACTCTCCGTCTCAGGCGAGCTGTTTCCACCACTTCGGTTCCACTGCGCTCCACCTTACTCCACTTTGCCCCACCGTCAACCAACTTCCGCCCCCCACACCCCACCCTGAGCGCAAATCGGCAGGGCGTGTCCCGCGTGTCGCTGAGCCTGCAGGGACCTGTTCGGGGGCTGTTCGGGGGCTTGGTGGAGCGAAGTGGAGGACTTGGTGGGGAGAAGTGGCGGAACGGGTAGAAGAAAGGTGCGAACCGAATGCCCCTTCCGGACGTCGAACGCCGCACCCGGGATTTCCCCCGCCCGTACGCTGGGAGGGGCACCGAAACGCCAGGTAACGAAACATCCGCTGCTCTAGGTCCGACCCTCACTCCGGGTGAGAATGTGTCGGCCGTCAATCAATGGGGAGGACTCAGGGTGAGCACCACCGCGACCAGCCCGCTGGCAGGAGGCGGGGACTTCGACGAACTGTCCGAAGTCGCCGGACGAGTCCGCCGCGCGATCGAGCAGGTGATCGAAGGCAAGCCCGACGTGGTCGAGGTCGCCATCACCGTCCTGCTGGCCGAAGGTCATCTACTGATCGAGGACGTACCGGGCGTCGGCAAGACGATGCTCGCCAAGGCGCTGGCGAAGTCGATCGACTGCAGCGTGCGCCGGATCCAGTTCACGCCGGACCTGCTGCCGTCCGACATCACCGGTGTCTCGGTCTTCAACCAGGAGATCCGCGACTTCGAGTTCAAGCCCGGCGCGGTGTTCGCGAACATCGTCGTCGGCGACGAGATCAACCGCGCCTCGCCGAAGACGCAGGCCGCGCTGCTGGAGTCGATGGAGGAGCGACAGGTCACCGTCGACACCACGACGTACCTGCTCGAGGCGCCGTTCATGGTGATCGCGACCCAGAACCCGATCGAGATGGAGGGCACGTACCCGCTGCCCGAGGCTCAGCGCGACCGGTTCATGGCTCGCGTCTCGATGGGGTACCCGGAGCCGGCCGCCGAGCTGCGGATGCTCGACGGGCACGCCGCCGACGACCCGCTGGCGAACATGCAGGCGGTCACCGACGGCCAGCAGATCCTCCGCCTGGTGAAGACCGTGCAGTCCGTGCACGTCTCGGAGTCGGTGAAGGAGTACGCCGTCGGCCTGGTCGGCGCGACCCGTCGTTCGCAGGAGCTGCGTCTCGGGGCATCGCCGCGGGCAACGTTGCACCTCATCCGGGCAGCCCGGGCCGCGGCAGCGCTGGACTCCCGTGAGTTCGTTCTGCCGGACGACATCCAGGAGCTGGCAGTGCCGGTGCTCTCGCACCGGGTCCTTCCCGCGGCTGAAGCGCATCTCGGTGGGCGCGGCGCAGCCGATATCGTCGCTGGGCTGGTCTCCTCGGTGCCGCTGCCCCGCACGCGTCGGGACTGAGCCATGCGGCAGGCACTCCGCGGGCTGACCACCAGAGGGCGGGCGTTCGTGGCGGCCGGGATCACCGCGTCGCTGTGTGCGCTGCTGCTCGGGCAGAAGGACCTGTTGCGCGTCGGCATCCTGCTCGTCGCGCTTCCGGTCGTCGCTGCCCTGGTCGTCGGCCGGACCCGGCTGCGGCTGCAGGTCCGCCGCAGCCTCACCCCGAACCAGATCCCGGTCGGGACGCAGGCCACTGTCGAGCTCGCACTGAGCAACGAAGGCCGGATGCCGGCCGGGCTGCTCTTGCTCGAGGACCGCATTCCTTATGTCCTCGGACACCGGCCCCGGTTCGTCGTCGACCGCGTCAGCCCGAACTGGCGACGTACCGTCTCGTATCCGGTGAAGTCCGACGTACGGGGCTTGTTCCAGGTCGGGCCGTTGATGCTGACGGTGGCCGACCCGTTCGGTCTGGTCGAGACGAGCCGGACGTTCACTCGCAGCCAGCACCTGCTGGTCACGCCGCGGGTCTACAAACTGCCTGAGATCCGGCTGGGTGCGGACCGGGCCGGCTCCGGCGAGAACCGGCCGCGCGCGATCGCCTCGGCCGGCGAGGAGGACGCAACCGTCCGCGAGTACCGCGATGGTGACGACCTGCGCCGGGTGCACTGGCGCTCGACCGCACGCCGCGGTGAGCTGATGGTGCGCCGCGAAGAGCAGCCCTGGCAGAGCCGGTGCGCACTCTTCATCGACGCCCGGACGATCTCGCACCACGGCCACGGCCCGTCGTCCAGCCTGGAGTGGGCGGTCAGCGCGGCCGCCTCGATCGGCGCCGACCGGATCCGCCGCGGGTACGCGACCACCATGCTCGGCGGTCCGACCACCCTCTCGGCGATCAACCATCGATCGTCGACCGCCGTCCACCAGCCGCTGACCTCGCAGCAGCTGCTCACCGAGTGCGCCACGGTCGAGGAGCATCGGTACGCCGAGATCGGCCCGCTGCTCACCGTCGATCGGCACGCCCAGGAGCCGAGTTTGGTGATCGCGATCCTCGGCGCCTGCGCCAGTGAAGACATCACCGCGCTCAATCGCTGGCGGACCAGCCAGGCCACCGGCGTCGCCCTCGTGCTCGACGCGGCCAGCTGGGCGGTCGGCGCCGAGGCGACCGAGAAGGCGGCCCGCCTGACCGCCGCCACGGACGCCACCGAGAACGAGTTGCGCCGCAACGGCTGGCGAGTCGCCAGAGTCCGTCGCGGCGACCAGCTACCCACCGTCTGGTCCGGGCTAGGACTGAGGACCGGGAGAATCGCATGACCGGACACGCAAGAATCTCGTTGGCTGCTTGGGGCGCCACGGTCCTCGGGTCGCTGGTGCTGACTCCGGTCTTCTCGGGGCCGTTCCTGTTCATCAGCGCGTTCCTGTGCGCCATCGTCACCGGCGTCGGCGTGCTGCTGCAGAACCTGCGCGCGCCACGGGTCGTCGTACCGGTGGTGCAGTTGATCGTGCTCGTCGAGCTGATCTCGCTCTTCTTCCTCAAGGAGACGATGAAGTTCGGGCTGGTGCCGACCGGCGCCACCGCGATCGAGTTCAACTCGCAGCTGGTCAGCGCGATGAGCTCGATCAACCAGTACAGCGCTCCCCTGCCTCCGGACGACAACCTGCTGCTGTTCGCCACCACGGTGATCTCGGCGACCGGCCTGCTGATCCACGTCATCGCCGTACAGATCCGGCAGGCGGCGTGGGCCGGGCTACTCCTGCTGATCATGTACACCGTGCCGGCCGCGACCGTGCACGGCGGACTGCCTGCCCTGCTGTTCATCCCGCCGGCCATCGGCTACATCGTGTTGCTGTCCGCCGAGGGGCGAAGCCGGCTCAGCCGGTGGGGCCGGCGGATCTCCGGTGTCTCCCATCTGGACGCCGCTGAGCCGGTGGAGGCGTCTGCCCTCGGCCAGGCCGGGCGGCGGATCGGCCTCAGTGTGGTCGCCCTGGCCGCGATCCTCCCCGCGCTCCTGCCGACTCTCCCCGAGGGTGTGATCGGCAATGGTCTGGGCGGTGGCGGTACCGGCGGCACCGGTCTCGGTGCGTCGATCTCCACGACCGACCCGATGCTCGACATGGGCAAGAACCTCAAGCGCCCCAAGAACGACGTCGCCCTGACCTACAAGGGCGGTCCGTCCGGTGGCACCTACCTGCGGCTGACTTCCCTCGACCAGTTCGACGGGAACACCTGGCGGATCTCCGACCGGAAGAACCGGGGCCGCAAGATCGAGGACGAGCTGGTCCCACCGCCCGGGTTCACCGGCGACCTCGCGCGGGTGCAGAAGGTCAAGATGGAGATCGACGTCAACAAGGTCTTCCGGTCCCAGTTCGCACCGATCCCCTACCCGGCCCAGTCGATCTCACTGCGCCGCAACTGGCAGTACGACGCCAGCTCGCTGGACGTCTCCTCGACCGACGGTGCGGTGGTCAGCGGCAAGAAGTACACCGTGACCGCCTACGACCTGCGGCCGACCGAAGAGCAGTTGCGCGACGCGATCTCGCGAGGCGCGCCCGACGAGATCAGCTCCCGGCTGCCGCGCAACGTGCCGCCGAGGATCACCGACCTGACCCGGCAGATCACGGCAGATGCCAACGGCAACAAGTATCTGATGGCCGTTGCCCTGCAGAAGTGGTTCCGCACCGAGGGCGGCTACACCTACAGCACGACGAACCAGCGCGGCAGCGGGATGAAGGCGATCGAGGACTTCCTGCTCGAGAACAAGACCGGGTACTGCGAGCAGTTCGCGACCGGGATGGCGCTGATGGCACGGATCGCCGGGATCCCGTCCCGGGTCGGCATCGGCTTCCTGCCCGGCCAGGCCGGGGCTAACGGTCAGTACACGGTTCGCATGCACGACATGCACGCCTGGCCGGAGCTGTACTTCGAGAGCGTCGGCTGGGTCCGGTTCGAGCCGACCCCGGCCTCCCGCGTCGCCAGTACGCCGGAGTGGACGATCCCGTCGTCGAACCCGACCAGCCCGACCACGGCGCCGACCACGGCGCCGACCACGCCGGGCCAGACCGAGGACCCGGGAATCGAGAAGCCGGAAAACGGCCGCAACCTGAACGACGACAACGGCGCCGCGGCCTTTGACAGCGGCAACTGGTTCACCAACGGTGGCGCTCGGACACTCGGGATCGCGGCAATCGTCGTACTGGTCCTGCTGATTCCGTGGATCCTGCGCAGCCTGAACCGCCGGCGTCGCTACAGCCGCGCACCGAGCCGGGTCGCGGCCGAAGGACTCTGGTCGGAGGTCCGCGACACCTCGCGGGACCTGGGCCTGGACTGGAATGACGTGTCGACGCCTCGGCAGACAGGCGAATGGCTCGTCACCAAGCTGCCCGATGAGGCACATCCGTCGGCCCTGCGGCTCGCCCGCAGCGTCGAAGCGATGCGGTACGCCGGTCAGGCAGATGTGGCCACGGATCTGCGGCCGGACGTGACGGTCATTCGGAAGGCACTGTGGAAGCAGGCACCGGCCCGTCGGCGCTGGCGCGCGCGGCTGCTGCCGGCGTCGTGGCGCTGGTACCTGAGCCGCGGGACCACCGAGGCGTCCGATCTCCTGGACGAGTTCGACCTGCTGCTCGCCCGGCTGCGGAGCACGATCCTCCGCCGCCGGCACGCCAACTGATCCCACTGGTCCTAGCAACGACAACACCCCGAGCCCACCAGGGACTCGGGGTGTTGTCGGTGAAACGACTGCTTGGGTGACTCAGAGATCTTCGTCGCGGCGGCGGCGCCAGCGATCTTCCATCCGCTCCATGAAGCTGCCGGAGGAGTCGTGTTTGGTCCGGTGCCGCTTCGACTGCGGCGGCGGAGGCGGGATGTCGTCGTCATCCCCGGCGTTGCTGATCCGCTTCATACTCAGCGCGGCCACATAGAGGCAGGCGACCATCATCACGAAGCCGATGACGCCGATGATCGTGTTGGGGATGATTGCACCGGTCATCAGCACCGCGATGCCCAGCACGAATCCGACGCCGGCGAGCACCGCCCGGCGCTTGTAGTAAGCGCGCACATTGGTCCCTCGCATGGCGGAGACAAACTTCGGGTCTTCCGCTGCCAGGGCGCGTTCGAGCTGCTCGAACTGGCGCTGCTCTTCTTCCGAGAGGGGCACCGTCGATCCCTCCATGGTGAGCGCGATCTCGATAGGCCACCTTCAGTCTAGGCCGCACCAGCGTCACACGAAACCCTGACCGCCTGTCCCGCGCGTCACGGTCCCGCAACTCCCCTCGTCACACTGCCCTCGATCGCGCCACTCCACGGGCGTGTCGGCTGCCCTTCCGGCCCCAGTTCCGGTCCGGAACCGCTCCCGGAACGGAAACCGCGTGACCAACCACACTCCGCAACATTTGCCCGGCAGAGCGCCGTACCGGCGTCAGCGAGTGGCGAGAATGTGGAGCTGCGTGGCGAGCGCCCGGAAGGCTGGATGCTGGCTGGCAGTCCGCTCCAACTCGGCCAGCGACTCGGCCGCGCCCGGCTCGGAGTCGACGAACGCCGACGGAACCAGATCCGCGAACGTCCGCACCCCGTGCACGGTATGCACCATGAAACCGGCATCCGCGAGCTGCGCACCGATCGCCGCCTCGTCGAACCGCCGCGGCATCGGGTCATTCGCACCCCACCGCCCGTCCGCATCCTGCAACGCGACCCGCGCCTCGGCCAGATGCCCGGCCAGCGCCCGCGCCAGCACCACCGCGTTGCGCTGGGCAACAAGCAGACTCAGTACGCCGCCCTCCCGCAACACCGACGCCATCGCCTGCAACGCCTGCACGGGATCATCGACGTACTCGAGCACGCCATGGCACAACACGGCATCAGCACTCGACTCCCCCGCCACCCCAGGAAGCTCCGCCGCATCACCCTGCACCCCACGCACCAGCTCGCTCACACCTTCATCACGAGCCCGCCGCTCCAGCGACGCCAACGCATCCGGACTCGGGTCGACCACCGTCACCCGATGCCCCTCCACCGCCAACGGCACCGCGAACCCACCGGTCCCACCACCCAGGTCCACGATGTCCAGCCCCGACCCCGGATCGACCCGAGCCCGCCCCGCCAACGCAACCCGCAGAGCCTCGCCCACCAGCGCCGTCCGCACGGCCCGCCGCCGCCGATCCACCATCACCCAAAACCCCTTCCACCACACCAACCCCCGACGCGCCACACCCTACTTCCCCGGCGCACTGCCTAGCTGGCGGCTGGGGTTTCGCTGGCCTGCGGCCGGTTTCGTCCGGCGGTGGTTGCTCGCCGCTGCGGCCGATTTACAGTGGAGGTGTGGCGGGCGCCGGTCTATGGCTGGGCCGGATGGCGAGGCAGGCGACCAGAGGTGCACCTCGCCTACGGCTGACGGGCTTCGGTTGCTGCCGAGGGACGAGCCAGTCGGTTAAGTGACCCATCGCGGTGGTTTCTGCTTGGTTCACGGATGCCTACTGCCACCCAGCGGCAGCAACCATCCGCAAACCCCCACCCACACCCCGCTCCGCCCCCGTGGCAGCAACCATCCGTGAACCGGCAAAAGCCACCACGACGGATCACCCGACAGCCCACCCCACCCCTCGGCCGCAACCCAAGCCCGTCAGCCCCAAGCAACCCGCACCTCTGGTCGCCCACCTCGCCACCCGGCCCAGCCACCCACCCAGCCCAACCACACCCCCTCTATAAACCGGCCGCAGCGGCCGGCAACCACCGCCGTACGAGACCGGCCGCATCCGAGCGCACCGTCACCAGGCGACGTAAACCCCCACATTGGCGGCGGGAGCGCGTCATGGGTCGGCCCACCTGCCCCGGGTGTGGGGTGGTGGGCCGGTGGGGGTGGTGGGTCAGCTGGCTTGCATCCAGGGTTGGGCTAGGACTGAGGCCGGGTCGGTGGTGGCGGTGAGGGCGGGGGTGGTGGAGAGGCGGAGGCTTGCTTCTACTTGGGTGTAGAAGGTTTCTACGGCTCGGATGAGGTCGTCTGCCTCGCGGGTGGTGACGGAGCGCTCGAGGCCCGCTTCGGCGGCGGCGCGTTGGGAGGCGCCGGCGGCGAAGAAGGTGGCCCACTCGGCGAACTCGGGGGCCACCTCGGCGAGGAGGACCCAGGCGTTGCGCTGGACGCGGCGGCGAGTGCCGGTGCGGACCGGGCGGGCGCGGACGGCGAGGACCGCGGCCGCGACCCGGAGGGCGGCGATGTGTGCGCTCGAGTAGCGGATGAGGTGGTCGCTCGTGTCGATCGCCTCGGCCAGGGCGGCGCGGGCGCGGGACAGTTCGCGGCCGGCGGCGCCGGCGGCGATCGGAGATACCGGAGAAACGGTCATCGGTCGGTCACCCTTTCCAGTTGCCAGCGGCCCGAGTCGGGGTCGTGGGCCAGGTCGAACAGCTCCCGCCGTCCGTGCCGGCCGCAGCCCGCCTCCACTCGGTACACCGCGCGTCGCGGACCCCAGTCCGCGTCCAAGACACCAACGGCTGCTGGGCTCGTCACCATTCCCGAGCCCGATTCGAACAGTCCGGCCGCCACCGCGCCCACCGTCGCCATCCCCGGCTCCGGGGACCCGGGCGCACCGATCACGCCGCGCTCCCACCAGGCCGCGGTCTCGGTCCAGTGCGCCTGCACGGAGCAGACCACCCACAACCGGCCGCGCCAGAGGAACTGCTCAGGAGACTCGAGGCCGTCCACGACACTCGAACGCACCTCGACGGCCTCGTCGAACTCCCACATGCTCCATCGCCTCCCGTGTGTGAACCGCGGCTGCTCGTGCCCGACGGCGGGGTCGGAGTCCCGATGGGCGGGGCCGGGGTGGGGGTCGAGGTCCACCACGGCACCCGGCCCACCGGGAGCACCGGATCCCGATGCGGCCGCAACTCCGCACCGGGGCCGTCCAGCTGCCCGGGTCACCTCCGGCCGGTCTCCCGACGAGGCCGGGCCGGAGGTAATCGAACATCTGTTCGAACACTGGAAGCGTAGCGTCGCCCGGCGGCAATCGTCAACGGGCCGTAATCCCGGCGCGTCGCCGTGCGACCGATCCGGGCCACAGACTGGAGCCACCGCACAGAAGGGATCGGCGATGAAGCGGATAGCACTGGCCGGAGCAGCGGCGGCCGTCGTGGCGGCAGCGATCGCGCTGCCGCTCTTCCAGCCGTGGCGGCTGGTCACCGACAAGGTCGTCGACGAGGCGCTGCCGACCGCCTCCTCGAGCACTGCTCCGATCTCCATAAAGCCATCGTCGACCACGCCACCGACAGTTTCGGCGACTCCTTCAGCCACCACGAAGGTCCTGGCCAAAGGCAGCCTGATCTCGCACGAACACGACACCTCGGGCAGCGTCGCCGTACTGCAGCTTCCCGACGGCTCCCGCGTCCTCCGGCTGGAGAACCTCGATACGTCGGACGGTCCGGACCTCAGAGTGTGGCTGAGTGATGCGGAGGTCCTGCCCGGACGGGCCGGCTGGCATGTGTTCGACGACGGCCGATATCAGACGCTGGGCCGCCTGAAAGGCAACCACGGCAACCAGAACTACCCCATCCCGGCGAGCGTCGACCTGGCCGACTTCCGCAGCGTGGCGATCTGGTGCGACCGTTTTAATGTGTCCTTTGGGGCAGCGACGCTCACATAGGCTTCGTGGGGTGAGTAACCATCCCAACGTGCAACGCGTCGCCGACGCACTCCAGGCAGCCGGTGCGACCGGTGAGATCAAGATTCTGGACGAGGCGGTCCCGACCGCAGCTGCTGCGGCTGCCGAGCTCGGCTGCGAGGTCGGTGCGATCGCGAACAGCCTGATCTTCGACGGTGACGGCGCACCGGTCCTGATCCTGACCTCGGGCGCGCACCGGGTCGACACCGCGAAGGTGGCGGCCGAGCTCGGCGTCAGCAAGCTGCGGCGCGCCACACCGGAATTCGTCAAGGAGCACACCGGCCAGTCGATCGGCGGAGTCGCTCCGGTCGGCCACCCCGGC
This sequence comes from Kribbella yunnanensis, assembly GCF_039529655.1. Classification (NCBI taxonomy): domain Bacteria; kingdom Bacillati; phylum Actinomycetota; class Actinomycetes; order Propionibacteriales; family Kribbellaceae; genus Kribbella; species Kribbella yunnanensis. The sequence goes on along the minus strand of NZ_BAAANF010000009.1, from coordinate 272,903 downwards.
CCCGTGCCGACCTACGTCGACACGGCACTGCAGCAGTACGACGTGATCTGGGCGGCGGCCGGTATTCCGCACTCGGTGTTCCCGACGAGCTACACCGAACTGCTGGAGCTCACCGGGGCCACCCAGATCACCGTCAACTGACTCAGAACGCGGGCTTGATGTCCACGTCGGCGGCGCGGACGTAGAACATCCGGTGCCCGAACCAGATCTGGTAGTACCGGTCCTTACCGAGCACCTGCACGTGGTCGGCCGGCGGGTCCGCGTCGAACGTCACCGCACGGTAGTAGTCGGTCTCGATGGACGCGTCACTCAGCGGGTAGGACTGACCCTCACCGATTGAGTACTGCAGCGGCGTGACGGCCTGGTACGGAATACCAGCCGGGTACGCCGACTGTTCCGGATAGGCACGCCCGTACACCGGCACCGATGTCTTGCCGGCCTTCGGCGTCACCACGACACCCGGCTTGGCAAACGCGTCCGGTGCGGACTTCGGGCTCTTGAACCAGCCCTTCGCACCCAGGTACCAGACGGCCAACCAATCGCCCTGGCGCTCAGCGACGACGTACTGCGCGCCTGCGGCGACCCGTGCACTGTGGTCCCAGGTCGCAGTGGTGCCGGGTGCGCCGTCCTTGTGCAGACCGAGGTCGGTGACCAGCGGGGCGTTGTCGTCCGGCGCCTGGCGCAGGTAGACGAAGTTCGTGCCCTGCGTCGGGCACGGCACGCCCGCACCGGCGCAGCCGGTGACGACCTGCGCGTTACCCGAGAAGCCCGGCTTGATTGTGACGATCGAGCCGGCCTTGGCCGGGAAGATCGAGTGCCCGTAGATCGGTGCACCGAGCAGGTCGAAGTAGTGCTCCCAGTCCCAGTACGGGCCCGGGTCCCAGTGCATGCCGCCGACAGTGGTGGGCAGTGTGCCGGGCACCTGGTCGTGGCCGACGATGTGGGCGCGGTCGAGCGGGATGTGGTTCTTGGCGGCCAGGTACTTCACCAGCTTGGCCGAGTTGCGGTAGAGCGCCTCGGTGTACCAGGTGGCGCCCTGAGCGGCGAAACCCTCGTGCTCGATACCGATGCTGTGCATGTTCACGTACCAGTTGCCCGCGTGCCAGGCGACGTCTTTCGCCTTCACGTGCTGCCAGGTGTGCCCGTCGGACGAGCGCATCGTGTACTGCCAGCTCACGTAGTTCGGGTCCTGCACCATGTTCAGGGTGCCCTGCCAGCCACCCTCGGTGTCGTGAATGATGATGTAGTCGATCTTGCCGGTCTTCGGCCGGTTCGCGAGGTCATGGTTGCCGTAGTCGCCGACACCGGCACCGGTCTTCTCGTACGGCGCGGGCAGCCACTCGCACCCCAGTGAGGCCGGGCACTCGACATCGGAGTTCGCCTGCTTCACACCGGCCGGCAGTGCCAGCTTGCTCGCCTGCGACTTGTCCGGGACCACATTGACCGCCGGCATCGCGATCTGCTGACCCGTGTTCGTCGTACGGGCCGCACCGCGCGCCATGATCGAGTAGACGTCGTCGGCGAAGCCGGTCGCACCAGCGCGATCCGAAGCCTCGGCGTACGACGCCACTGCGCCGTACCACTGGGCTGCGGACGTGTCCGCGCCCACCGGCAGGCCTAGCGAACGCTGGTACGACGCCAGCAGGGCCGCACCACCGGAGATGTTGGCAACCGTGTCCGTGCGCAGCGCAACCGGGTCCAGCCCAGTCAGCTGGGACGCCTTGTACAGCGTGCGCAGCGACTCCGCCTTGCCGACCTTCTGCTTACCGGACAGGTCCACGGACCTGCTCGGGTCGACAGCCGTCAGGTGCATCGGGCCATAGCCGCCCGACGAGCTCGATGCGCCCTGGTGGTCGTCCCAGCGGCTCTCCGCGTACGAGACGGCGAGCAGCACCGACTCCGGTACGCCGTACTTCGCAGCGGCCGCGCCGAACGCCGACGCCGCCGTACTGCTCGTATCCGGTGGCGCGGCTGCAGCCGGCGGACCACCGGACGACACGCCGGTCACCGTGATCGGCAACGCTACCGCCGCGAGTGCGGCGAGAATCTTCGAACGACGCAGCATGTTGGTTTCTCCTGACCCGAGGGCGGGGGCTGCCGGTCACACAGGCTGGCAGTCTGATCACTGTTAGTCGAGGCGACCCGCGCTGTCAACGGTTTACCAAGACTCGCCCTTCTGAGGTTCGATTCTGACGAAAAGGTAGGCCGGTGGAAGCATTACCGTTGGCGTTCACAGCGGGCTGGGCCAGTGGGGTCAACGCCTACGCCTGTGTGCTGATTCTCGGTCTGCTCGGCCGGTTCGCCGGGGCCGACGACGTGCCCACCGCGCTGACCAGCAACGGCGTACTGATCGCCGCAGCGGTGCTGTTCGCCTTCGAGTTCGTCGCGGACAAGATCCCGTACATCGACTCGGCCTGGGACGCGATCTCGACCGTGATCCGGCCGACCGTCGGCGCGATCATCGCGGCGCTGATGTCCGGGGAGGCCAGCACCCTGCAGCAGGCCGCGATCGTGGCGACCGGCGGCTTGACCGCACTGCTCTCGCACGCGGTGAAGTCCAGTCTGCGGCTGGCCATCAACACCTCCCCCGAGCCCGTTACCAACATCGCCGCCTCGTCCGGTGAGGACGTCGCCGTTGCCGGTGTGATGTCACTGGCCGCGTTCCACCCGGAGATCGCCCTCATCATCGCCGCCGTCCTGCTGCTGCTCGGGTTGATCGGTGTGTACGTCGCCTTCCGGTTCATCCGGCGTGGCTGGGTGCGGTTCAAGGCCTGGCGGGACAAACGCGGTGATCCGGCCACCGGGAGCAGTGCTGTCTGATGGCCGGAGTGATTGTCATCGGGGCCGGCCTTGCCGGTCTCGCCAGTGCGGTGCGGCTGGCCAAACTGGGCCATAGCGTCACCATCTGCGAGCGGGACGAGCGCCTGGGCGGAGTCCTCGGCCGCATCGAGGCCGACGGCTTCCAGTGGGACGCCGGAGCCGCCAGTACGACGCTCCCGGCCGCTCTGCGGGACTTGTTCCGCAAGAGTGGCCGCCCGATCGAGAGTCTCGTTCAGCTCGAGCCTGTGGTCGACTCACGTCGGCACATGTTCGCTGACGGCTCTGTACTCGACCTGCCGCTGAACGACCGTGGCACTCAGCACGAGGCGTGGACTGACTTGGCCGGTGCACAGCTGGCCCGGCAGTGGACAGAGCTGGTCGACAGCTACGCCGACACTTGGCAGCTCCTGCGCACTACGTCGCTCGAACCACCTCTCGAAGGCGAGCTGCCGTTCAACCACCGGCTGCCGCTCAGCACAGTGCGCGCGCTCAAGCCCTGGCAGTCGCTGGAGAAGGTCGCCCAGCGCAGCCTCTCCGATGAACGCGCCCGCGCCGTACTGCGGCACTTCGCCGCCCAGGGCGATTCGGATGCGACGCTCACCCCGGGCTATGTCGGCGTGTGGTCGTACCTGGAGCGCACATTCGGCAGGTGGACGATCCCGGGCGGATTCGGCGCTATCGCGGACGCACTGGTGCAGCGAGCCAGCGAACGCAAGATCACCGTCCGGACCAACGCCGAAGTGGTCGCAGTCGCCACCCAGAGCGGGGCTGTGACCGGTGTGCGGCTGGCTGACGGTGAAGAGCTGGCCGCGGACATCGTGGTCAGCGATATCGACCCCCGCGAGCTCTACGGGCGGTTGGTCAACGACTCCGCAGCCAAGAAGGTGCGCAAGCGCGCCCTGGCGACACACCAGGCCCAGGCCGCGTACGTCGTACACCTCGGTCTGCAGGAGCCCCTACCGGCGCTGCCGTTCGAAACCGTCTTGCACGGTACGCCGACCGTCGTGGTGCGCACGGGCGGTCAGGCGCCCGCTGGACACCAGGCGTGGTCGGTCCTGGTCCACGGCTACCCCACTGACGACGTACTGGACCTGCTGGTCGCCCGCGGCCTGCACATCCGGGACAAGGTGGTCTCCCGCCAGGTGTCCCCGTCCTGGTGGGCCGGAGTGGCCTGGGAGGGCTACCGCACCGCCCGCCGCCGGGCCGCCAACGTCTCCCCCGTCAAAGGCCTGTACTGCGTCGGCGCCGGCGCCCACCCCGGATCCGGCGTACCCGCCACCACTCTGGGTGCTGCCATCGTCGCCGACGCCATCGGGAAGGCCTGAGACCCGTCTGGGGTTGACCAACAGGAGCGCACTAAGATTGGACGTTCCTGTGTTTCGTGTCGGGGTGGTGCCCGGCAGTAGAGAGGATCTCGGTGGATCAAACCCCCCTGCCGGCCGATGACGACAACGTCGAGCGGGCTGAGCTGGCGGCTGAGCAACAGCACGTTGACCTGGTGTACGACCGGGTCGACGTGGCGGCTCGATCGGCATCCCGGATCGCGGTGGACGGTCACGCGCGGGCCCAGGCCCAGAACGTCGGCCGGGTCCGTGAGGAGGAGCAGACCGGCCTGTACGAGCGGGACGTGCTGGTGTTCGCGGCCGCCCGCCGGATCGCGGAGCTGGACGCGGAGCACGAGGGCCTGGTGTTCGGCCGGCTCGACTCCGACCAGGGCGACGACCAGCCGGTCGCTACGGCGGCCAGTGAGCTCGAGAGCCTGTACGTCGGCCGGATCGGGGTCCGCGACGCCGAGTACGAGCCACTGGTCATCGACTGGCGCGCACCGGCGGCCGAGCCGTTCTACCGGGCGACCGGAACCGATCGGCTGAAGGTCGTCCGCCGCCGCGTGCTGCGGAACAAGGGTCCGCGCATCATCGGGATCGAGGACGACCTGCTCGCGCCGGAGCGCGCACCGGAGGATCTGCCGGTGATGGGCGAGGGCGCACTGATGGCATCGCTGTCGCGAGCCCGTGGGCACACGATGCGCGACATCGTCGCCACCATCCAGGCCGAGCAGGACAAAGCCATCCGGGCACCTGCCCGCGGAGTCACCGTGATCGGCGGTGGGCCGGGCACCGGTAAGACGGTGGTCGCCCTGCATCGCGCAGCGTTCCTGCTCTACAGCGACCGCCGCCGCTTCGAGCGTGGCGGCGTTCTGGTGGTCGGCCCGTCAGCAGCGTTCATGGCCTACATCGAGCGCGTTCTGCCGAGCCTCGGTGAGAACACCGTGTCGCTGCGCGCAGTGGGCGAGCTGGTCGACGGTGTGAAGGCCACTGCGGTCGACGACGCCGCTGCCGCCGCAATCAAGGGCTCGCTGCGGATGCGCGGCGTACTGTCGCGTGCTGCGCGGGACCGGGTGCCGAATGCACCCACTACGCTGCGGGTCTTCATCGGTGGCGCCACTGTCGAGGTGGACACCAACCAGCTGGACAACGTCCGCCGGAACGCTCTGCGTCGCACACCGCGCAACCGTGCCGCATCCGAGGCCCGCAAGGGTCTGGTGGCCGCACTGTGGCAGCGATTCCCGGAGGACCTTCGCACTGGGGTGTACGGCGACCGCGAGGCGTTCGGTGACCGCGTCACCGACACCCCGGCGTTCCGGACGTTCTTCAGCCAGTGGTGGCCTGTGCTGACCCCAGAGGCCGTACTGCGCTGGCTCGGTGACCCACGCCGGTTGCAGCGCTGGGCTCGCAACGAGCTGACACCGGTCGAGATCGAGACGCTGGCCGCGGCCATCCGCGGTACGGACGAGTTCACCGTCGCCGACGTGGCGTTGCTGGACGAGCTCGGCACGTACCTCGGCCGCCCACCGATCCAGGAGTCCCGGGACGAAGAGTTCGACTGGATGGAAGGTCTGTCGGACGGTGTGAACGAGGTGCTGACCACCTCCGAGCGCCGAGCTCGCGCCGCGGCGGCCAGGGAGGCCGAGGAGCCGGAGGACTACGCGCACGTCCTGGTGGACGAGGCGCAGGACCTCTCCCCCATGCAGTGGCGGATGGTCACCCGGCGCGGTCCGCAGGCCAGCTGGACGATCGTCGGCGACCCGGCGCAGAGCTCCTGGCCGGACCCGGACGAGGCACGCGCGGCGATGGACTCGATGCTGTCGCACCTGCAGCGGCACAGCTTCCGGCTGTCCACCAACTACCGCAACTCGGCCGAGATCTACGCGTTCGCCGGTGAGGTGATCCGGCAGACCCTGCCGGACGCCGACCTGCCGAACGCGGTCCGCCAGACCGGGATCGACCCGGAGCACCGGACCTTCGACGCCGGCAAGATCGCGGAGGCCGCTGGTGACGCAGCTGCCGAGCTGCTGCAGCTCGTCGAGGGCACGGTCGGAGTCATCGTCACGCCGGCGCAGCGTCCGGCCGTGGAGCGGGTACTGGCCGAGCTCGGGAACCCGCGCGTGGTCGCACTCACCCCGCTGGAGTCCAAGGGCCTCGAGTACGACGCTGTCGTCGTGGTCGAGCCGGACCGGATCGTCAGCGACACGCTGGGCGGTGTCAGGGCGCTGTATGTCGTCCTGACCCGCGCCACCCAGCGCATGATTACTGTGAACAGCACCACCCATTGGCTGCCCGCCCGCGCCTCCTGACCCGGGAGAAGTGCGTCTTGACGAAGGTTCTGCGCGCGGCCGCGATCGGCGTTGTCGTCGTATCGCTGGCCGCGCAGCTCACTGCGCCCGCTGTTGCCGCCCCGACCAAGCTCAAGTGGAGCGAGTGCCCACCTGACGCCGGAGCACCCCGGGGCACGTATTGCGCGACGCTGAAGGTCCCACTGGACTACGCGAAGCCGAATGGCCGGCAGATCACGTTGATGGTGTCTGCCGTCGGCAGTCTGAGCGCCAAGCACTACATGCTGGTCAACCCGGGCGGACCGGGTGCCTCCGGGATCGGCGTCGAGCATCAGGTCAGCGGCGGGCTACCGGAGAAGGTCAACGACCAGTACGCCGTGTTCAGCTTCGACCCGCGCGGAGTTGGCAAGAGCACGCCGGTGGACTGCGGGGACTTCAGCAAGCTGGTCAAGCACCCGGCACTCCCCTACAAGCCGGCGAATGCGAAGCAAGAGCAGCAGCGCATCCAACAGGCGAAGCAGGTCGCGGACCAATGCGGTCGCAAGGCAAAGGACCTGCTGCCGTACATCACCACCGACAACACAGCCCGGGACATGGACCGGATCCGCATCGCCCTGGGGCGCGACAAGATCGACTACCTGGGCTATTCGTACGGCACCAAGCTCGGCGCGACGTACGCGACGATGTTCCCGCAGCACACCGGCCGGATGATCCTCAACAGCGTGGTCGACCCGCTGGTCTCGACGTACCGGTCGGGCTATGAGCAGGACACCGCGTTGCAGGCCCGTGTGCAGGCGCTGTTCGCCTGGATCGCTGCGCGGGACAAGACCTACCACCTGGGCAAGGCCGCGAAGACGGTGCAGGCGGCTTGGGAGAAGCTGCGCAGCGATGTGGCCAAGAAGCCGGCCGGTGGTCGAGCCGGGATCTCGGAGGTCGACGACCTGCTGGCCGGCAGCCTGTACACGGATGACCAGTGGCCCGATGTCGCCGACGCGATCGTCCAGTACCGGCACGGTGACCCGTCCGCACTGCTGTCCGTCACCGACCAGCTCGCCTTGCAGGCAGTGGATCCGGCCATGCTGGCCTACAACTGCACCGACCCCGGCTGGCCCCGGAGCTGGAGCACCTGGCACTGGGAGACCAGGATCGCGGACCACCGGGCGCCGTACATCGCCTGGCTGAACACCTGGTACTCCGCCCCGTGCGCCTTCTGGCCGGTGGGTCCGGTGCAGCAGACCAAGATCGGCTCGAGCAAGGTCCCGCCGATCCTGCTCATCCAGCCCCGGTACGACGGTCCGACGCCGCTGATCGGCGCGCGCCGGATGCACGCCGTGTTGCCGGGCTCACGGCTCCTGGTGGAGAACGGCGGCAACCACGCGTCGTACCTGGGCAGGCCGAACCCGTGTATCGACACGAAGGCGACGCAGTATTGGCTCACCGGGCAACTACCGGCCGACGGTAACTGTCCGGCCAGCGTCTAGCCGCGCGGTACGACGTACGACACCAGGTCGGCGTCGTCAGCGGACAGGTCCGCCCAGCGACAGGTCAGGTGCAGGACGGTCAGTCCGGAGGTCGGGTACTTCTGGGTGAGCTGCACGCGCTCCGGGCTGGTGCCGTCCAAGGCCAGCTCGTCGGCCAGCCACGGGATGCCCGGCGCGTGCCCGACCATGATCACTGTGCGCGCCTCGGCCGGCGCCTCGCGGATGACGTCCAGGAGCTCGACCGTGTCGGCGTTGTAGATCTGCCGGTCGTACCAGACGTCTGCAGCGGTCGCACCGGCCTCGGCGGCGTACTGCCAGGTCTCGCGGGTGCGCTGCGACGGTGAGCACAGGACCAGGTCCGATTCGATGCCCTGAGCAACGAGGTAGCGTCCGGCCGCGGCGGCGTCCGCGCGGCCGCGGTCCGCGAGCGGCCGCTCCAGGTCCGGCATCGACTCCGGCGGCACTGCCTTGGAGTGCCGGAGCAGGACGAGGGTGCGATCGACCAGCAGGTCGGACGGGTCAGCCATCCGACCAGAATAGGGGTGTTAGGAGCTGACGTGGCTGCGCAGGTTCTGGAAGACCTGCCGGGTCGCCGTCGAGCGGTTCAGCGTGATGAAGTGGATGCCCGGGGCGCCACCGGCCAGCAGCTGCTCGCACAGCTCGGTCGCGATCTCCACACCGACTGCCCGCACCGCGGCCGGATCCTCCTCGACCGCCAGCAGCCGGTCCGTGACGGGCTTGGGCAGCGCCATGCCGGTCAGGTCGGCCATCCGCTGGATCTGCTTGATGTTGGTCACCGGCATGATGCCCGGCAGCACCGGGATCTCACAGCCGAGTGCAGCCGCCCGGTCGACCAGCCGGAAGTAGTCATCCGCTCCGAAGAACATCTGGGTGATGGCGTAGTCCGCACCGGCCTGTGCTTTGGCCGCCAGCACCTGTGCGTCTGCCTCCAGTGAGGCTGCCTCCGGGTGCTTGTCCGGGAACGCGGCCACACCGACGCAGAAGTCGCCCAGCTCACGAATCAGCTCGACCAACTCGACAGCGTGGTTCAGCCCCTCGGGATGTGCGACCCACGGCTGGTTCGGACCGCCGGGCGGGTCTCCCCGCAGTGCCAGCATGTTCCGCACGCCGGAGCCGGCGTACGCACCGATCACCGAGCGCAGCTCGTCGCGGGAGTGCGAGACGCAGGTGAGGTGACCGATCGGCGTCAGCGACGTGTCCTGCGCGACCCGCTCGGTGACGCGGATGGTGCCGTCCCGGGTGGTCCCGCCGGCGCCGTACGTGATCGAGACGAAGGTGGGGCGTAGCTGCTCGATCTCGCGCAGCGAGCGCCACAGCACCTCCTCGGCCTCCGGAGTCTTCGGTGGGAAGAACTCGAAGGAGAAGGACCGGCTTCCACTGGCCAGCAGCTCACGGACAGTCGGAGTGCTGCCGGGGAGCGTGGAGGGAAGTCCGTTTGCCATGCGCCAAGGTTACCCGCGCCGTCGGCGTCGGCGCAGCGACCGACTACGCTCCGAGACGTGTATGGCGAAGTGGACATCCCGGCCGAGGTCCAGCGTGCGCTGACCGGCTTCCTGGACCTGCAGCAGCAGCGACTGACGGCCATCGGCCCGGAGCTGGCCGAGGTGGTACAGGCTGCCCGGGACGCGACCAGCGGCGGCAAGCGACTGCGCCCGGCGTTCTGCTACTGGGGCTTTCGTGCTGCCGGCGGTGACTCGGCCCAGCCGATCCTGACCGCGGCAGCCAGTCTGGAGATGCTGCACGTCAGCGCTCTGGTCCATGACGACGTCATGGACTCCTCCGACGTACGACGTGGTGCCCCGGCGGCGCACCGGCGTTTCGAGGCGCTGCAGCGGGCCAGGTCGGAGGCATCCGGCCGTGGTGGCGATCCGGTGAACTTCGGAGTCGGTGCGGCCATTCTGCTCGGCGACCTGTGCCTGATCTGGGCAGACGAGCTCCTGCACACGTCCGGCTTCGACGCGGCCGCCCTGGCTCGCGCATCACGTTTCTTCGACTCAGTGCGCGTCGAGGTGACTGCAGGACAGTTCCTGGACCTCGTGGCCCAGGCGAGTGGCGAGTCCAACATGGATCTGGCGCAACGCGTCCTGCGCTACAAGTCCGCGTCGTACACGGTCGAGCGACCGCTCCACGTCGGCGCCGCACTCGCCGGCTGCGACCAACGCCTCATCGACGCACTGTCGGCGTACGGACGCCCGATCGGCGAGGCGTTCCAGCTGCGCGACGACCTACTCGGCGTCTTCGGCGACCCGGCCCTGACCGGTAAGCCCGCCGGCGACGACCTCCGCGAAGGCAAGCGGACCGTCCTGGTCGCCTACGCGGTCGACCACGCGTCCGAGGTGCAGCTGACCGAGTTCGACCGACTGTTCGGCCGCCCTGACCTGGACGACGACGAGATCCAGCTACTCCGCGAGATCCTGCAGGACTCCCGCGCCGTACAGGCCTGCGAAGACCTGATCACCGAGCACACCGAGGACGCGCTCGATGCCCTCGACCGCGCTCCCCTAGCCGACGACACTGCCCGAAAGGGCCTGACCGACCTCGCGATCGCCGCAACATCCCGGGTGCTCTGACTTTCCGCATCTAGTCTGCTGGCATGTACTTCAAGTCCGCAGCAGGTCGTGACGCTGTCCACGAGCAGTACCGTGCGTTGCTGGCCGAATGGCCAGTGCCGAACGAGCAGCGTCTGGTGCCGACTGGTGCAGGCGACACGTTCGTAGTCAGCTGCGGCCCCGCCGACGCACCGCCGCTCGTGCTGCTGCACGGGTCGGCCAGTACGTCGCTCGACTGGATAGACGACGTCTCAGCCTGGTCAGTGCACTATCGCGTGCATGCGGTCGATCTGCTCGGCGATCCCGGTCTGAGCGCCGAGGTGCGTCCGGAGCTCGATTCCGACGACCACGCGGCCTGGCTGGACGACGTTCTCGAAGGACTGGGCATCCAGGGCTCGGTTCTGATGGTCGGGAGCTCGCTGGGTGGCTGGATCGGGACTGACTATGCGATCCGGCGACCGGGCAAGGTCCGCAAGCTCGCACTGTTGAGCCCGTCGGGCATCGGCCGGCAGAAGTCCCTCATCTACCTGCCGGCGATCTTCCTGCTGCCGTGGGGGCGGTGGGGCGTTCTGCAAACGATGCGGTTGGTCGCCGGACCGCTACCGTCCGAGCGGCGCAGAGACACCGGCGAGTTCGCACTGCTGGTGCACAAGCATTTCCAGCCGCGGCGGGTGCAGCTACCGATCTTCACCGACGACCAGCTGAGCAAGCTCGACCTGATGGTGATCGTCGGTGGGCGCGACCGGATGCTCGATTCACAAGAGACCGCACGGCGACTGCCGAACGCGACAGTCGTCCTTCCGAACGCAGGGCACGTGCTGCCGAGCCAGACCGAGCACGTGCTCAACTGGCTGCTAGAGGACAGGTAGTGCGCTGAGCAGGCCCGGAGTGTCCGCGTCCGGCTGTGAGTGGATGAGGAAGCGGAGCTGGCCGGAGTTGGCGCTGTCTTCGCTGAAGATCTGCAGTGCCACGTCGACGGTCTCGTGGTCGTGCTCGAGCAGGTGCTCGACACCGGTCCACAGGACGATCTCGGGCTCACCGGTCGAGCGGTCGCTCAGGGAGTCCGCCAGGGCGTCCCAGTTGCGGCCGAACCAGCGGGGGAAGTCGAAGGCCGTCGCACAGAGGTCGAGGAAGCCTGTCTTGTCGTGGACGTCCGAGGTGTCCAGCAGAACGAAGTCCCAGCCGGCTGCGGCCACCTCACGCCGTACATCGTCGGTGCTGCGGCTGGACTGCCAGCGGTAGACGCCGGGGCGCAGGCCCTCGGTCAGCAAGGCACGCAGGTCGGTCATCCGTTGTCCTCCGCGATCCGGCGGAACGACGCATAGTGGTCGTCGGTGTAGTAGCGCTCGTCGCTCTTGCCGGTCACGATCCGGCGGGCGCCACGGTCCCGCTCCCCCGGCGTCTTCACGGTGTACTCGTGGTAGTAGCCGTTGTTCTGCTTGGGCAGGATCTTCTCGCGGTTGCCGAAGACCACACCGTCGCGGTTGTACGGGTACGGGCCGCCCTTGTCGATCAGCTTCAGGGTGTCCTGCGCTTCCTTGGGCAGGTCGGCCACTGCGACATAGCGCAGGCCACTGACCGGATCGACACTCGGCGTCGACGTCTTCGCGGGCGCACATCCGAACAGCGATGCGGCCAGCGTGATCACCAGCATGGCGATCAGCACGACCGCGACAATGCGGACGGTCTTCGGGTTCGTCACCCGGCACCCCGCAGTCGGCGGCTGAACTCCGCAGCTGCCGCACCTGGGTCGTCAGCTGCAGTGATCGCCCGTACGACGACCACTCGGGTCGCACCTGCCGCGACAACCTCGTCCAGCCGCTCGAGATCGATACCGCCGATCGCGAACCAGGGCTTTGATTGCTGACGGCTTGCAGCGTACGAAACGAGCTCCAGCCCAGCGGCCTGGCGACCAGGCTTGGTCGGGGTCTCCCACGTCGGTCCGACACAGAAGTAATCCGACCCGTGCTCGGCCACGGCCGCGTTCACCTGGCTGAAGGTGTGACAGGACCGGCCGATGATCGGCTCCGATCCGATGACACCCCGAGCCGCGTGCACCGGCAGATCGCGCTGCCCCAGATGCAGTACGTCGGCCCCGGACGCGAACGCGATGTCGGCCCGGTCGTTCACTGCCAGCAGCTTGCCGTGCCGCTTACAGGCGTCCGCGAACACCTCCAGCGCCGCAAGCTCGTCAGCAGCCTCCATCTCCTTCTGACGGAGCTGCACGATGTCGACGCCGCCGGCCAGCGCGGCGTCCAGGAACTGTTCGAGGTCGCCCTGCTTCTCGCGCGCGTCGGTACACAGGTACAGGCGTGCGTCCTGCAGGCGGTCCGTGGACTCAGTCACACGACACAGCCTGCCATGCCGCCCCGGACGTAGGGTGACGGCATGCCTGAGCACACGTCCGATGTGGTGGTGATTGGCGGCGGGCTGATCGGTCTGGCGACCGCCTGGCAGTTGGCGGTGGACGGTCTGCAGGTGACGGTCTGCGACCCGACTCCGGGCGAACAGACCTCCATAGTCGCCGCCGGCATGCTCGCCCCGGTCACAGAGGTCGAGTACGGCGAGGACGACCTGCTAGCGCTCAATCTGGCCGGTGTCGACGCCTGGCCCGATTTCGCCGCACGGCTCGAGGAAGCGACCGGCTTGTCCGCCGGACTGCACCAGACCGGCACACTGTCGGTCGCGTACGACGTCGACGACGCAGCCGAGCTCCGCCGACTGGCGGAGTACCAGCGCAACCTCGGTCTGGCTGTAGAGGTGCTGTCCGGTCGCGAGGCTCGTAAACGCGAGCCCCTGCTGGCAAACGGCGTCTCCGGCGGCGTCTGGGTCCCGGGCGACCACTCCGTCGACAACCGGCAAGCAGTCACCGCCCTCCTCCGCGCAGTCGAGATCTCCGGTGTCACGGTGATCCGCCAGGGCGTCGAGCACGTCATCACCTCCGGTACGACGGCAATCGGCGTTCAGCTCGCGGATGGGAGCGCCGTACACGCTGGCCAGGTGATTGCTGCGACCGGACCGTGGTCGGCACAACTGAAAGGCGTGCCGACTGAATTGCGTGCTCCGGTGCGACCGGTCAAAGGCGAAGTACTGCGGCTCCGCGTACCCGAGGCATATCGCCCGGCGCTCAATCACACCGTCCGTGCCACCGCGCGTGGATTCTCGGTCTATTTGGTCCCGCGGCCCGGTGGTGAGTTGGTGGTCGGTGCCACGAGCAACGAGCTCGGCTACGACACCAGAGTGCTCGCCGGCGGCGTGTTCGCTTTGTTGCGCGATGCAAGGACCGTGCTGCCGGTCACCGACGAACTCGAGCTGGTGGAGACGATCGCCGGACTCCGGCCCGCCACCCCCGACAACGCACCGATTCTCGGGCCGTCCGGCCTCGATGGGTTGCTCTGGGCAACTGGTCACTACCGGAACGGCGTGCTGCTGACCCCGATCACCGCGGCGATCCTGACCGAGACCGTCCGCACCGGCAAGCTCCCGGATCTCGGTAAACCTTTTTTGCGGAGCCGTTTCGGTCAAACAATATAAACATTGAGTTACAGGCGTAACAATCACCCCATGAGCCCCTGTTGTCACATCCGTACCAGCACTTACGGTCAAGTGACGTGACACGGGGAGATGGACCATGCGAAATGTCGTACGTGTACTGACCGGAATCGCAGTACCGGTGCTGGCCGCCGGGGTGATCACCGCCGGGTCGCCAGGCTTCGGCGCCTACACGGTGAAGAGCGGTGACACGCTCAGCCACATCGCCACCCGCTACGGGACCAGCGTGCGAACCCTGGTCGCCCTGAACAAGCTCCCCGGCAACGGCAACGCCATCTACGCCGGCGAGGTCCTCAAACTGCCCGGAGCACCCAAGGCCGCACCCAAGCGCCGGACCGCCGCCAAGACGCCGGCCAAGCGCTCCCAGCTCCGCATGAGCACGTACGTCGTCAAACCGGGCGACACGATCTCCAAGATCGCCAAGCGGTTCCGGTGCTCGCAGGCCAACCTGCTGGCGGCCAACCGGATGCGGGCCAGCGACCGCATCTTCGCGGGCAAGACCCTGCGGGTGCCGGTGAAGCTCAAGGCGACAGCACCCAAGAAGAGCACCAAGAAGAAGAACAACACCTTCGCCGGCCGCACCTACGCCGACCACATCGTCGCCCAGGCCGACCGCAACCGGGCCACCCTGAAGAAGCGCAACCTCCCGACCCGTGCGCAGATGCGCACGCTGATCGTCGCCACAGCCAAGCGGTACGGCGTCGATCCGGAGCTGGCGCTCGCGGTGAGCTGGCAGGAGTCCGGCTGGAAGCAGCGCGTGGTCTCCCCAGCCAACGCGATCGGTGTGATGCAGGTGATCCCGTCCACGGGACGGTTCTCCTCCAGCATCGTCGGCCGCGACCTGGACCTGCTGAAGGCCCAGGACAACGTCACAGCCGGTGTGGTGCTGCTGGACCACCTGACCGGTGCAGCGAAGCTGGACATCGCCGTAGCGGGCTACTACCAAGGCCTGGGCGGAGTGCGGCGTAACGGGATGTACCCCGACACCAAGCTCTATGTGAAGAACGTGCTGCGCTTGAAGGGCCAGTTCGAGAGGGGCTGGAACCCCCTCAAGTGACCGTTTGACCAAGCCGGACAGCGGTGCGCCTGGCACGGTCGACCTGGAGCCTTATCTACACTCTGTGGAGCAGAGGTAGCTTGAGAGGCGGCTCACCAGTAGTGACGGACGACGTGGACACGCAGGTAGGCGACCGCCTCGTCGGGCGTGTGCTCGACGGCCGCTACCGCGTGGGCGCCCGGGTTGCGAAGGGCGGTATGGCCACCGTCTACCAGGCGCTCGACATGCGGCTGGACCGGATCGTCGCGCTCAAGATCATGCACGACGGTCTCGGTGACGACGCCCAGTTCGCCCGCCGCTTCGTCGCCGAGGCACGCGCCGCCGCCAAGCTCTCGCACCCGAACGTGGTCGCCGTGTTCGACCAGGGTGACGACAACGGCACCCTGTTCCTGGCCATGGAGTACATCCCCGGCCGCACGCTGCGTGACCTGATCCGCGAGCACGCACCGCTCTCCCCTGCCCGCGCGCTCGACCTGCTGGCACCGATCCTGTCCGCGCTGTCCGCTGCTCACGACGCCGGCATCGTCCACCGCGACATCAAGCCGGAGAACGTCTTGCTCTCCGACAGCGGCACAGTAAAGGTCGCCGACTTCGGTCTGGCTCGTGCGGTGAGTGCCACCGGCAACACTGCGACTCAGGGCCTACTGATGGGCACGGTCTCCTACCTGGCCCCAGAGCTGGTCACCGACGGCAGTGCGGACGCCCGCTCGGACGTGTACTCGTCCGGCATCCTCCTCTACGAACTGCTGACCGGTCAGAAGCCTCACAGCGGTGACACCCCGATCCAGGTCGCATACGCGCATGTGCACGCGGACGTGCCTGCTCCGTCCCTGGTGCAGCCGCAAATCCCGCCGTACGTCGATGCGCTCGTGCAGCGCGCCACAGCTCGGGACCGCGATCTGCGGCCGGCCGATGCGCGCGTGCTGAGCCGTCAGGTCCGACGCGTGCGCAGTGCGCTCGAAGAAGGCCTGCCGGACGATCCTGAGCTCACTGGCGACCTGACCGTGCCGATCCAGCAGATCCGGCAGGACAGCGACTACGACGACGGCTACACCCGCGAGGTCACCCCGGTGACTCCGGTGAGCGTGCTCAAGCACGAGACCATCGTCGTACCGGTGGAGCACGGCCGTCCGACCGGTCAGCCGGTCCCGCGAAAGCCAGTACGGCGGGGGCCGAGCCGCGGCCTGATCGCGCTCATCCTCATCCTGCTGGCGGCCGTCGCTATCGGCACCTCGGCCTGGTACTACGGCATCCACCGCTATACAACGGCTCCTGACCTCGTGAAGCTGACTCCGGCGTCGGCGTCCGTCGAAGCGCAGAAGGTGGAGTTGCGGACCACCCTGTCCAACCAGGACTTCTCCGAGGACGTCCCCAAGGGACAGGTCATGTCCACCGACCCCAAGCCGGGTGAGCGGATCCGCAAGAACGGTGAGATCCACCTCACCGTCTCCAAGGGCCCGGAGCGGTACCGCGTGCCGCAACTGGCCGGTCTGGACCTGGACGCCGCCAACCGGGCGATCGCGGCGATCAAGCTCGTGCAGGGCCAGATCAACGAGCAGTACAACGAGACCGTGCCGGCCGGGCGAGTGATTGCCTTCTACCCCCGTTTCGACATGGTCGTCGCGCCGAACACTGCGGTGAACTTCGTGGTGAGCAAGGGCAAGCGGCCGATCGCGGTCCCCGACTTCACCGGCAAGACCTATCGCGAGGCGAACAAGGCACTGCGCAAGCTCGGGTTCATCGTCAACCGCACCGAGCAGTACGACGCCAAGGTCCCCGAGGGCACCGTGATCAGCCAGACCCCGCGGGGCGGCACGCTGCACGCCAAGGACAGGGTGCAGCTGGTCGTCTCCAAGGGCCCGCCACTGGTCGACGTACCGAATGTGAAGCGGAAGTCGACCAGCGAGGCCCAGCAGATCCTCAAGGCGGCCGGGTTCGAGGTGAAGGTCGAGAAGGCGGCGCTGAACATCGGCCTGAACATCGTTGCCGCGCAGAGCCCCGGAGCCGGCCAGAAGGTCCGCCCCGGCAGCACCATCACCATCACAGTCCTTTAGGTACGGCGTTTTGGTCGCCACCAGGGCGGGGTGATTAGCTGTCCGCGTGAATCGCTCGCGCCTTGCCGTCGTGGCGCTGCTCGCCGTGGCGGCGGCGTGGGGATCGACGTTCTTCCTCACCAAGGACCTGCTCACCAGGATGGACGTCGCCGACTACCTGGCGTTGCGATTCCTGATCGCCTCGGTCGCGCTACTGCTGATCTACCCGACGGCCATCGCCCGGCTGGACCGCATGGACCGCGGCCGGGCCGTTGCCCTGGGCATCACCTACGGCATCGCCCAGCTGGTGCAGACCGAAGGCCTGCGGCACACCGACGCGAGCGTTTCCGGTTTCGTCACCGGCATGTACGTCGTCTTCACGCCACTGCTGGCCGCGGTCATCCTGCGGCACAAGATCGGCCGCTGGGCCTGGATAGCTGTGGTTCTGGCCACAGTCGGCCTCGGTGTGCTGGCGCTGCGCGGCTTCAGCCTGGGAACCGGTGAGCTGCTCACTCTGGCGTCCGCAGGCCTGTATGCCTTGCACATCATCGGTCTGGGCGCTTGGTCCACACCACAGAACGCCTTCGGGCTGTCTGCCCTCCAGATGGTCGTGATCACCTGCGTCTGCGCGGTCGGCGCCATCCCTGGTGGGTTCTCGGTCCCCAGCAACACACGGGACTGGATCAGCGTGATCTACATGGCCCTGATCGCCGGTGCGCTCGCACTGATCGTGCAGACCTGGGCACAAGCCCATCTGACACCCACCCGGGCTGCGATCGCGATGACCATGGAGCCGGTGTTCGCGTCGTCGTTCGCGGTGTTGTTCGGCACCGAGAGTGTCACCTGGCGAATGCTGACCGGTGGCGCACTGGTGCTGGCAGCGATGTTCCTCGTCGAGCTGGCGCCACGGCGGAAGTTCGAAGCCGAAGTGCAGCACCTCGCCCAATAGGGGGTTCGATGCGGGACAACAGCGCGCGGCGGGTCCGGTGGTTCCCCACCGCGGCGATCGCCGTTGTGCTGGCTGTCATCGGCGGCGGTGGCGCACTGAATCTCGACCTCTACCCACAGCCCGGTCTGGTCGCTGACGGCGTGCCACACCGCTCCGGCAGCGAGCAACCCCTGGATCTCCGAGAACAAGCCCTCGCCGATCTGGATGCCCTCACCCTGCCCAGTGGTGCCACCCTGGCGGGCTGGGACGGCCCCTGGCGTTACGTCTGGCCACGGGACGCGTCCTTCGTCGCAGCGGCCCGCTGCGCAGTCGGCCAGAACGCCGAAGCCGCGCGTGTGCTCGACTTTCTGGACCGGATCAAGCCGACCGAGGGACGCTGGGAGGCCCGGTACCTCGAGACGGGCCAGCCGGTCGCGGACGGTCGCGAGGCACAGCTCGACGGCTCCGGCTGGGTGCCGTGGGCCACCTGGTTCTGCCGAAGTGGTGACCGGCACTGGGAGATGGTCCGGGAGTCCGCCGACCAGATCACCCGTGAGCTCAAGTCGAACGGCCTCCCCGGTCCGTCACCCGACTACTGGGAGCGGCCAGAGTCCGAGGTCACACTGGGCACTGTCGCACCTCTGCTGACCGGACTGCGTGCTGCGATCCGGATCGCCACCGAGCTCGACCACACCGCTGAGGCGGACCGCTGGCAGGCCGCGCTCAACACGTTGTCCACGGCAACCGAGCGCCGATTCGCACCGGACTATCCACGCACCCCGCCGTACGCGGAGAGCTTTGTGGAACCCGGACTGCCGCCGACCCGGCTAGGTGGCGGCGCCGACGCGATCGTCACCGTCCTCGGCCCGCCGTTCGCTCCGGAGCGCGGGGTGGTCACCCAGGCGATCGTCAAGGCTCGCGCTGCCCTGACTCAACCGAACGGCGGCCAGGACCCCGGCGAGGAGTGGCGGGCGGACGGTGTCTCTTGGACGCCGCAGACTGCCATGTTCGCTCTCAGCGCGGCAGCTCGTGGCGACCGCACCACAGCTGCGGAGATCCTGAGCTGGCTCGATCACTACCGCACACCGAGCGGAAGCCTGCCGGAGAAGGTCAACCGCGACTATCAGCCCGCCGGCGAGGCTCCCCTAGGCTGGACCGCCGCCCTGGTAGTCCTCGCCGACCAGGCCCTCGACAGCCCGCTGCCGATCCCCTAACAAATCTCCATCACGTCGTGCACCGGTGCGTCCGGCCGCCGCGTGCTGGTTTGCGCCGAGTAGAAGAACGCAGTCGACGCAATGTCGTCCTGCAACGGCAGGTAGCGCCCACCCGACCGCCAGCCCAATGCCTGTACGTCGACGCGCAGTTTCGAGCGAAAGCGGATCGGATCCGGCAGGTGGAAGCGGTACATGCCGAACCGCTGTTGACTCGCGTACTGCCCGTCCGGCCGGATCACCTGCGGCATCCCGAGGTACGGCGTACTGAACTCGGTGTACCCACCCAGATGCGGTACGTCGAAGTTCCACGCGCCACCGAAGTAGTCCTCGGTCCCGGTACCGCAGATGGTCGGAAACTCCTCGTCGTCCAGATAGAACTTCACCTCGCCCTCACCCCACCAGCCGCTGCTGTTGACGCCCCACGCGATATACGTGCCCACGTAGTGCCCCGGACCCTCCACACCGTCGAGCAGCGTGTGCACTGTCGCAGCCGCCAGCGGGTTGCTCCGCCGCCACTGCGCATGCAGGTACGCCGACTTGTCCGGTACGGCGCCCAGCCAGTAGTCCACCTGGAAGTAGACGACCACCGTCTCGTCGTGGGTGTTCTCCAGCGTCAGAGTCGCCTGGGACTGGAACGGCATCTCCCAGTAGCAGTTGAAGCCGCCATTGGGGTTCACAGCGACCGGGAGCGAGTTCACTTGAGCGAACTTGCCCCAACCAGAGCAGAAGAAGTCACCGACCGGAGTCTCGATCGCCGGGGCCTCATCGCCGTCCCAGTGCGCCCGCAGTACCAGCCGCCGCCAGTGGTCCACATGAGTGGTCAGCCAGATGTGGGTGATCGCACCGGAGCCAGTGATGTCAGCCAGGGTGGCGGTCTCCCCCGGCCCGATCTCGATCGACGGAGACACCTTCCAGCCCTGACCGAGGTCGCGGGCCGCGTGGGCACCGGTCCCCTCGGTACGCCGGCCGCCCTGCCCCGGCTCACCGGTCGGGTTCTCCGCACTGATGGAACGCGTCTCGACATCCGCGAGCGCGCTGATTCCGGAAAGAGTCATACGGGCGACCCTAGGCGATGAGAAATCGATTGCCCAGCCCCCTGGACCGAATCAGCAGGGGCGAACCTTGGCTGACAGCCCCACGAAGCTCAGGCAGGCCCACGGCCGGCCCTGGGCCGGATCCGCGCGCAGGATGAGCGGATAGGCGTCCGCGCCACGCACCTCCGGCGTCTTATCGGTCAACGGAGACCCGACCGCGCCACCACGAGCCGCAGCAGCCGCCTTCACATCGTCAACAGAGACGACCGAGCTCGCCGCCTTCTCCGCGGCCACCCTGGCATCCGTCGCAACCTGCAGTGCGAAGTCGATCTCCGGCGGACTCGCCCAGGTAGTGGTCGTCACCGGGAACACCACCCCGAACATCGCCAGCCCCACCGCGACGATGATGCGCCGCAACCGCCGCTTCTGGTCGCCGAGCAGCAGCGCCGCGCAGCACAGCGCGAGCCCCAGCGTCAGGCCCCGCAGGATCCAGTGCCGGTCGAGCCGGCTGTCGACCAGCACTGCGGCGACCACTGCCACCAGAACACAGAAAGCAGCCACACCGATGGCCTGCACACGCGAAGACATGCGCAGACGATATCCAGGAGCTCAGGTCCGCCAGCGGTCGGTCAGCTCGTCAACAGTGGGCGGCGGGCCGGGGAGCTCGCCGCCGGGTTGTTCGCCGGAGCGGTGCATCGCCTCCAGCATGAGCGTCAGATAGCGATGCCGGAGCTGATGGGTCCGCGCGTCGTCACCGAGCTTGATCGAGGTGATCTGCTCGAGGATCACCGCGAAGTCCTCGACCACGATCCCCGGCCGGAGGTGCTCCTTCGTCCGCGCGTAGATGGCCCGATCCAGCTCACCAGCCCGTACGGCGGCCTCGAACAGCTCGGGTGTCGGAGTGAAGGTGCCCGCGAGCCGCTGGGTGAGCGAGTTCGTGTCGGCGTCGACGAGCGCCCGCAGGTACGCCGTGAAGGCGACCCACGGCTCGCGGTCGTCGGCGAGCGCCTTCTCGGACTCGGCGATGTAGCGGTTCAGGCCGTCGCCGCACAGCTTCCGCAGCAACTCCTCCTTGCTCGCATACCGGCGGTACAGCGCACTGATCCCGACGCCGGCCTGCTCGGCGACCGCGGCGATCGGCGCACCGGGATCGGCGATGAAGACCGCCCGGGCCGCCGCCAGGATCACTTCGTCGTTCCGGGCCGCCTGCGCCTGGCGGCCACTCAGAGCTTTCGTCATGTCACCCAGCTTAGCACTTGAACGGAATGCTCCGTTCCGCTAGAGTCTGGAACAGAACAGTTCGTTCCGTTTGAGGAGCCGAAGATGACCGCAGTCGCAGCACTCCCCCAGACCGAGCCCGCCACCGCCGCCGTACCCCGGCGGCTCCGCAAGCGCTGGCTCGCCTTCACCGCCGTCATGACCGCGTCCGTCATGGATCTGCTCGACTCCACCGTGATGAACGTCGCGGCACCGGCCATCCGGGGCGACCTCGGCGGCTCCTACGCCAGCCTGCAGTGGATGGCGGCCGGCTACACGATGGCGCTGGCCGTCCTGCTCCTGGTCGGCGGCCGGCTCGGCGACCTGGTCGGCCGCAAGCGGGCGCTGCTGATCGGAGTCGCCGGATTCACGGTGACGTCGTTCCTCTGCGGCCTCGCGGTGTCACCGGAGATGCTGATCGCCTCCCGGGTCGCCCAGGGAGCGTTTGCCGCGGTGATGCTCCCGCAAGGCTTCGGACTGGTCCGGGACCTGTTCGAACCCGATGAGCGGACCAAGGCATTCGGCTTCTTCGGCCCGATCATGGGGCTGGCCGCCGTACTCGGCCCGATCATCGGCGGCACCGTGCTCGACCTGAACCTGTTCGGTACCGGCTGGCGCGCGATCTTCCTGATCAACATCCCGATCGGCCTGTTCAGCTTCATCGTCTCCGCCAAGCACCTGCCGGACACCAAGCCCACCACGCGCAAGGTCTCCCTGGACATCCCCGGTCTGCTGATCGCGAGCGCCGGCCTGGTCGCCCTGGTCTACCCGCTGGTCCAGGGTCACGAGCTCGGCTGGCCGCTGTGGTCGAAGCTGCTGCTGGCCGCATCGCTGCCCATCTTGGCCGGCTTCGGCATCCACCAGTCCCGCCGCAGCCGCAACGGCGCCACTGCGCTGATCGAGCCCCGTCTGCTGAAGAGCCGCCCGTACCTGTCCGGTGTCTTCTTCGCGGTCGTCTTCTTCGGCGCGCTGGCCGGCACGTTCGTGCTCGGCATGTTCCTCCAGGTCGGCCTCGGCTACACCCCGATCCACGCCAGCCTGGCGATGGCTCCCTGGGCCCTCGGCGCGTTCATCGGCTCGGCGATCTCCGGGATGACGATGCAGAAGTTCGGCCGCAAGCTGCTGCACATCGGCCTCGCCCTGATGGCGGCCGGCCTGGCCGGGACATACGCCGTCCTCGCGCTGACCGATCTGAGCGTCGGCAGCTGGGACATCGCCGTACCGACGCTGATCGGCGGGATCGGGATGGGCATGGTCTTCGTGCCGATGTTCGACATCATCCTGAGCGGGGTCCGCGACGACGAGGTCGGTTCCGCGACCGGCATGCTGGGCTCGTTCGAGCAGGTCGGGATCGCACTGGGGATCGCGGTGATCGGGACGATCTTCATGGGCAAGGTGTCGGCGGCCGACGCGGCGACCCGGGCGGTGGCCGCCCTCGACGGCACCCAGACCGCGCTGCTGGCCACGATCGGCGGCCTGGCGCTGGCCTTCGCGGCGGCGTTCCTGCTGCCGAAGACCTCGCGGGCCGGTATCGAGCACTGATCGAACGCAGGACCCGAGCCGCCGTTCCGGATTCCGGAGCGGCGGCGCTGCGTTGGGGCGCGACGCGCCGATCAGGGTCGTTGGTGACCTTTGCGGCTGGCAGTGTCGGGAGAGTCCCGTTCGGCCGGTGACGGCCGGACCGCCCCCGAGGGATTGGAACGACCGTGGTTCACGAGGACCCCACCGACCCCGGCACCTGGAGCATCTCGCGCCGCCGGGCACTCCAACTCAGCGGCGGCGTCGCCGCTGCCGGCGCTGTGCAGGCCGCGCCCACTGCGACCGCCGGTACGACGCTCAGCCAGGCGGCTGGTGAGTCACCACATCAGGCCGTGCTGAGCGAGGGCACGAACCTGATGACCGCGGTCTCGCCGGACGGCCGGTGGCTGGCGTTCGACCTGGTCACCGCGATCTGGGTGACCCCGGCCGCCGGTGGCGTCTCCCGGCGACTCACCGACGACCTGCAGGATGCGACCCGACCCCGCTGGTCACCGGACAGCCGGCGAATCGTCTTCCAGTCCTACCGCGACGGCAACTTCCACCTCTGGCTAATCGATGCTGACGGCAACAACCTGCGGCAGCTCACGACCGGCCGCCACGATCACCGCGAACCGTACTTCACCCCGGACGGCGGATCGGTCGTCTTCTCCTCCGACCGCGGCAGCACCGGCAGCTACGGCATTCACCGGCTAGACCTGGCGAGCAGCGCAATCACGACCCTCACCGACGAGCCGGCCGAAGAGGCGGAGCCGATCGTCTCCCCCGACGGCACGAAGATCGCGTTCACCGTCGACGCGTCCTCGATCGCGGAAGTCGACCTCGCCACGGGCACCCGTCGTACCGTCGTCGCGGCGCAGACCGGTAGCAGTGTCTACGGTCCCGCCTACTCGCCCGCGGGTCAGCTCGCGTACGTCCGGCTCGCCGGGCCCGTGTGCGACCTGATGGTCGGCGATCAGAAGGTGACCAGCGGCAAGGACGTGTTCGCGGTACCGCCGTCGTGGGTGTCGGCGGACGAGCTCGTGTACACGGCGGACGGCCACGTGGTCCGGCATCGCCTCGGCGGCGCGCACACCGTCGTACCGTTCGCTGCCACCGTGCCGATCACCGCGCGCCGGCCGCGACCGAAGTCGCCGGATATAGAGTCGACCGGAGCCCGGCCGGTCCTCGGGATCGCCGGTCCGACGGCGTCGCCGGACGGTCGTTGGATCGCCTTCCGGGCGCTCAACGCTTTGTGGCTCGCGGCAACGAGTGGCCGTGGGCAACCACGCAAGATCGTTGCCGACGGCTACTTCAACAGCGATCCCGACTTCTCGCCGGACGGGAAGTCGTTGCTGTACGCAAGCGACCGCGACGGTACCGCCGACCTTTGGCTGCACGACCTCGCCGCGGGCACGAATCACAAGCTCTCGACGCTGCCCGGCGCGCAGACCGCACCGCGCTTCTCGCCCGACGGGAAGCATGTCGCGTACCAGGACCAGGACGGGATCGCGTGGGTCCTCGACCTCGCGACCAACGCCGTCCGGCAAGTGACCCCGCCGCTCTTCCAACCCGGCCGCGTCAGCTGGTCGCGCGACGGCAAGACGCTGGTCCTCGCCGCGGTAAAGCCGTTCTCCAAGCGCTTCCGCGAAGGCACCAGCCAACTCCTGTACGTCGACGTCGCCACCGCCGCCCTCGAGTACGTCGAACCGATGCCGTTCCGCTCGCTCGCCACCCGCGGCGACGACGGCCCGGTCTTCTCCCCCGACGGCCGCCACCTCGCATTCGTCGTAGAGAGCCTCCTGTACGTCGTCCCTGTCGACCAACGCGGCCGCTTCACCGGGGAACCGCGGGCGATCACCGCGGAGGTGACCGACTCACCCGTCTGGCAGGACAGCGACACGTTGCTGTACCTCAACAACGGTCGTCTCCGTCGGGTCGACCTGCACGGGTCGCGCCCACGCACGGTCGCCGTCGACCTGAAGTGGCGGCGGGCAACGATCAAGCAGCACGTCACGATCCATGCGGGTGCGCTCTGGGACGGCCGAGAGACCGCTCTCCGGCGGGACGTGGACATCGTCCTCGACGGTTCGCGGATCGCCGCCGTACGGCCGCATCAGGGGCGGGCGGATATCGATGCGTCCACGCTGACTGTGATGCCTGGGCTGATCGACGCGCACAACCACTGGCATCTGCGCGGGCGCGCGTGGGGCGCACGACAGGGGAATCTGTGGCTGGCCTACGGGATCACGAGTACGCGCTCTCCCGGCGATCCGGCGTACCAGATGCAGGAAACGCGGGAAGCGCTCTCTCACGGTTCTCTGACCGGTCCCCGGTACTTCGCGACCGGCGAGGCGATCGACGGATCGCGGGTCTACTACAACTTCATGCGGCCGACATTGTCCGTGCGGCAACTGGGTCTCGAGCTCGATCGGGTCGAGGGGCTCGCGTACGACCTGGTGAAGACCTATGTCCGGTTGCCGATCGACTACCAGCGGCGCGCGATCGCCGCCGTACACCGGCTTGGTCTGCAGTTGTCCTCGCACTACCTCTACCCGGCCGAGCACCTCGGCATGGACGGGATGGAGCACACCGGGGCAACCAACCGGTTGGGCTACTCGCACACGGTCAGCCGGCTCGGCCGGGCGTACGCCGATGTCGTCACGCTGTTCACCAAGGCCGGGCTGTCCGTCACACCGACGCTGTTCAACTCGACGATGGCGCATGTCGACGATCCGTCCCTGCTGACAGATCGGCGTACGACGACGTTGTTCCCGGCGTGGGAGTACACCTACCTGCGCGGTGAGGTGGACACGGCATCCGGGCCGGCCGGGGTGACGACGCGTGAGCTCCTGCGCGGGAACGTCGACATGGTGCTGCGGATCCACCGCGGCGGTGGACTGGTGATCTCCGGGACCGACACCCCGCTGGACAACATCGCGATCTCGCTGCACGCCAATCTGCGCTCGATGGTGGCCGGCGGATTCACGCCGTACGAGGCCCTCACGACCGCGACCCGGAACCCAGCGCGCTGGCTCAATCTCGAGGACAAACTCGGGGTGATCAAACCCGGTGCCCAGGCCGACCTCTCGTTCGTGACCGGCGATCCGCTGGCCGACATTCGGGCAGCGGCTGCCGTCGATCGGGTCATGATCGCGGGCAAGTTGCACACGATCGATCAACTCCTGGCACCGTATGCCGGGAAGGCGAACACCAGTGCGGGTCTCAGCAAGGCCAAGGCCCACGCGCACGACGCGGAGTACTGGTGGCACGAACCCGAGTGGCTGCATCGAGTGTGTTGCGAAGGGTAGGTATGGCGTTCGAGATCGCGACGGCCGGCGCGGCCGACATCCAGCGGTTCACCGAATGGGCGGCCGAGGAGCAATGGAATCCGGGCGCGTCGGACGCGCTCGCCTTCGCCGCCGCGGACCCGAACGGCTTCTTCGTCGGCCGGCTGGACGGTGAGCCGATCGCGTCGGTCTCGGGCGTGCGGTACGGCCCGGACTTCGGCTTCCTCGGGCTGTACATCGTGCGGCCGTCCGAACGCGGCAAGGGCTACGGGATCCGCATCTGGCAGCACGTGATGCAGCACTTCGGCGACCGCAACGTCGCGCTCGACGGAGTGGTCGACCAGCAGGCGAACTACCAGAAGTCCGGCTTCCGCCATGCCTGGAACCACATCCGCCACGAAGGCATCCCTGCAGTCACCACAGCGGATATCGGGTTGGTCGACGGGCGGTCGGTCCCGTTCGACCAGTTGGTCGCCTACGATCGGCGATTCTTCCCGGCCGCCCGGGACGCCTTCCTGGCCCAGTGGATCAGCATGCCCGGCTACCGTTCACTCGCCGCGATTCACGACGGTCGGCTGGCAGGGTTCGCCGTACTGCGGCCTGCGCGAAGCGGCTCGCGGATCGGACCGCTCTATGCGGCGGGGGACGAGATCGCCGCCGCACTGATCTCAGAACTAGCAGCTGGGCAGTCGGTCGGACTGGACGTGCCCGACCGGAATCTCCCCGCGATGAAGCTGGTGGAGCGACTAGGGCTGGTGCCGACGTTCGAATGCGCGCGGATGTACACAGGCGCCGTACCGGATCTCGACCACGACGGCATCTTCGCCAGTACGACCCTGGAGCTCGGCTAGAACGGGAGCTTGGGCTGCGGCGGCGCGTGCGTCGGGTCGACGCCGTCGAACAGGCTGCTGACGGACTCACCGCCGTGGATCCGCTTGATCGCCTCGGCGAACAGACCGGCCACCGAGCTGACCTGCAGCTCCGGGAAGCCGTCCGGACGCGGGACCGTATCGGTGCTGATCACCTCGGTGATCGACGGGTGCGACCGGAGCCGCTCGACGGCCTTCCCGGCGAACAGACCGTGCGTGCAGGCGACGGCCGCCTCGGTGCAGCCCAGCTCCTTCAGCCGGTCCAGCAGCTCGATGATCGAGCCGCCGGTGGCGATCTCGTCGTCGAGCACGATCGCCCGCTTGCCGGTCACGTCACCGACGATCGCGTCGATCACGACCCGGTCGTCGGCCAGCCGCTGCTTGCTGCCCGCCGCGACCGGCAGACCGAGCAGCCGGGCGAACTGGGTGGCCGTCTTCGCGTTACCGAGGTCCGGGCTGACCACGACCGTGTCGCTCAGGTCGCGGCCGCGGAAGTGGTCCGCCAGTACGCCGATCGCAGTCAGGTGGTCGACCGGTACCGAGAAGAATCCGTGCACCTGCGGTGCGTGCAGCGCCATCGTCAGCACTCGGTCGACCCCGGCCGACACCAGCAGGTCGGCCACCAGCCGGCCGCCGATCGAGATCCGGGACGCGTCCTTCTTGTCCGACCGCGCGTACGCGTAGTGCGGCATCACCGCGGTGATCTGCTGCGCCGAAGCACCCCGAGCCGCGTCGATCATCAGCAGCAGCTCCATCAGATGCTCCTGCGTCGGCGGTACCAGCGGCTGCACGATGTAGACATCCCGCTGCCGGCAGTTCGCCTGCAGTTGTGCCTGCAGGCAGTCGTTGCTGAAACGATGGATCTCGACCGGTGAGAGCTGAACGCCGAGATCGGCGCAGATCCGCTCCGCTAGGTCGGTGTGGGCACTTCCGCTGAACACGACGATCTCTCGCACGGCTCTCCCCGAACACGCTGCCGATTCGACAGCTCGCAGCTTACTCGGCGGCGCCGCGGATCTTGGCGGCGAGGGCGTCGACGAGCGAGGTGACCAACGTGATGGTGTCCTCGTCGATCAGGTTCCCGGCCTCGTCGAACCGCTCGTGTGCCCGGAACACCATCACCTCCGGCTTCACGACGACATCGGAGTGCGTCCAGACGAACACCTGACGCAACGCCAGCTGCGCCCGGACTGTGCCGAAGTTCGTCGGCGCCGCACCCATGATCGCCACCGGCTTGTGCAGCAGCGACGACGTCGCCGCCGGCCGCGAGGCCCAGTCGATCGCGTTCTTCAGCGCACCCGGGATCGAGTAGTTGTACTCCGGGGTCGCGATCAGTACGCCGTCCGCCGCCCGGATCAGGTCCCGCAGCTCGCGCGCCTGTGCCGGTAGGTTCTCCTCGGTGTCCAGGTCGCCGTTGTAATGCGGCAGCTCCGCGAGCCCGTCGTACAGGTCGATCGTCACCCCGGCCGGCGCGTACTTCTGCGCCGCCCGCAGCAACGCGGTGTTCAGCGAGCCGGCCCGCAGGCTTCCCGAGATCCCCAGAATCCGAATGTCAGTCATTCAACTATTTAAACATAAACTACCTAGTCGTGGCATCCACCGGGTGTTCAGTGGCCTCGCGCCGCGTTAGATTCCTGTCATGACAGGTGCAAAGGCAGCTTTGGTACTGGCAGGGTTGATGGTCTCCGACGCTCCCCGGCCGGAGTTCGAGCAGGCGCTCCAGCCGTTCGCCCCGCTGATCGGCAGCTGGGACCTCGACGTCACTTGGTACGACGACGACGGCGGGGTGACCCGGGAGACCAAGGGCGAGTGGCATTTCGGCTGGGCGCTCGACGGCCGCGCGGTCGCCGACATCTGGATCACGCCGAGCCGCGCAACCCGGCCCACCGACGGCGACGGCGAGTGGGGTCTCACCATTCGCCTGCACGATCCCGAACTGGGCGCCTTCCGGTCGACCTGGCTGGGTCCGAAGCACGGCGTGGTGATGACGTTCATCGGTCATCCCGGCCCCGACAGCATCACGCTCGAGGCCCGCGAGCCCAAGGCGGCGAAGACCCGCTGGATCTTCACCGAGATCACCGAGGACAGTTTCCAGTGGCGCAACGAGGACGAGGACGCCGACGGCACCATCACCGTCCGCCAACGCTTCGCCGCCCGCCGATCAGCGTGAGTCGCTAGCCCTTCAGCAGACGGGCGAGGGTTTCAGCGGCCGCGCGGCAGTCGGCGGCGGAGGCGTCCAGGTGGGTGACTACGCGGAGCTGGGTGGCGCCGATGCCGCCGAGCAGCAGGCCCTCGGTGCGGGCGGCCGCTACGACCTCGGCGACGGTCTTGCCGGTGACTGACAGGTCGGCGACGACGATGTTCGTGTCGACCTGATCCGGCTTGACTGAGCCGGGTGCGGCGTCGGCGAGGACCTCGGCGATCAGGCGGGCGTTGGCGTGATCCTCGGCCAGGCGGTCGATGTTGTGCTCGAGCGCATACAGACCAGCAGCAGCCAGTACGCCGGCCTGCCGCCACCCGGCGCCGAGGCGCTTGCGCCACACACGGGCCTCGCGAACCAACTCGGTCGAACCAACGAGGACCGAGCCGACCGGCGCGCCCAGCCCCTTGGACAGACACACACTCACGGCGCTCGCACGAACGGCGTACGAGGCTAGCGTGCGCCCGGTGGCGACGGCCGCGTTCCACAGTCGAGCGCCGTCCAGGTGCAGCGGGATGCCGCGGGACTCGAGCTCGTCGGCCAGAGCGTCGTACCCGTGCTGGATCGCGCCGCCGCCGAAGTTGTGCGTGTTCTCGACCGAGACGGCTGACGTGGTGACGAAGTACGGGCCGAGGTCGGGCGCGATCAACGCCCGGATCTGCTCGAGGTCGATCTGCCCGGCCGGTGCGCTCCACGTGCGCGTGGTGACGCCGCTGACGACCGCGTGCCCACCGAGCTCGGCGCGCACCACATGCGCACTCGCCTCACACAGCAACTCCCCGCCGCGCGGAATCAACGCCTGTACGCCGAGAAGGTTCGCCAGCGACCCGGTTGTCGTGAACAGCGCGGCCTCGTGCCCGAGCAGTCCCGCGACGGTCTCCTCGAGCCGGTTGACCGTCGGATCCTCACCGTACACGTCGTCGCCGACCGGCGCGCTCGTCATCGCCGCCAGCATCCCCGCCGACGGCCGGGTGACGGTGTCCGACCGGAGGTCGATCATGCCCGTGCTGCTCGCAGCCGCTCGGCGACCAGGAACGCGAGCTCGAGCGACTGGTGCCGGTTCAGGCGCGGGTCGCAGGCGGTCTCGTACCGGTTCGCGAGGTCCTCGGCAACCAGCGCCTCACCGCCACCGACACACTCGGTGACGTCGTCACCGGTCAGCTCGATGTGCATGCCACCCGGCCAGGTGCCGACCTGCTGATGCGCGTCGAAGAAGCCCTGGACCTCGTCCATCACCGCGTCGAAGCTGCGCGTCTTGTACCCGTTCGGCGTCTCGAACGTGTTGCCGTGCATCGGGTCGCACACCCACGCGATCGGGGAACCGTGATCACGCACCGCCTCCAGCAACGGCGGCAGCCCGTCGCGGATCTTGCCCGCGCCCATCCGGGTGATGAAGGTCAGCCGGCCCTCGATGCCCTTCGGGTTCAGCTTGTCGATCAGCGCCCGGATGTACTCCGGCGTCGTGGTCGGGCCGATCTTCACACCCAGCGGATTGCTCAGCGACGCCAGGAACTCGACATGCGCACCGTCCAGCTGCCGCGTCCGCTCCCCCACCCACAGCAGGTGACCACCGACGTCGTACGGCTGCTCGGTGCGCGAGTCGATCCGGGTCAGCGCGTGTTCGTACTCAAGAATCAGCGCCTCGTGCGAGGCGTAGAAGTCGACCGTCTTGAACTCGTCCGCCGTCGCGCCACAAGCCCGCATGAACGCCAGCGCCCGCTCGATCTCGGTTGCCAACTGCTCATACCGCTGACCCACCGGCGACGACCGCACGAAGTCCGTGTTCCAGGCGTGCACCTGGTGCAGGTCGGCGTACCCACCCGTGGTGAACGCACGCGTCAGGTTCAGCGTCGCGGCCGCCGCGTTGTACACCCCACGCAACCGCCGCGGATCCGGAATCCGCGCCTCCGGCGTGAACTCCAGCCCGTTGACCGCATCCCCCCGGTACGACGGCAATGTCACGCCGTCCCGAGTCTCCGCACCGGAACTCCGCGGCTTCGCATACTGCCCCGCGATCCGCCCGACCTTCACCACCGGCACACTCGCCGCGTACTGAAGCACCACCGACATCTGCAGCAACACCCGCAACTTCGCCCGGATGTTCTCCGCGGTCACCCCGTCGAACGTCTCCGCGCAATCCCCACCCTGCAGCAGAAACGCCTCACCCCGCGCCACCGCCCCGATCTTGGTCGTCAGGTCGTCACACTCACCCGCGAACACCAGCGGCGGCAACGTCCGCAGCTCCCCGATCACCTGCTCCAGCACCACCGGATCAGGCCACTCAGGCTGCTGCAGCGGCTTCAGCCCCCGCAACTCGTCCAAACTGGGAACCCCAGGCACTTCCCCGGCACTCAACGTCGCGAATTGCATGTCCTTACCCTAAGCGACCCCCACCAGCCCCGCACCGCCGTCTCAGTCACACCGGGGTAGGACGCCGGGTCAGGAGGCTTTGGTGTCGCCTAGGCGGAGGTGGTCGTCTACGGACTCGCCGGCCTTGATGAGTTCTTTGGCCTTGTCGGCGTACATGTCGACGTACTCCTGGCCGGAGAGGTCCATCAGGGCGTACATGATCTCGTCGGTGACCGAGCGGAGGACGAAGCGGTCGCGCTCCATGCCTTCGTAGCGGGAGAAGTCCAGGGGCTCGCCGATGGCGACGCCGGGGCGGTTCATCCGGGGGAAGAGTTTGCCGGGCTCGCGGCGCCAGACCTTCGGCAGGACCGAGCCTGGGGGCTGGAGTTTGTGGGTGTCGATCATCGCGACCGGGATCACCGGGACGCCGGCGACGATGGCCATCCGGGCGACGCCGGTCTTGCCCTTGTAGAGGCGGCCGTCGGGTGAGCGGGTGCCTTCGGGGTAGATGCCGAAGAGTTCACCCTTCTTCAGGATGTCCAGGCCGGTGTTCAGCGCGGCCAGCGAGGCGCGGCCGCCGGAGCGGTCGATCGGGATCTGGCCGATCGACCGGAAGAAGGTCGCCGTCAGCTTGCCCTTGAGGCCGGGACCGGTGAAGTACTCCGATTTGGCCGGGAAGACGATCTGCCGCGGTACGGCGACCGGCAGGAAGATCGAGTCGGCGAACGCGAGGTGGTTGCTGACCAGGAGCGCCGGGCCGCTGGTCGGGATGTGCTCCAGGCCGGTCACTTTCGGCCGGAAGAACAGCTTCACGAATGGTGCAACGATGAACTGTCTGATGAGCAGGTACAGCATCCGCCTCGACCTCCGTCACTCGCCCGACATACGTCATCACCGACTCGGTACCCGTCCATGGTCGGTCTCTACCGCCTCCGGCACCAGTGCCCGCCGGTGCGGAGACTACGTTCCAGCTTCCCCCTCAGGCAATGTCACCGCCAGGAATGTTGGTGTTGCTCACCGTGTTGTCACCTGGATGCAGACTGGATGAAGTCCAGATGCGACCATTTGACGAACGCTGTGAGGAACCACGACCGGGCGAGGAGTCGACCGTGCCAGTGCAAGTCCACGCGGAGGAGTTCCGCAGCTCCGGGACCGGCGAGAACGCCGCTGTCGGCGTCCTGCTGAGCCACGGATTCACCGGCTCACCGCGCGCCATGCGCCCGTTCGGCGAGCACCTGGCCGGCCTCGGGTACGGCGTGGCCGTGCCGCGGCTGCCCGGTCACGGCACCACCTGGCAGGAGATGAACCGCACCAGCTGGCCGGAGTGGTACGGCGTACTGGACAGCGAGCTGACGCGGCTTCGGCAGGAGCACGACCAGGTGGTCGTCATCGGACTGTCGATGGGCGGAGCGCTCGTCCTGCGGCTGGCCGAGGAGCACGGGGCCGACATCTCCGGGGTCGTCGTGATCAACCCGTCGGTGAGCACCGAGGACAAGCGGCTCGGGCTGCTGCCACTGCTGTCGAAGGTGATCCCCTCGTTCCCGGGCATCGCGAACGACATCAAGAAGCCGGGTGTGGACGAGGGCGCCTACTCCCGGATGCCGCTGCGGGCGGCGCACTCGCTGTCGCAGCTGTGGAAGGTCGTCCAGGCGGATCTGCCGAAAGTAACCCAGCCGGTGCTGCTTTTCCGCAGTACTGTCGATCACGTGGTCGAAGCCAGCTCTGCCCGCCGGGTCCTCACGTCGATCTCGTCGCGCGACGTGACCGAGACCCTGCTCGAGGACAGCTATCACGTCGCGACGCTCGACAACGACGCGCCACGAATCTTCGCGGACTCGGCAGCCTTTATTGCTCGAGTGACCGGCCCCGCCGATGCGTGACAACGGCCTGACCGCCGCCGAGTACACCTCACTCGGCAGCATCGACCCACTGGTCGCCGAGGCGGTTCTGGCCGCGCTGGCCAAGGCGGGCATCGCGGCGTACTGCGAGAGTTCCGACAACGTGCCGGACGAGTTGTTCGTCGACGCGGACCAGATCGAGCAGGCCCGCCCGGTGATCGTGCGCAGCACCGAGGACGCGGAGTGGAAGTCGCTGGTCGAGCAGTTCAACGCACCCTCCGCCCCGGGACACGACGGCGGTGAGACGCCGGTACCGCGCTGGCCGGCGAGCGAGGATGTCGACGAGAAGTATGAGCCGCTGATCGACGTACCGGCTGGTTTGATCGTCGGCGACGACCCGGAGGACGAGCCCGAGGCCCGGCCGAAGCGGCCTGCCGACGATCCGCACGACCACTACATCCCACCGGAGCCGACCCGTGGCCCGAAGCTCGACTGGATCAGCCGGCTCGCCTGGCTCGGCCTGCTCGGCGGACCGATCCTGCTGATCCTGGCCGCGATCCTCGACTTCGGCGACAGCCGCATCACCGCACTCGCGGTGGCCGGCTTCATCGGCGGCTTCCTCACCCTGGTGATCCGGATGAAGGACCGGCTGCCCCAGGACGACACCCCCGACGACGGCGCGGTGGTGTGAGTTAGCATCAGCAGATCGTCGGACAATCTGACGTTCTTGGTGAGGGAGGTATCCCCGTGCAGGTCAGCGAGACGGTCGAGATCACCGGCCACCTGATGGATTCGGGGTTGCTCTCCCGGGTGCTCGACGACATCCGCGGGTACGGCGGTGAGTACACGCTGGACAAGTTCGACCTCGGCTACGACAAGGACGACCCGTCGACGGTCCGGATGACGGTCGGCGCGGACGACGAGGAGTCGCTGCAGCGACTGCTGATGCGGATCCAGACCAAGGGCGCGAACCTGGTCGACCCCGGCACCCCGGAGATCACCGAGGTGACCCAGGACGGCGTCTTCCCGGACGGCTTCTACTCGACCACCAACCTGCCGACGAGCGTCCGGCTGGACGGCCACTGGGTGCTGGTACAGAACCCTGAGATGGACTGCGGGCTGCTGGT
The DNA here is from genome assembly GCF_039529655.1 of Kribbella yunnanensis. NCBI lineage: Bacteria > Bacillati > Actinomycetota > Actinomycetes > Propionibacteriales > Kribbellaceae > Kribbella > Kribbella yunnanensis. Next base: position 238,156 of record NZ_BAAANF010000009.1, on the reverse strand, counting down.
GGAGGGCTCCACCGTCCGGACGATCCCGATGTCCGAGGTCAAGGCCGGGATGCGGATCATCTCCAGCGCGCAGGGCGTCAAGGTGACCCCGCCGATCGTCGCGAGCACCGAAGGGGACTTCGGCTTCATGGAGTCCGACGTGTCCAGCGAGAAGCCGCAGCGGGTGCTGGTCCAGCAGGTCGCCGACGGCATGCGCGAGGCGAAGGCGAACGGCCTGAAGGTGCTCTGGGTCGGCGGCCCCGGCATCGTGCACACCGGTGCCGCGCCGGCCATGGTCGCCCTGGTCGAGGCCGGTTTCGTCGACATCCTGTTCGCCGGGAACGCACTGGCCACCCACGACATCGAGTCCTCCCTCTACGGTACGTCGCTCGGTGTCGACCTGGCCCGCGGTCGCGGCGTCGAGCACGGCCACGAGCACCACATCCGGGCCATCAACACGATCCGCAAGGCCGGTTCGATCGCGGCCGCCGTCGAGCAGGGCGTGCTGACCTCCGGTGTGATGCACGCGCTGGTCAAGAAGGGCAACAAGTTCGTCCTGGTCGGTTCGGTCCGCGACGACGGCCCGCTGCCCGACGTCTACACCGACGTCCTCGAGGGCCAGCGCGCGATGCGCAACGAGTTGGCCGGTGTCGGCTACTGCCTGATGGCCGCCACCATGCTGCACTCCGTTGCCACCGGCAACATCCTGCCGGCCTCGATCCCGCTGACCTGCGTCGACATCAACCCGGCCACCGTGACCAAGCTCGCGGACCGCGGCTCCACCCAGGCACGCGGCATCGTGACGGATGTCGGCCTGTTCGTCGAGCACCTGGCCCGCGAACTGTCGCCGTCGTACGCCGAGGCAAAATAGCCGGGTGACCCCAGACTTCGCGTCGTTCCTGCGCCGGTTCGAAGAGGCCAACTCCGCGTTCGTGAACGGTGATGTCTCAGCGTGGATGCCACTCGTGTCGCGCAGCGAGGTGAGCTCGATCTTCGGCGGCTTCGGCGGCCGCGAGACCGGGTGGTCCCAGGTCGGGCCACGGTACGAGTGGGCGGCCGCCCAGTTCGCGCCGAGTGGGGCGAAGGTCCAGTTCGAGTACCTCGACCAGCACGTCGGCCCGGACTCGGCGTACACGGTCGCGATCGAGCGTTGCTCGGTCCGGTACGTCGATCGCCCGGGTGAGCATCATCACGAACTGCGGGTCACGATGGTGTTCAGGGTCGAGGATGGCGACTGGAGGCTGGTCCACCGGCACGCGGACCCGCTCAACCTCAAGTCCACCCCCTGACTGCTTGGATGAACCCATGACCGAGCTTGTGCACCTGAGCACCGCCGACGGCGTGGCGACCATCACCCTGGACTCGCCGCACAACAAGAACGCGCTCTCCCAGCAACTCACGGGTGAACTCCTGGAACACCTGGAGAGCGCGGCCGCGGACGACGCCGTACGGGTGATCGTGATCCGCTCGGCGCTCGACGTGTTCTGCTCGGGTGCCGACATGTCCGAGGCGACGAGTGTCGGCATGGGCGTCGGCGCTCAGCGGATGGTCGACGTACAGCGCGCCATCGTGGCGAACCCGAAGCCGGTCGTGGCGCGCGTCGCCGGGCCGGTGCGCGCCGGCGGCATCGGCATCGTGGCGGCCGCCGACATCAGCGTCGCCGGAGCCAGTACGACGTTCGCCCTGACCGAGGTCCGCCTCGGACTCGCGGCCGCGACGATCTCGCTGACCGTGCTCGCCCGCCTGAACGACCGCGCGGCGGCGTACACCTTCCTGACCGGCAACGCCTTCGACGGCCTGGAGGCCGCGCGCCTCGGTCTCGTCACACTCACCGTGAAGGACGACGAGCTGGACACCGCCCTCGACTCCCTGCTCGAGTCCGTCCTCAAGGGCGTGCCGCAGGGCCTCCGCGAGACCAAGAAGCTGCTCAACCGCGAACTCCTCGCCGACATCGACGCCCGCGGCACCGAACTCGCCGAACTGTCCGCCGGCCTCTTCGGCTCCCCCGCCGCCCAGGAAGCGATGCTCGCCTTCCTCAACCGGAAGAAGCAGAGCTAGGAGACGAAGCGCCACCACCTGTCGCGCTTGGGGCCTCGAAGCTTGCGGCGGCCGGGCCAGCGCCGGCCGCGTCCGGACACCCAGCGCTCGAGTTCTTCGAGCTCGAGTTCTTCGGGCGACAAGTGGTCAGGTGACCAGCGGTCGGGCGACCAGCGCCGGACGCGTTCGGACGCCCCGGCCCCTCGGGACAGCTCGGACAGCACCAGAGGTTGCCCCACCGCAGTGACCTGCAGATAGGTGGCTTCGATCCGCTGGTAGTGGCCCACGCACAGTCCCGTCGGAGCCACCCGGTACTGGCGGCGGGTCTCGGCGTGCGGGCCGATGCACAGGCGGACATCGGAGCGCGGCACCGGGAACTCGATGAAGCGCTGCAGAAGGTTCGCGAGCCGGTAGAGGTCGACCTCGGACAACGCCTCGACGCACGCGGGCTCAAGCGGTTCCAGCAGGCGAAGCAGTTCGTCGCGGCGGAGCGGTCCGCTAGGCAGGTCGCGGAGCTCACTCCCCAGGTAGTGCAGCCGGGAGAGCGAAACCATCCACACCGAGCCGGCCCACCAGTTCACGGCGAGGAGGACGACCGCCAGCACCACCTGGGTCCAGCTGCCCAGGACGATCCGGCCCGCCTCCACGCGCCAGGCCACGACCGCGAGCAGCAGGATCACAGCCGCGCCGTACGCGACCCAGGCCGACGGATCGCGCAGGCTCATCGGGTGATACCTGCCGCCGGGCCGCCTGGGCAGCGCCCGGGAGCGCATACCGAAGACGAACGGATTGCCGCTGCTCGTGACCTCGCGGAACACCTGCAGGGCCTGCTCAGGCAGGTGCAGGTACGGCAGGTAGGCCGTGATGCGATGGGCCAGGAACGCTCCGGTGAACGCGTGCGCCGCCGTCAGCGCCAACAGCCCCACCCAGGCGAAGTCGAGCGGAAGAGTGACGCTCCCGAGGGACAGGTCCGCGCTGCCGGTGAACAGCCGAGCAGCGATCGTGGCGAGACACAGTACGGCGCCGATCGCGAGCAGGCGCGAACAAACCTTGGCACCGGTGAGGATCCGGGCGCTTTCGGATGCCTGGTCGGGCCGACTGAGGTAGTCGGCCCGATACTCACGCCAGGCGCGGCTGGAACGTTTCGCCATTCAGGCGATTATGGCAGTGCGAGGAGGTCCAGCCGGTACGTCGATCCGGCGACCAACTCGAGTGGGACGCGGCTGTCGCCGTACCGGATGGTGCGGGTCTGGTCGTGGTCGGCGGTGAGGGTGGCTTCGCGACTGTCCGGGGACCAGGTGAGGTCGATGGTGACGCCGCCGCGGGCGCGGAGGCCGGTGATGGTTCCGGTGGGCCAGTCGGTGGGGAGGGCCGGGAAGAGTTCGAGCTCGCCGGTGTGGCTTTGGAGGAGCATTTCGGCGATGCCTGCGGTCGCACCAAAGTTGCCGTCGATTTGGAACGGCGGGTGCGCGCACAGCAGGTTCGGGTAGACGCCTGCGCCGCTGCCGACGTAGTCGGTCTCGGTGTCGTCGGCCAGGGTCAGGAACGCGCGGACCAGTCGGTGCGCGGCCACGCCGTCGCGGAGACGGGCACGGAGGTTGATCTTCCAGGCGAGTGACCAGCCGGTGGCCTGGTCGCCGCGCAGGTCCATCGTCCGCGTGGCTGCAGCCGCGAGCTCGGGCGTGCTGTCCGGGGTGATCAGGTCACCCGGGTGCAGTCCGATCAGGTGCGACATGTGCCGGTGGTGCGGATCCTGCTCGGGCAGATCAGCCGCCCACTCCTGCAGCTGGCCCTGGCTGCCGATCGACGGTTCCGGGATCCGCTTCCGGGCGGCCGCGAACTCATCCACCAGTACGTCGGTCAGTCCGAGCACCGAGGCGGTCTCGACACAGCGATCGAACAGGTCGGCGATCAGCGCGAGATCCATCGTCGACGAGACGGTGACGGACGCCGGTTCGCCGTCGGCAGCGACGTACTCGTTCTCCGGGGAGGTCGAGGGCGACGTACCGAGCGTGCCGTCGGGGAGCTCGGTCAGCCAGTCGAGACAGAACTCCGCAGCGCCCCGCAGCACCGGCCACGCGCGCTCGAGGAACTCACGGTCGCCGGTGAACGCGTAGTGGTCCCACAGATGCCGGACCAGCCAGGTGCCGGCCATCGGCCAGTTCGACCACTTCGGGTTGCCGTCGACCGGGACGGTCCAGCACCACGCGTCGGCGTTGTGGTGCGCGGTCCAGCCCGGTGCGCCGTAGCGCTCTTCGGCCGTACGGCGGCCCGCCGTGGCGAGGTGGGCGAGATAGCTGAGCAGCGGTTCGTGGCACTCGGAGAGGTTGGTGGTCTCGGCCGGCCAGTAGTTCATCTCGGTGTTGATGTTGACCGTGTAGTTGGAGCTCCACGGCGGCTGCAGGATGTCGTTCCAGATCCCCTGCAGGTTGGTCGGCAGACCACCCGGCCGCGAGCTCGCGATCATCAGGTACCGGCCGTAGTTGAAGATCAGCGCGGCGAGCGCGGGGTCGTCGGAGTGCGCGAGCCGCTGGTCGGTGGGCAACTCGGCGGCGTCCGTCGCGGGGAGGTCCAGCGTCGACCGGCGGTAGAGCGCGCGATGGTCGGCAACATGCTCGGCCAGCAGTTCGTCGTACCCACGAGCGAGCGCCGCCTGCACCCGTTCGTCCGCCTCATCGAAACACTCCTCGCCAGTCCGGGTCGGCACGGTCGCGGGATCCACATAGCCGGTCGCGGTCGACAAGATGATGGTGATCTCGGTAGCGGCCGCCGCGGACATCCCGTCGCTCGAGCCGCTGCCGCCCGAGCCATCGCTGGCCGAGCCGTTGCTGGCGATGCGGAGTGCGATTGCGGCGGCCATCCCTCTGTCCGGCCCATCCGAGTAGCGGACCGGCTCCACGCCCGGGCGGTGCGGCGGGGCTACGTCAGCGGGAGCCTGGATCAGCAGACCGCCTTCAATCGGCGAGGACTGCAGTTGCGTGATCAGCCGGGCGGTGACCCCGATTGGCGCCGACGCCGTCACCCGGACGACGAAAACACCCGCCGGATGACTCACGAACGCCACCTGGCGAACAGCGAGACCTCCGATCTCGTACTCAACGGTGACCGTCGCGGAATCGAGGTCGAGAGCCCGCTGGTACGACGTGGGTTCGCCGTCGACGGTGTAGTCGAGCAGGAGGTCGCCCAGCGGCAGGTAGGCCTGCGAGTGACCGGCCTGGAATCCACCGGCGAGCTCCTCGGCCCGCCGTACGTCACTGGCCTCGACAGCATCCCGAACCGCCTGCACAGCCTGTGATCCGACCGCACCTTTCGGTACCGAGAGCAGCCGCTGGGTCTCCGGGCTGCCGGACCACAGCGTCTCGTCGTTCAGCGCGAGCCGCTCGGTCCCGGGCCGGCCGAAGCACATCACCCCGATCCGGCCGTTGCCCAGCGGCAACGCCTCAACCCACTCCCCTGCTGGACGGTCGTAGCGCAAGCTGCTCACCGGATTCACCATGGGAGAGATCCTATGTCTCAGAGGTGGAGTTCAATCAAGAGGGGAAGGTGGTCGGATGCTTTCGGAAGGTCGCCAGCGACCTCCGGCGGGATCGGCAGAATCCGCCCGGAAAGCTCCGGCGAGACATGCGCCCCGTCGATCCGCTTGTGCGGATCACTCGAACTGAACGTCGGCCCGGCGTCCACCCCGAGGTCGACCAGCCCTTCGTCGGCCAACCGCTTCCAGACCGGACCGTCCGGCGTCTCGTTGAGATCACCGACCAGGAGGTACGGCGTACCGAACGAGCGGCACCCACGCAGTACCTGCTCCAACTCGTGCTGCCGCCCAAGAATGTGCAGCCCCAGATGGCACACCACCAACGCCAACTCCGCCGACCCCAACGTCACCCGCCCACCGACCGCACCGCCAGGCAGTTGCGTCGCAATCAGCCGCAGCCGCCGACGGACGAACGGCCGCCAGATCCGCCAGTGCAACGCCTGAACCAGATCGATGCTCTCGGCAACCAAAACCGCGTTCCGCGCCGAAGCAGCGACGTACCGCAGCCCAAAACTGGCCGCCATAGCCCGCCGCTTCCGCCGGGTCCCCCACCAAGTAGGAGCCTCCTGCACCAACATCACATCAGGAGCACAAGCCTTAACAACCCGAGCCAACGCATCCCGGTCGTCGCCCCACCGATGCACGTTGTAGGACAACACCCGCAGGCTTGAGGTCATGCCTCCGTGTCGTCCAGCTCGATGGTCTTCGAGTCGGCCGAGGCGGCGCGGAGGCCGGTACGGCGGGCGGCCGACTTGCGGGCGGCTCGTTCGACTCGCGTGGAACGGCCGCGCGCAGCAGCTGTCTTCGCCGTGACTGCGGTTGTCTTGACGCGGACCCGGCGCAACCAGGTCGCCTCTTCACGTGCGAGGTCCGCAGCACCGACCATGCCGGCTTCGGGGCCGAGCACCGCACGCACGATCCGCGCCTCGGGCCGGAAACCACGGCCGGTCAGCGTCCGCTTGAACGCCTCCCGCGCCGGCGCCAGCAGCAGCTCGCCCGCGTCCGACACCCCGCCACCGATCACGAACGTGCCCGGGTCCAAAGCAGCCGCCAGGTTGGCCAGCCCAATCCCCAACCAGCGACCGACGTCCTCGAGCAGCTCGACCGCGACCGGATCGCCGTCCTTCGCCAGCTCAGTCACCATCGGCCCGTTGATCTTCCGCGGGTCCCCACCGGCAGCCCGCAGCAGGTTGTGCGCGACCGGCGAACCGGACAGCGCGAGCTCCCGCGCCTCCCGGGTCAGCGCGTTACCGGAGGCGTACTGCTCCCAGCAACCACGGTTGCCGCACTCGCAGCGATGCCCGCCCGGCACGACCTGCATGTGCCCGAACTCCCCCGCGATACCGAACTTCCCGCGCTGCAACGCACCGTCGTTCAGAATCGCCCCGCCAATGCCAGTGCCCAGCGTGACGCACACCAGGTGGCTCTCGCCCTGCCCACCACCGAAGCGCCACTCCGACCACGCGGCCGCGTTCGCGTCGTTCTCAACCACGACCGGTACGCCGAGGCGTCGTTCGACCGCGTCCCGCAGCGGCTCGTGCCGCCAGGCCAGGTGCGGTGCGAACAGCACCGACGACCGGGTCCCGTCGACGAATCCGGCGGCTCCGATGCCGACCGCGATCACGTCATGCCGCGACTCGAGGTCGCGGACGATCTCGGCGATCGCGTCCTCGGTCTCGCGCGGATCCTTGGTCGGCGTGTCCCGGCGGAGCCGGTCCAGGATGTTGCCTTCGGGGTCGACCACACCGGCGGCGACCTTGGTGCCACCGATGTCGATGCCGATCGTCAAAGCCTGCGTCAGAGCCACACGAGCCTCCTCGTCGTGTCCCCCTCAGTAGATCCAGTATCCCGCAGCACTCGAATCACTTGACCGGGACGGGCCGACGGGCCAGATCTGCGGCGCCGATCATGCCTGCGTCGTTGCCCAGCTGAGCGAGCCCGAACGACGGGTGCGGCCGGTTGGCCTTCGCCGGAAGGTTCTTCTCGAAGGCGACCTGGGCCGACTTCATCAGCAGCTCCTTGGCCGCGCTCACACCACCACCGATGACGATCGTGGTCGGGTCGAACAGCGTGGCGATACTCGCCAGCCCTTCACCCAGCCACCGGCCGAGATCCTCCAGCAGCTCCATCGCGCACGGATCCCCCGCGGCGGCCGCCTCGGTGATCATCGGCCCAGTCAGCTCAGCCGGATCAGTGATCCCGCCCACGCTCAGCATCTGCGCAGCGGCCAGCGAGCCAGACTCCGCCTGCGCACGCCCCTCGCGCACCAGCGCCCGCCCAGACGCGTACTGCTCCCAGCAGCCCCGCGCTCCACAACCACACCGATGACCACCCGGTACGACGCGCATGTGGCCGAGCTCGGCGGCGACACCATGCGCGCCACGCAGCAGCTCGCCGTCGATCACCACGCCACCGCCGATACCGGTACCGACCGTGATGCAGACCATGTGCTCGGCGTCCCGCGCGGCACCGAAGGCGAATTCGCCCCAGGCCGCGGCGTTGGCGTCGTTCTCGACCACCACCGGGATCTTCAGCTGCTCAGCGACCCGCGCCCCGAGCGGCTCGTCCCGCCAAGCCAGGTTCGGCGCGAACAGCACAGTCGACCGGTCCGACGAAACGAACCCGGCCGCACCGATCCCGACCGCCTCCACCTCATGGGCGGCGATCAGTTCAGCGGCCGCGTCGACGATCGCCGCAGCGGTGGCGTCGACCGAGTCGGCCGGGGTGTCGCGATGGGTGCGGGCACCGATCGTGCCGTCCGCGTCCACGACACCGGCGGCGATCTTCGTCCCGCCGACATCGATACCGATGGTCAGTCCCATGGTTCGGGGTCCTCACTCACGTCGATCCGGTCCACCTTCGGCGGAGCCGGCTCCTCTTCAGACTTCGAGGAACGCGACGCTGCGTCCTCCTGCTTCTGCCGGGCGACCTCGGCCGCCGACTCCAGCAACGTACGGACCGAGCCGAGCACGTGGGCGGCGGCTGTCGAAAGCTGCTCGATCGTCTCCGGGCTGGTGTTGCGCACCTTGTTGATCAGCTGGCACACCGGGCACCAAACACAGTCCGGCCCGGCCTTGTGCTCATGCGAATCAGCCGGCTCTTCAGCTGTGTGCTCACCAGCAGCAGCCTGCAGTACGGCGAACAGCTTGGCGGCCTCCTCGGCGACCGACCCCACCGTTTCCTTGGGGCTCACCGGCTCTCCCCAATCGCAGCCTCGCGCGGCTCCTGCTGAGCGTTGTACTCAGCCGTCAGCCCCTGAGCCAGCTCGGACGCCGTCTCGATCGGCAGCGGTCGCGCCACCTCGCGCGGCGAGAACCGCACCTGCAGCCGCCCGTCATCCAACCGCGCCCCGGCCACCACACCCCGGGCAAGCGCCGCCGGCAACGGCAGCACCCGCCGGTAAGACCCGACCGTGATGATCAGCTCATCACCGTGACGCGCCAGCTCGAGTTCCGAAGCGGAGGCCAACGGCAACGGCATCGTCAGCGTGTACGTCCGGCCGTCGGTGTCGATGTGCCGATCCACCCACAACGAAGTCTCTTCGGTAGCCCGCGCGAACGGATCATCCCCGCCGTACATCTCGACAGCGAAAGCGGCCAGCTCCTCAACACCCACCGGCTCACAAACCCGGTACGGCGACTCCCAAATCGGCAACGGCCGGAACGAATCGGCCACCTCTTCCAGGATGCCGCGTTGAGCCGCGACCCACTGCCGTCGCCAGGTGTCGGCGCCGGCCGCCGGGAACACCCGGTTGGCCACCACGCCGTCGACCCGATACCCGTACAGGGACAAGCGTGTGAGCGAACGGCGAGCCTCCGCCACCACCACGGCCTCCGGCGTCAGCACCAGCCGCACCGAAGCGTCCGGGCCGGCCAGCAACGCGCGGATGTCCGCCAGGTCGCTCTGCAACCGGCGCAGCGCGTCGAAGACGGTGTCGTCCGGCATCGGGATACTCGACGACCGGCTCAGGAACGGCCGGAACGTCCGCATCACCTTGCGCTCGGCGTTGAAGATGCGCTCCATGTACCAGTTCAGCGCATCGGGCAGTGCGAGCAGCCGCAGCGTTTCGGCGGTCGGCGCGCAGTCGACCACGATCACGTCCCAGCGGCCGGACCGGACGTGGTCGCGCACCTCGAGCAGCGCGAGCACCTCCTCGGCGCCCGGCAGCACAGTCAGCTCCTCGGCCTCGATCGGGTCCACGCCGACCATGTGCAGCACGGACCGCAGATAGGCCTGGATGTCGCCCCACGACCGCTCGAACCGGCGTTGTGCGTCGATCTGCTGGACGAACAGCAGGTCGTCGATCTCGGTCGGCTCCTGGCCGACCTCGGAGTCGAAGGCGTCCGACAACGAGTGCGAGGCGTCCGTCGACAGCACCAGCGTGCGCAGCCCGCGCAACGCGGCGAGCGTGGCGGTGCCCGCGGCCGACGTCGTCTTGCCGACGCCACCTTTACCTGTGTACAGCAGTACCCGAGTCACGTCTGATCAGGACTCGACGCGCTTCTTGAGCCCCTTCAGGGCTGTGTCGATGATGACCTTCTCGGCCTTGCGCTTGAGCATGCCGATCATCGGGATCGCCACGTCTACAGCCAGCCGGTACGTCACTTCGGTCCCCTCTGCCCCCAGGTCGCGCAACACGTACGCGCCGTCCATCCCCTTGACCATCTTGGCCTCGACCAGCGTCCAGGTGACCTCGTTGCGGGACCAGACATAGTCCAGCGTGTACTCGTCGGAGATCGCGCCGGCGTCGACCTTGAACCGGACCTGCTTGGGCCGGCCGGCCTCGTCGGTGGACAGCACCTGGGTCTCCCGCATCGAGTCGGCCCACTCCGGGTACGCCGCGAAGTCCGCGATCACCGCCATGATCTCTTTGGGGGTCGCGTTCACCACGATGGTCGAGGTGGTCTGTTCCGCCATCGATTCACCTCTTCGCTGCCGGGCCTGCTCAAACGGGTACTGATCGTGCGGGAGTTGCTCAGAGCGAGAGACTATCGCGGGTTGGTGCCCGGTACGTCGCTCGCCTGCGGCGCGGCCCGCTTCGGCTTCGTCCTTGAACGCCCACAACCGCTCCCGGTACTGCGTCACGTACCGTTCCCGCACCCTGGTCAGCGCCCGGCCCCGGACCGGCCGGGCCGGATCGACCCGCAGGTACCAGTGCACGACGACCCCGTCCCGAACCGGCTCCAGCCACCACTCCGCCGTACCGATCGCGGCCCCGGTGACAGCCCAGCGGACCCCCTCCAGACCGCGCCGCTCGGACGGCGTCAGGGTGAGCTCCGGCCACCATTCGTGCCACAGGGTGTCGGAGCCGAGCCGCTCGGCGACGTAGGCTGGATCAGCAACGACCAAGTCGTCGCAACTGATGTCGAGCGTGGGCATGACCGAAAACCTACCTAGAACCTAGTTCCCTGGGTCACATAAACCTGGCTACTTCCGGGTAGGTGACTGTAGCGTGCCGCGAAAGTCGACAATTCGTGACCGACTGAGGAGACCGTGGATGCGTGAGTACGCCGTTCCTGCTGTGACTGAGCCGCCCACCGGCAGCCTGAGCGACCCGGTGTGGGCCAACGCGTCCTCGCATCCCGATTTGCCGGTCTTCAGCCGCCGGTCGGGTGAGGCCTGGCAGGACGTCACCGCGGCCGACTTCGCTGCCGAGGTGATCGGGGTTGCCAAGGGCCTGATCGCGGCCGGTGTGAAGCACGGCGAGCGGGTCGCTCTGCTCAGCCCGACCCGCTACGAGTGGACCCTGATCGACTACGCGATCTGGAGCATCGGCGCGGTCACCGTGCCGATCTACGAGACCTCGTCGCCGTCGCAGGTCCAGTGGATCCTGACCGACTCCGAGGCCGTGGTGGCCGTCGTCGAGAACGCGACCCACGGCGCCGTCGTCGAGTCCGCCCGGGCCGAGGCCCCGGCGCTGCAGGAGGTCTGGCAGATCGAGGCCGGCGCCGTCGACCAGCTCACCGAGCTCGGCCGCCAGATCTCCGACGCCGAGTACGACAAGCGCCGTACGGCGGTAACGCCTGACGACCTGGCCACGCTGATCTACACGTCCGGGACCACCGGCCGGCCGAAGGGCTGCCAGATCAGCCACGGGAACTTCCTCGCCGAGCTGACCCCGGCGGTCAAGATCCTCGACGAGCTGTTCGACACCAACGGCGCGAGCACGCTGCTGTTCCTGCCGCTGGCCCACGTCTTCGCCCGGATCATCCAGGTCGGCTGCGTGATGAAGCGGGTCAAGGTCGCGCACAGCCCGGACGTGAAGAACCTGGTCGCCGACCTCGGTTCCTTCCAGCCCACCTTCATCCTGAGCGTGCCGCGGGTGTTCGAGAAGGTTTACAACTCGGCCAGCCAGAACGCGCACTCCAGCGGCAAAGGCAAGATCTTCGACGCCGCCGCGGAGACCGCGATCGCCTACTCCCAGGCACAGGACAAGGGCGGCGCGTCCTTCGGCCTCAAGGCCAAGCACGCCCTGTTCGACCGCCTCGTCTTCAGCAAGCTCCGTGCGGTCCTGGGCGGCAAGGTCCAGTACGCCGTCTCCGGCGGCGCGCCGCTCGGCGACAAACTCGGTCACTTCTTCCGCGGCATCGGCGTACCGGTTCTCGAGGGCTACGGCCTCACCGAGACCACCGCCGCGGTCGCGGTGAACCTGCCGGACGACATCCGTATCGGCACCGTGGGCCGGCCGCTTCCTGGTGTGACGGTCGGCGTTGCGGACGACGGCGAGCTGCTCTTCAAGGGCGGCCAGGTGATGTCGGGCTACTGGAAGAACGACGAGGGTACGGCGGCCGCGATCGACTCCGACGGGTGGTTTCACACCGGCGACCTGGGTGAGTTCGACGTCGACGGTTTCATCAAGATCACCGGGCGCAAGAAGGAGATCCTGGTCACGGCCGGCGGCAAGAACGTCGCCCCGACCGTGCTCGAGGACCAGATCCGCCTGCACCCGCTGGTCAGCCAATGCATGGTCGTCGGCGACGGCAAGCCGTTCATCGCCGCGCTGATCACGATCGACCCGGAGAACATCGTTCCGTGGGCGACCGCGCACGACAAGCCGACCGACGTCGCCTCGCTGACCAATGACGCCGACCTGATCGCCGAGATCCAGAAGGCGGTCGACGAGGCGAACGGCACGGTCTCCAAGGCCGAGGCAATCCGCAAGTTCCAGATCCTGCCGATCGACTGGACCCAGGAGTCCGGCGAGCTGTCCCTGAAGCTCTCGCTGCGCCGCCACATCGTGATGGCGAACCACGAGGCCGACGTCGAGGCGCTCTACACCAAGTAGTTCAACGCATCAGGCCGGCGAACGCAGTCACTGCTTCGCCGGCCGTGATGCGTCCGTGGTTCAGCTCGACGGTCAACGCCTCGGCCGCGCCCAGCAGGCCGAGGCACCGCAACCGCAGCGCCTTGGGTGCGAGCGATGAGTGCGGCTTGAGCGCCCCCACCATCAGCTTCACGTAGTCGCCCAACAGCTCATGCTGGGCGGCCTCGGCCTCTGGATCACCCTTCAGAGCCGCAGACACCGCCGCAAACTCCGGCAGATCTGTCGCGCAAGCGAAGTAGGCCGCACTCAGGACATCCGCGGTGTCGGCCGCTGACGCAGCACCCTCGAGCGCCTGCGTGACGGCGGCCCGATGCTGCTCGTCGAGCAGCCGATAGAGCGCCAGCAACAACCCCGAGCGAGTCCCGAAATGGTCGTACACGATCGGCCGGCTGACCTCCGCCGCCTCGGCGAGCGTAACCAGCGTGAGCCCGTCGGTCCCCCGCTCGCGGACCACCGCAAGGGCAGCCTCCAGCAGCTGATCGCGCCTTGCCTGTTTGGACATCCGAGCCGCCATGACCCTCCTTGCGTCGCCCCAGATCCTAAGCTACAACTTGTAGCCTACAAAATGTAGCTTAGGAGGAATGATGCACCCGGTACTCATGCTCGGCGGCTCAGGACAAGCAGGTTCCAGTACGGCGGCGATGCTCCGCGACTGGTATCCCGACCTGCCCCTGACCATCGCCGGCCGCGATCTCGCCCGCGCCCAGGGTGTCGCCGACACCCTCGGTACGGCGACCGCCACCACGACCGACCTGTCCCGACAAGACCTCGGTCTGGCGGAGGCGACGTCGTACTCGGCCGTCGTCGCGACCGTCTGGGACCAGCACCTGCACGGTCTGCGCTACGCCCAGGACCACGGGATCCCGTACCTGAGCATCTCCAGCGGCCTGACCGACATCGCCCCCGAGGTGATCGCAACCGCCCAGCGCCCCACCACCGCCCCGATCCTCCTAGCCAGCCACTGGGCCGCCGGCGCGATCACTCTCGTCGCGCTCGAAGCAGCCCGCGAATTCGGCCCGGTCGAAACGATCGAGATCACCGCGATCCTCGACGACCAAGACGCCGGCGGCCCCGCCTCAGCCACCGACATGGAACGCCTAGCCGACGCATCCCCCGCCGCCCTCATCCGCGAGAACGGCACCTTCCGCTGGATCGCCGACACCGCAACCAAGGTCGAAGGACTCGACGGCACCACACTCCCCGGCCAGTACGTCGGCATCCTCGACGTACCAAGTCTCGCCCTCGCCACCGGCGCCCCCAACGTCCGCTTCGCCTTCGCCATGGGCGAATCCACCGGCCGCCGCCACCAAGGCACCCCGTCCCACGACGTACGCATCCGCCTGTCGACCGCCTCCCGCACCACCACCCACAACTTCACCCACCCCGGCGGCCAACGCCCCGTCACCGCCGCCGGCATCGCCCTAGGCGTAGAACGCCTCCTAACCCTCCAAGGCACCCCCGTTGCCCCCGGCATCCACTCCCCCGAGTCCCTCATCAACCCCACCCATGCCCTAACCCGCCTCCAATCCACCGGCGCCCTCCTCACCCAGCACTAGCCGGAACATCTTCGGCGCCCACACCCCCGAAAATCTTCCGACCAGCGCACATCACGCACCCCAGCCCAAGCCCGTCGGCCCCAGGCGACGCGAGCCTCGGTAGCCGGCCTCGCCATCCCGCCCAGCCATCCGCGCGGCCCGCCCACTTGCTTTGTCGGCCGCTTAGCGGTCGAGTCGGCGCCGTGGGCTCGGCCGGGAACGTCCGCGGATGGTTGCTCACCCCGAGCCCTCAAGCCCTCGAACCGGAGATGGGTCCACCCATCAGGTTGTGGGTTCCCCACCCTCATGCGGGTGCAGAACCCACAACCTCGTGGGTCAACCCATGAGATGGCGCCGGGGAAGGGGTTGGCGTGGGTGACGAAGTGTTGGCAGGGAGGGGGTGGGGGTCAGCCGATTGGGGGATGGGGGGTTGAGCTCAACGGGGGATGTGGTGGGCGGGGGTGGAACCGAGACTCGGGGTATGGAATCGGTCGTGGAAGTTCAAGGGCTGCGGAAGTCTTATGGCGGGCGGGTGGTGGTGGACGATGTTTCGTTCACCATTGGGGAAGGGGAGATCTTCGGGATTCTCGGGCCTAATGGGGCTGGGAAGACGACCACTGTGGAGTGCATCTCGGGGTTGCGGGTTGCGGACGGTGGGCAGGTGCGGGTTGCTGGGCTGGATCCGGCTCAGGATCGGGTCGCGGTGACGAAGGTGCTGGGGTCTCAGCTGCAGGAGAGTGAGTTGCAGGCGAAGCTCACCGTGCAGGAGGCACTTGAGCTGTACGCCGCTTTCTACCCGGACCCGGCGGATTGGCGGGCGCTCGCGGAGCGGCTGGGGCTTACCAGCATGCTGAAGAAGCGGTTCGGCACGTTGAGTGGTGGGCAGAAGCAGCGGTTGTTCATTGCGCTCGCGTTGATCGGCAATCCGCGCATCGTCGTACTGGATGAGTTGACGACCGGGCTCGACCCGCGGGCTCGCCGGGACACCTGGGAGGTTGTCGAGGACGTGCGGGCGCGTGGAGTGACGGTTCTGCTGGTCACGCACTTCATGGAGGAAGCGCAGCGGCTGTGTGACCGGATCGCCCTGATCGACCAAGGGCGGATCACCGCGCTCGACACCCCACATGGACTGATCGCACGGTCCGCGGGCTCGACCGTCATCTCCTTCACGCCGTCCGCGCCCGTGGATGACGAGGAGCTGGCTGCGCTACCCGCGCTCGCGTCGGTCGAGCACAAGAACGGGCGGATCACGTTGAGCGGCACCGACGACACTGTCAACGCGGTCATCTCGCTGCTTGCCCGGCACCGCATCACCGCGCATCAGCTCCGCGTCACCGACGCGACCCTCGACGACGCCTTCCTGAACCTGACCGGAGCCACCTCATGAGCGCCGCCACTTCGCCGTACGCCGCTGTTCTGCGGACCGAGACCCGGCTCTTCCGGCGTGAACCCGGGGTCCTGTTCTGGGGGCTGGCGTTTCCGTCGATCCTGCTGGTGATTCTCGGCTCGATCCCGTCGTTCCGGAATCCCGAGGCGGGTCTCGGCGGTCTGCGGACGATCGACGTCTATGTCCCCGTCCTGGTACTGGTCTCGGTGATCACAACCAGTCTGCAGATGCTGCCGCCCGTGCTCACCGGCTACCGCGAGCGCGGCATCCTGCGCCGGATGTCGACGACGCCGGTTCGCCCGGCCGCTCTGCTCTCGGCGCAGATGATTCTGGCCGGTGGTGCAGCCCTGGCCTCGGTGGTGCTCTGCTTGGCGATCGGCCGGCTCGGGTTCGGCGTCAAGCTACCGAGCCAGCCGCTGGGCTACGCGCTCACGCTGGTTCTCACTGCGACGGCGGCGCTATCGCTGGGCGCGCTCATCACGGCTGTGGCGCGGACTGCCAAGATCGCCTCCGCGATCGGCACTGTGGCCTACTTCCCGGCGCTGTTCACCGCCGGCGTGTGGGTGCCGGTGCAGGCGATGCCGAACGTGATGGCACGCATCGTCACCCTCACCCCGTTCGGTGCCGCGGCCGAGGCGCTCGGCGAGGCGGCGCGCGGCGACTGGCCTGCCTGGTCGCATCTCGGCGTACTGGCTGCCTGGGCCGTGGTCCTGTCGGCGGCCGCGATGCGCTGGTTCCGCTGGGAATAGCGTGCAGACTGTGGTCGTGACGACAGCGGGCGACTCCATCGATCGGCGCCGGGCCCTGTTCACCCGGCTGGCGCCGCCCACGCTGCTCGCGCTGTCCGGCATCCTGGCGATCGTCACCTCCGACCTGATCACGCCGGAGCTCTGGAAGCAGCGCCTCGTCCTCGCGCTGGTCGGCGGGGCCGTGGTCCTCCAGCTGGGCTGGCTCTGGGCGGGCCGTCGACGCTCCGAGCCGGACTGGGTCTCTGTTACCTACTTCGTGCTCCGCTGGATGCTGGGTGCCACTCTCGCGCTGCTGAACGGTTTCTTCGCGTTCTTCATGGCCGCGGGGTACTTCGATGCGCACGCCCTCGTCCCCGGACGTCGCCGGCGCCGGCTCGCGCTGTTCGCGTGTTCGGTGCCGATCTCGTTCGCGCAGATCGGCGGTATCCCGACCGACGGGGCGATGGGGTGGATCGTGTTCGGCTGCCTGCTCGGGGTCAACAACGGATTGCTGACCTTCGTCGGGCGGCTGTCGGAGCAGGAGGAGGAACGGTCGCGGGCGCGAGCCGTCACCATCGCCGAACTCCAGCAGGCACACGAAGAGAACGCCGCCCTGCACGCGCAGCTCCTCATCCAGGCGCGCGAGGCCGGTGTCGCCGATGAACGCCGTCGGCTGGCCGCGGAGATCCACGACACGCTGGCCCAAGGCCTGACCGGCATCATCGCCCAGCTGCAGGTCGTCTCAACCACGACCGATCAGAAGGTCGCGGACGAGCATGTCGCCCGGGCGACCGACCTGGCCCGGCACAGTCTCGGCGAGGCCCGCCGCTCGGTTCAGAACCTCGCTCCGGAAGGGCTCTCGTACGACGGTCTCCCGGAGGCGCTGCGCAAGACGGTCGACCAGTGGACGAAGCGCACCGGCGTACCGACTGTCCTGACGGTCACCGGGTCCGCGCAACGGCTGCACGGCGAGATCTCCGCGACGCTGCTCCGCATCACTCAGGAGGCACTCGCCAATGTCGGCAAACACGCCAACGCGTCCCGAGTCGGCGTCACGCTCAGCTTCATGGACGGCGAGGTGACGCTCGACGTGCGCGACGACGGCGCGGGATTCAATCCGCTGGACCTTCCGAACCGCACCGGCACCGGCGGGTTCGGTCTGGACGGTATGCGCGCCCGCGCCGAGCGCATCGCCGGCTCACTCACGGTGGAAGCAGAACCAGGATCCGGTACGGCGGTCTCCGCCCGCGTACCGTTGGTCGTCGACGAACGGGGAACCACGTGATCTCGCTACTACTGGTCGACGACCATCCGGTGGTGCGCAACGGGCTGCGCGGCATGTTCGAGTCGGTCCCCGGCTTCACCGTGCTCGCCGAAGCGTCCAACGGTGTCGAGGCGGTCGCACTCGCGGCCGAGCTCGATCCGGATGTGATCCTGATGGATCTGCGGATGCCCGGTGGCAGTGGTCTCGAGGCGATCGCGGAGCTGCAGCGACGCGGCGCCCGGGCGAAGGTGCTGGTGCTCACGACGTGGGACACCGACACCGACACCGTGCCCGCGATCGAGGCCGGTGCGACCGGCTACCTGCTCAAGGACGCGCCGCCGGAGGAGCTGTTCCTCGGCGTGCGCGAGGCCGCGGCTGGGCGAGCGGTGCTCTCCCCCGCGGTCGCCAACCGGCTGGTCTCCGCCGTCCAATCGCCGGCCCCGAGCCCGTTGGCGGCCCGGGAACGCGAAGTACTGGCCTTGGTTGCGAAGGGCACCTCGAACCGGGAAATCGCCCGCGAGTTGTTCATCAGCGAGGCCACGGTGAAGACGCACCTCAGCCACATCTTCACCAAGCTGGACGTGAACGATCGGGCCGCGGCGGTTGCAAAGGGTTACCAGCAAGGGATTCTGGGTTCCTAGTGGACCCGGTCCGCCGGCAGGTGCGGACCGGACCACCAACCAGCTAGTTACAGATGGTCGGTGACATCACCGTGGTGGGGCTGTCCCAGGCGGCGCACCGGACGGTCGAGTGGCCGTACCAGTTGTGGCCGAACTCGTGCGCTACCAGCAGCGCATCGTCGTTCACACCGCCCATGTACAAGGCGATTCGTTGCCCGGCTCCCCAGTTGCAGCCGACAACATTGCTGCCACCACCGCAGTCGGTGATGTAGCCGTTGCGGCACTCGATCGGAGTACCGCCACCTTCCCGAAGACCCTGCCAGGCTGCTGCACCCTGCCGGATGGCAGCTGCGTGCGACTGACAGGAGGCGGTGATGGTGTAGTTGCGCTGGCTCGGCACCGACCAGCCGCCGGGCGGCGGAGCCAGTACTTTCGCCTTGCCCTTAAGGTCTGCGGGCATCGGGACCACGGAGGTGCCGTGCGGCGCCGAAGCGCTTTGGGCGGTTGTTGTTTCCTGGGCGGGGGACACAGACGCTCCGGCCAGACTGACCGGAGCGGCATACGTGACGACGGCGAGGACCACACTGGCCAGGCCGGACAGCATCAACAGCTTGCGCGCCATTGATTTCTCCTTCTGTGGTGGGGGCGGTTGCCTCACAGGAGGGCGGAGGCAGAAGGTGGCTCCACGTTACCGAACAATTACTTTCCGCCGGTGAAGGTAATCCCTTGCGTGATGTGCTTCTGGGCCGCGAAGAACAGCACCAGGCAGGGCAGTGTGATCAGCAGCGAGGTTGCCATCAGCAACGGGGTGTCCGTGCCGTTCACCGATTGGAACCCGGCCAGGGCCAGCGGCAACGTTTTCCACTGGTCGGAGTTGATGTAGATCGCCGGTCCGAGGAAGTTGTTCCAGTACCCCATGAACAGCAGGATCGAGACCGCGACCACGGCCGGCCTGGCCAGCGGCAGGTAGACCAGCCAGAACGTCCGGAACCAGCCGCACCCGTCCACCACCGCCGCATCGGCCAGCTCGGACGGCATCCGCGCGAAGAACTGCCGGAACAGGAAGATGAAGAACGGCGACCCGAAGAACGCCGGCAGGATCAGCGGATAGAGGGTGTCTATCATCCCGAGGTTGTTGAAGAGCATGAACTGCGGAACCATCGTCACCTCCCCCGGCAGCAGCATCGTCGCCAGCACGATCCCGAACACGATCCCCGAGAACCGCACCCGCAACCGCGCGAACGCGAACCCGGCCAGCGTGCAGGAGAACACCGTCCCGACGATCGGGATCAACGTGGTCAGCACCGAGTTCAGCGTGTACCGCCAGAACGGGAACGACGTCACAGCGCGCCGATAGTTGTCCCACAGGAACTCCTGCGGTACGACGCTCGCCCCGGAACTGCCCACGCCGGCCAGGGACCGCAGTGAGGTGGCGATCATCCACAGGAACGGGTACACGAACACCACCGAGCCGACGACCAGTACGACGTACAGGCAAACTGTGGAGAGCAGGCCCCGGCGCTTCATCGTTTCCTCCGACGCGTAGTCAGCTCGGTCTCGTAATAGACGGCGAAGGCACTCCCCCGCAGCGTCACCGTGGTCAGCGCCAGGATGACGACGAACAGGATCCAGGCCAGCGCGGACGCGTAGCCCATCCGGAAGTTCTGGAACGCGTTGTCGTAGAGGTAGTAGACGAAGAACAGCAGCGAGTCCTTCGGGCCGCCGTTCGCGACGAAGCCCTGGGTGAAGATCTGCAGCGAGCCGATGATCCCGGTGAGGGCGTTGAACAGGATGATCGGCGACATCTGCGGCATGGTCACATGCCAGAACATCCGCAGCGGCCCCGCGCCGTCGATCGCGGCCGCCTCGTACAGGTTCGTCGGGACGTCCTTGAGGCCGGCCAGGTAGATCACCATCGCGCCGCCGACCGTCCACAGGCTCATCAGGATCACCGTCGGCAGCGCCCACGACGCGTCGTTGAACCAGCCCGGTCCCTCGATCCCGACCTTGCCCAGTACGTCGTTCGCCAGCCCGTACTGCGGGTTGAACACCCAGAGGAACAAGACCATCTGGGCCACGCCGGACACCAGGCTCGGCAGGTACCAGACGGTCCGGAAGAACCGCATCCCGGGCAGTTCGGTGTTCAGCAGCAGCGCGACCACGAAGGCGAGCGCGGTCTGCAGCGGCACGCTGATCACGCCGTACAGAAGTGTCACCTTCAGCGCCTGCCCGACCCGCGGGTCCTGGAACGCCTCGGTGTAGTTGGCGAATCCGACGAATTGCGGTGGCGTGATCAGATCCCACGAGGTCAGGCTGACGTAGATCGACGACACCATCGGCCCGACCGTGAAGATCGCGAACCCGATCAGCCAGGGCGAGATGAACATCCAGAACGCGATCGTCTTGTCGGCCCGCGGCCACCGTCGCCGCGCCCCGTACGCCGCCAGCCCGAGGACGGCGTACAGAGCGATCAGCAGGAGCAGGAACGGGACCAGCGGGACGAGGACCGCAGGCACACCCCACGACGCTGCTAGGTCCCGGATCCAGCCGATTGTCGGGTTCACTTCTGCAGCGCCGCCGTGCACTTGGTGGCGAGGTCGGGCAGCACCTTGGCGACATCGTCCTTGCCGGTGCCCAGCGGCGTGTAGCTGTTCATCCCCTTCTCGGCGTCACCGGAGATCTGCGCCTCCCTGGCGACCGAGGGTCCGACCAGGCCTGTCTTCAGCGCGGTCGTGAACGCGGCCAGGTTCCGGTCGGCCGGGAGGACCTTCTCCAGCGTCGCGGTCGACGCGGCGATCACCGGTACGCCGAGGGCCGTGTTCCCCTGGATGAGCAGATCCTGCGCGGCCTGTGCGGTCCCGGCGAACTCGACGAACTTCTTCGCCGTCTCGAGTTGCTTACCGGTCGCCTTCTTGCTGATCGCGAGCCCGTCGACCTCCATCGGGAATCCCTTGCCGGGGACCGGGACCAGCGTCCAGTTCGGCTTGGCGATCTTCGCGAAGTCGGCGACCGTCCACGGCCCGAAGTCGCTGAACATCGCCAGCCGGCCGGCCGCGAACCACTGCGCCTGATCCTGACCCTGTACGTCGGTCGACGTCGGAGCCAACCGCTCCTTCTGCAGATCGACGACGTACTGCGCGGTCTTCACACCGGTCTCGTCGCCGAAGGTGCACGCGGTCACGTCAGCGTTGTAGTAGCCACCCCCGGCGGCGGTGAGCCAGCCGCGGTACCAGAGGTTGCTCGAGCCGAACACGCGCGCCTTGCCGTCACCGTGGGACAGCTTCGCGGCGAGCGCCTTGAACTCGTCGAGCGTCAGCGGGGTCGTTGCACTCGGCAACGGGACTCCGGCGGCCTTGAAGGAGTCCACGTTGATCGCCATCACCTTGGGCTTGGCAGCGAACGGCATCGCGTAGTACTTACCCTCGAACTGCAGCGCCGACGAGATGTTCGGCTGCACATACTGGGCCGGATCAACCTGCTGCTCGGCGAAGCTGGGCACGAACCCCGCCAGACTGCTGTTGCTGATCTCCATCACGGTCGACTGGGTACCGCCCGCGATCGAGGTCTGGATCTTCTGCTCGTAGTCGGCCTGGATCCAGTTGGTCGTCACCTTGGTCCCGGGGTTGGCCTGCTCGAACGCGGCCGCGATCGCCTTCAGCGAGGCGGCCTCGGAGTTCGTCCCCCAGAACGAGAACGTGATGTCGGCGGAGTCCTTGGACGTGTTGCTCGCGGGCTGGCTGGTCGTGGCGCAACCGGCCGCGAGCAGGAGCGCGGCGGCGGCTGGGATCAAACGAAGCTTCATGCGGGGTCCTTAAGGGTGAAGCGGGCCGTCCGGCCCGGTTCGAGGGGATGTGTTTCGGCGCCGACAGTCACCGGCAGCGCGCCAGGTCCGCTGTGCACGGTGACTTCGGTGGCGTGCCGGGCTTCCTGGGTGATGCGCAGATCCCAGTCACCGATCCGCACGTGGTCAGCGGTGAGCCGGCCGATCTCGGCAGGCAGATGGGACTCGATACTCAAGGCCGCGCCTTTGCTGGGACGCAGTCCGAGCAAACCCGCGACCAGATGTTCGACGACGGTGAACGAGATCTCCGGATAGTCGTCCCGGCTGTCGATCAGATGTTTGGTCCAGCGCCAGGCGGACTCGTCGCGCCCGTACTTGAACAGCAGTTCCGGGTAGTAGCTCAACGATTCGATATTCTTCGGCGGATCCGAGTTCATCTTGGACTCGAGCCAGTCGAGCGATTGCTCGTTCCCGCCGAGCCCGAACATCGGCGCCAGCGTGTGCGACTCCAGCCCCCAGTCGAAGTCCAGGCCGTCCTTGGTGACCCCGCGCGCATAGTGCTCGCCGTTCCACCAGGTCTGGTACGTCGCCTGGATCCGATCCGCCTCCGCGTCCCGGCCGAGCTTCCGCAGTACGGCGTAGTGCGTCGCAAGCCCGTCGCCCGCGATCAGCAGAGGCGCTTCGCGCTCGTTGTAGGTCGCGGTGCCGAGGAAGATGTCGGCGGTACCGCCGGCCTCGGGGATGCCGTCACCATCGGCATCGTGAGCCGTGACGAATTCGCCGACGCTCGTCTCGTAGTAGGCCGCGAGGTCGGGGTCGTCGAGCCATCGGCGGTCGCCGGTCCAGTCGTACTGTTCCAGCGCCCGGTAGCAAAGGTCGAACACCGCGGGGATCTCCCGGACGAAGTGCTCGTCGTCGTGATAGTCGAGGGCCGCGATCCGGCCGTCGAAGTGGAACGCCCAGATCGGGAACCATTTCCGGGCTGACGTCGCCGACCGGGCGAAGTGCCGGAACATGGCGAAGTTCTCCGCGTCCAGACCGAGCAGGTGCGCACCGGCGGCCTGGTGGCAGATGTCGCGCGAGTAGAACAGCTCCCGGGACGGATAGCCGGCCCAGTACGACGGGAGGTTGCCCGGGGCCGCGTCGGTCTGGACCCAGTCCAGGGCGCGTCGCGACGCCCAGGCGAAGGCGTCCTCGACATAGCTGGAGTCGGAGCTCACAGTGAGCACTTGCGCTCCTCATATTAGCGGTAAAATTCCTAGCTAAAGTAAGCAGGTAGACCAATTCCGTCAATACTTCAGCCCAGCCGGTTTTACCGCTATAGTCGCCGCCGTGACGACATTCGAGATCCTGGCGGGGTCCGTCCGACGGACCGGTACGGCGACCGGCGCGCGATCGGTGACCGCGCTGCCGGCCGAGGTGCCCGGCGTACTGCGTTTCGAGGTGGTCGCGGACGGGCCGGTGACTCTGCAATGGACGTGGCCGACCGGGGCGGCGGTGACGTTCTGGCGGGCCTCGCAAGGTGCGCGCCGGGAGCTCCCGACCGACTGGGGATCGCGGCGCCGGATCCGCTCGGTCCGGTCCGCGCCGGTCGGCAGCCTGGTCGACGACCAGGACCGCAGTCTGCTGACCGTGTCGCTGTCCGCGCACGTCCGCGGCTGCGAGTTCGCGATCGGGGTGAACGAGGAGACCGCCGAGCAGCTGATCGAGTTGGTTGCCGACGACATCGAATCAACCAGCTTCGTGCTGCGGATCGATCTGCGCGACGTGCACTTCGCCGAAGCGCTGCGCGGCGTCACCGCCGAGTGGACAAACGACCTCGGCGACCGGATTGCCGCCGTACCGGAGATCGCGCGGCAGCCCATGTACTCCACCTGGTACAGCGACCATCAGCACGTGTCGGCCGCAGCCGTCGAGCACCACGCTCGCGCCAGCGCGGCGTACGGGTGTGCGGCGATCATCGTCGACGACGGCTGGCAGACCGACAGCACTGCGCGCGGGTATGCGTACTGCGGTGACTGGGAGCCGACCAGCGGCAAGTTCCCCGACATGACCGAGCATGTACGCCGGGTGCACGAGCTCGGACTGCGTTACGTGCTGTGGATCGCGCCGCCGCTGATCGGGGTGCACTCGAAGGCGTGGGAGCAGCTGAAGGACCGCGTGCTCGGATTCGCCGACGGCGAGGTCGTGGCGGTGCTGGACCCGCGCTACCCCGAGGTGCGCGAGCACCTGGTCGAGTGCTGCGTCCGGCCGGTGCGCGACTGGGGTGTGGACGGACTCAAGATCGACTTCATCGACTCGTGGGCGTGGGACGGTCCGGTCCCGGATGCACCCGAGGCCGACTGCACGTCGATCGACGAGGGTGTCGAACTGTTGCTGCAGGCGGTGCGGGACGCGCTGGGCGATGAGGTGCTGATCGAGTTCCGGCAGGACTACGTGAACCCGCGGCTCTGGCAGTTCGGCACGTTCCTGCGCGCCGGCGACTGCGCGATGGACCCGGTGGAGAACCGAGTCCGCACTATCGACAGCAGATTGCTCGCCGGGGATCGCGCAGTGCACTCGGACATGCTGATGTGGCATCCGTCAGCCACGCCGGAGACGGTGGCGCAGCAGTTCATCGGTGCGCTGTTCAGCACCGTGCAGGTTTCGATGGAGCTCGAATCCTTGCCGGCATCGCATGACGCTGTCGTTCGGTACTGGCTAGCGTTCATGCGCGAGCACTTCGAGGTACTGCAGAACGGTGTCCTGCTGCCGTCGCGGTCGGACGCGCGCTATGCGCAGGTCCGGGCTGTCGGAGCGACGACTGTGGTGGCTGCGTTCACCAACCCGGTGGTGCAGCTCGCTTCGTCGGATCGCTCAGTCGTCCTGGTGAATGGTGGTGGCGAACCGCGACTCCTGGTCGAAGGTGCAGGTCCCGGACCGATTGACCTCGTAGTGTC
Organism: Kribbella yunnanensis; assembly: GCF_039529655.1. Lineage (NCBI taxonomy): Bacteria > Bacillati > Actinomycetota > Actinomycetes > Propionibacteriales > Kribbellaceae > Kribbella > Kribbella yunnanensis. Next base: position 213,030 of record NZ_BAAANF010000009.1, on the reverse strand, counting down.
GGACTGTTCGGGCGCAGAGGTCTACCGCCGTACGACGACTCCGCCTGCCGGACTGTGGGTGGTCGACGTACCGACGGCCGGGGTTGCCCGCATCGACCGGCTCTGCATCAATCAGTGAGGGAGGGGGCTGGATGGTGTCACGACCACGCCGTACGACGGTTGCGGATGTCGCCCGGCTTGCCGGGGTGTCCGCGATGACGGTGTCGAACGTCCTGAACGCACCGCACCGGGTCAGCGACTCGACGGTCCAGACGGTGCAGGCGGCGATCGACGAGCTCGGCTACACCCCGAACCACGCCGCTCGGGCGCTGTCGTCGGGACGCAGCCAGGTGATCGGCCTCCCGCTGTACGACGAGGTCAGCGAGGAGAACCCCGGTCTCGGCGGCTTCCTGCACGGTCTACTCGACGGCCTGGTCCGGGCCGCGGCGGTCTCCGGGTACGGCGTGCACGTGACCACGCCGACCGCGGGAGCAACCGAGATAGCGCTCTACGAGAAACTGATCGCCGCTCGCCAGGTCGACGCGATCGTCGTACTGGAGACGATGCCGCACGACGAGCGGATCGAGTTCCTCAGCCAGCGGCGGTTCCCGTTCGTCGCCTTCGGCCGCACGGGACCGCAGCACCGGCAGTGCTGGGTCGACGTGGACAACGAGACCTCGATGGCCGGCATCGCCCGGCACCTCCGGGAGAGCGGCAGAGAGAGCGCTCTCTACCTGCGTACCGACGGCTCGCTGCCCTGGATCCACCAGCGTGAACAGGGCTTCGTCCGCGAGTTCCCGCGCACTGAGGTTCGCTCCTTCCGGACGCTGGAAGAGGTCGCCGGCTACGTGTCAGAGAGCGCTCCCCCGGATGTTCTCGTCGCTGACAACGACGCGTTCGCGGTGGTCGCGATGCGCGCCCTGCAACGCCGTGGCCTACAGGTCGGCGAGGACGTCGCGGTCACCGGCTTCAACGACTTCCCGTTCGCCAGCATGCTCGACACTCCCCTGACCACCGCCCGCATCCCGCTACGCGACATCGCCTCCTGCCTCTTCGACCGCGCCCTCCTGGAGATCACCGGGGCACCGGATCAACCCGGCAGCCTGGTCACCGCTCCCCTGATCATCCGCTCCAGCGCCTGATTTCTGCGTAGGTTTCCAGCCTGGTCAAAAACGTTGAAAGCGCTTCCCCGCTGCCTACAGTTACTCGAATGCAGATTCGAGCAGCAGGTCTCAGCGCAATCATGTTGGCGGCATTGGGCACGTTGATCGCCCCGGCCGCGTCCGCAGCTCCAGCCTCGGTGACCGCGGCGGTCTATGTCCGGAGCGAAGCCACCAACCTCTGCCTCACGGCGTACACCGACGTCCTGGAAGTCCAAACGACGGTCTGCCAGGGATTCAACGAACAGAAGTGGGAATGGGTGCGCTCGGCGCAGCCCGAGTTCGGGATGCTCAGGAACGTCGCGTCGGGACGCTGTCTCGACGCCAACACGAGCGGCGCCGTGTACAGCAACTCGTGCAACATCAACAACACCTATCAGTGGTGGGCCCGCCAGCCCGACACGTCCATCAGGCACGGCGCCAGCGGTCGGTACCTCGACAGCAACGCGGCCGGCGACGTCTACACCCTCCCCCGCAACGGCAGTGCGTACCAGCGCTGGTACTGAGCGGCTAGGGCGCGGCGCGCGATCATCAGCGTGACGACGGTTCCGCACACGCCGGCGGCGGCGATGGTGAGGTTGGGGGCGACGAAGCTCCCGACCACACCGGCCAGCGCGATGCTCACGCCCTGAATCGCCATCAGCCCGCTCGTCTGCACGGTGAAGAGCCGACCCCGGTACGCCGGATCGGCCGCCTCGAGGATCATCGGATCAACCGCCTGGTTGAACGCATACCCAGCACCAGCGACCGCGAGCAGCACGGCCGCAACCGGCACGGACGGTTTGGCCAGAAAGGCGATTGCGGGCAACTGACTGGCCAGCAGTAGTGGAACGACGAGCCGTCGCCGCAAGGAAGGGGTGAACCTTGCGACGACGAGCTCGCCGAGTACGGTGCCGGCCGCATACCCAGTGAAGAGTGCCCCGGCAGCAGCCGGTGCAGCGCCAGTCTGGGCCGAATAGGCGACCGCCAGCCCATCAGGAACCGCGGAGAATGCCGGTGCCACCCAGGTCAGCAGGATGAGCGGTCGCAACCGCGGGTGAGCGAAGACGTGCCGCAGACCCGACCACGAGTCGCGCACAGTACTGCGACTCCGCTCGCCTGCGGGTGAGTACGGCGTACCGAGTCCGATCAGCAAGGCGGACACGAGGAACGTCACGACGTCGACCGCGAGCATCCAGGGCGCGCCGACCGCCGCCACCGCGGCCGCACCGAGCGCGAACCCGGTCAGCACCGCCACCTGACTGATTGCCCGCAGCAACGAACGGCCGATCGGGAACAGGTCGACCGGCAGCAGGTACGCCAGACTCGCCGAGCGGGCACCGGCGAAGATCGGCGCGATCACGCCGGTTGCCAGCAGCAATCCCAGCAGCGAGCCGACCGGCAACCCCGGGATCAACATCAGCGCAATACATAGCGCACTCAACACGTCGCAGACCACCAGAACGCGGCGCGCCGGGAAGCGGTCGGCGATCGATGACAGCAGGATGCCGCCGATGGCGTACGGGAGGAACGAGCAGGCCAGGACGAGGGCCGAGAGCAACGGTGAACCGGTGCGTTCGAAGATCAGGATCGACAACGCCACTTGGGCCGCAATCGTGCCGAGCATCGAGATGGCATGGGCAACGAACACATTGCGCAGACCGGGAAGACTCAGGACAGTTCGATAGGACCTCACAGCCGAAGACTGTCCGACCTGCACCTCTGCAACCTAGACTTTTGGTTGTGCCCGAAAGTTCGGCCGGATGACCGTCCTGCATTTCACCCAGAGCGACGCGTTGCGCTGCCGGTTCGGAGCGTCGCCGCTGTGGGAGACCGTGTCCGCCGTACGGGTCCTGAACGGGATCCGGCACCGGCCGATGTACGCGCCCTGGGTATCCGCCAAGGCCGAAGCCGCCGCAGGCCTGGACCTCAGCGGACTGCGCGCTGTTCAACCACGCGTCGGTTTCTCGCCGGACTTCCTGACCCCGCCACCCAAGGCGTCCCGGGCGAAGATCAGCACTGAGCTGGCAAGGATCCGCAGTACGCCGATCGACCGGGTCCGGCGGGAGCTGATCCGCTCGCGCGACGAACTCAACAACCCCGGAGCCCCTGAGATCGACCGGATGCTGACCAATCCGGCTCGCGCTCGCGATCGGCTGGCCGATGAGATCGAGAGTGCGTGGCACGCGCTGATCAAGCCTGACTGGCCGAAGATCAGCCGGTTCCTCGAGGACGACATCGCCTATCGCGGCAGCCAGCTCACCGACGGTGGACTGGCCGCGCTCTTCGACGATCTGCACCCGACGCTGAGCTGGGCGGATGATCGCCTGATCGCGGACCGCTATCGCGAACCCGACGCCAGGCTCACCGGCCAGGGCCTATTGCTGGTCCCTGGAGTCTTCGCCTGGCCGTATCTCGTGATGATCGTCGACCCGAACTACCAACCATCGCTGATCTATCCGGCCCGCGGTGCGGCCCGGCTCTGGTCCGACGCGCCAGCTCCCCCGGATCCACTCGCCCGGTTGCTCGGTCGAACTCGCGCCACGCTGCTGGTCGCGCTCGACCCACCGGCCACGACCAGTGCACTCGCTGCGGAGTACCGGTTGGCGCTGGCAACGGTTGCCGAACACCTGGCCGCGCTCCACGACGCCGGGCTCGCGACACGCCGCCGTACCGGTCATCAGGTGCACTACCGGCGTACCGAAGTGGGTCAGGCGGTCATCGACGCATCTGTACAGTGACACGGCCATACTGTCGGGATGAAGATGCGGCACATCCGGCGGTGGCCGGCCTCGCTCGCGGTGGTCGCCGTACTGATCCTGCAACTGCTGGTGCCGACGCAGATCGCCGCGTTCCCGCGCTGGGTGATGCCGGCGCTCGGCGCGTTGCTCCTGCTCCCGCTGATCTGGATGAACCCGTTCCATCTGCGCCGCGACGAGCCATGGCTGCGCTGGGTCGAGCTGGCGCTGCTGGCGGTCCTGGTACTGGCGAACGCGATCTATCTGGCTGAGCTGATCGTCTATCTGAACTCCGGTGCCGCCACCAACGGCATGGTGCTGGTGAAGGCGGCGGCGCTGATCTGGGCGACGAACGTCGTTGCCTTCGGCGTCTGGTACTGGGAGGTCGACCGCGGCGGGCCGTTCGCCCGGGCGCCTGAGCACGAGCGCACCGAGGAGCGGGCGGATCTGCTGTTCCCGCAGATGACCGTCGATCTGCCGGGGTGGGGGAAGTGGCTGCCTGGGTTCACGGACTATCTGTTCGTCGCGTTCACCGCGGCGACGGCGTTCAGCCCGACTGACACGATGCCGCTGACCGCCCGAGTGAAGGTGCTGATGGCGATCCAGTCGGCGATCGCCCTGCTGACCATCGCGGTCGTCGCCGCGCGCGCCGTCAACGTGCTGTGAGACGTGCTGCTGTGAGATGGGCCTCGACAGTCATGTAATGGGCATGAGAACGTTATGCTCATGTACAGCACGAAGTCGGTGGGGCTCGGTTTCGCGATCTTTTCGGCCGTGACTTTCGGTGGCTCCGGACCGTTCGCGAAGGCATTGATCGGCGCGGGTCTGACCCCGCAGCAGGCCGCCTGGATCCGGATCCTGGGCGCGGCGCTGCTGCTGGTCCCGCTCGTCCTGGTCCTCCGCGGTAGCGCGGGACTGCGCGCCGCGCGGGCGTCCTGGAAGCCGCTGGTGCTGTACGGACTGACCGGGATCGCCGGTTGCCAGACGCTGTTCTTCATCGCGGCCAGCAGGTTGCCGGTCGGGGTCGCGCTGATGCTCGAGTTCTCCGGTCCGGTGCTGGTCGTGCTGTGGCTGAAGTTCGGTCAGAAGGTCGCGGTTCCGCGATCGGCCGCGATCGGCGTCGGAATTGCCCTGCTCGGGCTCGCCACGGTGGCCGAGATCTGGTCCGGGCTCACCATCGACCTGATCGGGTTGCTGGCCGGACTCGCCGCTGCCGCGTGCCAGGCGACGTACTTCATCCTGATCGACAAGCTGACCGGCGTCGCCGACCCGCTCGTGATGACGGCCGCCGGCAGCGTGGTCGGTGCGGTCCTGCTCACACTCATCTCCTCGCCGTGGACTGTCCCGTGGCATGTCCTGGTGGACAGCGTCGCGATGGGCGACCGGCATGCACCGGGTTGGCTCCTGGCTGCATGGCTGATCGGGGTCAGCACTGTGGTCGCCTACCTCGCCGGAGCGGCCGCCGTACAACGGTTGTCGGCGGCTGTCGCAGGTGCAGTCGCGTACGTCGAAGTTGTCGCCGCCAGCCTGTTTGCGTTGATCCTGCTGAACGAGCGCCTGACCACCAACCAGGTCATCGGCGGTGTGATCGTGCTGATCGGTGCCTTCGTGGCCCAGTCGTCGGTGGGGAAGGTTGCTCCTGAGGCTCACCGGCCCACCGACGTACTGGATCCCAGCCTCACCTGAGAGAGTCCACGAGCTCGCGGGGCAGGCCGTGGGTTTCGTGCAGGTACTCGTAATCGGTCTCGTCGAGCGACTTGTGGAACCGCTCGTGGCTGAGCACCTTGCGGCCCCGATCGAGCAGGTTGCTGAACCGGATCTCCTCATCGATCAGGATCCGCCGGACCAGCGTCACCGACTCACCCTGATGGAAGTGGTTCAGCGTGTGCTCGAACAGCTCGAGCGGCAGGTCCGACAGCGACCTGGACTCGTCACCACTCCACAGGATGGTGAGCACCCGGCGGATCAGGCGGCGCAGGACGTAACCACGCCCGGTGTTGGACGGGTGCACCCCGTCCCCCACGATCACGATGCTCGACCGCAGGTGGTCGATCACGATGCGCTGCTCCTCGGTGGTGAGGCTCCACAGTCGCGGGATCTGCCGCATCCACGGTTCGAACAGCGAGGTCTCGTACACGGAGTCCTTGCCTTCCAGCAGCATCGTCAACCGCTCGAGGCCGAGACCGGTGTCGATGTTCTGCTGCTGCAGGGTTTCCAGCGAACCGTCGTCGTGGCGTCGGTACCGCATCATCACGTGATTCCAGACCTCGACCCAGCGGTCGTCGGTCGTCGGCGTACCGATCGGGTCTCCGTCACCGGTCCACACGAACATCTCCGAGTCCGGACCGCAGGGACCGATGGGGCCGTTCGACCACCAGTTGTCCTCGGTGGTCAGTTCGATCGGCAGGCCGAGCTCCTGCCAGGTCTGCAACGACTCCTGATCGAGCGGGACCTGACTGTCCCCGCCGAACACGGTCACGTACAGGCGGCGGGGGTCGATGCCGAAGCCCTCGGTCAGCAACTCGTACCCCCAGCGCAGCGTCTGGCCGCTGCCGTAGTCGCCGAGCGACCACGAGCCGAGCATCTCGAACACGGTCAGGTGCGTCGGGTCGCCGACCTCGTCGAGATCCGTCGTGCGCAGACAGCGCTGGATCCCGACCAGCCGGCGACCCATCGGATGCGGTTCACCTTCCAGGTACGGCGTCAGTGGATGCATCCCCGAGGTCGTGAACAACACCGGATCGCCGAGCCGCGGGATGAGCGTGGACCCGGTGGTCGGGATGTGCCCGTGCTGCTGGAAGAAGTCGATGAAGGTGCGAGAAATTGTCTTCTGGAGCGTGGTGGTCATGGTTCTGGTCCTTTTGGTGAGAAGACCGGAACCGAGTCACCTGGCGTCAGAAACGACAAAACCGGCGAACCGTTTCCGGTCGCCGGTGGTGGAAGAAGATGTCAGGCAGCGGCAGCCGGAGAGCACGAAGCTCGTACGGCTGCTACAAGGCTGAACATCTGATGCATACGAGCGAGAGTACACGAACGCACCAGCTAGATGTCCAGTAGTTCTCTCAGCGTGGCCCCGGACCGTTGCCAGGACCACTCCTCTTGAACCCACCGCCGCCCAGCCGCCCCCATCCGCTGCGCCTTCGCTGGATCCTCGAGCAGCTCCACGATCCGCACCCCGACAGCCACCGGGTTGTACGGGTCCACGAGGTAGCCGGTCTCCCCATGCCGGACGGTATCCGCAGTCCCCCCGGAGTCCCCGATCACCACCGGCTTCCCGGTCGCCGACGCCTCCAACGTGACAATCCCCAGCGCCTCCGGCTCAAACCCGAACCGCCGGGTCCGCGTCGGCATCGCGAACACATCAGCAGCATCCAGGTACGGCGGAATGTCCCTCCACGGCACAGGCCCGGTAAACACCACCTCGTCGCGTACTCCGCTAGCCGCAGCCAGCCGCTCCAGCCGAGCGCGATCAGGCCCGCCGCCCACCAGGAGAAGCCGGGCAGACGGCACCGCCGCCAACACCCCAGGCCAAGCCCGAATCAACGTGTCCTGCCCCTTACGAGCCACCAGCCGAGAAACACAAACCACCAGAGGCCCATCCGTACGATCACCTCCGCAGCCCGGGAAGAAGCGCGTGGTGTCGACTCCCGGGGTCAGGCGGCGCATTCGGCGTACTGCGTCCGGTGACAGCGCAGGCGCGATCTGCTCGGCGCACCAGGACGACACCGTGGTTAGCGTGTCAGCGGCGTCGGCTATTCGGCGGAGGGCTTGGCGGGTGCCGGGGACAGTCGCCCACCAGGTTTCGTGACCGTGGCTGATGGCAACGATTCGGTGGGCGCCGGCGCGGCGCAACGACGGTCCCATCAGACCGAGGGGTGCGGCGGCACCGAACAGCACGCGGTTGGCGCCGTACTGGCTCATCAGCTCGACGGCACGCCGAGTCACCCTCGGGGTCGGCAGCAGCATCGACGTGCGGTCGCGGATCACCGGGAACGGCAGCGTGGCGTCGTACTGGGCGTCGCCGGGCTCGCTCGACGTGTAGACGACCAGGTCGGGTAGCTCGTCGCACAACGATCGGACGAACGTCTCGATCCCACCCTGCCGCGGCGGGAAATCGTTGGTGACAACGAGAACCGTCATCGCTGCGCGGCCCAGGCACGCCCCATCGCGATCCGCTCCGGCGCAGTCGGGTGGGAGGCGAACATCCAGTACCGCCACCGGCTCGGCGTCAACCCGGAGATGTTCGTCACCGCGAGATTGTGCTCCATCGCGATGAAGTTCTGCGGATCGTTCGTGAGCCGCAGCGAGTGATAATCCGCGCGCGCCTCGATCCGCCGGCTGACCAGGTTCTGCACCGGCAGGGAGACCGTCGTACCAATCGCGATCAGCGCCAGCAACGCCGCCGTACGCCGTGGATCCGCCATCCTTGCCCCGAGCAACGCGCCCAACAGGACAACCCCGAACGCAGCACCCAGTACGCCGATCAGCGTCCCGTGCAGCACGTCATCCTCAGCCGCATGCCCGAGCTCATGCGCCACCACCAACCGCGTCTGAGCAGGCGGTGTCTCCTTCAGCAGCGTGTCGTAGACAACCAACCGCCGCGTCGACCCGAAGCCCGAAACATAGGCATTCAACGCAGTCGTCCGCCGCGACGCATCAGCAACCAACACATCCTCGACCGGTACGCCGTCCTCCGCCGCGAGCCGCAGGAAGTCATCCCGCTGCGCCCCCGCCGGCATCGACGCAAAGTTGTTGAACCGCGGCTCAACCAGCACCGGATAAGCGAACGAAACCCCGAGCACCAGCAGCGCGGTAACAATGCCCGCAGGCACCCACCAGCTCGTCCGCCGACGCCGCGCCAGCCCGATCAAACAGACCGCGATCACGGCGATCGCCAGCGCCGCCAGCAGCCAGTTCACCGCCCGATCGCGAGCCCACAATCCCCACCCCTGAACCGACAGCCCGTACTCCCGGGTGACCCGCTCGGCCAAAATGTCGGTGGGCAACGTGATGATGCTGGTGAGCAGTCCGAGACCCGCGATCAGCACCGGTACGGCGACATACCACCGGCTGATGCGGAGAGCGTCGTACCAGCGGCGCCCGAGCGGGCTGAAGCCGATCACGAGGGGGGCGACCACCGACAGCACCCACGAGGTAGTTGACCACGGCAACAGCTCGGCTCGGAACGCTTGCTGGCGGGCGATCTCGGCCGGTGTGAAGTCCTGCGCCGGATTAGGCCTCGGCAGGTCGATCAGGTGCCAGGGGGTCGTGCTGACGATCACCACCGCCAGCGCGGCCGCGAGGACGAGAGCCGTAACCCGCGGCGCCCACTTAGACACCAGCGAGCCTCTTGAGGTACTTCTGCCACTCGACGACGAACTCCTGCTCGGTCATCCCCAGGTTCGACTTGAACGCATCAGCCAGCCCGGTCGAGCTCTTCGACGCGTGCACGGCGCGATAGAACTTCACCAGCGCCGACTGCCCCTCGCGCTCCGCGATCAGCCGGCAAGCTAGCCACGCCGACTCATACGCCTGCGACAAATCAGCCGACGACGCGGCGAACGCGTTCGTATCGGGCAGCGTCGCCGGCACCTTGCCGGCCCGGATCGCCTTGAACAGCTCCTTCGCCGCCGACTCGTCCTGCACCGGCACAGCGGTGAACGCGACATAGTCGGCGAACCCCTCCGCCAGCCACAACGGCACCGGCGACGCGGTCGCCGTCGATGCGACGTGCGTGGTCTCATGCGTCAGCACGATCCGGCGGCCCTGCTTGCCGAGCTCCTCGAACAGCTTCGGGTTGGCCACGATCCGCACCGGCGCACCACTCTGCGGCTGATCGAGCTCGGCCATCGTGACGGCCGCGATCTGCGTGTACGTGTTCGGTGCCGCGCCGAGCACGGCCTCCATCTGCGACTGCTTGGCCGGCAGGTACACAACCACCTTCTGCGGCCACGCCTTGCCCCACACCTTGCTCACCGACGTGACCGCCCGGTCCGCGACCGCGACGTACGCCTTCGCCTGCGCCTCGGACTTCAGGCTGATGACCAGGCTGCGCTCCCCCTTGGCGACATCGAGCGCACCCAGCGTCCACACCGGACGCCGCTGCCCCGCAACGAAGCGCTCCGAGAACGAAGCGGCGTACGTCTTCCCGTCCCGGGTGACGAACGTGACCGGAAGAATCGCGCGCGCCGGCTTCACGTCGTACCCGACGAGCTGCCAGGAGACCTCGACCTGCGCGAGCCAGGACGCCGTACCACCGAGCTCCGCCGTGCGATCGGGCGGGAGCGCACCGATGTCGTCGCTGATGTAGCGGAACTGGAAGGTCCCGATCGGCAACTGCTCGAGATTCGCGAAGATCGTCCGCGCGCTCGCCTTGAACGCGGTCGACTGCGGATCAACCGTATCCAGGAAGTCGCTACGGTCATCCTTCTTCACCGCATCGGCCATCGCCTGCAGTACGGCGCCACCGTCGGTAGCCCGCTGAACACCGGCTGCCGCCTCGTCATCAGGCGTAGTCGAGGTCTGCGGATCATGCGAGCCGACCGGCGCATTCGGATCCGCAGGCGCATTGGCGACCTGCCGAAGACCCGCATACCCCGCCCCGGCCACCAGACAGACCGCCAGCCCAATGGCGACCTTCTTGACGATCACTCCACTGAACGGCGACGGCGCCTTAGGCTCCGCCGGCCTGAGCTCGTCCTGGACGTGCTCGCCCTGGCCGACGTGCTCGACAGCGGGCATCGGCACGGTATCGCCCTGCTCGTCGATCACTTCGACCCCTCGCTGCTCACCTGCCCCAGTCAGGCGCGACACTACGTGCCTCCTCCGACAGTAGAGCACTTGGACGGTCGTGAAACGACTCGGCTCCGGGGACGAGACCCCGGAGCCGGTGAGTATCGCAAGCTGACGGGTCAGCCCGGCCGAACGGCTGTGTTGTACGGCATCAGGTCGATCGGGTCGGTCTTGACCGGCTTGCCCGGACGGGAAGCGTGCACGATCCGGCCGTTGCCGATGTACATGCCGACGTGCGAGATCGGGCTGTAGTAGAAGACCAGGTCGCCCGGCATCAGCTGGCTCTTGCTGACCCGGCGGCCCTCGCTGGCCTGCGCCTTCGAGGAGTGCGACAGGGAGACGCCCGCCTTGCCCCAGGCGTACAGCATCAGACCGGAGCAGTCGAACGAACTCGGTCCGTCCTCACCCCACACGTAGGGGTCGCCCATCTGGTTCATCGCGACCTGAACCGCGACCCCGGCGCGGCCGTTGACCGGCACCGGCAGGTCGTCCATCCGGTCACCATCACGGCTGGGACGCGCGTCGCGGGCCTTCTCGGCTTCCTTCGCGTTCTCTTCGGCGATCCGGCGCCGCTCCGCGTCACTGAGCTTGGAGAGAACCTTCTCCGCCGCCTTCAGGTTGGACTTGGCCTCGGCGATCAGCTTGTTCTGCTGCGTCTGCACTGCCTGCAGCTGCGCGAGCTCGCTCTGGGCGCTGCTCTGCAGGTCGGCAACCTTGCCCTGGGCGTCCTGGAACTTCCGCAGTACGGCGTTCTGCTGGCCGGCGAAGGCCTGCGCGGTGGAGGCCTGGCTGAGGAACTGGTCCGGGTTGGAGGACAGCAGCAACTGCGCCGTCGTCGACATCCCGGAGGTCTGGTACCCGGCAACCGCCAGCGAGCCGATCTGACGCTTGACCACGTCGACCTGGGCCTGCTGCTTGTTGATCGCACCCTGCAGAGCTTTCAGCCGAGCCTGCGACGCGGTGATCTGCCCGCGGAGGTCGTTGGCCGACTCACCGGCTTCCTCAGCCTTGTGCTGCAGTGCAGCAACCTGCTTCTTCGCCTCGTCCAGTGTCGGCTTCGGATCGGCGTCCGCTCCCGACTGGATGAACAGCACACCGGCGACGACAGCGGTGCTGGTGATGGCGGCGAGGGCGATTCCCTTGGTGCGGTTGATGCGTCCGGTGGACACAGCCCGGTCGGTCCCTTCCTCTGCTCGACGCCGTCCCCGTCAACCACGCCGGTGGTTCTACAGGCTTAACGCCCGTACCACCCGCGAGGTCACTCCCTCGGCTTCCGCGCTGCCCGGCCGGTCCTATCAACCGGCACCCTGAGGCAACAGGACGTAACAGTAGTGACCGTTTCGTGACCGGTGCAATTCGCCCCTCGGGTTTGATCCAAACTTAACGTCGGATCACCCCAGGCCGACGGCCGTTTCGCCTTCACCTGCAGCGGTTTCGGCAGCAGCGTCGACCTCGACACTGCTGACGGCGTGCACCAGCCGTAACGGAGGCACCAGTCCGGACTCGGCGAGCGCGTCCAGGGCGGCCCGCTCTTCGTCGTCGATGCGGATGGGAGTAGCGCGTTCGGCGGCGAAGCCGAGGACTACTGTTACCACGCAGTCCTGGCAGCCGGGACCACGCATCAGACAGGCGTCGCAGTCGATCAGCACAACGTCCTCCAAAGTGGGGAAGCACCCGGACTTGCGTCCGGCTGAGAAGGACGCTAGAGAACGCCGCCGACAGTTTCTGATCGGCTGCTGAAATCAGGCGCGGGCGATGCGGCTGATCAGGCTGGTTGCGGACAGTGAGCGGGCGCCGAGTTTTCCGACACTCTCGGCTACCTCGCGGTCGGTGGAGACGACGACGATCGGGCGGCCTGGGGGTTCGGCGCGGACGAGTTGGCGGATGACCTCGTCGGCGATGACGCCGGCTGGGCTGAATCGGACGCGGACGCCGCGGGGTGGATTCAGTTGCACGGGGCCGGATAGTTCGGCGCCGTCGAAGACGACGGTTACTTCGATCCGGCGTTGGGCGACCAGGGCGCCTAGTGCTGTGACGAGGCGCTGGCGTTGGGAGTGGAGTGGTGAGGTCGGCCAGGCGGTCTTGGTGACGTTGTAGCCGTCGATGATGAGGTGCACCTGTGGAAGGGCCAGGAGCTCGTCGAACAGGGCTGGGTCGTCCTCGGGCGCGGTCCGACCGACTGGGGCGGCCTCGGGCTCGGTGCCGGCGACTGTGTCGGCCGGGCGCAGGTCACCGCCTGGTGGGAGGGCCAGCTCGCGGCGGAGACCGCTGGCCGCCTCTAACACGGTGTCCAGCAACAGGCGGGTGCGCGTCGACGCCAGCTCGCGCTCTTGACCCGCCGTACGACGGGCTGCGTGTTCGACTGCCTCTAGCTCGGTGATGCGGGCTCGTAGTCGGCGGAGCTCGCGTTCTACCTCGTTGCGGGCGGCATCGACGCGCTCGTCTGCCGTCTCGGCTTCGGTCGTGCGTTGCTCGAGGTCGCTCTGGAGGCCGGTGATGCGTTGGCGGGCCTCGTTGAGTTTGCGGCGCAGGGTGACGTTCTCGGCCTTGAGCTCGTTCACCTGTTCGCGTAGCCGCTCGCGGACTTGGCGAGTCTCCGTGCGGGCTTGATCGAGCTGGTCCGACAGCCGGTTGATGGCCTCGTCGTCCGCTCGTGGCGTCTCGGCCGGGAGCTGGGCGGCTGCGGCGATTCGCAGCTCCCACTCGTCGGGGCGCAGCAAGTAGGCCAGTGCGGCGACCTCGACCGGGTCGGCCATCGGCACCGGGATGCCCTCGGCGACCGCATCACCGAGCTCCGCGTGCTCCCGGCGTACCTGGAACGCGGTCAACCGGCGGAAATGCTCGTCGGTCTCGAGGATCGGGCCGAGCACGGACGCCGAGAGCTTGGCGCGCTTCGCCGGGGCGAAGCTCGCGAACCGGCGCAGCGGCGCCGGGACATCGGTCGCGGGAAGCTGGCCGAGCGCCTGCGCGGCAAGAGTGAGGACTCGTTGCCGGACGGGTTCGGGCAAAGTCGTAGCGGCGGAGCTCGCGGCGGTGCCTGCCTCAGTCACCGGTCCGCAGTCCGGCTGGGGTGACGGCCATCGCCTGCGGCCCGTGATGCAGACCACACCGAACCGGCATGAGGGCCGATTTCCCGGTGATCGCCTGTGTACGCATACCGAGAGGGTAGTCGACTCGCTCGCGTGTCACCTGCGGAATTGTCGGTGGCGGCTCTTAGCGTCGTTGCCATGACCAGCCCGCCGCCGCAGACGCCGCTGCCGATCCGTGGCGTGCAGCCGAGTTTCGACGACCTCGGGACGCCGCTGCACAGCATCACGTTCTGCGTGGTCGACCTGGAGACGACCGGCGGTGCGCCCGGCGAGTCCGGGATCACCGAGATCGGTGCGGTGAAGGTGCGGGCCGGTGAGGTGGTCGGCGAGTTCCAGACGCTGGTGAATCCCGGCGAGCCGATTCCGGCGTTCATCGCGGTCCTGACCGGGATCACCAACCCGATGGTTGCCTCGTCACCCCGGATCGACTCGGTACTGCCGGCCTTCCTCGAGTTCGCCCGCGGCTGCGTGATGGTGGCGCACAACGCGCCGTTCGACATGGGCTTCCTGAAGCACGACAGCCTCGTGCACGGGTACGACTGGCCCGATTTCACCGTCGTCGACACCGCGCTGCTCGCGCGTCGCGTGATCACGCCGGACGAGGCGCCCAACTGCAAACTCGGGACGCTGGCCAAACTGTTCCGCGCCACCACGACCCCGAACCACCGTGCCCTCTCCGACGCTCGTGCCACCGTCGATGTGCTGCACGGATTGTTCGAGCGGGTCGGATCCCTCGGCGTACAGACGCTCGAGGATCTGCAGACCTTCAACTCGCGCGTCGCCCCCGCCGTACGGGCCAAGCGGCACCTGGCCGAGTCGTTGCCACATGCACCGGGTGTGTACCTGTTCACCGACGACCGCGGCGAGGTGCTGTACGTCGGCAAGTCGAAGGACCTGCGGAATCGCGTCCGCTCGTACTTCACCGCCTCCGAAACCCGCAACCGGATCGGCGAGATGGTCGGGATCGCCACCGCCGTCCGCGGGATCGAATGCGGCACCTCGTTGGAGGCCGAGATCCGGGAGCTCCGGCTGATCGCGGAACACAAGCCGCGGTACAACCGGCGCTCCAAGTTCCCGGAGCGGCAGCACTGGCTGAAGGTCACCGTCGAGCCGTTCCCCCGGCTTTCGCTGGTCAAACAGGTGCGTGACGACGACGGCGGCTACCTCGGCCCGTTCAGCTCCCGCAAAACCGCCGAGCGCGCGATGGCCGCACTGCACGAAGCCTTCCCGATCCGCCAATGTACGGCGCGGATGTCGCGGACACCTCGGTTGTCGCCGTGCGTGCTGGCCGAGATGGGTCGCTGCGTGGCCCCTTGTGACGGCCGCATCTCCACCGATTCGTACGGCGAATTCGTGCACAACCTGCGAACCGCGCTGACCGCCGACCCGACCCCGGTCATCGACGCCCTCGACCGGCGCATCGACGTACTGTCTGCCGACGAGCGTTTCGAGGACGCGGCCGTGCATCGCGATCGGTTGAGCGCGTTCGTGCGGAGTTCGGCGCGGATGCAGCGGATGGCGTCCGTCACCAGCTGCGCCGAGATCTGCGCGGCCCGCCGTACCGACGATGGCGGGTGGGAGCTGCACGTGATCCGGCGCGGCCGACTGGCCGCGGCCGGAGTCAGCCCGCGCGGGACGGATCCGCGGCGGTACCTCGACATGCTGCGAGCCTCCGCCGAAACGGTCCTGCCCGGCATCGGCCCGGTCGCCACCGCCTCCCCCGAGGAGATCGACCTGGTCCTGCGCTGGCTGGACCAGCCCGGAATCCGCCTCGTCGAGATGGATGGCACCTGGACCTGCCCGATCACCGGCGCCGGCCGCCACCT
The DNA here is from genome assembly GCF_039529655.1 of Kribbella yunnanensis. Taxonomy (NCBI): domain Bacteria; kingdom Bacillati; phylum Actinomycetota; class Actinomycetes; order Propionibacteriales; family Kribbellaceae; genus Kribbella; species Kribbella yunnanensis. The sequence goes on along the minus strand of NZ_BAAANF010000009.1, from coordinate 197,467 downwards.
CACCCGCATCGACAACGCCAACGCCGACCTCCACCACCCGACCGAACGCCGCCGCCTCCGCCCCCTCGGCCCGGCCCGAGCCAGCTGAGCGGTACGAGCGCTCCAGGGAATGTGCCGAAGTCGGCACCGCTAGAACGGCGGCGGATCCACGAGCGGCTGACCGGTCAACGAGAACCGTGACTGGGTCGACAGCGGGTTGGCAGGCGTCGCGTTACCGGATGCAGGCTGGGGCGACGGCCGCGATCTGCTGAGTGCGGACGGCGGACCGTCGTACGGAGGTTGCGCCGAGGCTGGGGGTGTTTCGGACCGCTGGGTGATCGGGCCGCGGGCTGGTGGGACAGTGGTGTAGCGGTGACCGGTGGGAGCAACCAGGGTGATCGAGCCATCCGGGTGGTTCTCGGTCTTCCAGCCCCAGCGCGGGGTGTCTTTGATGACGTGGTGATATTCGCAGTACGGCGCTAGTCCGGCCAGGCTGGTACGGCCCGTGACGGCGAACGGGGTGCCGTGGTCGCGATCGCATTCGCGGGACGGCCGATTGCAACCGGGCCAGGCGCAGACCGGATGCCGGGCGAGCAGCGTCTCGCTGACCGGCGGGGCTGGGTCGTGGCGGGTGGTCGACGCTTCCAGGACGACACCGGTCGCCGGGTCGGTGAGGAGGCGCCTCCAGGTCCCGCCTTCGGCGATTCGGCGTGCCATCTCGGCGGAGATCGGGCCGTACCCGGTCAGTTCGCACGGATCGTCGTCGAGGCCGAGCAGTGTGTTGACTGGAATCAGCACCTCGATGTGTGGGCGGCGGCGATGCTGGTCCGGCAGACGGCGTTCGAGCCAGTCCAGTCCGTTGTGGACAATGTGGCCGAACAGGTCCGCCACTACATCAGCCCTTCGCTGCTCTGCGCTCCGCCGATCACGCTCGGTCGATTCGGCGGTTTCGGCGGTTTCGGCGGTATCGGCGGTATCGGCGGTTTCGGTGGTATCGGAGGTCTTGGCGCGCACGGAGGCTACGGGAGGGCGGCCCTCGGCGTCACCGCGAGCGCCGGGCTCACGATCGGAACCGCCACTCGCGGGATCGGCTGGTGCAGCAGCAGGCGCGGGCTCCGGGGGCGCGTTGGACGTGCGCTCAGCACCCGGGTCTGACAGCGTCGACTCAGGGGCGGTCGGCCGGCGAGCCATGGGACCTGGGGCGTTCGCAGCGGGGTCGGCGGTGTGGGTCGGGGTGGGGTCGGCGGTGCGGGCCTGGGCGGGATTGGGGCGCTTTGCCAGGTCGGACATGGCCTGGATTGCTACCCACATCTGCTGAATCTGGTCGGCGGTGTGGACGACCCACAGGCCGGCCATGCCGTTGGGCAGGGGGACGATCTTGCAGGTGCGTTCGCCGACGGCCGCTCGATGACGGTCGGCTTCGGTGGCGGCTTGGTGCTTGGCGACCTGGCTTCGGAGAGACCGGCGGAGGTTCGCGTTGGTCTGCGACGGCGCCCGACGCAGGACGTGGGCCTCGACCGACCTTGCGTCGTCGTCGGACAGTCCTCGGGTTGCTTCGGAGATGGCCAGAGCCTTCGACCATGAGAGGGCGCCGGTCCGCAGCGCGGTCATGGTGGCAGCGACGGGGCCAGTGAGATGCAGGGCGGTCTCGATGTGCCGGGTGGCGGTGTTCGTCGACAGGTGTAGTGCTGCGCCGATCTCAGCGGCCCAGGAGCGCTCCGGGTCGACTGGTCGGCCTGACGAGTCGATCACCTCAGGGCGCGGCGTCTCGGCCTCCTGGGCTTTGCGCTGGCGAAAGAACGACGCCATGGAGCCGGCCTTCAGCGCCTCGGCCCAGGACGCCAGCCGCGAGGTCGCCTTGAGGTACTCGATCAAGGCCATCGGTGACAGGCATTGAGGGCGGACCTGTTCCAGGGCAGCCGCCAGGTCGCCGCCGGGCGGCAGGAACACCCAGGCCGGAGCGGACTGGCGCAGCATGAACCGCTCGGCTTCGTCCTGGTCGGCGGACGCCCACAGCTCCCACTCCAACTGGTCGACGGCCGACATCGGCGGGAGGTCGTCGTCGTACAGATCCTCCTCGGTGATCACCGTCGGCGCCTCCGGGTCATCGACGTCGAACACGTTGTCGTAGATGTCGTCGGGTGGCTGGTACGGATCGCTGGGTGGGAAGAAGGTGCCCGCCGGCCGGGAATCGGGCGGCGGAACGATGGCGATCTGCCGGCCCGCTCGGCTCGCGAAACTCCCGGCGAGCTTCTGCTCGTCGGGGGCGCAGGCCGAGTGAATCGTCATGCACTCATATTAGAACACCCGTTCGAATGCGCCAAATCGATGGGTTCTCCGCTGCTCCGGGGGTGGCCGCCACTATGCTTCGGCACGTCCGAGTGTGCTTCGAGGAGAGGACGACATGGTCACCGCGATCGTGTTCATCAAGGCCGATGTCGCGCGGATTCCGGAGGTCGCCGAGCAGGTGGCGGCCATCGCGGGAGTCAGCGAGGTGTACTCCGTGACCGGCGGGCTCGACCTGATCGCGATGATCCGGGTCGCCCACCACGACGAACTCGCGACGGTGATTCCGGACCGCGTGAACCGGGTTCCCGGCGTACTGAGCACGGAGACGCACATCGCGTTCCGCGCGTACTCGACGCACGACCTGGAGGCCGCCTTCAGCCTGGGCCAGGAGGACGGTGTCTGAGGCTCGGAACCACGCCCTTTCTGACACGCGCTGAAGTTACGGTGAACGTATGAGCAACCCTCCCGCAGGCTGGTACCCGGACCCGACCGGGCAGCCCGACACCATCCGCTGGTGGAACGGGAAACAGTGGACCAATCGCACCGAGAAGGAAACGGTCGGTTCCACGGAGCCTGAGACGGTGGATGAGCCTGTCCCGGCTGAGCCTGAGGTAGTCGCTGAGCCTCAGCAGGGTGTGTGGGGGGCTACTGCGTCTACGCAGGAGGGGTCTGGTCCGACATGGGGTGCGACGCAGACTGGGTGGGATACGACTTCACCTCCGCAGCAGGGTGGTTGGTGGCCTAATCCGGACGAGCCGGAGAGCGGGCCGCGGTTGGCCGCGGTCGGGCCGGTGGATGGTGGCGCGACAGTCGAGGTACGTGCGGGTGACGGGCTGACGCCGTTCGAGCGGGCGCGGGCCACCTGGAACGCTCCGGAGATCGCACCGGCGCCGCCAGAGCACTGGACGCAGCAGCCGATTCCCGAGGTGGTTGAGCCCGCTCCCACGTCGCAGTCTGAGGAGCAGATGGCCCCCAACGGGTGGACCCTGCGACTCGCCGACACCCCCGAGGCGGACGCGCCACACGCCGACCCCCAGGCTGGCGCGGCAGCAGATGCGCAGGCAGACACGGCAGGTGTTCACGCGGACGCTCAGGCGGACGCGGCGGCAAGTGCTCAGACGGATGCCGGTACGGCGGCGGGTGCTCATGCGGGTGCCGGTACGGCGGATGCGGCGGCTGGTGCTCACGCGGATGCTGGTGTGGCGGACTCGGGTGATGCTCGGTGGGGTGCTTCGAGTAGTGATTGGGGTGTCGAAGGCGAAACCGACGTCCAGGCGGGCGTCAGTGCTGCTGGCGGTTGGGGTACTGAGGCGGATGTTCCGGCTGAGGCTGGTGGTTGGGGTGTGGAGGCTGACACCGGAGCGCAGACCGCGGCCAGTGGGTGGGGCGCGGAGGCGGACGGTGGGGCGCAGGCTGGTACGACGGGAGCTTGGGCAACCGCGGCCGGCGGCGGTGACGAGGTAGCGGCTGGCGCTGGTGACGTGGCGGCCGCTGGTGGTGAGCAGGGGTGGTCCGACGTGAGTTGGACCCAGGCCCCGAACGCCGCCCGCAAACCCCGCGAGACGAGCGCCGCGGAGCAAACCACCGAGATCCCGACCGCTGAGCCCGACGCCGAAACCACCCAGGTCCAGCCGACCTGGGGAGCACAGACCGGTGACGGTGGTGCGCAGGCTCAGCCGACCTGGGGCGAACAGCCTGGTGACGAAGCTACCCAAGTGCAGCCGTCTTGGGGTGGGCAGAGCGGTGACGAAGCTACGCAGGTGCAGCCGACCTGGGGAGCGCAGACAAGTGACGGGGCCGCGCAGGCTCAGCCGACTTGGGGTGCACAGTCCGGGGACAACACAATCCAGGCACAGTCGAGCGGGCAGCGCGGCGACGACGCCACCCAGGCGCAGCCGACCTGGGGCGGGCAGGCGAATGACGGGGCCGCGCCGGCGACCTGGGGTGCACAGACCGGTGGACAGGCGCAGTCGGGCTCGGGTGGGCAGACGGGTGATGGGGGCGCGCAAGGGCAGTCGGGCTGGGGAGTCGATCCGGATCTGGAGCAGGGGCCGGCTCAGCAGGGCTGGGGGGTTGCGGCTTCGGAGGGGAACACTCAGCTCTGGGGTGTGGATGCGGCTGCCGAGGGCAAGTCGTCGGAGGCTGCGGGTGCTGCGCCTGACAACCAGGTGAGCTCCTGGGGTGGGCAGCAAACTGCGAGTGGTGAGCAGGCGGGCGACGTGTCCTGGGGTGCGCAGTCCTCGGGTGGTGGTCAGCAGGGTGGGGCTGGTGGTTGGGGGGCTGGGCAGGGGGATGGTGGGCCTTGGGGTGGGCAGCAGGCTAGTGGGTGGGGGGCTGGAACCGAGCAGGGCGCGAGTGAGCAGAAGCAGGCTGGTTGGGGGGCTGGGCAGGGCGGGGCGGCTACTACTCAGGCTGAGGGTGGGCCTTGGGGTGGCGGGCAGCAGGCTGGTGGATGGGGTGCGGGGCCGGGGAGCGGTGGGCCTGGTCGGGGTGGGGGTAAGGCCACCAAGAAGAAGTCTGGTGGGAGTTCGAAGAAGAAGTCTTCGGGTGGGGGTGGCGGGCGGTCGGGGGCTAAGTTGCCGTTGATCGTCGGTGGTGGGATCGCGTTGGTGATGCTGGTGGTCGCCGCGGTGTTCCTGATCGTGAATCCTGGTGACAAGAAGAAGGCGGATCCCGGGCCGACGACGCCGACCAGCCAGCCGACGAACCAGCCGACCGGCGCGACCAAACCCGGTGAGTCGAAGAATCCGAAGCTGCACGAAGGTGAGCGGATTGCGGCGACCGCGATCTCGTTCCCGCGTCGTACCGGGTTGTGGTCGGACCGCAAGCGGCTGGTACCGCAGTTGCTCGACTCGAGCGGGCAGTACATCGTGCTGCAGCAGAAGTTCGACGGGACCAACAACTGGTACGCGAACATCTTTGTCGGTGCCTTGGGCAACCAAGCCGGGTACGGCGGGGACCCGAAGGCGAGCGCGCTGGCGCTGGCGAACGAGGTGCCGGCGTCGCTGTACGGCGGGATCGCGATCACCCGGAAGCCGGGGCTGAACGGCCAGGTGAAGCGGTCGGACAAGTCCGGCTGGTTCGTGCAGCAGACGATCACCGCCAAGTCGGGCAAGGTGACCGCCCGGGTGCTTACCCTGACAGTGGCCGTTTTTGACCTCGGGGACGGGACGGCCGTCGCGTACATCAGCGACATCCCCACCAACCGCCCAGACCTGAAGGCGGCCGAAAGCCAGGCCTACAAGGGAATCAACGTTGGCTGACAACGAGAACAACTATCCGCCCCCACCACGGTCCGGCCGGCACAGCGCACCACCACCGCCGCCCGTAGCCCCCGCACGCCCGCCAACGGAGGCGGAAACGCCGCCGCTCGCCGGTGGCACTCCCCCGGCCGCGGGCGGTCCGGGTGCTCCGCCAACCGGTGGGCTGGGCAATGCGCCGGTCGCGGGTGGACTGGGTACTCCCCCGGTTTCGTCGGGTGGATCGGATGACGTGTTGATGGGGCAGTCGCCTGCGCCTGCGCCGCCACCACCTCCGCCACCGCGCTCCCCCGCGCAGGGGTCGCCGGTGGGTCAGGCTCCGGGGTATGCGCCGCAGGGCGGATCACAGCCGGGACCGCAGTTCGCGCAGCACCCCGGGCAGGGCGCGCAACCGCCTGCACGTCCGTACGGCGACCAGTCCGCACCCTCCGGCCCACCGGCACAGCCGGCACAGCCGGGTCACCCCGTGCAGGCAGGTCAACCGGGGCAGCCCCGTCAGCCAGCACGGCCGGGAGACTCCGGAAACCCAGTGCAGCCGGCGCCGCCACAGGTGCCAGGTCAGCCTGGACAGCCGGTGCAAGCGGCTCAGCCAGTGCAGCCGGGACAACCCGGTCAGCGGGTGCAGGCGGGTCAGCCTGGGCTGCCGGGACAGCCCGGACAGTTGGGTCAGCCAGTGCAGGCAGGTCAGCACGTGCAGCCCGGTGAGTCCGCACACCCAATGCAAGCGGGTCAGGCGAATCAGGCGGGTCAGCGTGGGCTGCCGCCGGGGCAGGAAGGGTTTGGGCCGCGGCCTGGGCAGATGACGGCTGGGCCGCATGGCCGACCGCCTGTGCATGGGGCGGCCTCGGCACCGGCTGGGCCGGCGGGTCCCCAGGGTCCGCAGGGCGGGCAGGGAGGTGTGCCGCAGGGCAACGGGTCAGGTGGACCGCAGGGTCAGCGGTCGGGCTCTCAGCCTGCGGTGGGCCCGACGTGGTCGCAGGCTGGGCCGGCGGGTCCCCAGGTACCGCAGGGCGGGCAGGGTGTTCCGCAAGGCAACGGACCGGGTGGGCCGGCAGGTCCGCACGGGAACGAGCCAGGCGGGTTGCCGGGTCAGCGGGCGGGCACTCAGGCCGGAGTTGGGTCTGCTGGACCGCAGGGTGGGCCGGCAGGTCCGCAGGGCGCGCAGTGGGGTGTTCCGCAGGGCAACGGGCCAGGTGGGCCGCAAGGGCAGCGGCCGGGCAATCAGCCTGGCGGTGTGCCGGGTGGGCCGCAGGGCGGGCTGGCTGGATCACAAGGCGGGCCGAGTGGGCCGCAGGGCGCGCCGGCTGGATCACAAGGCGGGCCGAGTGGGCCGCAGGGCGCGCCGGCTGGATCACAAGGTGGGCCGAGTGGGGCTCAGGGTGGGCCGAGTGGTCCTCAGCAGGGTGGGCCGAGTGGGGCTCAGGGTGGGCCAGTGCAGTACGGGCCTCGGGCTGGGCAGGCGGGTGCGCCGGGTGGGCTGCCGTCGTACGCGCAGCAGGCTCAGCCGGCGTCTGCGCAGCAGGTTGGGCGGCCCTCGGCTGCACAGCAGGGTGGGCAGAGGGCTGGTGGGCCGGGCGCTGGGTCCGGTGGCGAGCAGGCTGGTGGGGTGGCGCAGCAGGCTGGTGGGGCTGGGACGGGAAGTAAGCGGGTTGGGGTGCCTGAGGCTGAGGGGTATGGGGTGGTTTTGAGGCCTGGTGGGGATTCGGGGGCTCGGGCTCGGTTGGTTGGGGCTTTGGTTTTGGTGGTGGCTGCTTTGACGGCTACTGCGTTGAGCGTCGGGTGGATCTGGACTCGGGCTGATGCGGTTCAACCCGTCTCGTTGCCTTCGGGGAATCCGGGGTTTCGGACGGTTAGTCCTTCGGTCAAACCTTCGGAGACGCCGCCGCCTCGGGGAGAGGTGTTGGGGGCGTTGATCGTTGCTGCCAACAAGGACACGATGCCGATCATGGGGTCGGCGTGGACGAACACCGGCGAGCGGTCGGGGCAGTACGGCGGGGCTGCGATCTGGCTGACCGTGCACGAGAACTACAACAAGGAAGCCGACTGGGGGAACTACGTCTCGTTCGGTCAGCTGACGCCGACGTTCAAGGTGACCAGTACGCCGGCCGGGTTGAAGGCGGCCGCCACCCAAGCCGGGTCGCGGGCGATCATCGGGCTGTACGGCGAGGGCGCGAAGATCTCCGGTACGACGCACAAGGCGATCACCGTGGATGGGCACAAGGGGCACGAGATCACCACGCGGGTGGCGGTCAAGGCGCCGAAGCTGAAGGAGACGTTCTCGACTGTGCTGATCGCGGTCGTCGACCGCGGGGACGGTACGGCGGCGGTGTCGATCGGGGACATCGCAGGGACGACGCCGACGTGGATTCAGGTGTGGCGGACGAAGGTCAGCGAGATCAAGATCAGCCGTTGAGAACCGGCGGGACGCGAGTCCCGCCGGCCAACAGCTAGCCGCGCACAGTCGCGCAGGCGGCGATCCAGCGGTCCAGGACGTCCTTGGCCGCGCCGGAGTCGATCGCCTCGGCGGCGAGGTCCATCCCGGCCCGGATCCGCGCGGTGATCGGGCCCTCGACCGGGGTGTAGGCGGCAAGCGCCGCCCCGGCGTTCAGCAGAACGACGTCGCGCACAGCGCCCGCTTCGCCTTCGAGCAGCGACCGGACGACCTTGGCGTTGTACGGCGCGTCCGCACCCTTCAGCGCATCCGCCGACACCGGCTCGATGCCGAGATCGCGCGGGTCGACCGTGAACGGCCCTTCCACCTCTCCGCCACCGACGTTCCACACCTGCGACGTCGTACGGGTGGTGAGTTCGTCCAGCCCGTCGTCGCCGTGGAAGACCAGCGCGTCGATCCCGCGCCGGGCCAGTACGCCGGCCATCAGCCCAGCAACGCGGGCATCGCCGACGCCGACCGCCTGGGCGGACGGGTCACCGGGGTTCGCCAGCGGCCCAAGGAAGTTGAAGGTCGTCGGTACACCGAGCTCCCGCCGCGGTACGGCGGCATGCCGCAGCGCGGGGTGGAATGCGGGCGCGAAGCAGAAGGTGATCCCGGCCTGCTCCCCCACCTCGGCGACCTGCGCTGCGGTGAGGTCCAGCGGAATCCCGAGCTCCTCCAGTACGTCGGCCGCTCCGCATGCCGAGGATGCGGCGCGGTTGCCGTGTTTGACGACCTTCGCACCGGCGCCGGCGGCAACGATCGCGGACATCGTGCTGATGTTGACGGTGTGGGCCTGGTCGCCGCCGGTACCGACGACGTCCAGGGTCCGGCCGGGGACCGAGATCCGGGTCGCGAAGTCGCGCATGGTCGTGACCAGGCCCTCGACCTCGGTGACTGTCTCGCCCTTGGCGCGGAGTGCGATGACGAAGCCGGCCAGCTGGGCCGGGGACGCGGCGCCGGACAGGATCTGCTCCATCGCCCACGCAGTGGCGGTGACCTCGAGGTCCTCGCCGCGCAGCAGCGGGTTGAGGACCTGCGGCCAGGTGTAGGCGGCCATCGCCGGGATCAGGTGGTGGCGGGCAGCTTGGCGACCACGGCGCGGAGCAGGTCCGCGGTGACCTCGGCGAACCGGACCGGGTCGATCGGGTGCGAGACCGCGGCCTCGGCGCGCGACCAGGTGGCCAGCCAGGCGTCCTGCGGACGGCCGGTGATGACCAGGACCGGCGGGCAGTTGAAGATCTCGTCCTTCAGTTGCCGGGCGATCCCCATGCCACCGGCCGGCACTGCTTCGCCGTCCAGGATGGCCAGGTCGATCCCGCCCTTGTCCATGGTCTTGATCACGGCCGGCTCGGTCGCACACTCGACGTACTCGAGGGCAGGCAGATCGGCGGCCGGGCGCTTGCCCAGCGCGAGCCGGACGGACTCCCGCGTCGTACGGTCGTCGCTGTAGACGAGAACCTTCAGCGGACGCTCTGAGCTCATCGATTCATCCCAAGCTGTGAAAAAGGCGACTGGACAGCTGAATGCTACCGGGGTGTCTGTTCAGCCCGGCGCGCCTGTTCCTCCAACCGGTCCAGGCGGCGGTCCTCGCGGCGCGCCTCACGCTGCGAGTCGCGCACCCACTGGACGAACAGAACGCCGAAGAACACCAGCCCGACGATGTCGCCGGAACCCCACAGCAGGCCGCCGGCGATGAACTGGTCGTGTAGTGGCGAGGGCGGCCAGGAGCGTTCGAAACTCGTGTACCAGTCCTCGGCGATCAGCTTGTTCGCGGACATGATCGTGATCCCGAGGAACGCGTGGAACGGCAACGTGAGGAACGTCATGATCAGCCGGAACGGGTAGATCACCCGCCCCGGGACCGGATCGATGCCCAGCAGCGGCCAGAAGAACAGCGATCCGACCAGCACGAAGTGGAAATGCAGCAGGTCGTGCAGCGCGGTCGAGCGCAGCGTGGCGTCGTAGATGCCGCTGAAATAGAGCACCCAGGGGCTCAGGACGAACAGCGTGAAGCCGATCAGCGGGAAGCAGGCGACCTTCGCGATCCGCGAATGCAACACGGAGAGCAACCATTTCCGGGGCCGCTGGGGCAGCGTCCGCAGCGCCAGCGTGACCGGCGCGCCGAGCGCCATCATCAGCGGCGTCAGCATCGACAGGACCATGTGCTGAGCCATGTGCACGCTCAGCAGCACCGTGTCGTAAGTGCCCAGCGCCGATTGGGTCGCGATCACCGCGCTGCCCAGCCCCAGTCCGACGAACGCGACGGTCCGCCCGACGGGCCATTTGTCACCGCGTTTGCGGAGCTGGCGGACGCCGTACAGGTAGAGCGCACCGGCCGCGATGATCACGGCGAGTAACACCGGTTCGAAGGTCCAGGCCGTCAGCAACCGCAGGGGTGTGAACGGCGCGATCTGGTCACCGGGCCCGGCGTGGAGAGGAAGCACCTTTCAACAGTAGTGCGACATGCATGGGGGTGGTCGTAGTACTTCCGGGGTGGACCGACATAATGACGGCGTGGCCACTGCAACTGCGCTCCCAGCGTCTCGTGAACACGGACACCACGACCGTCCCAGCATGGTCAGTGTCGGCACGATCGTCTGGCTAGCGAGCGAACTGATGTTCTTCGCCGCTCTGTTCGCGGCGTACTTCACGATCCGGTCGGTGACGACCGCGACCGCGGCGCCCGGGACGGAGACGCTCTGGGACGCGTCGACGGAGATGCTGAACATCCCGTTCGCGCTGACCAACACGCTGATCCTGGTGCTCTCCTCGGTGACGTGCCAGTTCGGCGTCTTCGCGGCCGAGCACGGCCGGGTCGGCCGGGTCGGCTCCGCGGCGAACTTCCTCAAGTGGGGGATGCGTGAGTGGTTCATCCTCACGTACCTGATGGGCGCGGTCTTCATCGCCGGCCAGGTGACGGAGTACGCCACGCTGATCCACGAGGGCATCACGATCTCGTCCTCGCCGTACGGGTCGGTGTTCTACCTGACCACCGGCTTCCACGGCCTGCACGTGACCGGCGGCCTGATCGCCTTCGTGTTCGTCCTGGCCAGGACCTACATGACCCGCAAGTTCACCCACGAACAGGCCGTCTCGGCGATCGTCGTGTCGTACTACTGGCACTTCGTCGACGTGGTCTGGATCGCCCTGTTCGCGACCATCTACCTGCTCAAATGAGTGAGAAGAGAACCTCCTTGTCACCGGCGCGCTTTCTCTCCGCGCGACGACGGCACCGGTCCGCCGGCCTCGTCGTGCTCCTGTTCGGCCTCCTGGCAGTGGGCTCGGCGTACGCCGCGTTTGCCCCTGGCAGCGCGGTGGCCGACAACTCGGCCCAGTCCCAGCAGATCGAAGAGGGCAAGAAGCTCTTCGCGGTCGGCTGCTCCAGCTGTCACGGCCTGAACGCCGAAGGCAGCGGGAACGGCGAGGGCAAGATGGCCGGCCCGTCGCTGATCGGTGTCGGTGCGGCCGCGGTCGACTTCCAGGTCGGCACCGGCCGGATGCCCGCGATGCAGCCGGGCGCCCAGGTCCCGCGGAAGACTCCCACCTACACGCCGGAGGAGATCGAGGCCCTGGCCGCGTACGTCGCCTCGCTGTCCCCGGGCCCGGCCGTTCCGGCGACCGACGCGTACGACATCAGCAAGGCCACCGACGAGCAGGTCACCCGTGGTGGCGAGCTCTTCCGGACCAACTGCACGGCCTGCCACAACTTCGCCGGCAAGGGTGGCGCGCTGCCCAACGGCAAGTACGCGCCGTCGCTGATGAACGTCGACCCGAAGCACATCTACGAGGCGATGCTGACCGGTCCGCAGCAGATGCCGGTCTTCTCCGACCAGGTGATGCTGCCGGAGGACAAGCGCGACATCATCGCGTACCTGCACGCGCTGCAGGAGCAGAAGGACCCGGGTGGCTTCGGTCTCGGCCGGCTCGGCCCGGTCTCCGAGGGTCTGTGGGGCTGGCTGGTCGGTATCGGCCTGCTGGTCGTGGTGGCGGTCTGGATCGGCGCCAAGGGCGTGAAGGCCAAGGGCCCCGGCGCAGCACACAAGGCTGAGGGGGCGAGCGCCGAATGAGTGACAAGAACCTGCCTGTGAAGGCGGACGACGAGCACCACGGCACGGTCGAGGTGGCCGAGCCGATCGCGGATCCGGGTCTGGAGCCGCACGAGTACCGGATCACCGATATCGACCCGAAGGCCGCCGACCGGGCGGAGCGTCAGGTCGCGACGATGTTCACGCTGGCCGGCCTGCTGGCCCTCGGCGCCTGCGTCGCGTACTTCGCGATCCCGCGGGACGCGATCCTCGAGTTCGGTCCGCTGTCCGGTAACGCGAACAACATGACGCTGGGCCTGTGCCTGGGCGTCGGGCTGTTCCTGATCGGCGCCGGGGCGATCCAGTGGGCCAAGCAGCTGATGGTCGACACCGAGATCGTCGAGCTGCGGCACGACGCCAACTCGTCGCCGGAGCAGAAGGCCGACATCATCGAGGGCTTCAAGGAGGGTGCGGCCGAGTCCGGCTTCGGCCGGCGCAAGCTGATCCGCCGCTCGCTGCTCGGTGCGATGGGCCTGCTCGGTCTGCCGGCCATCGTGCTGCTGCGTGACCTCGGTCCGCTGCCGGGCCGCAGCCTGTACAACACCATCTGGGCCAAGGGCATCCGGGTCGTCAACGACGTCACCGACCGCCCGATCAAGCCGTCCGACCTGGTCGTCGGCCAGCTGGTCAACGCGCAGCCGGCCAACCTCACTCCGCTGCAGGAGGAGAGCGCGGTCGAGTACCAGAACGCCAAGGCGAAGGCCGCGGTGATCGTGGTCCGGATCGAGCCGAACAAGATCCGCACCAAGCCCGGTCGGGAGAACTGGGGTATCGACGGCATCCTGTGCTACTCCAAGATCTGCACCCACGTGGGCTGCCCGATCTCCCTGTACGAGCAGACCACGCACCACGTGCTCTGCCCGTGCCACCAGTCGACGTTCGACCTGGCCGACGGCGCGAAGGTGATCTTCGGGCCTGCTGCCCGGCCGCTGCCTCAGCTACCGTTGGCAGTGGACGCAGAGGGCTACCTGGTCGCGCAGAGCGGCTTCACCGAGCCGGTCGGCCCGAGCTTCTGGGAACGAGGGTGACACCAGTGTCAGACACGAAAGAAAAGCCTGCCGCGACGGCGGAGTTTCCGCCGCCGGTCAAGTGGGTCGACGACCGCCTGGGGATCGGCAAGATCGGCCGGAAGAACCTGCGCAAGGTCTTCCCGGACCACTGGTCGTTCATGCTCGGCGAGATCGCGCTGTACAGCTTCATCATCCTGATCCTCACCGGCATCTTCCTGACCTTCTGGTTCAAGCCGTCGATGGCCGAGGTCGAGTACCAGGGTTCGTACAGCCTGCTCAAGGGCCTGCACATGTCCGAGGCCTACGCGTCGACGCTGGACATCTCGTTCGACGTCCGCGGCGGTCTGCTGATGCGGCAGATCCACCACTGGGCGGCGGTGCTGTTCATCGCCGCGATGATGGTGCACCTGCTCCGGATCTTCTTCACCGGCGCGTTCCGCAAGCCGCGTGAGCTGAACTGGGTGATCGGCTTCGGGATGCTGTTCCTCGGCATCATCGAGGGCTTCATCGGCTACGGCCTCCCCGACGACCTGCTGTCGGGCACCGGGCTGCGCATCACCCAGGGCATGATCCAGGCGTCCCCGATCATCGGGACCTACCTGAGCTTCTTCATCTTCGGCGGCGAGTTCCCGGGTGACGAGTTCGTGTCCCGGTTCTTCACCGTGCACGTGCTGCTGATCCCGGGGTTGATCCTGGCCCTGGTCACGGCGCACCTGTTCCTGGTCGTGTACCACAAGCACACCCAGTACGCCGGTCCCGGGCGGACCGAGAAGAACGTCGTCGGCTACCCGCTGATGCCGGTCTACATGGCCAAGGCCGGCGGCTTCTTCTTCGTCGTGTTCGGCATCACCGCGCTGATGGGCGCGCTGCTGCAGATCAACCCGGTCTGGCTGTACGGGCCGTACAACCCCGCCGAGGTGACGGCCGGCTCACAGCCGGACTGGTACATGGGCTGGCTGGAAGGCTCGGTCCGCATCATGCCGGGCTTCGAGTCCCATTTCTGGGGCGTCACGCTCAGCTGGAACCTGCTGATACCGGCGCTGCTGATACCACCTGCCTTCGTCACGCTGGTCGCGCTGTATCCGTTCATCGAGAGCTGGATCACCGGCGACAAGCGGGAGCACCACCTGCTGGACCGGCCGCGCAACGTGCCGACCCGGACCGGTATCGGTGCCGCCTTCATCACCTTCTACGGCCTGCTGTGGATCGGTGGCGGTAACGACCTGGTGGCGACCCACTTCGACGTGTCGCTGAACAAGGTGACCTGGTTCCTGCGGGTCGCGGTGTTCCTCGGTCCGGTGCTCGCCTTCTGGGTGACGCGGCGGATCGCGATCTCGCTGCAGCGCGCCGACCAGGAGCGGCTGTTGCACGGTCTGGAGTCGGGCATTATCGTCCGCTCCCCCGACGGCGGTTACTCGGAGCGGCACACGCCGATCTCGAACTTCGAGGCCTACGAGCTCACCGCGCACGACCGGCTCGTCCCGTACGAGGTGGGTCCGGAGACTGACGACAACGGGGTTCGCGCTCCGCGCCGGGCACTGAACAAGGTGCGCGCCAAGCTGAGCCGCTTCTACTACGCGGACGCGGTGCAGAAGCCGACCGCGGCGGAGATCGAGGACGCGCACTCGCACGGTCACGACGACGACGTGCACGAGCTGACCGAGACGGACGCCTTCCACGAGGTCACGCCCGACAAGCACTGACGCAGTACCGAGAACGCCCCTGGCTGAGGCCGGGGGCGTTTTTCGTTGTGGTCTAACTGCTTGCGCGCGTCTTCGGTATGTCGAAAACTTCTTCCATGCCGCCCGAACTGTCTCGACGACGCGCCCTCCAACTGGCCGGTGCTGCGACTGCTGCCGGTCTGACATCCACCAGCACAGCAGCCAGTACGGCGGCCGCCGCGCCTGCCGCAGCTGCCCACGCCCAGCAGGCTCAGGCGGCGGGTGTGTTCGGCGAACCAAATGTCCAGGAGGCCCTGCGGTGGTGGGCCCCACAGCGGGGTGTCTGGACCCCGGTCGGGTGGAAATCGCACCTGTTCCGGTTCGACATGTTCTACAACGGCACCATGGTGTGCCAGCCGGCGGTGGCGCTGCCGGTCGGTCACCCCAAGCCGTACCTGGACGCCTACGTCAACAAGGACTTCCAGGTGACCCCCGTGATGCCGGACCGCGGGGTCATCCCGCCGATGCCGACCGGGCGCTACTACCTGTACAAGGGTGACTTCGGAGTCGGCATCCAGGGCTGGCAGCAGGACAAGCACACGCCGGTGCTGTGGACCGAGCACCGGCGGCAGGAGGGCGTCGTACTGCGTCAGTCGGTGTTCGCGCATCTCCGCGGTGCTCCTGACGTCCAGACTGCGCTGGAGCCGATCTACGCATGGACGCGGTTCTCGATCGAGCAGGTGAGTGAGGTGCGGCCGCCGGCGTCGTTCTCCTTCGTTCTGCGGCTCAGCAAGGCATACATCAAGCACCGGATCGATCCGCCGCAGCAGCAGGACGCCTTCGTCACCATGGAGGTCATCCCGGCAACGGCTCCACTCGACACCACTCTGAAGATCGAGCAGGTCTTCAACCCCGGACCGGAGCCTGTGCCCGCCCGGGTCTTCGACGGCGCCGGACTGGTCCGGATGGCCGTCAGCGTGCCCGGCGCGACCACGCTGACCGGCGCCAACGGGGTGTACGACCTCACGGTGAACATCCAGGCTCGCAAGGGCGCGTACGTCGACGTACTGGTGCCGATGCTCCCCCAGCCGCGCGCTGAGATCGACGCTGAGCTAGCCCTCGGGTACGCCGGTGCTCTCGCGCAGGCGGAGACGTATTGGGCCAGGAAGCCGGCCACCGCCGCGTCCGTCAGCACGCCGGAGCCGTATGTCGACCAGTTCTTCCGTCGCAGCGTGCAGTTGGCCGAGATCATCGGCGAGAAGAGCCCGGACACCGGCAAGCACACCTTCCTGTCCGGCTCCTACGGCTACGACATGCTGTGGAGTACGCCGACCTCGATGGTCAGCCACATGTTCCTGGACCTCCTCGGCTACCACGACGTGGTGGCGTCGCATCTGGAGCTCTATCTGGCGGTCCAGGGTACGGTGGAGCCGCCGGGTGACGACTACAAGCAGTTCTCCCGTGACGGCTTCTTTGCCACCCCAGCGCAGCTGCAGCCGTTCCACTGGCTCAGCGACCACGGCGCGATCCTGGAGGCTGCGGCCAGGCACGTGCTACTCAGCGGAGACCAGGCCTTCCTGAACCGCTGGCTGACTCCGATCGTGAAGGCCTGCGAGTTCATCCAGCGGGCGTGTCAGTACCAGGGGCATGCGGCGGTGAAGGGGCTGATGCCACCGGGCAAGGCGAACGACACCGCCCAGGTCCAGCAGGCGATCTCGAGTCAGGCCTGGATCCACCGTGGTCTGCGGACCGCAGTACAGCTGCTGCAGCGGATCTCGCACCCGCGGGCGAACGAGTTCGCGCAGCTCGCCGACTCCTTCCGGACCATCTACGCGAACACACTTCGCCAGGAGGCGACGACTGCGCCGCGGTGGACCGATCCGAGCGGCGTCAAGCATCCGATCCTGCCCAGCAAGTTCTACGGCAACGAGAGCGCCTGGCCGGACCTGGAGGCGTTCGACGGTGGCGCCCTGATGTCGGTGTACGCCGATCTGCTCCCTGCCGACGATCCGCTGATGACGTCGTTCGTCGAGTTCTTCCGGGTCGGCCCCAACGTGGCCAACTTCGACCCCGCACACCACACCGCGCTCGACCGGGTCGTCCTGGACCACGAGCAGAGCAGCGGTGAGCCCTGCTACAGCTGGAACCTCTTCCACAGCTGGCAGCGAGGCGACCGCGCACACTTCCTCGAAGGGCTGTACGGGCTGCTCACCGGCGCGATCTCGCCGGACACGTTCATCTCCGGCGAGCACCGGCACGGCATGTACGGGACGCTCTTCACCCAGCCGCTGATCACCTGGGCCGCCCGGCACGCGGTGATCGACGACGCGGTGACTCTTGGTGAGCTGCACCTGCTGCGGCTCTGCCCGCTCGCCTGGATTTCGAAGGACTCCGAGACGGTGTTCGACAAGATGCCCACGCTGTTCGGGCCTTTGTCGCTGCGTTTCCGGCTGTCCGCTGATGGCAAGACCCTGAACGTCACCCACTCCGCCCTGGCGCAAAGCCCGAGCAGGATTACGGTTCACCGGCCACCGGTCCCCGGACTGGAGCGGTTGGTCGTCAACGGAACGGAGGTCAACTGATGATCGACGTCACTGGCGACGGCAAGGCCGACATGGTGGTCCGCCGGAACGGCCGCCTCATCGTGTACCCGCACAACGGTCAGTCGGCGAGCAATCCGTGGACGACTTCCTACGACACCAACACGACGGGGTGGGACATCGCCCGGGTGATCTTCCTGGCCGACGCGACCGGCACCGGCAAGGCGGATCTGGTGATGGTCCGCAACGACCAGACCCTCCACGTGTATCCGCACAACGGGCTGAGCGGGAACGCGGCCGGCTGGAATTCGCCGTACGCGACCGGCCTCACCGGCTGGGACATCGCGGACTGGATCGGGATGGGTGACCTGACCGGTGACGGCAAGCCCGACCTGGTGAGCCGCCGCCGCGACGGCAGCATGTGGACCTACCCGCACAACGGCAAATCCGGTACGGCGGCCAACTGGACCGGACCGTTCAGTGTCGGGGTGAACTGGAACTCGGCCACCGCCCTGCTCGTCGGTGATGTCACCGGCGACGGACGTGCCGATCTGGTGGCCCGGGACGGGTCCGGGAACCTGACTGTCCATGTGACCGCGACAGGCGCTCAGATCGCCGCAGGGAGCGGCTGGGGGCTGGCCAATGTGATGTTGCTGCAGGACGTGACCGGGGACGGTCGGTTGGACATCACCGTCCGTGACAGCGATGGCGCCGCGTGGGTCTATCCTCACAGCGGCGCCACCACCAGCAATCCCTGGTCCCAGGGTCGCTACTCCGCCGGCGGCGGCTGGCAGGGAGCGAGCCTGATGGCCCTCTAGCTCAGTGCTGAGCCTTGCTTGTACTTCTCGTAGGGCAGGTTCCAGTCGGTCCAGCCGTTACCGGCGGTCATGTACCGCTTGGTGCCGGTCACCACGACGGGGTCGCCGCGCAGCGTCTGGTTGAAGAACCATTGACCGTTGGCCAGGCTCATCCCGACGCAGCCGTGGCTGACGTTGGCGCTGCCCTGGCTGCCGCTCGACCACGGGGCGCCGTGGATGAACTCACCGGAGCTCGTCACCCGCTGGGCCCACTTCACGTCGTGGATGTCGTAGTACTCCGGGTCGCCGGGCTGAATGCCGACGGTCCGGGCGTCCATCCGCTTGGTGGCGAACTTCTCCATGATCACCTTCACCCCGCTGCGGGTGGTGAAGCCGTCCTTGCCGGCGGTGATCGGGATGGTGCGGGCCAGCTTGCCGTTGATGGTCACCGTCATCGTGTGCTTCGCTACGTCGACCTTGCTGACCACCGACTTGCCGATCGCGAACTTGATCTCGCGGCTGGCGGCACCCCAGGTGCCGTTGCCGGCGTTCACCCCGGCGGTCTTGATCAGCACCGTGACCTTGGTGCCGGCCGGCCAGTAGGCCTTCGGCCGGTAGTTGACCTGCTTGTTGTTCACCCAGTGCCAGCTGCCCTCGACCGGGACCGAGGTCTTGACCTCGAGCCGCTTCTCGACCGCGGCGCGGTCGGTGACCGGGTTGTTCCAGTAGATCTGGATCGGGAGCGCGACGCCGACGGTCTCGCCGTTCAGCGGGACGACCGAGGCCTTCAGGTTCCTGGTCGCCTTCAGGGTGGTGAAGCTCGAGGAGATCGGCACGTTCGCGCCGTCGGTGCCCTCGGCCGAGCCGGTCAGCGTGTACGTCGCTCCGGGCTTGACCCCGGGGCCGGCCGTCCACTGGGTCTTGTCGGCGTTCAGGGCGCCGTCGACGGTGTCACCGTCGTCGTCCTTGAGCGTGACCGACTTGATCGTGCCCACCGAGGTGGTCACGGTCACCGGCTTGTCCGGCGCGACCGCCTTGGCGCCGTTCGCCGGGACCACCGCGACATTGGCCGCGGCCGGGTTGTCCGACGGCGTCGCCGAGGTGCCGGGGGGCGTCGACACACCCGGCGTACTGCTGCTCTGGGTGCCACCGGGGCCCGGCTTGGCGCCGCCCTCGGTGTCGCTGCACGCGGTGCCGGCCAGCAGCATCGCCGCGATTCCCACCACGGCCAGGCCGTGTTTCCTGCTTACCATTCCCCAGTTCTCCCCTGTATCCGTCAACCGCCGCCCAGCGTAACCCGTCGTTCCTCAGACGCACGAAAACGCCGTCCGGTTGGCCCGGACGGCGTTCTCATGATGGTTTCAACTACTAGTGGGCGTGATCCCCGCGGTAGTACTCGAAGATGAAGCCCGACAGCGTGACGATCCCGATCGCGCACCCGGCGATGAACAGCCACCAGCCGAAGACCAGGCCGAGCACGACCACCGACAGCGTGAGGGCGCAGAACAGCGGCCACCACGAGTGCGGCGGGAAGAAGCCGAGCTCACCGGCCCCGTCCACGATCTCGGCTTCCTTGCGGTCCTCCGGACGGGCGTCCATCCGGCGGGCGGTGACGCTGAGGTAGAACGCGATCAGCAGCGACAGGAAGAACGTCATCACCAGTGCGGTGGTCCCGGTCGGGTCCTCCGACATCAGCCAGTAGATCGGCGTGACGACCAGTACGAACACGCTCAGGAGTCCGAAGACCCAGGCCTCGACCTTCACGCGCCGTCCTTCCCTTCGTTCTTCGCCGCGTTCTCCTCGAGCAGGGCCACGCGGCCCTGGTCCTCGCCGGCATCGAGCAGGTTGTCAGCTGCGGCCCGGTTGGCCGGGTACTCGGCGAGCGCCAGCTCCGGGTGGTGCAGGTCGAAGGCCGGGCTCTCGGACCGGATCCGCGGCAGCTTGTCGAAGTTGTGCCGCGGCGGCGGCGAACTGGTCGCCCACTCCATTGATCGGCCCCAGCCCCACGGGTCGTCGGTGTTGACCAGCGGTGCCTTGCGGGACTTGTAGACGTTGTAGAAGAACGGCAGCATCGACAGGCCGAGCACGAAGGCACCGACGCTGGAGACCTCGTTCAGCGTGGTGAAGCCCTCGTTCGCCCCGTACGACGCGTAGCGCCGCGGCATGCCCTCGACGCCCAGCCAGTGCTGCACCAGGAACGTCGTGTGGAAGCCGATGAACAGCAGCCAGAAGTGCAGCTTGCCGAGGCGTTCGTCGAGCATCCGGCCGGTCATCTTCGGCCACCAGAAGTAGAACCCGGCGAACATCGCGAACACCACCGTGCCGAAGACGACGTAGTGGAAGTGCGCGACCACGAAGTACGAGTCGGACAGCTGGTAGTCCAGCGCCGGCGAGGCCAGGATGATGCCGGTCAGGCCGCCGAACAGGAAGGTCGTCAGGAAGCCGATCGACCAGAGCATCGGGGTCTCGAACGAGACCGATCCGCCCCAGATCGTGCCGATCCAGTTGAAGAACTTCACCCCGGTCGGGACCGCGATCAAGAACGTCATGAACGAGAAGAACGGCAGGTTCACCGCTCCGGTGACGAACATGTGGTGGGCCCACACCGCCACCGAGAGGATGCCGATACCGAGCGTCGCGGCGACCAGGCCGATGTAGCCGAACAGCGGCTTGCGGCTGAAGACCGGCAGGATCTCGGTGATGATGCCGAAGAACGGCAGCGCGATGATGTAGACCTCTGGATGCCCGAAGAACCAGAACAGGTGTTGCCAGAGCAGTGGACCGCCGTTCCCGGCGTCGAAGACGTGAGCCCCCAAGGCTCGATCCGCCTCCAGCATCAGCAGCGCGCCGGCCAGGATCGGGAAGGCGATCAGGACCAGGATCGACGTCACCAGGATGTTCCAGGTGAACATCGACATCCGGAACATCGTCATCCCCGGGGCGCGCATGGTGATGATCGTGGTGACGAAGTTCACCGCACCGAGGATGGTGCCCAGACCGGCCATCCACAGACCCATGATCCACAGGTCACCGCCGATGCCCGGCGAACGGACCGCGTTCGACAGCGGGGCGTAGGCGAACCAGCCGAAGTCGGCGGCACCACCGGGGGTGAAGAAGCCGCTGATCGTGATCAGGCCGCCGAACAGGAACAGCCAGAAGCTGAACATGTTGAGCCGCGGGAACGCGACGTCGGGAGCACCGATCTGGACCGGCATGATCACGTTCGCGAAGCCGACGAACAGCGGCGTCGCGAAGAGCAGCAGCATGATCGTGCCGTGCATCGTGAAGAGCTGGTTGTAGACCTCTTCGTTCACGATCTGCAGACCCGGCTTGGCCAGCTCGGCCCGGATCAGCAGCGCCATCACGCCGCCGATCAGGAAGAACGCGAACGACGTGATCAGGTACAGGTGACCGATCAGCTTGTGATCGGTCGTCGTCATCCACTTGACCGCGATCTGGCCCTTGCTACGCCGCCGCGGCAGTGCCGCACTCGTCCCGATGGCGCCGGAGCGCTCGGCGAAGTCGGTCATTTCCCGCCCTCCTGCTCACCGTGACCAGGAATGGTGGTCGCGTCCTTGCCGCCGACGGCGGCACCGGTCTGGCCGCGGTCGGCCAGTTCCTTGAGGTGCTGGTCGTACTCGGCGCGGGTGACCACCTTGACACTGAAGATCATCCGGCTGTGGTAGAGCCCGCAGAGCTCGGCGCACTTGCCGGCGAACGTACCGGTCTTGGTCGGCGTGACCTCGAACTTGTTGGTCCGGCCCGGGATCACGTCGAGCTTGAAGTAGAACGACGGGACCCAGAAGGAGTGGATGACGTCCGGCGAGGTCAGGTCGAAGTGCACCGACTCGTTCACCGGGAGCCACAGCTCGGCGGGCTTGTCGAGCGTTCCGGTCTCCCAGACGCCCTCCTGCCCGTTGACCTGCTCCTTGTAGTTGAAGGTCCACTGCCACTGCTGGCCGACCACGTTCACCGTGTGCTGGGGCGTGCCCGACATCCTGGTGATCTGGTTGCCGTGCTCGACGGTGTAGAAGAAGAGCACCCCGATGATCGCGAACGGGGCCAGCGTGTACAGCACCTCGAGCGGCAGGTTGTACCGCACCTGCTTGGGTGCCTCGTCGTTGCGCTTGCGGTAGCGCACCACGACGTACAGGATCAGGGCCCACACCGCGACGCCGATGATCAAGGCCGCGATCCACGCGCCGATCCAGAGACTGCGGACAGCCTCGGTCCGGTCCGAGGCGGCCTCGGGGAGACCGAGTCGTTTCCACTGCTCAGTGGTCTCCGACGAACAACCGGTCAGCAGCACGGTGCCGAGCACCGTTGCCGCCGCGGCCAGCAGCCGTCGTTTCGCCGGACGTGTGGCGCGGGCAGGACCTGCCATGCGCTCCTCCACTCCGGACGTGCCGTTCGAACCCACGGGGCGCCTTTCCCTTCCCAAGTGAGACTGACGACCAAACACTACTGGACACCAAACGCCGTCCTGCGCATAGGTAGGCCTTAGCGTTTCCCCTGTGGATGAGCGTGGGTACTTGGACGCTGCGTCGGCGGAGCCTCTGCATCCGGCCGCGCGGGAAATGTTGCTCTCGGCAGTGGATTCCGGGTGGGCCGATCCGGTCCGCCTGTACCACGAGGGACGGACGGCCCGGCTGCTGCTGGACAACGCCCGGGCGGTACTTGCCGAGGGCGTCGGAGTGCGCCCTGACGAGCTCTACCTGACTACCTCCGGTACGGCGGCCATCCGCACCGGACTGTCCGCCGTACTGGCTGCTCGGCGGCGGGTCGGGGCGGCTGTCATCCACAGCGCGGTGGAGCACTCCGCCGTACTGCATACGGCTGGTGACGCCGGTGTGGAGGTCGGGGTGGACCTGCTGGGCCGGGTGGACCTGGAGGCGTTTGCCGAGGCGGTCCGGCAGCCCGGGGTCGCGGTGGCGGTGCTGCAGTCGGCCAATCACGAGGTGGGTACCCGGCAACCTGTTGAGGCGGCAGCAGCGGCCTGTGGCGACGTACCGCTGTTGGTCGACGCAGCGGCGTCGCTCGGGCACGACGTCGTACCGGGTGGGTGGTCGGTGCTGACGGCGAGTGCGCACAAGTGGGGTGGTCCGGCCGGTGTCGGGCTGCTGGCGGTTCGGAAGGGCACCCGGATCGCTCCGGCCTGGCCGATGGACGAGCGGGAGGACGGCCTCTCCCCCGGGTTCCCTGACGTTCCCAACCTGCTGGCTGCGGCGGCCGCGCTGCAGGCCCGGCTGGCGGAGGCTGCGGAGCTGGACCGGCAGCACCGGGCCTGGATCGCGGAGATCCGGCAGCGGGTGGCCGCGGATGTTGCTGATGTCGAGGTGGTGGGTGATCCGGAGGACCGCCTGCCGCATGTGCTCATGTTCTCGTGTCTCTACGTGGACGGCGAGGCGTTGGTCACCGCACTGGACGCTTCGGGCTTCGCTGTTTCCAGTGGCTCCGCCTGTACGTCGAGTACGTTGCGACCGTCACATGTGTTGGCGGCGATGGGTGTGCTCACCCACGGCAATGTCCGGGTCTCGCTGGCGCGGACGACGACGTACGGCGAGGTCGACCGGTTCTGCAGGGTGCTGCCGGGGATCGTGGCGCGGATCCGGGCGGAGGTTGGGATGTGAACGTGGAGCTGGACTGCCGTGGGCTGCTCTGCCCACTACCGGTGATCAAACTGGCCAAGGCACTACCGACTGTCGCGGTGGGCGAGACCGTGACCGTGCTGGCCGATGACCCCGCTGCGGCGACAGATATCCCCGCGTGGTGCCGGATGCGGTCGCAGGAGCTGGTTTCGGCCGCCGAAAATGTGTATGTGGTCCGGCGGGTCAGCTGACACACTCCGCTGCGTGACCGACTTTGCTGACAAGCCGACGCTGACCGGGGAACTCGTCGTACTGCGACAGGTGACCGAGGACGACTACCCCGCGCTAGCCGTCGCTATGGACGACCCGGATGTGGCTCGGCTGACGGGCAGCCACGAGGAGATCGGCGAGGAGCGGGCCCGGCAGTGGTACCGGACCCGGCAGGACCAGACCGACCGGCTCGACCTCGCGATCGTCGACAAGGCTTCCGGGCTGGTTGTCGGTGAGGCGGTGCTGAACGAGTGGGACCCGGACAACCAGTCCTGCAACTTCAGGATCCTGATCGGGGCATCCGGGCAGGGTCGTGGGCTCGGGACCGAGGCGACCCGGCTGATCGTCGGCTACGGGATCGAGAAGATCGGCCTGCATCGGATCAGCCTCGGTGTGTACGCATTCAACCCGCGGGCCCAGCGTGCCTACGAGAAGGCCGGGTTCGTCGTCGAGGGCGTGTTCCGGGACGCGTTGCTGTGGGACGGCGAGTGGGTCGACGAGGTCATGATGTCGGTCCTCGCGACAGAGTGGATACAGTCCGGGGCGTGATCGACGCTGCGCACATCGCCGTACTGACCGGGGCAGGGATCTCCACTGCCTCCGGGATCCCGGACTTCCGGGGGCCGCAAGGGGTGTGGACGAAGAACCCGGCGGCCCAGGCGATGTTCGACATCGACGAGTACGTCGCTCGGCGCGAGGTGCGGGTGGAGGCGTGGAAGTTCCGGCTCGCCGCACCGGCGTGGACGGCCGAGCCGAACGCCGGTCATCTCGCACTGGTCGAGTTGGAGCGGCAGGGCCGGCTGACCGGTCTGATCACGCAGAACATCGACGGCCTGCATCAGAAGGCCGGGTCGGCACCGGAGTTGGTTCACGAACTGCACGGCACGGTCTGGTTCGTCGACTGCCTGCAGTGCGAGCGGCGGATCCCCATGGCCGACGTACTCCCCCGGCTGGACGCCGGTGACGAGGACCCGGCGTGTGAGGTGTGTGGCGGCATTCTGAAGTCCGCCACGATCTCGTTCGGCCAGGCGCTCGACGTGGTCGTCCTGGACGCCGCAGTCGCCGCCACCGAGGCTGCTGACGTGTTTGTCGCGATCGGCACGTCATTGCAGGTCTACCCGGCCGCAGGGCTGTGCGACATTGCCCTGCGAGCGGGTAAACCACTCATCATCCTGAACGCGCAGGAGACGCCGTACGACGAAGAGGCGGCGACCGTGCTGCGCACTCCGATCGAGACGACCCTGCCCGGCTTGTTCAGCTGAGCGAACCGCCCAGGTCGGCCCAGCCGCTCCACCCCGAACCGAGGGCGGACTGCCACGACGTCCGGAGCTTGCCGTCGGCATCGATCGTGAACGTCACGCCGGCTCCTCCGACGCTGTCGATGTTGCGGACGTCGGAGTAGGCCACCTGCTCTCCATTCAGCTTCCCATCCTGCCAGTTGCCGCCGGGAGTGAGCTGCCACATCACCCAGCCGCGGTTGTCGGCCCCACGGACGGACAGGCTGAGTCCGCCGGTGTTGTCGAGGGTGACTCGTGGGTTGCCCTGGGCGGTGATGCCACCCAGCCGGGCCAGTCCGGTGAAGGCGGCGCCCCGGGACGGCTGCCAGGTCGTGGAGACCGCGTTCTCGGGGGTCCGGTAGAAGACGCTGAACGCGCCGCTGTAGCTCATCACCAGGTCCGGGTCGGAACCGATCGAGCCCGGTAGCTGCTTCCACGGCACCCAGGCGCTGCCGATACTCGGCTGCCAGCTGTTCTGCAGCTTGTTGTTCGTGTCTCGCACCACCATGACCATCAGACCGTCAAGACTGACGTCCACCGCGGGCTTGCCCACCATGGTGGTCCCGCCGATCTTCTCGAACCGCCAACCACCGTCGCGCTGCCAGATCGTGACTGGCACACCGTCGGTACCGCGGACGAACAGGCTGATCAGTCCGTCGTCCCCGACCACGGCGGCCGGGTCACCACCGACGACGAGGTCCACCACGATCTCCCAGGCGCTCCAGTCGCCGCCCGGGGCGCTCTGCCGACTGGTCCGGATCCGGCCGTCGGCGTGGCGCACGAAGGCTGTCAGCCCACCGTCGCGCCGGACCACGACCTCTGGCTTCCCAGCGGCGTCCACCGGCCACAGGTTGACGAACGGATCCCACGTGCTGCCGGCGGTCCGCTGCGACGTGCTCTGGATCATGCCGTTGCGGTTCCGCTCGAACACCGACATGGCGCCGTTGTCGTGCCGGACGACGTCGGTCCCCCGCGCAACGCCGGCGAGATCGAGCAGGTCGTCCAGAGTGCCCGGCACCGCGAGCCGGAACGACGTGTTCGCGTCGTTCAGCGCGGCGTAGATCTCTTCGCGCCGGGCCCGGTAGCCGGTCAGGTCACCAGCAGCCTTGGCCTGCAGCGCCCGTACGGCGGCAATACCGGCCCGGCTCCTGCGTTCGGTCCGGGCCAGCCAAGGCTCGGAGTCGCGCAGGAACGATGGATTGCCGAGCCCGGCCCGCAACTCCGCCGGAGCGGCACCCAGACGAGCGAGGTAGTCGGTCAGTGCAGCAGCCGGAGCGGTCAGGTCGCGGCTGCCTCGATAGGCGTCGATGAATGCGCGCACGTGTGGCGTGAGAGGCGCCGACGAGTCAGCGGTGAGTGCCGAGCCTGTGTGTACCTCGGCGTACCGGCGCAGCGCATCAGCGGCCGGACCACCGAGCTCGGTGAGAATCCGCTGCCAGGCCGCCTGCGGCTGGTAGGCGGTGGGGTTCCAGGCGTACTCCGCGGCGGTACCCAGGGCGATCAGTGACGGCTCCGCCTCCTGCATCTCGTTGATCAGGAAACCCGTCGCGTACTGCGGCAGTCCGGCGTCCCGACCGACGAGCGGACCGAGGTGCTGGGCTGTCGGGGTGTAGTCGTTCACCGGGTAGTTGTCGAAGATCAGCAACTTGCGGCCACCGAACGCCGCCGACGCCGCAGCCGCGTCGTCCGTGGTGATCGTCGGTGACACCACCTCCCGACCGGTCCAGAAGATGTCCACGTCGGTCGGGATCAGTGCGGCGAACCGGGTGCGGTACGGCGTCGTGCCGGTACCCCAGTAGTCGGTCGGAACGGTGAGCAGCCGGGCGCCGGGGTGGAACTTGACGAAGCGTTCGTAGACGTCGTTGACCACATGGGCCTGGGCCGCCCCGAGCGGGCTCGCATCGGAGCCGAAGTAGCGCTCGTCCTCAGGACAGCGGAACTCGCCGCCGACGTCGTCCCAGCCGATCGCGAACGTCCGCTCGCCCAGGTCCCAGAGCTGCTGGTACCTGGCGATGAGTGCGTCCTTGTCCGCTTGACGGATGTGGCAGATCCCGTACCGCTTCGCGATTTCCGGCGAGGCGTTGGCCTCGGGGTTGATCCGGTAGATGAACTGCACCTGGTTCGCCTTGGCGCGCTCGATCGCCGCGCGCATCCGTTCGGCATCCGCGTCGGCGTAGCGCGTGCGCCACTCGGCACCTGCGGTGTGCGGGTCGCCACTGACCGTGTACTGGAACGCGTTCATCCGGTGCCGGCCCAGGAAGTCCAGGTGGTTCAGCAGGTCGGCCTGCTGCCAGGGCTGGCCGTAGAACGACTCCATGCCACCGCGGAGTGCGAACGCCGGCTCGTCGACGATCGCCACGCTGGGCACCGAGCCGGCCTTGGTCAGCTGGGCGAGCGTCTGCTCACCGTAGAAGGTGCCGGCCGCGTCATGGCCGACCAGGACTGCCAGTTTCTCGCCCTGATACGAACCGACGCCGAGGACATAGCCACCGGGTTTCAGACCGGCGGCGGACGGCAGGGACCAGGCCGACAACGCACCGGCGGCGCGTGCGCTCGCCGTACCGGTCTCTCTGACCACGGTCGGCCCGGACAGGTCGGAACCGAGGCGGCGGATCGACTGTGGTGCTGGAGACAGGGTGGGCAGGTCGTCTGCTGCGGCGGCCGGGGCTGTTGTGGTCAACAACCCCGCGCCGAGCGCAGCGACCAGTAACCAGTGGCGCTTCACCAGGTGTCCCGCTTGAAGCCGGTCGTCGGGTCCCATTCCCAGTGGCTCAGGGCTGTGGTCGACTGGGCGAAGATGTGCTGCTGGTTGTTGTAGACCGACGCGGCCGGGTCGGACTGGACCTGACCACCCCAGTTCGCGAAGGTGATCTTGTCGGTCGGCTGGTCCCACCACCAGTGGTACAAGGTGTCGTCAGCACCTCTGGCCACCACGTGTTGCTGGGTGCCGTAGCGGTAACCGGCCGGAGTGCCCTTGAAGGCGGCCGGTGCGCCGGTCCACTTGTCGCTGCGAAGTCCGTCCACGTCGGACCACCAATGGAACAGCTGTCCGTCGGCGGCCTTGGCGAAGGCGTGGTTCTGGCCGTCGTAGGTGAAGGTCGTCGGATCGGAGTACGCCTCGCCGCCCCAGGACTCGACCTGCGGTTGGGGAGCGTCTGCCTTCCACCACCAGTGATACAAGCGGTTGTCCGTGCCCCGGGCTACCACGTGCAGCTCATCGCGGGCGGCGAAGGCGGACGGCTTACCTGCGATCGGTACGGCGGCCTTGGGCCAGGTGTTGACCTGCTGACCGCTCGCTGCGTCCCAGGACCAGTGCGTCAGACCACCGTCAGCCGAGCGTGCGAAGACGTGGCGCTGGTTGCCCCAGACCACCGGTGCCGGGTCGGAGTAGGCCGCCCCACCCAGGTCGGCCGTCTGGACTGCTGCCTGCCCTTCGGTCCAGGACGAGGTGAGCAAGGTGTCGGTCTTGCTGCGCGCGAAGACGTGCTGCTGGTTGTCGAAGGCCAGGCCGACCGGCTTGCCCTCGACCGGACTGGCGGCGGGCCACACATCTCGCTCCACACCGATTCCCGGAGAGAACCACCAGTGCTGGATCCCGTTGGTTGCCGGTGCGAACACGTGGTTCTGGTACTTCCACGCGAACGCCGACGACCCTGCCGGCTCCTCCGGCCCCACGGCCGAGCCGGAGCCGTACACCTCCAGCTCGTCCATCAGGGTCACCGTGCCGGGGTCCGTGCCGCGGTGATTGAACGACACCCGGACCCAGCGCGCCTGCACCGCCGGGAACGCGATGTCGTACCAGACCTTCGACTGCCCGGCCGGGTCGACACCGGTGACCGTCTTGCGCGCGGTGTAGTTGGTCCCGTCCGTGCTGGTCAGAACCGTCAGCTCGTCCGGACGGTAGTGCTGGTACTCCTCGTAGGCATGCACCTTCGCCTCGGCGACCCGCTGCACCGAGCCGAGGTCGATGGTCATGTCGGTGTAGCGGTTGGCGTTCTTGATCGTCTTCCAGCCGACGCCCCGCAGGTCCGACCAGTCATCCCCGATCTGGCCGTCGGTGAGCTGGCGATTGCCCTCATCCGGCTGATCGTCCGGGTTCGGCAGCAGGTGGTACGTCTTGCCGGCCGCCAGGTTGGCCTGGGCCAGCCGGTGCCCGGAGACCTCGAACGAGTTCAGCTGGTACGCCGAGCTTCCGCCGGTCACCTCGAGTCGCAGGTAGCGCGCTTTGCCGACGAATCCGATGAAGTCGTCACCGCCGTCACCTGTGGTGGTGGAATAGGCGTCCACCCAGTTGGTGCCGTCGTACGAGGTCTTGACGCGGTAGTTGTTCGCAGGAGCGGCGGACCACTTGAGGTGGATGCCGTCCAGCCGGCTCTGGTTCCGCAGGTCGATCTGGAGCCACTGCGTCCCGGTGGCCGGGCGCCAGCCGGTGACGTCGTTTCCGTCAACCGCCTTGCTCGCCTCGAACCCGGCGCCGGCAGACGAGCTGCTGGTGGCGGTCTTGTCGAGCGCGTGGTCCTGAGCGATCACCGGCAGGCCGGCTGCCGCATCCAGGGCCATCCGGCGGATGCGCTGCTGGAAGGTGGTGTCCATGACGTACTTGTCACCGCGCTGCGCCATGCTGGTGGCAAGGTCCTTGGCCAGGCCGGGGTTGCGCTTCCCCAAGAGGTTCAGGATTTCCCAGTCCTCGATGCCGTCGCGCAGCGACTCGTAGCGGGGCGAGGACTCGAAGGTCATCCGGCTCGGGTTGGTGTCCGCCCGGACGATGAAGCCGTCGCCCTTGCCGGGCTGGTCGTTCATCGGGTACTGCCAGTTCATCCAGGCCCAGTGCAGGTAGCCGGTGACACCGCGCGAGTAGGCGTACCACATGGTCATCCGCTGGTGCCATTGCGGCTGGTCGACGAACCTGTTCAGGAAGTTCCCGGCCGGACCGATGCAGTTGTACAACCAGAGCTGCTTGCCGTGGTCGTCCCGCTCTTTGTCGTACGTGGCCCGGTGCCGGTCGTACTCGTCGAGGATGGGGATGATGACGTCGGCTTCCTTGGACTGGTCCACGCCCGACCAGAGCATGGCGTCACCGATCTTCACCTCGGGCCAACGGGCGCGGATGGTGCGCTCGAGGGTGAACCACGTCGGGCTGCCGGCCTCGTCGGAGACGTGGTGCCACCACATCTTGTCCCAGCCCTTCTCGATCAGGTGCGCCCGCAGTGCGGGGAAGAACTGGTCGTTCCACTTGGTGGCCGGGGTGGAGTCCCAGTCCACCCAGCTGAAGGAAGCCTGCGTGGTCCCCGGAAGGGTCTTCCCGAGCACCTCGGTGAGGAACTTGCCCTGTGGCCGATTGGGGTCGTACCACGGCGACCTGCGGTCGTCGTGCGGCCCGGACATCGTGAAGCCTTCCAGGCGCTTGATGTGCCCGGCCCGCATGATCCGCTCGACCACCTGGTCGAAGCGTGTCCAGGTGAACTGGTAGTTGCCCGCGTCGTCCACCTTGCTGCCGCCCTCGCGGAGCAGGTGGATCACCGGCAACTGCAGGTTGTTGCCGCGGTACCTGGCCTGCATGGCGGCGTAGTTGTCGACGATCTTCCACCAGGCGTCGTCGTACCGCTTGACGTGGTAGGTGAGCTCCACCGTGTCGCCGGCACCGTGGTCCCAGGAGGACGGGCCGAGCATGTTGTGCCACAGGACGTTCGTGAACTCGCTGTCCTTGGTCGGCGGGATCACCACGTCGCGCACGTTCGCCGTGATCGGGACCTGGATGTCTCCGACGCTGGTCCGGACCGTCACCGTGCCGGTGTAGAGACCACCGGCGGCCGTGGTCGGGATGTAGGCGCGGATCCAGATCGACTGGGTCTTGTCCGGCTCGACCGCTAGCGACGGGTCGTTCTGCAGCCGGTCCGGAAACAGACCGGCGCCGGTGCGGAGCAGCGGCGTGACCGACGAGTTGTAGTTGAGGCTCTCGTAGCCGACGAAGTTGTAGCTCAGGTTGGACGCCGCGATAGAGCCCGCGGGACCGGTCAGCGCCGTGAAGTCGACACCGGTGATGGTGTACGCCGGCGAGCGGCGCAAGACGATCTGCGCTCCCTCGTAGTCGTTGCGAGCCGTGTCCAGGGTCAGGTCCTGGCCGGACTCGGCGGACGGCCGGCTGTCGCGGAAGACCGAGGTGTACGCCGACTCCGTCCAGACCGACAGTCCACCGGCAGACGGACGTACTGCTTGGGCGGGCGGGTTCGGTGGACTGATCGTCACCACCAACGCACTCGCGAGCGCAAGCGCGAAAAGCTTCCAGGGACGGCGCACGGGGACCTCCTGCACATCGGGCGGACGTCCATCGTCAACCGCTGCGAGCGAGAGCGCCAAGCATTGGTCTAGACCTTTTGATCCTGGTGAAATCACCGTCCGTTTTGTGACGTTCGAAGCCTTCCGTGCCTCTGTAGCCCGGGCTAGCGTCCCCGGGGACCAGGCACTGGGAGGGGACAGCAATGCGCGGGTTGAGGCGTTGGACAGCAGGGATAGCGGCCGCAGTGATGGTGCTCTCGGGGCTGGGGGCTCCAGCACAGGCACAGGTGTCGGCGGACAGGGTGATCACGCTCGCCGGCTCACTGCAGAGTGAGCTGGGTTGTCCGGGTGACTGGGACCCCGCCTGCACGGCGAGCAGTCTCGGTACGGCGGCGCCGTACACGAAGGTGTTCGACGTACCGGCCGGGTCGTACGAGTACAAGGTCACCGTCAACGGGAGCTGGGACGAGAACTACGGCGCCGGT
Source organism: Kribbella yunnanensis (assembly GCF_039529655.1). Classification (NCBI taxonomy): domain Bacteria; kingdom Bacillati; phylum Actinomycetota; class Actinomycetes; order Propionibacteriales; family Kribbellaceae; genus Kribbella; species Kribbella yunnanensis. The sequence goes on along the minus strand of NZ_BAAANF010000009.1, from coordinate 165,516 downwards.
GGGGTGCTGAACGGACCGAACATCCCACTGCGGATCGAGGGACCGGCCAAGCTGTCGTTCAGCTACGACGACAAGACGCATGTGGTGTCAGTGCGACCGGTGGAGCTGGCCGGGCCGGGAGTGACAGCAGCCGACAAGGCACTGGCCACACCGAGCCTGCGACAGGACCTCACCAAGGAGCGGTTCTACTTCCTGATGGCGGACCGCTTCGCCAACGGGGACAAGAGCAACGACTCCGGCGGTCTGACCGGCGACCGGCTGCAGACCGGGCTCGATCCGACCGACAAGGGCTTCTACCACGGTGGTGACCTGACCGGAGTCATCCAGAAGCTCGACTACATCAAGGCACTCGGTACGACGTCCATCTGGCTCACGCCGTCGTTCAAGAACCGGCCGGTGCAGGGTGCGGGCGCCGACGTGAGTGCGGGGTACCACGGCTACTGGATCACCGACTTCACCCAGATCGATCCGCACCTGGGAACCAACGCGGACATGAAGCAGCTGATCGACCAGGCGCACCGCAAGGGGATGAAGGTCTTCTTCGACATCATCACCAACCACACCGCCGATGTGATCGCATACCAGTCCGGTCAGTACGGCTACATCCCGAAGTCGACGACGCCGTACAAGGATGCGGCCGGGAACGTCTTCGACGACAAGGCCTATGCCGATGGTGACACGTTCCCGCCGCTGGACCGCAACACCTCGTTCCCGAACGTGCCGGTCTTCAAGACGCCGGCCGACGAGACCGTCAAGGTCCCGGCCTGGCTGAACGACCCGACGCTCTACCACAACCGCGGTGACTCGACCTTCGCCGGCGAATCGGCCGAGTACGGCGACTTCGTCGGGCTCGACGACCTGTTCACCGAGCAGCCGCGAGTGCGGGACGGGATGATCGACGTCTACAAGACCTGGGCCGAGCTGGGCATCGACGGCTTCCGGATCGACACCGTCAAGCACGTCAACCTCGAGTTCTGGCAGAAGTTCTCACCCGCCATCCTCGCTGCGGCTCGTAATGCCGGCTCCAAGAAGTTCTTCATGTTCGGCGAGGTGTTCGACGCGGACCCGAAGTTCATGTCGACCTACACGACCGCCGGTGCACTGCAGGCGACGCTGGACTTCGGGTTCCAGCAGAACGCGGTGACCTTCGCCAAGGGCGACCCGGCGACGAAGGTCCGAGACTTCTACGCGAACGACGACTACTACACCGATGCGGACTCGAACGCGTACCAGCTGCCGACGTTCCTCGGGAACCACGACATGGGCCGGGTGGGCACGTTCCTCAAGCAGGGCGGTGCCAACGGGCCGGAGCTGCTCGCCCGCGACAAGCTGGCGCACTCACTCATGTACCTGACGCGCGGCCAGCCGGTGGTCTACTACGGCGACGAGCAGGGCTTCACCGGTCGGGGTGGTGACAAGGACGCACGGCAGGACATGTTCGCGACCAGCACCGGCGACTACGCCGACGACGAGGTTGTGGACGGCACCGGTACGACGACGATCGGCACCAAGGACCGGTACGACGTCAACGCGCCGATGTACAAGCACATCGCGGCCATGGCAAAGGTGCGCGCGCAGTACCCGGCACTGTCGGACGGCCGACAGGTGCACCGGTACTCGTCGAACGCCGGTGGGCTCTACGCGTTCAGCCGGATCGGTGCGGACAACGTGGAGTACCTGGTGGTCGCCAACAACGCGACCACGGCCAAGTCCGCGACCATTCCGACGTACGGGTCGCACACGTGGCTCAAGCCGGTCTATGGCGGCGCCAAGCCGGTGCGGACCGACCGCGAGGGGCGGGTGCTGCTCAGTCAGCCGCCTCTGTCGGTGACTGTGTACCAAGCTCAGAGCAAGGTGCCTGCACCTTCCAAGGCTCCTGCTGTCTTTATGAGCGCGCCTGAGCCGGGTGGAGTGGTTGGAGGGCGTGCTGAGATCGGTGCGGCCGTTCCGGCGAACACACCGGTCACCGTGACCTTCGGCTACCGCCCAGTGGGTACGACGGCTTGGCAGCGGCTCGGCTCTGACGACAACGCGCCGTACCGGGTGTTCCAGGACGTCAGCGGCGTGCCGAAGGGGACACTGCTCGAGTACCGGGCTGTACTGCGGGACTCGGCGGGCCACTACTCGGTGTCGGGCTCGTACGGCGTGGTCGGCGACGCACCGAAGCCGGGTGGCGGCGGTGAGACCGGACCGGTCGTCCAGCCGGCCAATGTGAGTGTGCCTGGTGATCACAACAGCGAGATGGGTTGCCCGGCGGACTGGTCGCCGGACTGCGACCAGGCGCAGCTGGTGCTCGACCCGAAGGACAAGGTGTGGAAGCGCACCTACACGATCCCGGCCGGTGAGCACGCGTACAAGGCAGCGCTGAACAAGAACTGGGATGTGAACTACGGCGCCGGTGGTAACCAGAACGGCGCCAACATCTCCTACACCGCGCCGGCCGGGCCGGTGACGTTCTACTACGAGCAGGGCCGGCATTTCGTCACCTCCACTGCGGAGGGGCCGATCATCACTGTGCCTGGCTCGTTCCAGTCGGAGCTGGGCTGTCCGGCCGACTGGGACCCGTCCTGCATGCGACCCTGGCTGACGGACGCCGACGGTGACGGTACCTACACCTGGTCGACGAGTGAGATCGGAGCAGGCAGCTATGAGGCCAAGGTCGCGCACAACCTGTCGTGGGACGAGAGCTACCCGGCTCAGAACGTACCGATCACCGTGCCGGGTGATGGACTCGTCGTCACGTTCTCGTACGTGCTCGCGACCCATGCGCTCACTGTGACGACCACCAAGCCCGGTGCGCAGCCGGACCTCAGCCAGGCCAAGGCGTACTGGCTGTCCCGCGACACCCTCGCCGTACCGGCGGTCGCCCATCCGGAGCGGTCGCGTTGGCGGCTGCACTGGTCGACGACCGGCGGGCTGAAGGTCGACGCGGATGACATCGGCGGTACGTCGGTCGGGTTGCGCTACGACCCGCGTGAGGTGCGCCCCGGGTACACCACGTTGCGGCTCGACCAGGGAGACGTACGGAAGATCCTGACCGGACAGCTCGGACTGGCTCAGTACGACGATGCTGGGCGGCTGCTGGATGCGACCGGTGTACAGATCCCCGGTGTGCTCGACGATGTGTACGGATCAGCCAGCGAACGCACGTATGGCGTGAGCTGGAGCGGAAGCACACCGACCTTCACGCTGTGGGCTCCAACTGCCCAGGGCGTGGCACTGCTGGTCGGCGGGCAGCGGTTGCCGATGCAGCGCGCTGACGACGGCTCCTGGTCGGTCCGGGGCGCGCGGTCGTTCAAGAATGCGCCCTACCGCTATGAGGTGCAGGTGTACGCGCCCAGCACCGGCAAGGTGGAGACGAACGTCGTCACCGACCCGTACTCGGCCGCACTGACCACCGACTCAACCCATTCGGTCGCAGTGGATCTCAACGATCCCGCTGGCAAGCCTGCGCTCTGGTCGAACACTGCTGCACCGAAGTTGGCGCAGTCCGTCGACTCGACGATCTACGAGCTCCATGTCCGGGACTTCTCGATCAGCGACCCGACTGTGCCGGCCGCTCATCGCGGCACGTACCTCGCCTTTGCGGATGAGGGTGATGGGACGAAGCATCTGCGGACGTTGGCGAAGGCGGGTCTGAACACGGTTCACTTGTTGCCGACGTTCGATATCGCCTCGATCCCGGAGACTGGTCAGCAGACACCTGTCTGCGATCTCAAGTCGTTCCCGGCGGACTCCGAGCAGCAGCAGGCCTGTGTGAGCGCGGTGGCAGCTAAGGACGGTTTCAACTGGGGCTACGACCCCTTCCACTGGCTGGCGCCGGAGGGCTCCTACGCGACACAGAAGGACGGGCTCGCGAGAGTCGCCGAGTTCCGCACCATGGTCGGTGGACTGCACCGGTCCGGGCTGCGCGTCGTACTGGACCAGGTCTTCAACCACACGCCCGCAGCCGGGCAGGCGCCGACGTCCGTGCTGGACAAGGTCGTGCCCGGGTACTACCAGCGGCTGAACGCGACCGGCAAGGTCGAGACCTCGACCTGCTGCAGCAACATCGCCACTGAACACGCCATGGCGGAGAAGATCATGGTGGACGGCACTGTGAGCTGGGCGCGCAACTACCGCGTCGACGGGTTCCGGTTCGACCTGATGGGGCACCACACCAAGGCCAACATGCTGAAGGTGCGGGCCGCGGTCGACAAACTGACGCTGGCCAAAGACGGTGTCGACGGCAAGAGCGTCTACCTGTACGGCGAGGGCTGGAACTTCGGTGAGGTCGCGAACGACGCCCTGTTCGTGCAGGCGCGTCAGGGCAATCTCGGTGGCACTGGAATCGGCACCTTCTCCGACCGGCTGCGTGATGCGGTCCGGGGCGGCGGTCCGTTCGACGACAACCCGCGGGTGCAGGGCTTCGGCTCCGGTGCGGCCAGTGACCCGAACGGCGACCCGATCAACGGCTCGGCGGCGGACCGGGCCAAGCGCCTCGCGCACGACACCGATCTGATCCAGCTGGGCCTGGCCGGCAACCTGCGCTCGTTCAGCTTCCGCTCGGCAGAGACTGGCGCGACGGTGCGCGGTGATGCGGTCGACTACAACGGCTCCCCCGCCGGGTACGCCGACCAGCCGGCTGAGGTGGTCACGTACGTCGACGCGCACGACAACGAGACGCTCTGGGACACCCTGACCTTCAAGCTGCCAACGGACTTGCCGATGGCAGACCGGGTCCGGATGAACACGCTGTCGCTGGCGACGACCGCACTCGCGCAGACGCCGTCGTTCTGGCATGCGGGTGCAGACATGCTGCGCAGCAAGTCGCTGGACCGGAACTCCTACGACTCCGGCGACTGGTTCAACACGCTGGACTGGACCGGCGCCGACAACGGCTTCGGGCACGGTCTGCCGCCGAAGACGGACAACGAGGCGAAGTGGGCCTACATGAAGCCGCTGCTCGGCAATCCGGCGTTGAGGCCGAGCGCGACCGACGTACAGACTGCTTCGGCGGCCGCTGCGGACCTGTTGAAGCTGCGGTTCTCCACACCGCTCTTCCGGCTCGGTTCGGCGGACCTGATCAACGCCAAGCTCAGCTATCCGGTGAGTGGTTCGACACCTGGTGTTGTCACGATGCGCATCGACGACACCGTCGGTCCGAACGTCGACCCGGCGCTCAAGGGCGTACTGGTCGTCTTCAACAGCACCGGGTCGACTGTCACGCAGACAGTGCCCGGGCTGGCGGGACAGCCGGCGGCGTTGTCCCCGGTGCAGGCCGGCGGCTCTGACCCGGTGGTGAAGCAAACCACCTGGACCGCCGCGTCCGGCACGATCCAGGTGCCGGCGCGCACAGTCGCCGTACTGGAAGTTAGGTAGTCGGTACCCGGACCACTAGCGATGACGGATCGACCTCGGCCGTGAGAGTGCGGCCGGGGTCGATCATGTCGCCGTCCAACTGACGCCGGGCCACGCGGTCCGTCGTGACCTGGATACGGTGGCCGGTGAAGCGCTCCAGGTGACGTTCGCGCCAGGGCTTGATGACCAAGCCCAGGACGAGCCGCGGCCAGTGGCTGATGCGTCGGGGCGCCAGGACGACCAGGTCGATGACTCCGTCGTCCGCCGTGGCGTCCGGCAGCAGTGGGATGTTCGCCTGCAGCGTGCCGACGTTGCCGATCACCACAGTGCGGGCGCGGCGGCGGATCGGCGGCCGGTCGTCGACTGTGAGCTCGACCCGGACCACGGGGTGGTTGAGGTTCTTCACCGTCGACCATACGTACGCCGCCCAGCCCACCCGCTTCTTCAGATCGTCCGGGGCGTCGTCGATGATCGCGGCGTCCAGCCCCAGACCGGCCATCACCACGAACCGGTCGTCCGGCAGGTTGTCGCCGGAGATCCGGACGCTGTCGATCCGGCGATCGGTCCCGTCGAGGACCTCGGCGAGCGCGGTGTCCAGATCGAGCGAGATGCCCAGGTTGCGGGCGAGCAGATTGCCGGTACCGGCGGGCAGGACCGCGACCGCGATCCCAGTACCGGCCAGCTCGGCGCAGACCACCCGGACCGTCCCGTCACCACCGGCCACCACGACCAGGTCGACGCCCGCGGCGATCGCCTCCTGGGCCATCGTGACGCCGGCATCTTCGGCCGTGGTCTCGAACCAGGACACCGCGCCGGCACCGCGCGCGGTCAAGGCATCGCCGACGGTACGGCGGAACTGTTCGACGTCTGCCTGCTTGATCGGGTTGACGATCACGGCCGCATGCCAAGAACTCAACTGATTTTGTCCGTCCGGGAAGATAGCGTGCCTGGGGTGAGCAGCCTTCCACGCAGTACCCCAGAGGACCAAGGACTATCCGCCGCCGCGATCGACGCGTTCGTGGCCGCCATGGACGCGTCCGAGCAGGAGTTCCAGACCGTGATCCTGCTGCGGCACGGACACGTCGTGCTGGAGGCGGAGTGGGCGCCGTACCGGCTGGCCGATCCGCACACGCTCTACTCGGTGTCGAAGAGTGTCACCGCGATCGCGATCGGGCTGGCCGTCGACGCCGGGCTGCTGACGATCGACGACAAGGTGGTCTCGTTCTTCGGGCCCGAGGACCTGCCGGAGACGATCAGTGACAACCTGGCCGCGATGTCGGTGCGGCACCTGCTGACGATGAGCACCGGGCACTCCGAGGACACCGTCGAGAAGATGAGCCAGGACCGCGGGTGGGTGCGGTCGTTCCTCGGTTTCGAGGTGCAGCACGAGCCCGGTGCGCCGTTCGTCTACAACAGCGGCGCGACCTACATGCTGTCCGCGATTCTGCAGCGGGTGAGCGGTGAGACGCTGCTCGACTACCTGCAGTCGCGGCTGTTCATGCCGCTCGGGATCACCGAGGCGACCTGGGGATCGTCGCCGGAGGGGATCAACTTCGGCGGCTGGGGGCTCAGTCTGAGCACCGAGTCGATGGCGAAGATCGGGCAGCTCGCGCTGCAGCACGGCGTCTGGGAGGGTTCGCAACTGGTCCCTGCCGAGTGGATCGAGGCCGCGACCACCAAGCAGGTGTCCAACGACAACCAGACCAACACGGACAGCCGACTGGGCTACGGCTTCCAGTACTGGCGCGGCCGGCACAACACCTACCGGGCTGATGGCGCGTTCGGTCAGTTCATCCTGGGCATCCCCGATCACGACGCGGTGGTCATCGTCACCAGCGCCGCCTCCAACATGCAGGCCGAGCTGGACCTCATCTGGGATCACCTGCTGCCTGCCCTCGAAGGCAAAGAGGTGCCGGTCGTGGCACGCCCCGAGGTGCTGGAGATCCCGGCACCGACCGGCCCAGCAGCGCAAGGTGGCGACGGGCAGACCTACACCTTCGGTAAGAATCCGGGTTTCCTGGAGTCGGTCCGCTGGGACGCCGACGGCAGCGCGTCCCTCACCTTCGGGTCGGACACCCACCTCTTCACCGCCGGCGGCTGGCGCGAGAGCGACGCCGGCAGTGAGCGGGTCGTTACTACTTCGTACGGCGACGGTGACGCACTGGTAGCGACGATCCGCTGGCTCGAGGGGCCGCACTCGGCGCGTTTCAGCTGCCGGATCGCCGACGGGCGGATGACGCTGGACGGCCGGCTGAATGTGTCGTTCGCACCGACGGAGTTCACTCTCACCTCGGAGTGAGGGCCCAGGGCAACGGGTGCTGACCTGATCGGGCAACGCGGTCCCGCCGAACATGCACGATCAGGTCGATCCCCCACCGGGGTGGGCTTCGGCTGTCTAGCGTGGCGGACAGCCAAAGTCATCACACCTTAGGGGACCTCCATGCGCTCCACCCTGTCGTTGCTCGCGGCAACTGGCCTGCTGGCGACCGGCCTCGCGGCCGCCGTACCCGCTCAGGCCGCCGCACCCGCTGCCCCGCAGGCCGCCGCTGAACTGCCGACGTGCTACCCGGCGGTGCCGGAGCGGCTCGTCATGAACAACCGCCAGACGCACTACACGATCACCTACGGCAAGGGCTGCCCGGCGAACCTGTACAACGCCGACTGGCACGGCCGTCAGAAGGGTGACCCGGACAACATCCTGATCGAGTTCCTCAACGGCAGCCGGCAGGCCAAGTTCACCCTCTACTCGGAGGTCTCGCCGGTCGGCGTCGTGACCTTCACCGGCGACGAGGACGGCGAGGACTCCGAAGGCAACGCGGTGGCGAAGCTGGCGACCTTCAACCGGATGAACAAGTTCGTCTCGGCCGTGGACCTGACCGTCACCAAGTCGCGCGGCGTCTACACACTGAACACCGCGGCCGGCAACTACCGGCCGGCGATCAACAAGTTCGTCCCGTGGGGCGGCAAGGAGATCGTCCTGCAGTACAAGCAGGCCGGTACCTCGACCTGGAAGCAGCTCACCAAGGTGAAGGCGGGCTCGAACGGCAAGGCCAGCTTCCGGTGGAGCTCGGCCGCCACCTTCAGCTTCCGCGCCTACATCGCCGGCAACAGCGTCGTCTGGGACGACTACTCCCCCGTCCGCTAGCCACGATTCCTTCCCCACCCCACCACCCCGGTCGTTAGGGTTGGGCGGTATGACGACCGCCGAAGAACAGCGTCTGCTCGCCCGGATCGACGAGGACCTGCTGCTCAGGGTCTGTACGGCGTTGGTCCGGGCGACCGGCCAGAATCCGCCCGGTGAGGAGGCCGCGACCGTCGCCGTCCTCGACGCGGTCGGCCGCGAACTCGGACTGACCGTGGAGACCACGACGGTCGAGCCCGGGCGGGACAACATCAGTCTGAGTGTCGGCAACGGCACCGGCCCGGGACTGCTCCTGCTCGGCCACACTGACGTCGTACCGGTCGGTGCCGGCTGGACCACTGATCCGTACGGCGCGGAGATCCGCGACGGCCGGATTTACGGACGTGGCGCGACCGACATGAAGGGCGGGCTGGCTGCCGCGGTGGCCGCGCTCGCCGCCTTGCGAGACGTTGAGTTGAGCGGCCCGGTCGAGTTGGCGGCCGTGGTCGACGAAGAAGAGACCGGCAAGGGCATCCGCGCCTTCGTGCGGGATAACACCCGCTCCTACGCGGCGTGTATCACCGCCGAGCCGACGGATCTGCAGACGATCATCGCGGCGCGTGGCGACTCCTATCTGCGGGTCGCCGTACACGGGCGCGCGGTCCACGCCGGCAACGCGGCGGCCGGCGCCAACGCGATCTACGGCGCGACCGCGATCATCACCGAGATCGAGCGCCTGCACGCCGAGCTCGCCGCGGATCCGCATCCGCTGCTCGGTCCGGCGACCTGGAGCGTCGGCCAGATCAACGGCGGTACCGGCGGATCGATCGTGCCGGCCGAATGCGTTGTGGTCGCCGACCGCCGGCTGCTGCCGGGCGAATCCCCCGCGGCCGTCCTCGACAACCTGCGTGACCGCGTCGCCGCCCTGCACCTGGAGGACCGCGGGCTGACGGTCGACCTGGACATGCCGATGGAGATGCCCCCGTTCGAGACTCCGGCCGACGCCGAACTGGTCGAGATCACCGAGGCCGCCCGCCGCGATGCCGGTGGTCCAGACGTTCCGCTGGCCGGGTGGGGCGCGGCCTGCGACGGCGGGTACGTCGACCGCGACCTCGGCATCCCGGTCGTCATCCTCGGACCGGGTTCGGTGGCGCATCAGGCGCACCGCGCCGACGAATCCGTCCCGATCGCCGAGCTCACGATCGCCGCCCGCGCGTACCTGCTGGCCGCGGTCCGGCTGCTCGGCTGAGCCGGACACCGCCGGTGAGGCGGCTCACACCACCAATAATTCATCACTTATTGAATTCTTGGTCCCGCGCCCGTTAACCTCCTGCTAAGGCTCGGGAAGGGGCGCACATGACCAACTGGGTGGTCGAACTGGGACAGGTGGGCGCCGGCGAACTGGATTCGGCCGGCGGCAAGGCCGTCAACCTGGGCATCCTGCTCCGCGCCGGGTTCCCGGTCCCGGACGGTTTCTGTGTGACAACCCCGGCGTACCGGCAGGTCGCTCCGGCGGCCGGCGACGCGGCGTCGAGGCGGGAAGCGATCCTCGCGACCGCAGTGCCCGCTGACATCGAGGCGGCGATTCGCTCGGCCTACGCGGAACTGGGGACCGACGTTCCGGTGGCCGTCCGCTCGTCGGCGACGGCCGAGGACCTCGGCTTCGCGAGTTTCGCCGGGCAGCAGGACACGTACCTCGACGTGGTCGGGGCCGACGCCGTACTGGACGCCGTACGGCGTTGCTGGGCGTCACTGTGGACTGATCGCGCCTGGAGTTATCGCGAGACCAACGAGGTCGATCAGGACACGGTCGCACTCGCTGTCGTCGTGCAGCGGATGGTCGACGCGAAGGCCGCAGGCGTGTTGTTCACGGCGAACCCACTGACCGGCCGGCGCAACGAGGCCGTCATCGACGCCGCCCCCGGACTCGGCGAGGCGGTTGTCTCTGGTGCGGTGAATCCGGACGACTTCGTCGTCGACACCGCCAGCGGCGCGATCCATGAGCGGAGGCTCGTCCATGACTGCCTGACCGATGAGCAGGTGCGCGCCCTGGCGACGCTCGGCGGGCAGGTGCAGGCGCACTACGGGACACCGCAGGACACCGAGTGGGCACTCGATGCCGAGGGCAAGCTTTGGCTGACCCAGGCCCGCCCGATCACCACGCTCTACCCGATTCCGCCGCAGCGGATGGACGGCTCGAGTCCGCGGATCTACCTGTGCGCGAGTCTCGCGCAGGGTCTGGTCCGGCCGATCACGCCGATGGGACTGGCCGGATTCCGGTTGATCGCGACCTCGGTGGCCGAGCTGTTCGGTGCTCGGGTGGACGAGCCGCTCGACGGACCACCGGCGTACACGGAGGCCGGGCAACGGTTCTTCGTCGACCTGACCCCGGCCGTGCGCAGTACGGTCGGCCGGGCAATCGTGCCGCGGGTGTTCGACGTGATGGAGGCGCGATCGGCCGCCGTACTGCGACATGTCTTCGAGGATCCGCGCTTCGCCGTACTGACGTCGTCGCGCCGGGAGGCCGGCGGTCGGCTCGCGCGAGTGGTGCTTCGGAGGGGTGTACCACTCCGCGTGCTGGCCGCCATCCTGTCGCCAGGTCTCGCCCACTTCCAGGTACGCCGGACTTCCGCACGACTGGATTTGCTGCTGGCGGCCGCTTCGCGTTCGGCGACCGCGCGACTGGACTTCGTCGAGCGGCTGCTGCGGCGCGAGGTTATCCCGTTGATACCGCGACTGCTGCCCGCACCGGCCGCGGGATTCCTGATGCTGGCCGTTGCGCGGAAGGTGCTCGGCAAGGTGGTTCAGCCGGGCGAGCTGCAGACCGTGCTACGCGGGCTACCGCACAACGTGACGACCGAGATGGACCTCGAGCTGTGGTCGCTGGCACAGCGGATTCGTGCCGACGAGGCGTCGGCCGAGGCCTTCGAGGAGTCGGCCGAGATTGTTGCCGAGCGCTACCGATCCGGTGGACTGCCGAAGGTCGCACAGGACGGACTGTCCGATTTCCTCGGCGTCTACGGTCATCGCGCGGTGGCTGAGATCGATCTCGGACTGCCGCGCTGGTCGGAGGACCCGGCCCACCTCATCGGCGTTCTGTCCAACTATCTGCGGCAGACCGATCCGGCGCTGGCCCCCGATCTCCAGTTCAAGGCGGGTTCGGCGGCAGCCTCGGCGAAGATCGCCGAGCTCGCGCTGCGCGTCAGCCCGCTGCGGGGCCGGATCGCGCGCTTCACCCTCGGCCGGACCCGCGAACTCGCCGGTCTGCGCGAGACTCCGAAGTACCTCTTGGTCCGAATCCTCGCCGCCGCCCGCCGGGAACTCCGTCAGGTCGGCGCCGAACTGGTCGCGGCCGGCCGCCTCGACTCCCCCACCGATGTCTTCTTCCTCGATCTGCGCGAGCTCCGGTCGCCAGTCGACCTGCGGGCGATCGTCACCGAGCGCCGCGCGGCCTACGACCAAGAGCTGCGCCGCCGCCGGGTGCCGCGACTGATCGAGTCCGACGGTGTCGAGCCCGAGACGCTGGCGATTCCCCGGGCCGCCGAGGGCGCGCTGATCGGCAGCCCGGCGTCGGCCGGCACGGTGACCGCGAAGGCCCGGGTGATTCTCGATCCGGTCGGTGCTCACTTGGAGCCTGGCGAGATCCTCGTTGCGCCCTCGACCGATCCGGGCTGGACACCGTTGTTCCTGACCGCCGGTGGGCTGGTGATGGAGATGGGCGGTGCCAATTCGCACGGCGCGGTGGTGGCGCGGGAGTACGGGATTCCGGCGGTGGTCGGCGTACCGGATGCCACCACCCGCCTCGCGACCGGCGACCTCGTCACGGTCGACGGCGCCGCCGGGACGGTCGAGAAGATCTAGTCCTTCTCGGCCAGAGAGGCCAGGCCGGCGGCGATCACCGTGATGCCGAACTCGAAACGTTCGTCGCCGTCGGCACCTGAGGTCATGGGCACCGCCAGCGCGACGGTGAACGGGAAGCGGTCAACAGGGAGTTGCTTGAAGAACTCCGACATCTGAGTGGTGAAGTGCGTGACATCCTCCGGCGTCCAGGCCGCGGCATTCTGAACGGTCTCCTCGAAGGCGACCGCGGTCACGTAGAGCGGGATCAGATCGACCGCCCACGCGGCGGCCTGGTCGGGGATTCGGCCGGCCTTGAGGATGGCGAGAATTCGCTCGGTCATCAGCAAGGCCTGCTCCCCCAGCGGGACATTGCCGATCGCGGCGCGCGCGACGCCCGGGTTCGCGCGCATCACGCGGATCATCTCGCGCATCGCGTCCTTGAGCTGCTCCTGCCAGCGCTCCGGATCAGGCGTCTCGGGGAGCTTCATCTGCTCAGCCGCCCGGTCGACCAGCAACTGGTCGAGCTCGCTCTTGTTCGCGACGTGCGCGTACAGCGAGGCCGGACCGGTATCCAGCACCTGGGCGATCTTCCGCATCGACACCGCGTCGTACCCCTGCTCGACCATCAGCCGCATCGCGGCGTCGACGATCCGCTCGCGGGTCAACGGCTCCTTGACCGGGCGGGCGGGTTTGGCCGGACTGATCGGCTGCCACGGGGACTGGGTCATACGAACACTGTACTTGACACGAACAACGTTCGCGCGTAGAACAGTGTTCGTCAACGAACACCGTTCGCATTGGAGCCATCGATGAGCACCCCCACCCTCGCCACGGACCCCGTGGCCGCCGAACCCACGGCGTACCGGTGGCGCTGGATCGTCCTCGCCACCGTGCTCGTCGCCGAGATCATGGATCTCGTCGACGCCACCATCGTCACCATCGCCGTTCCATCTATCCGAGTTGAATTGGGCGGATCCGAGTCCGCCATGCAGTGGATGCTGGCCGGCTACACCCTCGCCTTCGCGATCGGTCTGATCACCTTCGGCCGGCTCGGCGACCTGGTCGGGCGCCGCCGGCTGTTCCTGATCGGCGCAGTCGGCTTCACCCTCGCCTCCGCCCTCTGCGGGCTGGCCACCTCGCCGGAACTGCTGATCGGCAGCCGGGTCGCGCAGGGCGTGCTCGGCGCGGTGATGATCCCGCAGGGATTCGCGATCCTGAAGTCCGTCTTCCCGCCCGCGGAGATCGGCAAGGCGTTCGCATTGTTCGGCCCGGTGATGGGTCTGTCCGCGGTCGCCGGCCCGATCCTGGCCGGTGTCCTGATCGACGCCGACTGGTTCGGCCAGGGCTGGCGGATGATCTTCTTCATCAACGTCCCGATCGGCCTGCTGGCCATCTTCGGCGCGCTGCGCTTCATGCCCGAGCTCAAGACCGCCGGTGCGCAACGACTCGACGCGGCCGGAGTCTTCCTGGTCAGCCTCGCCTCCGGGCTGCTGATCTACCCGCTGGTCCAGGGCCGCGAGCTCGGCTGGCCGGTCTGGTCGATCGTGATGATGGTTGCCTCGATCCCGGTCTTCGCACTCTTCGTCTGGCGCGAGCGGCGCTCCGGCAACCCGGTCATCGATCCGTCCCTGTTCCGCAATCGCGGGTACGTCGCCGGTCTCGCCGTGATCACCACGTTCTTCCTCGCGATGTCCGGGTTCACGCTGGTCCTCAACCTGTTCACCCAGCTCGGACTGCACTACAGCCCGCTCAAGGCCGGCCTCTCGATGGTGCCGTTCTCACTGGGCATCGCGATCGGCGCGCCGCTGTCCGGCGGACTGCTCGCGCCGAAGCTCGGGCGCACGGCGCTGCAACTCGGCGTCGCGATGATGACGCTGGCCATGGGTGGCATGTGGTTCACGCTGCACCACTACGGTGACGCCACCACGGTCTGGAACCTGGTCCCCGCGATGCTTGCCTGCGGCATCGGTTCCGGCATGGTGTTCGCGCCGCTGTTCGACATCATCCTGGCCTCGATCGACGACGAGGCCGCGGGCTCGGCCTCCGGCGTACTGACCGCCATGCAGCAGTTCGGCGGCGCGATCGGCGTCGCCGTCCTCGGCACGGTCTTCTTCCAGCTACTGCCCGATCACGCCTTCCTCGGCGCCACCAAGACGACCGTCCTGGTCGCCATCGCCCTCTTCATCGTCAGCCTCGCCGTCACCTGGCTGCTCCCGAAGCGCGCCCGCGAAGGACTCTCAGCCCACTAGGGCAACCGGCGGTTGAGTGAGAAGAGGCGGCCGAGGACGGGCATCAGCACGATGTTCAGGCCGTGCAGCACCCCGATGATCAGCAGGATCCCGCCCAGCCGGGCCGCCTCGAAGGCGACCTGGCTGGGCAGCACGTTCAGCCCCCAGGACTCACGCGGCTCGAAGGTGACGGTGAACAGGATGTACGCGGCGAAGATCAGGTAGTAGACGATGTCCGTCAGCACGATGTAGCTCTTGCCGGTCTGCGGATTGTCGTGGAAGACATCCGCGGCATAGGCCCGGCCGAAGCGTTTGATGAACGGGCCGAGCCAGAGCGCGAGCCCGATCAGTACGGCGGTCGTGAACAGTTCGAGAATCCACCAGTTCATCAGCAGGTGTCCGTTCTTCCGCGGGGTGACCAGCAAGACAATTGCCGTGAGCAACGAAGCGACGGCGACCGCGACCAGAACGCCGTACCGGATCCGGCGGCGCCGGGCCCGATCGTCGGCGATGCTGCCGAGGACCCGGTCGAACAGGTCGGGCGAGGTGGTCCGCGGCTGCGCCGGCCCGAGTGCCTCGTGCAACCTCCGCTCAATGGGCGACTGGTCACTTGTCATCCGGCTCCTCCAAATGGGTCTTGAGCGAATGCAGACCGCGTCGCAGATGGGTCTTCACCGAGTTCGGCGACAGTCCGAGGGTCTTGCTGATCGCGTCGATCGACAGCTCGAGGTAGTACCGCAGTACGACGCAGTCACGCTGCCGGCGCGGTAGATCGCGGAGCGCCTCGATCACCTCGCGACGGCTCTCGTCCTCGGCCGCCAGGTCCTCCGCGGAGCGCTCGTCCACCTCGGCCGGTGGCCGGTGCCGCAGCGAGACCAGACCGCGCCGGTTGTGGTCGCGAGCCAGGTTGATCACGATCGATCGCAGGTACGCCGCCGCGCGATCCTGATCGTTGATCCGGTGCTGGTTGCGGGCCAGCCGCAGGAACGCCTCCTGAACCAGGTCTTCGGCAGCGGTCCGGTCGTCGACGAACCACCGGGCCAGCTGGGTCAGCCGCGCTCCCTCCGCCCGGAACAGCGTGACGACCAAGGCGTCGGAATCCGCCCCGGCGCCCACCAGTCTTGCGGTTTCACTCATAGCCCCCATCACTTTGACGGACGAGTGAGTCGATCAACCGGGTGACAGCGCGAGGAGCTTATTTTCCGTGTCACCCGGGCCGGTTCACGGCCCGTCTGTAGAAGTGATCCTGCTTCCCAGCATGGACCCGATAGGGGGAGTCATGACAGTACCCAGGTATCTCGCAGCGACAGCGGCGGTCCTACTGACCACGACCGTGGTCAGTATGGCGCCCGCCCAAGCCAGTAGCCCCGCCGAGGTGGTGCGGGCTCGCGGCAACCTTCGTGATCTGCAGCTCGGCACCGCCGGGCCGTTCGACCACGCGCGCGCCAAGTTCCTGATGGTCCAGCGACAGGGCCGCAGCCTGGTGATCCTGAAGGTGCGCGGGATCGACCAGTCGGTGGCCGGCCGCGAATTCGGCGCCCACCTGCACACCGGCCCCTGCGTCACCGGCAACGGCGCCGCGGCCGGACCGCACTACAACTCCGACACCGTCGCCGGAATCGTCCCGCCAAGGGTCGATGCCACCACCGAGGTGTGGCTGGACTTCAAGGTGACCCAGGCCGGGCGAGGGTTCGCACTCACCCGCGTCCCGTTCACCCCGCTGCCAGGCACCCGCGCGGTCGTCATCCACGAGCTGCCGACCGACCACCACGGCGCGGCGGGCCCACGCCAAGCCTGTCTGCCCGTGTCCTGGTGAACATTCCTCGTGCCGCTGCCGCCGGCTTCGCGCTCGGCCTGGCGTGGGGTGCGGCGGCACGGGTGTGGATGCGACTGATCTCGACCGACCCCGAGTTCAGCTGGAGCGGAACCGGCTTCATCCTCGGTTCCACCGCTCTCTGCGGCCTCACGTTCGGAGTCCTGTACGGCGTCCGTTCCGCCGGCCGGTCGCGTTGGTGGCGACTGCTCGCCCTGGTCTGCGTGGTCGACCTGGCCGGGCCCGGGATGGTCTTCATCCCGGCCCTGCTCCTCGGTGGACTGTTGTGGTTCGGACGACTCTGGTCGCGGTCGGCCGGCGTGCTCGGGATTGCGGGCGGCGTCCTGCTGTTCTGGTGGATCAGTCGACAAGACCCGTCCGGGGCCGGCCTCGTGACGACGTACGGAGGGTTCCTGCTGCTGTCGCTGGCGGTGTCGATTGCCGCGGCCGAGCTGTACAGGCCTAGTCCCGCAGTACGAATCCTTCCTTGACCAGCCAGTCCATGGCGACGTCGGCGGGCTCGCGGCCGTCGACGTCGACCTGGGCGTTCAGGTCGATCAGCACCTCATCGGTGAGCTTGTCCGAGACGGGCTCGAACAGCTTCGGCAGCTGCGGGTAGCGGTCGAGCACCTTCTTGCTCACCACCGGCGCCACGTTGTACGCCGGGAAGTACTTCTTGTCGTCCTCGAGCACGACCAGGTCGAGTGACTTGATCCGGCCGTCGGTGGTGAAGATCTCGCCGAACAAGCAGTCGCCGTTCTGAGTGGCGACGTACACGGCGCCGGTGTCGAGGGTCCGGACCTGGTTGCGCTGGACGCCGCTACCGAGCGGAATGCCGTAGTGCTTGAGCATCGGCTCGAAGCCGTCGTTGCGGTTGGCGAACTCGGACTCGACGCAGAACGTGCGCTCCTTGGCGGGTAGCGACGCGACCTGCGAGAGCTTGCTGATCTTCAGCCGCTCGGCCGTCTTCCGGGTGACTGCGAACCCGTAGCTGTTGTTCATCGGCGCCGGCTTCAGCCAGATCAGTCCGTACTTCTCCCGGTCCTCCTTGGCGACCGCGTCGTACTGCTGCTGCTTGTCCGGGATGCCGCTGTCATGGCCGAGGTAGGAGATCCACGCGGTCCCGGTGTACTCCCAGGCGAACTGGATCTGGTCCTGCAACATCGCCTGCCGGGACGTGTCGCTGCCCGGCATGTTGGTCAGGTCCTTCACCTCCGCGCCCGCCGACTGCAGCAGGATCGCGGCGATCTTGCCGAGAATCAGCTGCTCCTGGAAGCTCTTCGAGCCGATCCCGATCGTCAACCCATCCAGGGCTACGGACTTCAGCGGTCCGTTCAGCGACCCGGTCGGCACGAAGCCGCCGCTGGTCCCGAGACCGCAGCCTGCGAGCACGAACGCCATACCGAGGGCTAGTAGCTTTTTCATCCCAGTCCCCTCGGCCGGGTGACCTCTTCGAGGACGCGGCCCGCCCAGTCGATCAGCAACGCCAGCGCGGCAACCAGGATCGCGCCGCTGATCAGCACCGGGTATCTGAGCAGCCGGATGCCTGTGGTGATCAGGCTGCCGAGTCCACCGGCGTCGATGAACGTGGCCAGTGTCGCGGTCCCGACGACCAGGACGAGCGCGGTCCGGATCCCGGCCATGATCACCGGTACGGCGAGCGGCAACTCGATCCGGCCGAGCACCGACCGGTTCGACATCCCCATCCCCCGGCCGGCCTCGACCAGGGTTCGATCCACCCCTTGCAGGCCGACGATCGTGTTCCGCAGTACCGGCAGGATCGCGTACAGGCACAGGGCGAGGATCGCGGTCCAGAAGCCGAAGCCGAGCCAGATCGCGAGCAGCACGATCAGCCCGATCACCGGCGCGGCCTGTCCGGCGTTCGCCACCGCGACCACAAGCGGCGCGGCCCGCCGCAGCCGGGGGCGGGTGAGCGCGATCCCCAGCGGTACGGCGATCGCGAGCACGATGACCGTGGCCACCAGCGTCAGCTTCAGGTGCTCGACGGTCAGCCGGCCGAGCAACCCCCAGTCCAGCTGACGCTTCTCGATCGAATCCAGCTCGGCCTGCGACCGCCAGATCGCCCAGCCAGCCAGCACGAGCGCCACGAACAACGGCTGCCCGATCATCAACCCCAGACTCGGCCGCCGAGGCTGACTACTCGCCAGACTCGCCGCCGTCGCCTTCGCATCGGCAAGCCCCTCGGGCGGCCTGGTGTCTAGTGTGGTCACGCGACGACCTCGGCGGTGGGGTTGTGTTCTTCGTGGGTTTCCTGGATCCGGGTCAAGACGGCTTGGAAGTCGACGACACCGAGATACTCGTCCCGGCGACCGGTCACCACCGCGCTGCCGTGGCTGCAGACCAGCATCGTGTCGAGGGCGTCGTTCAGCGTTGCCCGGCGGTCGATGGTGACGAGGTCGATGTCCTCGTGAGGCGCAGGAACCCGGTCCACGTCCAGCAGGTCGCGGGTCCACATCCAGTTCACCGGCCGCCGTTTCGCGTCCAGGATCACGACCGAGTCGTCACCGGCCGCCTGTGCAGCCCGCAGTACGTCGGCCGCCGCGTCCCCGATCTGTGCGACGGTCGGGCGGCCGAGGTCAATCTCGCTGACCCGGCTCAGCGTGAGCTGTTTCAGCGCGGCACCGGCCCCGACGAAGTCCGCGACGAAACGGTCGGCCGGATTGGCCAGGATCGCCTCCGGTACGTCGTACTGGGCGATCTTGGCGCCCTCGGTCAGGATCAGGATCCGGTCACCGAGTTTGACCGCCTCGTCGAAGTCGTGGGTGACGCAGACGATCGTCTTGCGCAGCTCCTCCTGGATGCTGAGCAGTTCGTCCTGCAGCCGCTGCCGGGTGATCGGGTCGACGGCTCCGAACGGCTCGTCCATCAGGATCACTGGCGGGTCAGCGGCCAGGCCGCGTGCGACACCGACCCGTTGCTGCTGACCGCCGGACAGCTCACGCGGGTAGCGATCGCGATACCGCGCCGGGTCGAGGCCGACCAGCTCGAGCAGTTCGTCGACACGTTCCGCCGTACGGCGTCGGTCCCAGCCGAGGAGTCCCGGGACCAGCGCGATGTTCTGGGTGACCGTCATGTGCGGGAACAGGCTGCCGCCCTGGATCACGTACCCGATCCGGCGACGCAGATCGTCGTCGTGCTGCCGTCCGACCTCCTCACCACCGATCCGGATCGTGCCCGAGGTCGGCTCGATCAGGCGGTTGATCATCTTCAGCGAGGTCGTCTTGCCGCACCCGGACGGGCCGACGAACATCACGATCTCCCCGGCCGGGATGTGCAGGCTGAGGCTCTCGACCGCGGCGCGCTTCTGGCCCGGGTACCGCTTCACCACATCGATCAGCTCGATGTCGACACCGGTGGTTTCAGACACGAATACCCCTTGAGGTGGTCAGGCGGCCGGCGAGCAGCAGCAGAGCATCGAGGACAAGAGCGAGCAGCACCACTCCGAGGGTGCCGACCAGAGCGGAGTTGAGCGCGTTCGCGCCACCGATCTGGGTGAGTCCGGTGAAGATGAAGCTCCCGAGCCCGGGCCCGAGCACGTACGCCGCGATGGCGGCGATCCCCATCGACATCTGCGCGGAGACCCGGACCCCGGCCAGGATGACCGGCCAGGCCAGCGGCAGTTCGATCCGCATCAGCGTGCGGACGGCGCCCATGCCCATTCCGCGGGCGGATTCGATCAGGGCGGCGTCAACCCCGGCCAGGCCGACGACGGCGTTCCGCAGGATCGGCAGGGTCGCATAGAAAGTGACCGCGATCACGGAGGTCGCCGTACCGATGCCGGCGCTCGGGATCAGCAGACCGAGCAGCGCGAACGACGGGATGGTCAGACCGATCGCGCTGACCCCTCCGGCGAGCGCGACGACTCTTGGGTTGCGGTGCACGAAGACTGCCAGCGCCACGGCGAGCACGGTCGCCAGCAGCACGCACTGGATCACCAGACTCAGATGCTGATAGCTCTGATAGAGCAGCTGAGCGTGCCGCTCGGTGATGTAGTCCCACATATGCGGCTCGTACCCAGCAAGCGTTCGCTTCACACGAACGCCAGGTCACGCGGCGTGTCGGAACAGGCCGAAGCCCCCGATCACCAGTGGTGGCCGGGGGCTTCAGGGGTAGATCAGTTGAACGAGTCTCCGCAGGCGCAGGAGCCGGTCGCGTTCGGGTTGTCGATCGTGAAGCCCTGCTTCTCGATCGTGTCCACGAAGTCGATCGACGCACCCTTGAGGTACGGCGCGCTCATCCGGTCGGTGACGACGCTCACACCGTCGAAGTCGGCGACCACGTCACCGTCGAGGTTGCGCTCGTCGAAGAACAGCTGGTACCGGAGCCCGGAGCAGCCACCCGGCTGTACGGCGACCCGGAGCGCGAGGTCGTCGCGGCCTTCCTGGTCGAGCAGCGCCTTCACCTTTGCTGCGGCCCCGTCGGTGAGGAGCACACCCGTGGCGACGGACTGCTCGGTCTGCGCTTCAGTCATTCCTGACTCCAGTCATCTCGCAAAAATCCTGTCAACACCGGTCAACCTCACCCGGTCCGCGAACATTCCCATGGTCGCACACCTATTTTGAGGATCAAGAATCTTGCTCACCGCGCCCACGTCTTGGCCACCCGCTCGGCCACCGCGGCCAGCGACCCGTGCGGGTCCGCGAAGGCCTGTTCCTCGCCCACCGCGTCGACCAGCGAGTACGCCGATTCGACCCCCATCGTGCGCATTTCCCGGGATCCGATCAGCACCTTGCCGGCCAGAACCACACACGGCCGCATCGCGTCGTTCGCGACCTTGGCCACCCCGGCGATCACCTTGCCGTCGCGGGATTGGAAGTCGAACGCGCCCTCGCCGCTCAGCACGAGATCGACCTTGGCGGCCTTCTCCTTCAGCCCGGTCAGCGCCGCGACCAGGTCGATCCCGGAGACCCGCTCGGCGCCCAGCAGCAACAGCGCGTAACCGAGCCCGCCCGCCGCGCCCGCGCCCTTCTGGTCGGCGGTCTTCCGCCCGGCCAGCTCCGCGAACTTGGTCAGGTACCCGTCCACCGCAGGCTTGCGCTCGTCAGTGATGCCCTTCTGGGTCCCGAAGATGTTGGTCGCGCCGCGCAGCCCGAGCATCGGGTTCTCCACGTCACTCGCCGCCACGAACTCGACCCCGGCCACCCGGGCCAGCGCGGGCTCCAGGTCGACCGACGTCAACTCGGCCAGCCCGGCGGCGCCCGCGGCCAGGTTGCCGTCCACCGCGGTCGCACCCAGTGCGGCCAGCAGCCCGGCACCCGCGTCGTTCGTGCCCGAACCGCCCAGGCCGAGGATGATCCGCCTGGCCCCGGCATCGATAGCCGCGGCAACGAGCTGACCCACGCCATACGTCGTACCGTCCTCTGGCCGCCGGTCCTTCGGCTCCACCAGGTGCAGGCCGCACGCCTGCGCGGTCTCGATGTATGCCGTCTCCCCCGCGAGCAGCACAGTCGCCGGCGTGTCCTCGCCCAGCGGCCCACGCACCGTCACCGCCAGCAGCTTCCCGTCCACCACCGCGGATAGCACGTCGATGAACCCCGGGCCGCCGTCAGCCATCGGCGCCACCAGCACCTCAGCCTGCGGATCCCGCCGCCGCCACCCTTCCTCGATGGCCGCAGCCGCCTCGACCGCGGTCAACGTCCCGGCAAACTTGTCCGGCGCAATCAGCACTCGCATGCGCACATCCTCCCCCACTCACCCCGGAAAGCGCTCCCCAGCCACCACCCGGACACTTCCCCCCAGCGCCATCTGATGGGTTCCCCCATCAGCTTGTGGGTTCCCCACTCGCATGCGGGTGCAGAACCCACCACCTCATGGGTTGACCCATCAGGTGCCGTCGGACGGAGTTAGTCGCGGGCTGACTTGCCCGGGAGGGCGAGCATCCGGTCGAGCGCGATCTTGGCGTAGTGCTCGGTGGCGGCGTCGACCTTGATCGGGTTGACCACGTGACCGGCGACCAGGTTCTCCAGTGCCCAGACCAGGTGCGGCAGGTCGATCCGGTTCATCGTGGCGCAGTAGCAGACCGTCTTGTCGAGGAAGACGATGTTCTTGTCCGGGTTCTGCTTGGCCAGCCGCTGGACCAGATTGAGCTCGGTGGCGACGGCCCACGACGTACCGGGCTCGGCCTTCGCCAGCGCGTTGATGATGTACTCCGTCGACCCGACGTAGTCAGCCTTGGTGACGACCTCGTGCCGGCATTCCGGGTGCACGATCACGTTCACCCCGGGCACCCGCGAGCGCACGTCGTCGACCGACTCCGGCGTGAACCGCCCGTGCACCGAGCAGTGTCCGCGCCACAGGATCATCCTGGCGGCCGTCAACTGCTCCTTCGTCAGCCCACCACCCGGCTTGTGCGGGTCGTAGACGACACACTCGTCGAGCGAGATGCCCATCTGCAGTACGGCGGTGTTCCGGCCGAGGTGCTGGTCCGGCAGGAACAGCACCTTCTCGCCCTGCTCGAACGCCCAGGCGAGCGCCACGTCGGCGTTGCTCGACGTACAGACTGCGCCGCCGTTGCGACCGCAGAACGCCTTGATGTCGGCGCTGGAGTTCATGTAGGTGACCGGGACCGTCACGTCGGCCACCCCGGCGTCCGCGAGGGCCTCCCAGGCGGCCTCGACCTGCTGGATCCGCGCCATGTCCGCCATCGAGCACCCAGCCGCCAGGTCCGGCAGGATCACCGTCTGGTTCTCGTTGGTGAGGATGTCAGCCGACTCAGCCATGAAGTGCACACCACAGAACACGATGTACGGCGCATCCGGCCGGTTAGCCGCGTCCCGCGCGAGCTTGAACGAGTCGCCGGTGACATCAGCGAACTGAATCACCTCGTCACGCTGGTAATGGTGACCCAGCACGAACACCTGGTCACCCAGCGCAGCCTTTGCCTTTAGAGCCCGCTCAACCAGGTCCGGATCGGATGCCGGAGGCAACGCTCCGGGGCACTCGACACCCCGCTCGGAGTGCGGATCGGTGTTCTGGCCCAGGAACAACAGCGGCAGGGACTTCGGCCCATCGGCAATCGTCGTCACGTCAATCATCGTGCCACGTCCGCCGACACCCGCCGCGTGTCCCCCGTCACTGCCCGGATCGTGAAACTCAGTGGGAGACGTGGGCTCCGGCGTACCACTTGGTGAGCAGGTCCGGTAGGCGGTCGGGGCCCCAGCGGTCGACGGGGGTGATGCGGCCGTCGAGGGAAGCCAGGCCTTTCGCCAGACCTCCGACTGGATCGCCTTGCCAGGGGACGACGACGCCTTCGCCGGGGCCGACGATGACGGAGGGGCCGCCGCGGTCGAGGCAGACGACGGGGCAACCGGAGGCGAGAGCTTCAGTGACCGCCCACCCGGCGGCTTCGCGCAGAGCAGGAGCCAGTACGGCGTCCGCCCGGAACATCGCGGCAAGCACCGACTCACGGGGTAGCTGGCCGGTGAATTCGACGCGGTCGCGGACCCCGAGTTGCAGGGCGAGCCGCTCGGCGCGCTCCCAGTCCGGGCCGTCACCGATGATCCGGAGCACCCAGTTGGCCGCCTCGGGGCGGGCGAGTGCGCTGATCGCGAGTAGCACGCCCTTCCACGGGATCAGCCGGCCGACGAACAGTGCGGTCTTCACGCCCGGCGGCCCGAACGGCTCGTACGGGCCGGAGGCGGTGAAGCGGCTGATCGCGACATTCGGCTGGACGACGATCTCGCGAGCGTACGAACGGAAGGTCTCGGCGACATCGTTGTTCTGGGCAACCATCAGATCCGCGGTCCGGGCTGCCTTGCGCCCAGTCAGGTGCCGGCGGATACCGGTGTAGACCCGGCGCACCAGTTCGCCGACCACACCGCGCGGTCCCAGCCAGTGCGCCATCGACAGCGGCGCGGTCGTCGAACCACCGACCGGCCCCCAGATCACCTTCGCCGACGACGGCCGAACCACACCCGCCGCCATCCAGTCGACGGCAAACGTCAGATGGTGAATGACGTCGTACGAGTGCTCGGCGTGCAACTCACGCGCGGTCCGCGCGGCCAGCCGCTGCCACAGCGGGTAGTACCAGTACACATCCGCGGGCCGTCGCCGCAGCTTCAGGACCCAGCTGGGCAGCTCGAGCGGTACGACGGTCAGTCCGGGCACCGGCCGGATCGCGAGCTCGTCGGCGATCTCGTGAGCGAACTTCCGCCGGGTCAGCAGCCACACGTCGTGATCGCGGGCCGCGGCCTTCGCCCACGCCCAGCCTGCGCCGGGCTCCGAACCGCCCTGGGGCCGGCACGCGTACGCGCTGATCAGGACCTTCGGACGGCTCGTCATCAGTTCATGCCCTCCAGCAGGCGGCGCAGATCCGTACTCGAGGTGGACGCCGTGTAGGGGAAGTAGTGCACCTGCGCCCCGACCTCACCGAGCAGCCGCTCGAGCCGGGTCCCCTTCTCCGTGCCCTTCCAGTCGTCGCCCTTGAACAGGACGTCGTACCGGAGTTGTTTCCACATCTCGAACTTGTCGCTCGACCAGTCGCTGACCACCTCGTCGACCAGCCCGAGCGCCCGCACGACATCCATCCGCTCGTCATGCGGAACGACCGGCGGGCGGCCCTTGATCCGGGTCACCACATCGTCCTCGACGACCCCGGCGATCAGGTGGTCACAGTGCTCGCGGGCCCGGCGCAGGATGTTCAGATGACCGATGTGGAACATGTCGTAGACACCCGGCGCGTAGCCGACACGGCCCATGATCAGATCGGCCATCAGCCGCGCACCGGCTGCAACGCAGCCATCTCCCGGTACCACTTGGCGACGGCCGCCGCCAGGAACAACAGGTTGATCGCGAGCAGGCCGCCGTACAGGACGGCGAACAGCGACGGGGTGCCGAAGGCAAGGAAGACCAGGCACAGTACGCCGTAGTCGGTCGGTGCGATCAGCAACGACTTCAGCACGGAATCGCCACGCTGGTTGGGTTTCTGGGCACCACCATGACCGCGGCGCAGCTGGTCGATCAGGATCAGCCCGAAGAACAGCACCGATGACAAGCAGAGGTAGGCCAGCGGGATCAGCAGCACCAGCTCGTTGCTAAAGGCATCGAACCGGTAGAACGAGACCAGTACGGCGCTGTGCAGCAGCACGATCTTCACCGCGTCGATCATGTGATCCAGCCACTCACCCAGCGGCGAACCGCCACCCCGCAACCGCGCCAACTGACCATCGGCGGAATCGAGCCCGTACCCGAGCACGAGCAGCGCGGTCACCGCCAGCGCCAGCCCGAACGACGGCCGCACGGTCGCGACCAGCGCGATCCCGGCCAGCGAACACAGCCCGCTGGTGATGCTGACCTGGTTCGGCGTCCGGCCCGCCAGAAACGCGGTCGCCGCGAACACCCGCCCGATCCGCCGATTCACGAACCGCGAATAAGCCGGCGTACCAGCCGAAGGCTTCTGTGCCCTGGACAACCGGGCGACGACCTCGCCCAAGGAGCCGGCGGTCATGCCACCGAGCTGCGGGACTGCCGCTGGTCGATCGCGGCGCGCAGAATCGTGCTGCTGGACATCCGCACATCGGGAAGCTCGTGCATACCTGGTACGCCGTTCAGGTCGTCCGCACCGAGGACACCGTCGACGTCGGCCGCGAACACCAGCCGACCGGTCAGCAGGTGGTTGTCCACGTCGTCGATGACGACAACCTCGTCGACCGCTCGCAGGTGCTGCAGAATCTGGACTCGCTCGACCAGCGGCACGAACGGCCGGGCTCCCCAGGCGTCCATCGCCCACTCGTCGGTCAGCACGCCGACGACCAGCCGGTCGCACGCCTGGCGGGCCCGCTCGAGCACGTCGAGATGCCCGACGTGGAACAGGTCGAAGACCCCGGCCAAGAATCCTTGCTGCGACAAACTGTGTTCCCCCTGCGGCTCCCCCACGGAGCGTCCTGGTGCGCGGCCGGGCCGATGTGCGGCCTGACCGTCAGCGGTGACCCTATACCTCTGCGTCACGACGTGCCCATACCGGATCTTTGGCGTCCCTTCCGGAAACCTTCGCCGCGCGCGTGCTCGGCGATCGCATTCGTGTAGATCCTTTCGGTGGCCGCGAGGTCGCGCTCCGGGGTGAAGCGGTCCAGGTAGACCTGGCGGGCCCGCTCGCCGAAGGCTACCGAAGTCGCCGGATCCGTCACCAGCCCGATCGCCTTGCGCAGTCCCTCCGGGTCGCCGGGCTCGGCCAGCGCACCGGTCTCACCGTCGTCCACCAGCTCCGCCAGCGCGCCGAGCCGGGACGCAACCACCGGAACGCCGTGCGCGAACGCCTCCACCACCACGAGTCCGAAGGTCTCATACGAACGCGCCGGTACGACGACGGCGCGCGCGGATCGCAGCACATCCATGCAATCCGCCCACGGTAGTTGACCAAGAACCTGAATCGACAGGTCTTCGCGGGCCCGTTCCTCGGCCTCGGCGCGCAGTGGACCGTCCCCGATCACCACCAGCTTTCCGAGCGAGGAATCCCAGGCCCGCAACAGATCCGCGAACCCCTTGTCCTCAACCAGCCGCCCGAGGAACACCACCGCATCACCCGGCCCGGTCCGGACCCGGCCGTCATGCGGCACCGCATGCGGTTTCACGACGATCCGGTCCGCATCGAATCCATGAGCGACGTACCGCTCCTTCACGAACTCCGACGGCGCGATCAGCTTGGTGACATACCGCTGCCAGGTGTGCATGGTGTTGTGGATGCCGATGCTGGTTGCCAACGGCAGCGTCTGCACACGGGACTCGCGGTAGCAGCTGTGCCGCACACCGGCCAGCGGAAGCTTGCCGACACAGGAGTCACAAGGACCACCGTCGCGCTGCAGTACGGCGTTCGCACACATCAGCCGGAAGTTGTGCAGAGTCGCCACCACCGGCAGGTCCAACCGGTGCGCCGCACGCAGAACCGAAGGGCTGAACAGCGGGAAGGTGTTGTGCACATGCATCACATCAGGCCGGTTCGCTTGCAATAGCTGTGTTAAATCGCGTTCGGCCGAAAATGACCATACGGAGCGGAACGGTAACAATGCGCGATCTTTTCGGCCCATCTCGGCGATGTCGTCGCTGTTCCGAGCGTAGAAGTCGATCTCATGTCCTGAGTTACCCAGCAAATCAACCGTTTGCGCGACGACGGTGTTCTCGCCGCTGGGTTGACCACTCCGGTAACGGTTGTGCAACATGGCGACCCGCATGGCACTACCTTAAGTCTCGCGGTGGCTACGGCTGGTGTATCCAGGCCGGTGTCGAACCGCAAACCCCGGAGGGTTTCCTTGAGCAGTAAGCGCTCTACGGCATGGTTCGCAGCGTTCATCGCTGCTGCCGTCGCGGTCGTTACGGTCGCCCTCCCGGTGATCGCACACGAGAACAACGCCACCAGTGCCGTGAAGTCACGCGCGAATTCGGATCCCTCGATCGCGCGGGGCAAGGTGCCCACCCACCACGCGTCGAAGCCCGCCACCAACCACCCGTCGTCGAAGGGCACAGCGGGTGGGCAACCGTCGTCGAAGAAGCCCGTTCCGTCGAAGGCCCCCACCAAGCCCACGGTGCCGGTTCCTTCCGTCACTGCGCCGACTGTGCCCGTCGTCGACCAGGGCTCGGCCGGTCCCGCCCTCGCGGGTCCCTGCCGCGGCGTGTCGATCGATCCGGGCGACGACGCGGCGAAGGTCGTCAGTGCGGCAGCAGCCGGTACGACGTTCTGCTTCGCGGCCGGCGTCCACCGGATCAGCACCACGATCCGCCCGAAGGCGAACCAGGTGCTGGCGAGCGCGGATCGCGCCGTACTGACGGGGTCGGTGCCGTTGACCGGGTGGACCGCCGACGGCGATCGCTGGGTCGTCCGCGGGGTGCTGCCGGCGGCGTACGGGAAGTCTGGGCAATGTGAGGACAACAAGGCGAACATCTGCCACCTGCGGGAGCAGGTTTTCGTCGACGGAGCACATCTGACCCGCGTGGCGAGCCTGGCGTCGGTTGCTCCGGGGACGTTCTACGCCGACTACGCCGCGGACGCCGTGTACATCGGCAGCAACCCGACCGGGCATTCGGTCGAGATGTCGAAGACCGCGACGGCGATCGAGTCGGGCGCGACCGGAGTGGTCGTGCGCGGGCTGACCATCGAGCACTTCGCTAGCGCTCCGCAAGCCGGTGCACTGGTGTCCGGCCCATCGTGGAAGGTGACCGCGAACGACGTCCGCTGGAACCACGCGGTCGGCGTGATGCTGGTCAAGGCGAACAACACCAAGGTGGACCGGAACCTCATCCACCACAACGGCCAGCTCGGCCTCGGCCAGTACAGCTCGGCCGCGGCCGCCGTGACCCGCAACGTGATCAGCGAGAACAACACCGACGGCTTCTGGGCCGCCGACTGGGAGTCCGGCGGCATCAAGTCGACCCGCTCCTCCGGCACGGTCAGCGGCAACGTGATCAAGGCCAACCGCGGCGTCGGCATGTGGGCCGACGTTGCCGACGACGGCCGCGTGATCAGCGGCAACAAGATCACCGGCAACGCCGCCGACGGCATCCGCTACGAGATCAGCCGCAACGGCGTGATCGAGAACAACACCATCACCGGCAATGGTTTCGGCACCGGCCGCGGCTCCGGTACGTCGCTGTGGGACGGCGGCGGTATCAACGTGAACACGTCGACCGGCGTGAAGATCCGCGGCAACTCGGTCTCCGGCAACGTCAACGGCATCACCATCCAGTCCCGCACCCGCGGTCTCGGCCCCTGGGGCGCCTACGTCCTCCGCGACATCGAGGTCACCGGCAACACCGTGACCATGACCGGCGGAACTGCGGCGACCGGCATGGTCCAGAACACCGCCTCCCCGGTCCCGGCCGGCGAGGTCACGTTCACCGGCAACAAGTACGTACTGGACGCCCTCGGCGCCAAGCGGTTCGCCAAGTTCGGCACCAAGCTGACCGCCGACGGCTGGCAGGACGCCGGCCTCGACACCATCAGCACCTTCCTGGCCAACTGATCACGCGCGCGCCGCAATTACTGTTCGCAACCGAATTCGCGCTGCGTGATCGGTGCCCTCTGCAACGTCTGTAAATTTGGTGCATAAAGCAACGGAATGAGGGTTGCAATGACTACCCGACGTAGTACGCTGCTGACTTGAAGTCGCGCCTTGGGGGGTGCGCCGAGGAACTACGTTGCCCCCCGGAGGCTCCTCAGTGAAACCACCGCTCACCGTTCTCGCAGTAGTTGCCACCGGCACCCTCACTGCTGCTCTGCTTGCCCCCCACGCCCAAGGCACCCCCGCTGCCGCCCCGGACAGCCCCGTCGGCATCCGCCTACCCGACGACGCTGCCCAGGGCGCAGTCCCCCGCCCCACCGCCCAGCTCCTCACCGCCCACCCCGGCACAGCCCCCCAGCCGGCAGCTGACTCGCAGGCCCCCGACGACCCGCAGGACACCTCGGGCGAAGACACCTGGCGTCTCCACCCAACCGATGATCTCGAGTCTGGCAACGACCTGATCGCCATCGGGCCGGCCGACGATCCCACCGGCAAGCCGACCCCCGGGACGCCTACGCCAGGACCGACCACTCCGACGCCGACCGCTCCCCCGACCACGGACCCGACGACTCCGCCTCCTGCGAATCCCGCGTGTCCCGGTGTGCAGATCACGCCGGAGGACGATGCGGCCAAGGTGGTGGCGGGTGCTGCGGCCGGGACGACGTTCTGCTTCACCAAGGGACTGCACCGGATCGGCACGACGATCGCCCCGAAGTCCAACCAGGTGCTCACCGGCGAAAACGGCGCAGTGCTGACCGGATCGATCCCCCTCACCCAGTGGGCGGCAAATGGTGACAACTGGGTGACCACGGGAGTGCTGCCCCCGGCGTACACGCAGACCGGGCAATGCGAGGACAACGTGGCGAACATCTGCTACCTCCGCGAACAGGTGTTCGTGGACGGTAAGCACCTCACCCGCGTCGCCTCCCGCGACAAGGTTGCCGCTGGCACCTTCTACGCCGACTACACCGCGAACGCCGTCTACCTCGGCACCGATCCGCGCAAGAAGGCGGTCGAGATGTCGAAGACCGCCACCGCGATCGCCTCCAACGCAGCCAGCGTGACGGTCCGCGGCCTGACGATCGAACACTTCGCCACCGCACCCCAAGGCGGCGCCCTCGTCCTCGGCCCGAAGTGGCGCGCCACC
The DNA here is from genome assembly GCF_039529655.1 of Kribbella yunnanensis. Classification (NCBI taxonomy): domain Bacteria; kingdom Bacillati; phylum Actinomycetota; class Actinomycetes; order Propionibacteriales; family Kribbellaceae; genus Kribbella; species Kribbella yunnanensis. The sequence continues at coordinate 135,017 of NZ_BAAANF010000009.1, read as the reverse complement.
GGCAACGAGGTCCGCTGGAACCACGCCGTCGGCGTCATGCTCGTGAACGCGGACGGCGCGACCCTCGAGAAGAACAGCATCCACGACAACGGCCAGCTCGGCGTCGGCCAGTACAGCACGACCAACGGCACCATCACCGAGAACGACGTACGGAACAACAACACCGACGGCTTCTGGATCGCCGACTGGGAATCCGGCGGCATCAAAACCACCTGGTCGAACGGCGGCACCGTCACCGGCAACCTGATCAAGGACAACCGCGGCGTCGGCCTCTGGAGCGACGCCTACGACGACAACCGCACGTTCAGCGACAACACCATCGTGGACAACGCCGCCGACGGCATCCGCTTCGAGATCGGCCGCAACGGCGTCATCGAGAAGAACCTCGTCACCGGCAACGGCCACGGCACCGGCCGAGGCTCCGGCAAGTCCCTCTGGGACGGCGGCGGCATCAACATCAACACCTCCTCGAACGTCACAGTCCGCGACAACGTGGTCGGCAACAACGTCAACGGCATCGCCATCCAGTCCCGCACCCGCGGCTCCGGCCCCTGGGGCGTCAACCTCCTCCGCGACATCACCGTCACCGGCAACCTGATCACCATGCGCGGCGGCACCACCGCCACCGGCATGGTCCAGAACTCAGGCGCCGTCATCCCCGCCGGCGAGGTCACCCTCGACAAAAACACCTACCGTCTGGACAGCCTCACCTCCACCCGCTTCCAGAAAACCGGCCGCTGGTACACAGCCCGCCAATGGCAACAAGAAGGCCAAGACCCCACCAGCACCTTCACCCAAAACCGCCTCCCCCCACCCCGCTAAACCCCGCCCCCTCACCAGACCTGCCATTCCCCTCGCCAGCCACCCCGTGCGGACCGCCCCCACTCACCAACTCCCGCCCCACTCCCGTCCCCACGCTCAACCATCACTCAGCAACCACCCCCAACCCCACTTGGTGAGTGCCCCACGTCCGCCACCCGCCCGAGCCGGTAACAATTTCTCAAATACCACCCAATAGTTACCGACCCCGAACCCACCCAAGCTCCACGCACCCGCCGACCTCAGTCGGAACGGTTCGCGGATGGTGCCGCACGACCGTCTCCCGCTAGTCGGACGATTTTCGGGTCCAGGCGCCCGAAAATCCTCCGACCAATTGATGCACCGATGCGGCCGAGCACCTACTGCACTGGTTGCCGCCGCTGCGGCCGACTTGCAGAAAGACGTGTGGCTGGCCGCCCCCGTGGCTGAGCCGCTCGGCGAGGCCGGCAACCGAGCTGAACGCCGCCTGAGGCGAACGGGCTTCGGTTGCCGCAGATCACATACGGCCGGCGACCAAACTGACCGTTGCATGGGGCCGACGGGCTTCGGTTGCCGCAGATCACACGCCGTCGGCGACCGAGCTGACCATCGCCTGGGGGTGCCGGCTAGGTGGTAGGAGACCAACTGCCGCCGGCAACCAAGCCGAACGTGCCTGGGGCCGACCGGCTAGGCGACTGCAGACCGGGAGCGGCTTGCGACCGAGGCGAACTTGGTCTGAGGCTGACCAGCTAGGTGGCCGCAGACTAGATGCCGACGGCGATCGAGATGAGCGCAGCCCGGGACGACCGACTGTGGTTTCTGCAGGCGAGGGACGGGCGCCTGAGGCGGGGCTTGTCGAGCGCGGGTCCGGCCGCGCCGCCGTACCCGTGGAACAGCACGGCGGGAGCGGATCGGTCGCACGATGCTCGGCTTCGTCGCTGGAGGTGGTCGGCGGGGGCTGGGGAGTCTTCGCCTGGGGGCCTGCACCGGCTGGGCGTTCGGCTCGCCCGGCTGCCGCTTCAGGCTTGTGTCTGGCGGGAGATGTCGGACGGGTGTGAAGGGACATGTCGGACGCTTGGTGGCGGCCGTTCGTTGGTGGGTCGTGCTGGGTGGATCTGGTGGTTCCGATGGACGTTCGACTCCGCCAGTCAGTCAGCCACTCGCCCTCGGCACGCAGACCAGTCAACCAACCGCCCTCAGCAACTCAGACCAGCTGATCGGCTGTGCCCACCGCGACGGGTCAGATGGCATGCCTCGTTGCTGTCGGCGGCAACCACAGCCCGTCAGCCGTAGGCGGCGTGCACCTCGGTCGCTGGCCTCGCCAAGCGGCTCAGCCATAGACCCGGCCAGCCACCCCTCCCTCTGTAAGCCGGCCGCAGCGGCGGCCAAGCAGAGGCTGCGTGCCCGGCCCCAGTTGGGGCGGCGGGGTGTTGAGGCGGGTGAGGTCGCCGACTGGCTGGGCGGGAGGGGGCCGACGTGGCGAAGGGTGGGTTAGGGGCGGGTCAGGGTGGTTACGTGGGTGATTAGGAGGTCTCGGAAGGGGGTGGAGGTGGCGAGGGTGGGGGTGAAGATGGTGTTGATGGCTAGGAGGGTGTCGACGATTGCCGTGGGGGTGGTGGCGTTGGTCAGGGCTTTGGTGAGGAGGGGGGCTTGGGGGTCGTCGAGGGTGGGGGCGGTTTTGGCGTAGACCATCCAGGCGGCTACGGCTAGGGCCAGGGTGGTGGGTTCGGCGCCGGCCGCAAGGCGGTCTTCTACTGTGCCTAGGAGGCGGACGGGGAGTTTTACGGAACCGTCCATGGCTACCTGGGTGGTGCGGTGTTTGAGGGCTGGGTTGGCGAAGCGCTCCAGCACGGTGGCGCCGTACGACGGGAGGTCTAGGCCGTCGGGTGGGGTGAGGGTGGGGATGACGTCCTCGGTGATGAGGGTGTGGGCAAGGGCGGCGAGTTCCTCGTCGCGGACTGCTTCGGCGATGGTTTCGTAGCCGCGGAGGGCGCCGAGGTAGGCGAGCATTGAGTGGGTGGCGTTGAGGATGCGGAGCTTGGCTTGCTCCCAGGGGGCTACGTCACCAGTGAGGACTGCGCCCGCCTGCTCCCACGCGGGGCGAGGGCCGGCGAAGTCATCCTCGATGATCCACTGCAGGAACGGTTCCGCGACCACAACCGCTTCGTCTCGTACGCCGAGCAGGCGGGCGGCCTCGTCGCGGTCGGCGTCGGTGGTGGCCGGGACGATGCGGTCCACCATGCTCGCGGGGAAGCGGGATGCCTCGAAAACCTCGGGCACCTTGCCGAGTGCTTCGAAGTACTCCGCGACCAGCCGGCGGAGGAAGGGGCCGTTGGCAACCAAATTGTCGCAGGAGACGATCGTCAGCGGGTCGTTGCGGCGGGCCAGCGCGGCGGCCAGTTGGCCGACGACGGTGCGTGGCGGGCGGCCGGTGAGGTCGGCTTGGATCTCTGGGTCGTCCAGGTCGAGTGCGCCGTTCTTGGCGCGGTAGCCCTTCTCGGTCACCGTCAGCGTCACGACCGAGACCGCAGGGTCGGCGATCCGGGCCACGACCGCCTCGGGGTCCTCAGGCGCGGTGAGCACCTCACGGATGCTCCCGATGACCTGGGCCGTCGGATCCCCGGCGCCACGCTCCAGAACGGCGTACAGGCCGTCCTGTGGGGCCAGCTGTTCGCGGACGGTGGCTGAGCGCTGGCTCACGCCGCTGATGCCCCAGCGGGTATCGCCGGTCAGTGCGGCCGCGCGCTCGGTGATGACAGCTTGGTGGGCGCGGTGGAAGGCACCGAGGCCGAGGTGTACGACACCGACCGAGAGGGACCGCGGATCGACGGCGGGGGCGACGGGCAGGTGGGCGAGACTCAACCTGTTCACGGTGACCTCTTTCGGCCTTTGGGGGACGGTGCCGGGCCGGTGGAGTTGCGGACGATCAGCTCGCCGGTCAGTGCGTTGCTCCGCAGGATCGGTGGCACGGCCTCCGGCATCGTGATCAGCCCGATCAGCGTCTCGACGGCGATCTGGCCTGCGCGCTGCTGTGGCAGCCGGATCGTGCTGAGTGCCGGGATCGCCATCCGGGACATCTCGATGTCGTCGACGCCGAGCACGCTGAGGTCGTCAGGTACCGAGATTCCGCGGGCGTGCAGGCGGGACAGCAGGCCGATCGCGATCAGGTCGTTGTAGGTGACGACGGCGGTCGCCTCGGTGGCGACGACCTGATCCGCTGCGGCGACACCGCCCTCGTAGGTGGGCGCGAAGTTCCCGACCTCGATCAGCTCGACATCCCGGGCGGTAGCGGCGGCGCGCAGACCGACCGTGCGGTGCTGATTCGACCAGGAGGCATCCGGGCCGGCCACCCAGGCGATCTGGCGATGGCCGAGTGCGACGAGGTGTGCCAGCGCCTGCCGCATCGCGTCCTCGTCATCGAATCTGATGCCGGTGACGCCCATGACGCCCCGGTTGATCAGCACGACGTTGGTCTCCTCGGCGATCGCGGCGAGGTCTTCGGCGCTCGAGCGGGGTGAGCAGAGGACCAGACCGTCGACCTGCTTGGCCAACGCCCGGATCAGGCCTGCCTCGACCGCGGGCTCCTCGTCGGTGTCGGCGACGAAGACCGCGATGTCGTCACGACGGGCCCGGGCCTGGACACCCTTGACCACGCTGGCGAAGAACGGGTTGGCGACGTCGGGGACGACGAGGCCCACATTCCCGGTGCGGCCGGTGATGAGTCCGCGGGCAGCCCGGTTCGGGTGGTAGTGGAGCCGCTCGACGGCGATGGCCACTCGGGCGCGGGTGTCCACATTCACCATGTCCGGCACCGAGAGCGCGCGGGACACGGTGGACGGAGACACGCCGGCGAGCAGTGCCACGTCACGAATCGTCGCGGGCATCGCCACCTCCTCCGGCCGGAATGCGATCAGTCTGCAATCCGTTGCAATCGACTGTCAAATCGACCACGCGACACGCCGATTTGCCTTGCTGACGAAGGACTGCAATCCTTTTCAGTACTCGCCTCAGTCGAGCGTCGCAGCCGAACATTTCGGAGGTCCTCATGCCCAAGGCCCTGCAACCCCATCCCGATCGCGCCCTGCCGGCCGGGGAGTCACGCGACCTGGCGCGCCGGATCCACGCGTCGACGAAGGATCTGCCGCTGCTCTGCCTGCACGGGCACGTCGACATCAGCCTGTTCGCGGCCGACGAGCCGTTCGGCAACCCGGCCGAGTTGCTGGTGATCCCGGACCACTACGTCACCCGGATGCTTGTCTCCCAAGGAGTCTCGCCGGATCGACTGGGTCTCCCCCGTCGCAACGGCGCGCGGACCGCCGACCCGCGTGACGTCTGGCGGGAGTTCTGCGCGCACTGGCATCTGTTCCGCGGGACGCCTAGCCGGTACTGGCTGGAGCACGAGTTCGCCGAGGTGCTCAGGCTGACGGCCCACCCATCGCCCGAGACGGCTGACGAGCTGTACGACCAGATCTCGGCGCGAATCGCCGAGCCCGACTTCCGGCCGCGGGCGTTGCTCGACCGGTTCCGGATCGAGCTGCTCTCCACGACCGATGCCGCAACCGATGACCTCGCCCTCCATGCACAGCTCGAGGCGGAGCTGCCCGGCCGGGTGATCCCGACCTTCCGGCCGGATGCGGTGGTTCACCTCGATCGGCCCGGCTGGAGCTACCTGGCCGAGCAGCTCGGACAGCTCGCCGAGGTCGACACCTCGACGTACGGCGGCTATCTGGAGGCAATCCGGAAGCGGCGGCAGGTGTTCGTGCAAGCGGGAGCGAAGGCGACCGACCACGGGCATTTCAGTGCGGCGGCGACACCGCTGTCCGACGCGGAGGCCGAGCGAATCTACGCCGACGCGCTCAAGGGTCAGGTGTCGACCGAGGATGCGGCGGCGTTCGCCGGGCACATGCTGTTCCAGTCGGCGGTGATGTCGGCCGACGACGGGCTGGTCATGCAGCTGCACCCAGGCGTCCTGCGGGACCACGATCCGGCGATCCACGCGACGTACGGGCCGGATCAGGGGCATGACATCCCGGTCACGACCGAGTTCACCCGTTCGCTGCGGCCGCTGCTCGAGCGGTTCGGGCATGCGGAAGGCTTCCGGATCGTGCTGTTCACCGTCGACGAGACGACATACTCGCGGGAGCTCGCGCCGCTGGCCGGCGTGTATCCGGCGGTCCGGCTCGGAGCGCCTTGGTGGTTCCTGGACAGTCCTGGTGGGATGCGGCGGTTCCGGGAGCTGGTGACCGAGACGGCCGGCTTCTACAACACGTCGGGCTTCGTGGACGACACCCGTGCGTACCTGTCGATTCCGGCGCGGCACGACCTCGCCCGACGGATCGACGCGGGCTATCTGGCCGACCTGGTCGTGCAGCATCGGCTGGACGAGGAGGACGCGTTCGAGGTCGCGCAGGACCTGGCCTACAACCTCGCGCGGGACACGTACCTGAGCTAGCTGTAGTCTCCACCAGATCTGTACGGCTGGGTGGGCTGGAAGGAACGTTGGATGAGGCGTCGGGTCATCGTGGGCGGCGTCCCCCTTCAATGGGCAGCTGTCGCGGCCGGGTTCGCGTTGCTGCTCAGTGGATGCACGAGCGGCGACGACGGGTCCGGGAAGGCCGGTCCGGTGACGACGACGGTGACCGTTCCGACGGAGCCACCGGCAGCGGCGGCCGCTGTGCTTGGGCCGACTGGGCCTCGTACGGCGAAGGCTTGCAGCGGGGTGGAGATTGCGGTTGGCGCGGATCCGCAGCAGGTGATCGACGGGCACCCGGCTGGTACGACGTACTGCTTCGCGAAGGGATTGCACCGGATCGGCACGCCGATCGTGCCGCGGGACGGCGACCGGTTTGGTGGTGGGCCGGAGGTCGTGCTGACGGGGTCGAGGGCGCTGACCGGTTGGGTGCGCGATGGCGATCGTTGGGTGGTGCGCGGGGTGCTGCCGGCGGCGTACCCGCTCAAGGGGCAGTGTGAGGACAACCGGGCTAATCCTTGTCAGCGCGGGGAGCAGCTGTTCGTCGATGGCAAGCACCTGACGCGGGTGATGAGCCTGGGCGAGGTGAAGCCGGGGAGCTTCTTCGGCGACTACTCGATCAACGCGGTGTACGTCGGCGATGACCCGAGTGGGCATGAGGTCGAGATGTCGCGGACGACGGCCGCGTTCACGGGTCGCGCCGAGCGGGTCACCGTGACTGGGTTGACGATCGAGCGTTTTGCGTCGCGACCGCAGGGTGGGGCGCTGGAGGCTGGTCGTGGCTGGCGTATCACGGGGAACGAGGTTCGGTGGAACCATGCGGTCGGCGTGATGCTGATCGAGGCCGACGGGGCGCAGGTGAGTCGGAACACGATCGCCGACAACGGGCAGCTCGGGCTTGGACAGTACAAGTCGGCGGACGCGCGGGTCACTGCGAACCTGGTGACTCGGAACAACACCGATGGGTTCTGGATTGCCGACTGGGAGTCGGGCGGAATCAAGTCGACGCGGTCGTCGGGCGAGGTTTCCGGGAACGACATCATCGGGAACCGCGGGGTCGGGTTGTGGAGTGATATCGCCGAGTACGACCGGCGGATCAGTGCGAACCGGATCCGGGACAATGCGGCGGACGGGATCCGGTACGAGATCAGCTATGCGGGTGTGATTGAGAAGAACGTTGTTGAGGGCAACGGGTTTGGCACCGGTCGGGGGTCCGGTGGGAGTCTGTGGGACGGCGGTGGGATCAACGTGAACACGTCTGCGGGTGTTCAGGTTCGCGGGAACCTGGTGAAGGACAACCGGAACGGGATCTCGATTCAGTCCCGTACTCGCGGTGAGGGTCCGCGTGGGCGGTATGTGCTCAGTGATGTGGTCGTCGAGGGCAACCTGATCGTGCTGAACGACGCCGGGTCGAGCACTGGTGTGGTCGAGAACAAGGGCTCCCCCACGACGTCCGGTGCCATCACTTTCCGCCGCAACAGCTACCGGCTGCCCGGCAGCACGCGCTTCGCCTACCGCGGCAAATCCCTCACCTGGCCGCAATGGCAAGAAGCCGGCTTCGACCAAGACTCAGTCGCCAGCTGACCCTTCGGCTCAGCGGGTGGCTGGGGTTGGGCGTTTGGAGCGGTGGCGGATTCGGTCGGCGTCGCAGATGGCGGCGGCTACCAGTAGGTGGACGGTCATAGAGGACAGGTCCGACAGGCCGCTCTCGTTCAATGACGCAGCACTCACGTAGCCCATGAGGAGGGCACCGCACGCCCGGATGTAGGGCGTGGGCGCACGTAGGACGGCGATCCAGGCGAGGATGACTGCCAGGGCAACGATGATGACCGCAAGTAGGCCGGTTTCCCAGTAGAGGCCTAGCCAGCTGTTGTCGATGGCCATGACGTCGATGTCGCCTTCGCCGCGTCGTAGCAGCACTCGTTTGTTGCCGAGACCGTGGCCGATGATCGCGGTCTGGATCGAGACCTTCTCGTCGAGGACCGCCTGCCAGCTTGTGGTGCGGCCGCTCAGGGAGCTGATCTGACGGGTGCCCTGGCCGCGCAGCAGCCAGGTGTGTAGCGACCCGATCATCAGGAAGGCCAGACCGAGCAGAGCCGGTACGCCGAGGGTTGCCAACCGACCGAACCACGTCTTGCGGGTGAGCAGGAGCGCGAGCACCAGGCCGAAGGCGATTGCCGCGGCTGACGTGCGCGTGCGGCTGGCGGCGATGAGGATGACGCCGAGACCGATCAAGGCTCCCGACGGTACGAGGGACAGCTTCTTGCAGATGAAGCCGATGAGCGCCAAGCCGAGCAGGATGGCGCCGACCTCGCCGACCCGGGGCGGCAGCATCGGGATGATGACACCCTGGAGGCGATAGCCGGTACCGAAGGAGCTCAGGGGTCGCCATGCCTGGCTTGGCGCATACGCCAGGCTCAGGACCACGGTGATCGCCAGCAGGATGTGCGCCCAGAAATGTGCGCGGACGAGCCGCTCCGGCACCTGCACGAGCGGACGCCACAGCAGGAACACGAGCACGAGGCCGATCAGGAACCGCGCCAACCGGGTCAACGGTCCCAGCGGCTCAGCCAGCAGGAACGCGGTCGCCGTCGCGAACATCACGTACAGCACGTAGAGGGTGCCGGTCGGATTGACGCGGGTCCGGAAGCCGGGCTTGGTGGCGGCTAGCGCGATCAGGAAGATCGCACCGAGCAGCAGCCCCTTCATCACGCTGTTGGTGGAACCCGTCGTCCCCTGGGGCGCAGCGACTCGCGAGGACCACGGCTGCACGCCGAGCACGAACAAGCACCACAGCGCGAGCCAGAACCACGCTGGCTTCTCCGACGGCGTCTCGACCGTCCCCGGGACCGCCTGGGCCAGCCGGTCCCGCCGCGGCGCCCAGCCGTGGCCGACTCGATACTCCGCTCCCCGACGGAACAGCTCTGCGCCTGATTGCATGGCGCAGTCAGCGGATGTGGGGGGTGGGAGATTCGGTCGGCGTGTAGTTGAGCGGGATGCCGAGAGTCTCGTCGTGGTCGGAGGCGCCGATCAGTACGACGCCGAGCACCGGAGCACCGGCGTAATGGAGAGCCGCGGTGAGGCGGGCGACGTCCATCTCCTTGTCGTGGCCGACCTGGACCACGAGCACAGAGGCCTCGACGGCGGCAGCGAGCGGCGAGATGCCGTGCCGACCGACCGCAGCCGGGCCGTGGATGACGACCGAGTAGCCCGGCGGGAGGTCGGCGATGATGCCGGGCACCAGCGACGGGCCGACTGCGGAGGCGGTCTCCTCGTGGTTCAGGCCGGGCGGCAGGACATACAGGTCGGCGACCGTGCCGGGACGGAAGAGCTTGCGGGCGCGGATCGCGCGGGTCGCGGCCGGCTCGACGACGAGGTCGGTCAGGCCCTCATGACCGGTCACGTGCGGAAGAACCGGCGTACCCTCCACGTCGGCCAGGACGAGCAGCGTCTCGCGGCCGTCGCGGGCGTTCGCCTCGGCCATCGCCAGCGCGATACCGGCCGCGTTCGGGCTGGTGGATGCCGAGACCACGAGCAGTGCGCCCGCGCCTCCCCCGCCGAAACTGCGCGGGTTCAGCTCGCGACGCGCCAGCGCTCCGCTCGCTTCGGCGCCCAATGCAGTGATCTCGTACTGCGGGAGCTCGGGCGCGGACCGGTGCCAGAACCGCCGCCGGTTGCCCTCGGAGGCCGCGATCACCGGCGAGCTCGAGGCTCGGGCCGCCTGGTCGCGGGTCAGGATGTACGGCGTCAGGTGCGACCGAAGCAGAGCCAGACCGAACCCGAGCACCAGTCCGAGGATTCCGCCGACCAGGATGTCGCGCGCGACCATCGGCGACGACGAGGCGGTGTCGGTCGTAGCCGGGGTCACCAGCTCACTCCCGGCGCCAACACCGGTCAGCGCCTTCCGCATGGCCGCCGCATCGTCGGCCGCTTGCCGGGCCTCGGTGGCCAGCCCGACGCGCTGGTCGCGCAGCTGGCTCGCAGTCTGGGTGTCGCCGCGCTGAACAGCCTCGTCGATCTGGCTGACCAGCGATCGCGACTGAGCAGTCGCTGTCTTCGCACGGTCCTGCGCCTGGCTGGCCAGTGTGGTCAGCAGCGCCTTGGCCGCGTCGTTGCGTTGCTTCAAGTACGTCGTCGCGATCGCGTTCGCGCGCTGAACCGCCTGAGCCGCGGTCGGCCCGTCGGTCGTTACAAGGTACGCGTTGTCGGTGACCGCCTTCACCCGGGTCACCGCGGCGAGGTCCTGAATCGTCTGGTCGGACGTCGGCAGCCCCAGCGACTCGGCGACAGTGCGCAGCAACCGCGGACTGGCCATCACCCGTGCCTGGGTCTCGGCCGGCAGGTCCATACCGAGCGGACCGGTCTTGTCGGTGCTGCTCGGCAGCTTCCCGACCAGGGCCGGCGGTACCGCCGGGCCGATGACGAGCTGGCTGGAGGCCGTCCAGCGCTGGGTCTGGGACAGCGCGAAAACCGATGCCCCGATCAGACCGAGCACGATGCAGGCCATGATCAGCCACTTCTGCCGTAGCAGTGACTGAGCGGTCTCCCGCCAGACCACAGTGCCCGGTTCCATCCCTACCTCATTCCGTCGACCAGCGCCTCAGGATAGCTACGACGGCAAGGCGTGGCGAGTCGGTCTCGCTGAGTGCCCTACTCTTCATCCCAAGGTCGCGGGGGCGAGTGAGGGACCGGTTATGTCCGAGGGGGACATCGCAGCATGAAGAGATGGTTCGTTGCGTCGATCGCAACCGCCACAGCATTGGTCGCCGCAACGCTGATCTACGCGCCGGCGGCGCAGAGCACCGAGGCCTCGTTGTCGGCTACCGACAGCCCGGTCTGGCAGACCAATGCCAGCGTGCAGGGTCTGACCGTCGCCGCCGGCAAGGCGTACGCCGGAGGCCGCTTCACCAGCGTCCGGCCGCCAGGTGCTGCCGCTGGGACGAGTGAGGTCGCGCAGGCCTACCTGGCCGCGTTCGACCAGGGCACCGGCGCACTGGTCAGCTCGTTCGCCCCGGTCCTCAACGACCAGGTGTACGCCGTGGCTGCGACCGCGGACGGTTCCCGGATCTTCGTCGGCGGCGACTTCACCACGGTCGACGGCGTCACCCGGAACCGGATCGCCGCCTTCGACACCGCCACCGGCACGCTCGTCGCGAGCTGGAAGCCGAGCGTGTCCTACCGGGTCAAGACGATCGCCGTCTCCGGCAACACCGTGTACTTCGGTGGTTCGTTCGGCCTCGTGAACGGCCAGGACCGGCCTCGCCTCGCAGCGGTGGCCGCGGACACCGGCGCCCTGCTGCCGTTCGCCCCCAACGTCAACGGCGACGTGTACGCCGTCGACGCGGCCGACGACGGCTCGAAGCTGTACGCCGGAGGCCAGTTCGGTCAGGTCAACGGCACCAGCCAGAACACCGTGGCCAGCCTCGACCCGGCGACCGGCGCGGTACTTCCCTTCCCCGGGGCGTCCGCCGTACCGCCGCCGAATGGGTCCTGCACCACCCGCGTGAAGTCGATCGACGCCAGCGGCGACACCGTCTACTTCGGCAACGGTGGTGACGGCGGCGGCTGCTTCGACGGCACCTGGGCGGCCGACATCGCGACCAACGCACTGAAGTGGAAGAACCAGTGCCTCGGTGCGACCGAGGCGGTCAAGGTCGTGAACGGCTGGCTCTACAAGGGCTCGCACGCCCACGACTGTGCGAACCAGGGCGCCGGCGGCTTCCCGCAGGGCTTCGGCTACCGCTTCCTGCTCAGCCAGAAGCTGACCGACGGCACACTCGGCCCATGGTTCCCGAACACCAACGCCGGTCCGCCCACCGAGGTCGGACCGCTCGCGTTTGCGACCGGCGGCAGCGACCTGTGGGTCGGCGGAGATTTCACCACCTCGAACGGCGTCGCCCAGCAGGGGCTCACTCGCTTCACGAACGCGAGTCCGGGGGCCGCACCCGCGAAGCCGGCCAAGCTGACGCCGTACAGCGTCGAGCCGGGTGTCGTGCAGATCCACTTCCCGACTGTGGTCGACAACGACGACAGCACGCTGACCTACCGCCTGCTCAAGGGCTTCAGCAACACCACCATCGCGACCTGGACCGCCAAGTCGACGCCGTGGGACCGCCCCTGGCTGCACTACACCGACACCGCCGTGACCCCAGGTGAGTCCACCAACTACCGGGTCGAGGTCACCGACGGTACGACGACGCTGCGCGGCAACTACTCCGACGCGGTAACAGTGGCGAGCGCGAAGTCGACGGCGTACGACCAGATCATCGGCTCCGACGGCCCGCAGGCGTACTGGCGGCTCGGTGAGCCCTCCGGTACGACGACCTCGGTCGACTCGTCCAGTCAGAGCAACAACGGCACCTTCACCGGTATGTCGCTCGGCGCGGCCGGTGCGATCGCTGGGAACACCGCTGTGTCCACCAGCACGACCAGCGGCCGCATGGTCGGCGAAAAGGCCTACAGCATGCCGCAGCAGTTCACTGTCGAGGCCTGGGTCAAGCAGAGCTCGACACGCGGCGGCCGGATCATCGGCTTCGGCAGCTCCAAGACGGGCAACAGCGCCGGTGGCGGCGACCGGATGCTCTACATGCGCTCGAACGGCGCGATCCTGTTCGGCGTCAACGACGGCGCCCAGCGGACCGTGACCAGCCCGTCGGGCAAGAACGACAACCAGTGGCACCACGTGGCCGGCACTTTCGACAACGGCCTGCTGAAGCTGTACGTCGACGGAGTCCTGGTCGGCAGCACCAGCACCGGTACGGCGGCGCTGTACTACGGCTGGTGGCGGATCGGGTACGACAACACGAGCACCTGGACGGGCGGCGGGGCCACCCAGACCGGTCTCGGCATCGACGAGGCGGCCGTCTACCCCTACGCCCTGAGTCCGGTCCAGGTGCAGGGCCACTACGATGCGCGGTGAGCATTCTGTCGGGGAGTTGTAGCACAAAGTCATAACGTGGTGGGGGGTCGGTTCCCAGCCGACCGCCCACGGCGCTAGTGTCCGCAGCTGGTGCGTCGTGCGGCACGCGCCGTCGACTGATCCCCCGCCCAGTCAAAGGAACTTGATGAAGAAGCTAGTTCTGGCCCTCGTCACCGCGGCGGCCGTCGTCGCCGCGGCGCTGATCCCGTCCGGTGCACCGGTCGAGGCTGCGTCGAAGGGCTTCGGCTCCGCGGTCTCCGCGGTCAAGCAGACGGCCTGGCAGACGAACAGCAGCGTGAACGCGCTGGCGATCGCGGGCAACACCGTGTACGCCGGCGGTCTCTTCACCAGGATCCGCCCGCCGGGCGCGGCCAAGGGCCAGCGGGAGTCGGTCCGCACGTACGTTGCCGCCTTCAACAAGACCACCGGCGCCCCGACCACCTTCGCCCCGAAGCTCAACGGCGCGGTCTACAGCATCGCGACCAGCCCCGACGGCAAGTGGGTCGTGCTCGGCGGCGACTTCACCACGGTGAACGGCGTGAAGCGCAGCAAGGTCGCTCTGTTCAGCGTGGCCACCGGCCAGCTGGCCGCCTCGTGGGACCCGGTCGTCGCGGCCCGGGTGAAGACCCTGGCCGTCTACGGCAACAGCGTCTTCATCGGCGGCGCGTTCACCAAGATCGACGGCCAGGTCCGCAACCGGGTCGGCGCTGTCACACTCAGCACGGGCGCACTGCTCAAGTGGAACCCGAACGCCGACGACGACGTGTACGCGATCGCCACCTCCGACAACGGCACCCGGGTGTTCATCGGCGGCCCGTTCACCACGATCAACAGCCGCGATCACTACTCGGTCGCGATGGTGAACAGTACGACGGGGGCCGCGCTCGCGTTCCCCGCCGCGGCCGGGATCCCGGAACCGACCTGGAACTGCACCACCCGGGTCAAGGCCATCGACACCCTCGGCAACCGGGTCTTCATCGGCAACGGCGGTGACGGTCCCGGCTGTTACGACGGGATCATCGCGGCCGACGCCACCACCGGCAAGATGCTCTGGCAGAGCAACTGCCTGGGCGCGAACGAGGCGCTGAAGGCGATCGACGGCTGGCTCTACAAGGGCTCGCACGCGCACGACTGCAGCCAGGACGGCTCGTTCGGCGACGGCACCGGCACGCACTTCCTGCTGGTCCAGAGTGTTGCCAACGGCAAGATCGGCCCATGGTTCCCGAACACCGACGCCGACCAGAACAGCACCACGAAGGTCGGCCCGCTGGCGTTCGCCGGTGACAGCACCGGCCTGTGGGCCGGCGGCGACTTCCTGCATGTCGCCGGAAAACCCCAGCAAGGACTCACCCGGTTCAGCAGTGCGCCGGGTGGCGCGTATCCCGCCGTACCGAAGGCTCCTGGCCTGACGGCGGGCCGGGCCAAGGTCACCATCAAGTTCACCGATGTCTACGACCTCGACAACATCACGCTGACGTACAACGTCTTCCGCGGTAACACCAGGATCGGGTCCTACAAGTACAACTCGTACTACTGGGACAAGCGGAAGTCCTACACGGTGACCGACACCGGAGTGAAGTCCGGCCAGACGGTCGGCTACCGGATCGAGGTCACCGACGACCGGAATACCGTCAAGAGCTCGACAGCGACCGTCAAGGTCCAGTAGAACCATGGGGGCTGCCCGCACGGGCGGCCCCTTCGCATTCGCCCGCCGGCCGCCTGCCGGTCCCCGGAGTACATTTGAACCCGAGGGGGGTTCATAAAAGTGAGGAAACTTATCGCTGCGCTCGGCGCGGCAGGTCTCGGCGTTGCCGGGCTCCTGGTCGCTCTGCAGCCGGCCCAAACCGCAGTCACCACCGGTGGCCCGCTCACCGCGCTGCCGGCTTCGGCCTGGCAGACCGACGCGAGTGTGCTCGGCCTGGCCGTCGCCAAGAACAAGGCGTTCGTCGGTGGCCGCTTCCTGAACGTCCGTCCGCCGGGCGCCGCCCCGGGCGCCAGCCAGACCAGCCGGACGTACCTGGCCGCGTTCAGCACCAGCTCCGGTGCGCTCGACACCTCGTTCAACCACGTGCTGAACGGCGTGGTCTGGTCGATCGTCGCGTCGCCGGACGGCTCGCGGATCTATGTCGGCGGTGACTTCACCAAGGTCGACGGTGTCACCCGGAACCGGGTGGCCGCCTTCGACTCCACCACCGGCGCCCTGATCGCGAACATCAAGCCCAGCGTGTCCTACCGGGTCAAGACGCTCGCCATCGGCGGCAACAGCCTGTACTTCGGTGGTTCGTTCGGACTCGTGAACGGCGTCGCCCGCAACCGCGCGGCGGCGATCAGCACGGTCGACGGCACGTTGCTGCCGTGGAACCCGAACGCCGACGCCGACGTGTACGCGATCGACGCGGCCGACGACAACTCGAAGGTCTACCTCGGTGGCACCTTCACCAAGATCGGCACCACCAGCCGGTGGGCCGTGGCGAGTGTGAACAACTCGACCGGTGCGATCCTGCCATTCTCCGCGGCCTCCGCCGTACCGAACCCGACCTCGACCTGCAAGAGCCGGGTCAAGGACATCGAGACCGTCGGCACCAAGGTGTACTTCGCCAACGCCGGTGACGGCGGCGGCTGTTTCGACGGCACCTGGGCGGCCGATGTTGCCACCGGCAACCTGGTCTGGCGGAACACCTGCCTCGGCGCCACCGAGGCGATCACGATGGTGAGCGGCTGGCTGTTCAAGGGCTCGCACGCCCACGACTGCAGTGCGTCCACGGCCGGGCCGGCGTTCCCGGAGGGCACCGGCAACCACTACCTGCTGCTGCAGAACCCGGCCGACGGCAAGCTCGGGCCCTGGTTCCCGAACACCAACGCCGCAGCTCCGACGCAGGTCGGTCCGCTGGTCTCGGCGACCGGTGGCACGGACCTGTGGGTCGGCGGTGACTTCACCAAGGTGAACGGCGCCAATCAGCAGGGCCTGACCCGCTTCACGAACCTCGGGAACGGCGCGCTGCCGCTCGGCCCGGCGTTGCCGACGCTGTCCAACGCGGTCACCAAGCAGGTCAAGGCGACCGTCCAGACCTCGGTGGACAACGACGACATCACGCTCACCTACCGCCTGCTGCGCGGCGCGGCGAACGTGGTGGTCGCCACCACCACCGCGAACTCGACGTTCTGGAGCCGGCCGAGCATCACGCTCACCGACCCCAACGCGCCGCTCGGTTCGCAGATGTACCGCATCGAGGTCACCGACGGGAAGAACACCGTCCGCGGCGGCTACTCGACCATCACGGTCAAGTAGCTTTCGGCAGGGTTCCACGTCATACCGGGGTCGTACGTCGTACCGGCAAAGTAGGTTCTGTCGGGCGATGCCGGCCCCGGTTCGGGTTCGGGATGCTGTTCTCATGACACGTCGGACTCTGCAGCTGATCGGTACGGCGCTGGCCGGAGCAGCACTCGCGACGGCTCTGCTGATCGGGCTGCACCGGCCCGGGGCACGGCTGTGGACGACCGCCGCGTCGTTCGCGCTCACTGTGGCCGCCCAGCTCCGCTGCGGGGACGCCCCGGTCACCCCGACCGAGTTCGACGGCCTACTAGACCGCAGGTAGCTCAGGCGTTGGCTCGGCGGCGGTGGGCGGCGATGGCTCGGTTGGCTTGATGCCACCACAGCAGCAGCGTGCAGAACGACGCACCGGCCAGTCCCCAGGCTGCGCCGCTGGCACCGGCCAGGAAGGCGCCTCCGACGCCACAGACGACCAGTGCGACCGATGAGACCAACCGGACGCCCAAACCGCGGTTAGCGGCCGCCAGTGCCCGCAGAATCGCGAAGGCGCCCGCATTCGAGGCGCCGAAGGCCTGAAGCAGGATCACCGGGATCAGTACGGCGTGTGCCTGCGCCCAGACACCTGGTCCCAGCAGCTCGCGGCCGACGACTGGTGGGAGCAGCAGGAACACGGCCCCCCAGGCGAGCGCTCCAGCCCCAACACCCAGTGAAATGGCCAGACCGACCAGCCAGAGCCGACGGTAGGAGTGCCGCAGCGCACGGCCTGCTTCGGGGACCGAGATCATCCGGATGCCCTGGTTAAGCACGTTCACCGGACCGAGCAGGACCTGGGCACCGCGGATACCGGCGGTGGCGGCCAGCCCGGCTGCTGCGGTGATCCCGAGCATGTAGACCTGGATGGTGCCCGAGATCGCCAGCATCTCCCCGACGTACTTCGGGGTCAGGTCCCAGTTCCGGCGTACCCACTCTCGGATCAGCTGGCGACGCGGCGCGAGCCCGGTCTGGAAACGCCCGGCGACGGCAGCGATCACCGCGCCCAGTCCCCAGGCCAACGTGAGGGAGAACGCGGACGCGGTGTCGGTCAGATACAGGCCGCCGAAGATCGCCAGCATGCTGAGCAGCCAGATCAGGTCGTTCAGGAAGGCCTTGTAGCCGTCCCCCACGACGAAGAACGCCCACCGCCACGCGTCCTGCAGCAACAGCCCGGGCAGAGTGACCGCGAAAGCGATCAGCACCCCACGAGACGGCACGCCCGGGAACAGTGCGATCGCGAGACCAACGAGCAGCCCGAGAAAGCCCAGTAGCAGCGCGGTCGCCGTACTGGCTCGGACTGCGCGCTCCCAGGCCGAGGTGCGGCCGTCGGTGGAGTGCCGGACGGCCAGTGGCTCAGTGGAGATCGCCCTGGAGACGTTGAGCGCAATCGTGTAGCCACCGAAGGCCAGCGCGTACACACCGAAGTCAGCGACCGAGCTGGACCGTGCCACCACCACACCGACGGCCAGGTTGCTCAGACTGGACAGGGCCTGGTCAGCCAACCCCCAACCTGCGCGACCGGCCGGTCCGGCCAGTCGACTGAGTTTGGGGGGCCGGACCATCATTCGCTAAACCTACTCAGCACCCCCGCACGTTACACAGCACGTGGCGGGCGGCGCAGGATGCCGATCCCGAAACGCGGAATCCCGATCAGATAGCGCTTCCACAGCCGCCGCGGCTCCTTGTAGAGCCGATAGCTCCACTCCAGTCCGGCACGCTGCATCCACAGCGGTGCGCGGTCCAGCCGCCCGGTGTGGAAGTCGAACGCCGCACCGACGCCGATCAGGATCGCCGCGTTCAGACGCTCGCGGTGCTCGGCCATCCAGCGCTCCTGTTTCGGAGCGCCGAGTCCGACCCAGATGATGTCCGGCCGCGCCGAGTTCATCCGGTCCACCGTCTCGGCGTCCTCGGCCTCGGTCAACGCCCGGTACGGCGGGCACTCGACCCCGAGCACCTTCAATGCCGGGTGCTGTTCCTGGAACCGCATCCGCAGCTCGTCGGCCACACCCTCAGCACCGCCGTAGAAGTACTGCGTCCAACCGCGCTCGGCGGCCTCGGTCATCACCCGCTCGAGCAGGTCCGGCCCAGCCACCCGGTCCATCTGCTCGAAGCCGGCCTTCTTGCCCGCCCAGACCAGCGGCATGCCGTCCGGTACGACGAGACCGGCGGTGTTGTACACCTCGGTCAACCGCTCGTCCGCCTTGGCGTGCAGCAGCGCGTTCATGTCGGTGACGCAGACCAACTGCCGCTCACCGTGGTCGATCCAGCGCTCGAACGTCGCCACGGTGTGATCGAGATTGGTCACGCTGACCTGGATGCCGAGTACGTCGACCCGGTCCGCTGCAGTGGCAGGGGCCTCGAGATCGGTCATCGGTCGTCCTCCGGGGTCAGCAGGGCCAGATCCGCGTCGACCATGATGCGGACCAGTTCGGGTACGTGGGTCTGGGCCTTCCAGCCCAGCTCGGTGTTCGCCTTCGACGCGTCACCGATCAGTGAGTCGACCTCGGTCGGGCGCTCGTACCGGGAGTCGTGATCGACGAACTCCTCCCAGTCCAGCCCGACATGATCGAAGGCCAGCGACACGAAGTCTCGCACCGAGTACGACGTACCGGTCGCGATCACGTAATCGGCCGGAGTGTCGTGCTGCAGCATCCGCCACATCCCCTCGACGTACTCCGGCGCGTACCCCCAGTCCCGGCACGCATCCAGGTTCCCCAGATACAGCCGCTCCTGCTTGCCCAGCTTGATCGCGGCGACCGCCCGGGTGATCTTCCGCGTCACGAAGGTCTCACCTCGCCGCGGCGACTCGTGGTTGAACAGGATCCCGTTCACCGCGAACATCTCGTACGCCTCGCGGTAGTTCCGCGTCATCCAGTACCCGTACAGCTTCGCGGCCCCGTACGGCGAGCGCGGGTAGAACGGGGTCGACTCGTTCTGCGGGGGTGGCGTCGCACCGAACATCTCCGATGACGACGCCTGGTAGAACCTGCAGTCCAGACCGATCATCCGGATCGCCTCGAGCAGCCGCGTCGTCCCCATCCCGGTCGTGTCACCGGTGTACTCCGGCTCGTCGAACGACACCCGCACATGCGACTGCGCGGCCAGGTGGTAGACCTCGGCCGGCTGGATCGAGGCAAGCAACGTCACCAGCCGCGAGCCGTCGGTCAGATCCCCGTAGTGCAGGAACAACCGCTTGCCCGTCTGCTGCGGATCCTCGTACAGGTGGTCGATCCGTTTGGTGTTGAACGTCGACGCCCGCCGGATCAGGCCGTGCACCTCGTAGCCCTTGGCAAGCAAGAGCTCAGCGAGGTACGAGCCATCCTGCCCGGTGATCCCGGTGACGAAGGCTTTCTTCATACAGCGTTCTCCAAGTACCAGGCGTAGGTGGCGGCCACTCCGTCGGAGAGGTCGATGGTCGGCTTCCACCCCAACGCCTGCAAGCGACTCACATCGAGCAGCTTGCGCGGCGTCCCGTCCGGTTTGGACAAATCGTTGCCAATGGCCCCTTCGTAGCCCACGACGCGGGCAACCAACGAAGCCAGTTCCTGGATCGTCACGTCCTCGCCGACACCGACGTTGATCGGCTCCGGCTCGTCGTACGTCTCCAGCAGATGCAGGCACGCGTCGGCCAGGTCGTCCACATGCAGGAACTCCCGGCGCGGCGTACCACTCCCCCACAACACCACCTCCGGCGCGCCCGCGACCTTCGCGTCGTGGAACCGCCGGATCAACGCAGGCAACACATGCGACGACGTCAGATCGAAGTTGTCGTTCGGCCCGTACAGGTTGGTCGGCATCGCCGAGATCCACGGCAATCCGTATTGACGCCTAACCGATTGGACCTGCAGGAGCCCGGCGATCTTGGCGATCGCGTAAGCGTCGTTGGTCGGCTCCAGCTCCCCGGTCAGCAGACTCGACTCGCGGATCGGCTGCTCGGCGTACTTCGGATAGATGCACGACGATCCGAGGAACAACAACCGCGGCGTCCGTACGTCGAGGGCCGCGTCCATCAGGTTGACCTGGATGCGCAGGTTGTCGCTGAGGAACTCGGTCGGGTGATCGCGGTTGGCCAGGATCCCGCCGACCCGGGCCGCGGCGTCGATCACCACGTCCGGCCGGTGCTCGGCCAGGAACGCGAACGTCGCCTCGCGGTCCCGCAGATCCAGCTCGGACGACGAGGCACCGATCAGCCGGGTGTGCCCGGCCGCCTCCAGCCGCCGCCAGATCGCGGAGCCGACGAGGCCGCGATGGCCCGCCACATAGACGGTCGCATCAAGTTCCATCAGTACGCTCCCGCGCCGTAGAACACCGCACGCGCGGTCTTCCAAAGAATCAGCAGGTCGAGTGTCATCGACCAGTTGTCGACGTACCGCAGGTCGAGCCGGACCGACTCGTCCCAGGACAGGTCGCTGCGGCCACTGACCTGCCACAGGCCGGTGATCCCAGGCTTGACCAGCATCCGGCGGGAGTCGTCGGCAGCGTACAGCGCGACCTCCTCGGACAGCGGCGGCCGGGGGCCGACCAGCGACATCTCACCGCGCAGGACGTTGAACAGCTGCGGCAGCTCGTCCAGCGAGAAGCGCCGGATCCAGCGGCCGAGCGGCGTCATCCGCGGGTCGTCGCGCATCTTGAAGATCACGCCGTTGCCGTCGCTCAAGGCGTAGAGGTCACCGAGCCGCTGCTCGGCATCGGCGTACATGCTGCGGAACTTGAGCATGGTGAACTCGGCGCCCGCGCGGCCGACGCGCTGCTGGCGGAACAGCACCGACCCTGGGCTCGACAGCCGAACCGCGACCGCCAGACCGATCAGCAGCGGCGACAGCAGGATGATCATGCCGAGCGCGATGATCCGGTCGAAGACGGCCTTCATCAGGTGTGGTCCACCACTGACCGACGGCCGCTCGAGGTGCAGGAGCGACAGGCCGGCGACCGGGCGGACCGAGATCCGCGGACCCGCGACCTCGATGATGCCTGGCGAGACGATCAGCTCGATCCCGCGCTGCTCCAGCGCCCAGGACAGCCGGCGCAGCGAGTGACCGACCAGCTCGGGGTCGGTGGAGATGGCGACGACCTCGACCGCGTGCCGGTCGGCGGCGGCCAGGATGTCTGCCTCGTCCAGCTCGTCGGCGTGCAGCGGCCCGTCGGTCACCTCTTCGGTGCGCGGACGGCAGGTGGCGACCACCCGGAATCCGTCGGTCGGCCGACTCTCGAGGTGCTCACACAAGGTTGCGGCCGGGACGCTGTGCCCGACCACAAGAACCCGATGCATACAACGACCTCGAACCCGGTGCCGGTGCAGATCCTTCCGCAGCGCGTACCGCAGGCACAGCGCGGCCGCACACATCACCGGAATCGCCAGTACGACGAAGCCGCGCGCGATCTCGGTCTTCGTCACGTACGACGCCATCGCCACGGCCGCGGTCAGCCCGACCCCCGACCGCAGCAGCGACCGGAACTCGTCCGGCCCGGTCCCGAAGTACCGGGGGTCGTAGCCCTTGGACAACGCGACCGCGGCCACCCAGGCCAGCGGCAGCAAGCTGCTCACGATCAGATAGCCACTGCCGACCCCCGAACCGAACCGGGCCAGCAGCGCCACGAAAACCCCGAGCATCGCGGCCAGCAGATCACCACCGACGGCGGCCCAGCGGTACACCCCGAGCCAGCGAGGTTCGGTCGAGCGCGACGACCGGGGAACGATGGCGGGAACCTCATGCGGAACCACCCAGAGTGGACGGCGGCCGTCGACCGCGTCCGGCGCCTCAGCTCCGCTCACTCCGCTTCCTCGTGTCTGCGCGTCATACCTGTCAAACGGTGATCACCGCACTAAGTGACGGTGAAATCCTGGTTTCCTCGCTCTCAAAATTCACCCGCATGTTGACGGCGAGTCACGGCAGGTTACTACGCGCCGCGGTGTACTGCGACCACCGACGCAGAACCGTTGCAGAGAACTTGCACGGACCACGAACTTAGGCAACCCTAATCAAGTAGTCGCACCCACTACCAAAGGAGTCCGGTGACCACCATCGACGACCTGATCGGTTTCGGCCTCGACGCGTACCGCAGCTACGCGCCGGATCCGGAGGCGCCGGTGTGGCTGGCCGCCCGACGCGATCGGGCCAGTTGCGCCGTACTAGCCGAGACCGTCCCCACCGCGGAGCTCGCCCCCGAGTCACAGGCCGAGTTCGCCGCAACCCTGGCCGAACGCGGCCTGGACGTCACCGAGTTCCAGCTGATCGCCGTCCACCCCAGGCAGTGGGCCCAGCGCCTAGCCACCCGCTGCGCCGGCGAACTAGCCAAACGCAACCTCGTCCTCCTCGGCGCCAGCGCCTAACTCATGGCGGCCCGCAAGACGGCCCCCTCCACCACCTCACCCCCACCTCGCCCCCAAAGAGCAGCCGTCCACTCCTGAACACCCCCGCTGCTCTTTGTGCACCCACCTCATCTTTGTGCACCCACCGACCACCCTGAGCTCGCGAAAATGACTGGTGGGCCCTCAAAGTGCGATCTCGTGCACAAAGACAAGGCGACCCACCTTTGGGGGTGCCGAGCCGCACGGTGGCTTCGGTCGCGGGGCCGGGACCACAGCCGTGCTCGAGTGTGGGGAGTTTGCCGCTGGTAAACGATGGAGAGCAGCACGGAGCTCACACTCGACGGCGCACTCGTCACATTGGGTGCCACGCGCGCGACATGGGCGCCACGCCCGCCAGATGGGCACCACGTGGGCCTGTTAGTGGGTTACGGCGCGGGCGGTGTGGTGGAGGAAGGTGTGTAGCTGGCGGCCGACTACGTTGGCGGCGAAGTTTTGTTCGAAGGTGGTTCGGGCGGCCGCGGCTAGGCGGGACCTGGTGGCGGGGTCCTCCATCAGGCCGATCAGTACGTCGGCGGCCGCGTCGGCGTCTTCGAGGGGCCAGAAGAGGCCGTCGGTGCCGGGGTGGACTACGTCGGGGATGCCGCCGACGGGGGCTGTGATGACGGGGAGGCCTTCGGCCATGGCTTCTACTAGGACTATGCCGAAGCTTTCCATGGTGGCGGTGTGGCAGTAGACGCGGTGCTGGCGGACGATCGGGCGGGGGTCCGGCTGGTAGCCGAGGAAGCGGATCTGGTCGGCGATGCCTAGGTCGGTTGCCTGCTTCTGCAGGGCGGCACGCTCGGGGCCGTCGCCGACGATGGAGAGGGTGTAGCGATGGCCGCGGGCTGCGGCGGCGCCGAAGATGCGGAGCAGGTGGGCGTGGTTCTTGCGCGGTTCGAGTCCGCCGATGGTGACGAGGTCCGCGACAGGCGAGGGCGCGACGGCTGGGCGCGGGCTGTCGGGGACCGGGTTGGGGACTACTGCGCTCGGCACGTTGTGCAGGGCAGGGATGCGGGCTTCCAGTTGGGACTTGTTGAAGCTGGAGACGTAGACGATGCCGTCGAGCCTGCTCAGTACGTCGGTCTCGTGCTGCTGGATCGAGCGGAAGAGAGTGCCGTCGCGTGGGATCTCGCCCTTGTCGGCCCACTCGTCGGCCTGCGAGATGTTCAGGTGCGCGACCATCACCACCGACTGGGTGGTGCGGACCCGGAGGGCGACGCCGGCGCTGATCGGGCACTGGGCATAGATCACCGCGTCAGGGCGCGAAGCCAGGTGTCGGCGGAGAGCCGCTTCGAGGTAGCGGGCGTGCCAGTACTCGTGCCAGCGGATTCCGGCCGGTCGGCTGATGCGGCGGATGCCGATGCGGGCCGCGAAGATCGGGAGGACGAACGGCGACCGGGCCGAGAATGGGCTGACCACGCTGACCGGTTCGGACTCTGCTCGTAGGTAGGCGTCGAAGGTGCGGACGTGACTCTGCAGACCGGATGGGCCCTCGAGTCTCATCAGCGTCGCGATGACCACTTCTCTCATGCCGGCGCTCCTTCGGGTGACAGGTGCGCCGAACCGAAGTGCTCGTGCTGTGCCTTCTGCAGCCGGCTCCACCAGATTCCGCCGCCGACGATCGAGGCGATGGCGGTCCCCCACACGGCGCCTTGGGCGCCCCAGAAGACCGCGCCGACTGCAGCCATCGCGACGAAGAGCGTGGTCACGACGATCTGGCATTGCATGGTCAGGTCGGCTCGGCCGAGAGCGCGCAAAGCAGCCGACGGACCCACGTGGGTGCACCCCGCCGCACAACTCACCACGATGCCCAGCACCAAACCACGCGCGTCGGCCCAAACGTCACCGAGCACCAGCCGCCCGATCCCCAGCGGGAACGTGATCATCACGGTCACTCCCCACGCGAGAGCGACAACCGCCAGCCCACCACTCAAGGCGGCGCCAAGGCGAAGCAGTGCACGACGGCCGCGAGTCAACGCCCGAGCAGCCTCCGGAACCGCTACCTGGCCGACGCCCATCAGCAGCGCAGCCACCGGCCCGATCACCATCTCCGCGCCACGAATCGCACCGGCGGCCGCGAGACCACCGGTCGTCGCGACCACGAGCGCGCGGATCTGACCACTAGCACCCAGTACGACGTTCTCCACCAGGAACCGCATGCCCAGATCGCGGTGCTTGCGCAGCCAGCCCAGAGCGAGCCCCGGCCGCGGCAGGATCCGCGCCTGCCAGATACCGAACAGTCCCGCGACCCACGCCGTACCGCCGAACACGAGGAGCGCAAAGGTGATGCCGCGAACATCGGCGGCGTACCCGACCGCGAGCACGCCAACCATCAGCACGGACCACACGGCGTCGTTGACGAACGTCTTGGCGCCTTGACCCGCAGCGAAGAACGCCGACCGCCAGCTGTCCTGGAACATCAACCCCGGCAGAACGATGCCCAGGGCAATGAACGCGGCGCCGGCCTCGGATCCCGGCGTGATCTGCTTCAGCACCACGCCAAGTCCCACACAGATCAGACCACTCAGTACGCCGACGAACAGCGCGACCCCACCCGCAGCGGCGACCGCCTGCCGCCAACTGTCCTTCCCTGCCGCACTGAACCGAACCATCACCGCATCGGTCGACAGCGCCCGCGAGCAATTGAGCGCAATCGCGTACGCGACGAACGCCAGCCCGAGCGCGCCCAGACTCGCAGCCCCCATCAGCCGGGCCACGAACACCCCGAGCAGGAAGTTGCCGAGGCTGGACACCGCCTGATCGGCGATCCCCCAGCTCAACCGCCCGAGGACCTGCTTGCGCACGCTCACGATCGGCCCCCGAACAGTACGGCGGTCAGGTCGGCGAACTGCTCGTCCAGCCGCCCCCGAACCATCCGCAGCCGTTCGTCGATGGTGCCGACCACCCGCACCCGCTCGCCTTGGAGCGCCGCGAACTGCTTGTACAGGCGTTCGGCATCAAGCTCGCGAATGTCCTGGAACCACTCCTCGACACCGAACTGCTCCATCACCGCGAGGTGCTTGCGTCCGTATCCGATCGCGATCGTCGGCTTGCCGAGCTTCAGCCCGAACAGCACGGTGTGAAAACGGGTGCCGATGACGGTGTCGACCGTGCCGAGCTGATTCATCAGCTCATCGGTGGACGTGAACGGTTCGTACACCACGTGCGCCGACTGGACTCGGGACTGCACATCCAGCACAACTGCCTCGTCGGCCTCGTCGCCGATCAGCAGCCGGACGCGGCGCCCGTCGGCCAGCAGACGCTCGACGAACTGCGTCATCTTGGCCGTGTACTCCTCCTGGATCTGCTCGGCGTGGGCGCGGTCCTCGTCACCACCGGGGAACGCCATCACCCCGACACCGACGGAGTCGCCGGCCGGAGCGATCGGCAGCGTCGGCAACGCGAAGACGAGGTCCGGATAGACCTGATCGGACAGACCGGCCATCCGCATCTTCTGCGCGGCGCCCAGCGACTGCTCGTCGCGGAACGAGCGGTAGTAGGCCAGCCGGGCGGACCGCGACAGTAACCAGCCGTTGACCCGTTCGCGGATCACGTTCGCGCCCACGCTGACGAAGGCGACCTTGACGCCGAACAGCTTGCCCGACAGCGACATCACGAACTGCGACCACGGCAGCTCCCACGGCCGCTGCGGCAACGTGGTCTCCAGCACGCCCATCCCCGGAATGACGACAACGTCGTGCCGCCGGACCCAGGACATGATCCGCCAGGTGTCGATCACCGACCCGGCGACGATCCGGCCGAGTGACACCGCCAGCCGGATCGGCTTCGGACCGCGTGCAGGTTGCGAGCCGGCCAACCAGCCGAGCTGCGCCGCCGGTACGCCGTACCGTTCGGTGACTCGCTCCGGTCCGGAGCACAGGCTGTCGAGAACCGCGTCCGGCCGCTCTGCCTTCAGGTAAGCCAGGACGGCTTCGAGGGTCGCATCGTTGCCGATGTTCCCCGAACCGAGCCGGCCGAACAAACCGATCCGCACGTCAGCGCCCCTCGGATCCGGCGACGACGGCTGCGACCGACAGCGTGTCGATCGCGCCGTAGTGCTGAATCGGCTCCGGCCGTACGGCGCCTGGCAGGCGACGCGTCACCCGGCTCGTCAGCCAATCCCGGATGTGCCGTTTGCAGGCGCGCTTGTCCGCGGCGCTCAGCGGAGACCGGCGTACGGCGGCGTAGTAGCCGAGGATGTATTCGGCGACCAGCCGGATCGGCGGGTGCACGAGTTTGTTCGAGCGCTTCGGATCGAGATTGCGGGACCAGCTGCTGATGGTCGGGTTCGCCTGCAGGGCACGGCCGTCGTGGTGCCGGCGGAAGTACAGCCACTCCGGCACCTGGAGGAATCGGCCGTGCAGCACCAGCTCGGCCATGAACACCTGGTCTGCGTGATAGAAGCTGCCGTGCGGCTTCACCTTGCGCAGCACGTCCGACCGGATCACACCGTAGAAGTCGTCGGCCTGGATCGCGCCCGGCAGATCGGCGTCCCGCAGCTGGCTCCGCAGTCGCTCCGGCGCCTCCGCCGCATCGGTGTGCAGCGGGTATTCCAGCGCCTGGATGATGTTGTCCTCGCCATCGATCGCGGCGGTGTAGGTGTGCGTCAGTACGGCGTCCGGGTTCGCATCCAGCAGGTCGATGCACTTGGCAACCAAGTCCCGTCCCCACAGGTCGTCGCCGGAAGCCCACTTGAACAGCTCACCGTGGCTCTTCTGGAAGACGAAGTCGTGGTGCGGTGCGGCGCCGACGTTGTGGTCCTGCCGACAGAACGTGATCCGCTCGTCGCGCGCGGCGTACTCGCGGCAGATGTCGTCCGTGCCGTCCGTGGACGCGTTGCTGGACAGGATCAGCTCGAAGTCGGTGTACGTCTGGCCGAGGACCGCGTCCAACGACTGCGCGAGATACTCCTCGCCGTTGTAGACCGGTAGGCCGATGCTGAGTCTGGGGTGTGTCATGAGTGGCTCCCAACTGAGTCGACGGCCGCAGGGCGGTTGATCCGGTGCACCGGATCGAGGAGGCGCGGCGAGGCCGCGAGAGTGACGATCGGTACGGCGAGCAGGCCGCCGCCGACCACGTCGGTGAACCAGTGCATGGACAGCAGGAGCAGTGAGAAGCCCATGGTGAGCTCGGCCACGAGCACCAGCCACCAGGCCCACAACGGCGGACGCTGCCGCCAGACGAGCAGAATCCCGCCCAGGCAACTGAGCAGGATGACCATGTGACCGGAGGGATAGGACCCGTTGAACAGGCCCACGTCGTTGTGCGGATCCGGTCGTCCGAGAATCGCCTTGCTGGCCTGTGTCAGGAACACGGTCACCACGGCGAGGCAGCCGACGTAGATCACCGGCCACCAGGACTTCCGGCGTACGGCGGCGACCGCACCGGCCACCGCAAGCGCGGCGAGGGCGACCGGTGGGCCGGCACCATCGACGACGTTGCCGAAGACCAACTGCCACGGTCCCCAGACGTCGTCGGGTCGGAACACTTCCTTCAGCGTGCGATCGAAGCTGTCGGTCGGTTCGACTGTGACGAACACGGCCAAGGCCAGGAACACCGCCAGACAGATGAACGCCCAACGGTGTGCCACTGCCAACTTCGGTCCCACGCTGCTCCTTTATGCGTACTTACGGAAGACAGGCTGAACAGGACGCCCCGGCAGGAACGCCGAGACGTCTTGGGCGTCGAGCGCCTTGCGATAGACCGTGCAGGCCTGCGCGACCACCTCGACGGTTCGCTCGATATCCGCATCGGTGAGCGCGCTGCTGACCACGAACGATGGGCCGATCACGCCACCGAGGATCAGCTCGCGCAGGAAGAGCGTCCGGTACGGCTGCGACGGGGCGAAGTTCTCGTCCAGCGTCGCGAAGACCAGGTTGCTCGCCCGGCCGCGGACCAGCACGTGGTCCTCGACACCAGCGGCCAACGCGACCTCGCGGACTCCGGCGGCGAGCTTGTCCCCGAGCTCGTGCAGCCGCGCCGCGATCCCCTCCTCGGCGTACACGTCCATGACCGCCATCGCCGCGGCGAGGGCATGCGTCTCGGCGCCGTGCGTGGTGGACAGCAAGAAGACGCGCTCGTTGGTGTCGCGCAGACCGCCACGTTCCATGAACTCGCGCTTACCGGCCAGGGCCGACACCGCGAACCCGTTGCCGAGTGCCTTGCCGAACGTCGAGAGGTCGGGCGTCACGCCGTACACGCCTTGAGCGCCGGCCTCGGAGAAGCGGAAGCCGGTGATCATCTCGTCGAAGACCAGCAGCGCGCCGTACGAGTGGACGAGGTCGCGCAGTCCCTCCAGGTACCCGGCCGGCGGCTCTTGCTGGGTCGCCGCTTCCAGGATCAGGCAGGCGATCTCGCCGTCGTACCGGCGAAGCAGCTCCTCGGTCGCGGCCAGATCGCCGTACGGGAAGGCCACGGTCAGGTCGCCGATCGCGTCCGGGATACCGGCCGCCATCGGGGTCCGGGTGATGAACCAGTCGTCGGTCGAGAAGAAGGCGTGGTCGGAGCAGATCGCTACCTTGGTCCGGCCGGTGATCGCGCGCGCCAGCTTGACCGCGGCAGTGGTCGCGTCCGAACCGTTCTTGGCGAACTTCACCATGTCGGCGGTCGGCACCGAGGCCAGGAAACGCTCGGCTGCCTCGAGCTCGAGGATGCTCGGACGGACGAAGTTGCTGCCGTGCTCCAACTGACCACGCACTGCCTCCACCACGCGCGGGTGCGCGTGACCGAGGCTGACTGCGCGGAGGCCGGAGCCGTACTCGATGTATTCGTTGCCGTCGACATCCCAGACATGGGCGCCGAGGCCGCGCTCGATCACCGGCGCCATGTCCTCGGGGTACTGGTCGTCACCCTTGGCGTAGGTGTGCGCACCGCCGGGGATCGCCTTGTGCAGCCGGGCGTTGGCGGCGATCGACTTGTCGAAGGATTTACTCATGAAAGCCTCGCAATCGCTTCGGCCAGGGAAGGCGCAGCGAGATCCCGCTCGGACATGAGCGTGACCGGCAGCGGCCAGTGGATGTCGAGGTCCGGGTCGTCCCAGCGGATCGAGACGTCCTCGGACGGGTCGTGCGCGCGGTCGATCCGGTACGACACATCGGCCGGCTCGGTGAGCGCCTGGAACCCGTGCGCGCAACCCGCCGGCACGTAGACGGTCACCTGGTTCTCACCGGTCAGGTCGAAGGTCTCGCGCTGCCGGTACGTCGGTGAGTCGGGCCTCAGGTCCACGACCACGTCGAGCACGGCGCCGTACGAGCACCTGACGAGCTTGGCCTCACCGGCGCCGGCGCGGATATGCATTCCCCGTACGACGCCCTGCCGCGACCGGGAAATGCTGTCCTGCACGAAGGCGTCCGGATCGAGCCCGGCGTTCTTCAGCACGTCGCGATCGAACGTGCGCGAGAAGAACCCGCGCTCGTCGACGTGCGGCGTCGGCCGGAAGATCAGCGCACCGGCGATACCTGCAACCTGTTCTACCTGCATCAGCTCATCGCCTCAGCTCGTGCGGCTCGGGAAGCGGAACCAGGTACGTCGCACCCCAGCCGCCGTCGGCCTCGAGCTGGGCGATCACCTCTTCGGCGATATCCCAGGTCAGCACCAGTACGACGTCCGGCCGGGCAGCCTTCAGTTCGTCGACCGGGCGGATCGGGACCATGCAGCTACCGGGGATCCGGCGACCGTGCTTACCCGGTGCCTTGTCGACAGTGAACTCGAGCAGATCCGTGCCGACATTGCTCAGGCCGAGCAGGACCGGTGCCTTCGAAGGAGCGCCGTACCCGAGGACCTTGCGGCCGGCGGCCTTGTGCCGGGTCAGCTCGGCGTGCAGCGCACCGGCTGCATGCGACGCGGCCTCGTGCAGGCTGGCCAACTGGATCTCGTCCGCGATACCGGCGGCCTCTTCGTCGGCCAGGACGACATCGACGGAAGCATCCGGCTTGGCGTCCGCGGTGTGCCGGAGCATCACCATCAGGCTGCCGCCGAACATGTCCACCTGCTTGACCGATTCGATCGTCAGACCGTTGCGAGCGGCAATGTTCCCGACCGCGCGCAGCGACTGGTACGACCAGTGCCCGTGCCGGATGGTGTCGAACTGGTTGCCGACGAACAGCGGCAGCAGGTGGTGGAACTCCATCACCAGCAGACCGCCGGGAGCGAGTCGCTGGGCCCGCAGCTTGAAGCTCTCCCCCATGGCCGGTTCGTGGACGAGACCGTGTACGTCGACGACCAGGTCAGCCTTCTCACCATCACCGGCTAGGCGCGACCCAGCGGCGTACAGGTGGTCCAGCCAGGAGCCGCCGTGCGGGCTGCCGAACTCGAAGACCACGCCACCGGCGAGCTCTGGGTAGTCGCGCAAGATCTCCTTCACCGACGACTCGGCGTGCGCGAGGCTCGTCGCAGACTCGACCGCCAGCGGCTCCTCGGCGATCTGCGCCTCAACCGGACCGAGCTGAACCAGCGTGCAGACGCGGCACAGCCACAGCGACAGCGGATGGCGCGGGTCCGGACCAGGCGTGTCAGCGGCCGGGAACAGGTCAGCCGTCGGCTGATCACCGAGATCCACGACCGGCACGACGTCCGTGCTCGCACACCCCCGGCAGTTCACCACGTCAACATCCCCTTACCGGTCGTGAAGGCCTCGGCGTACCGGGCTCGGCATTCCATCCCGCGCAGCCGGGCGAGTCCGGTGAACGTCTCTTCGTCGAACCAGTCGTGCGGAACCTGGGACGGGTACGCCTTGTGCAGCCGCGCGACCTTCTCGCGCATCTGCTCCTCGGTCAGGTCGACGTACAGCCAGGGCCGGCTGAGGTCGCCGTCCCATTTCGGGATCTCGTAGTGCAGAACCAAGTGATTACGCCAGACCGTCGGGGCCAGCTCGGCGATCAGCCGGTGGTCCTGGTGCGCGTCGTGCTTGCTCGGGGCAAAGACCAGGTCCGGGGCCCGGCCGGCTCCGCGAGCCGTTGCTTCGAGCAACTCCTTGGTCTCGTTCCAGTGCGCGGGCAGCCGGCCGTCCGGCAACCCGGCCGACGTGACGGTCACCTCGCACTCCGGCAAGAACAGCTCCGCCGCATGCCGTGCCTCGTCGAGACGCAGCGGCGTACCGGTCGCGATCACGAACTCGGCGGTCAGCTCCGGGACCGACTCGGCCAGCTTGAGCAGCGTGCCGCCGCAGCCGATCTCGATGTCGTCCGGATGGGCGCCGAGAGCAACGATGTGGACCGGCCCGTCGATCAGGCCGAGCTGGAACGGGAGCATCAGAGCGCCACCACTACTGGCTCGGTGGACAGCTGGCCGTTCGACCGGCGGTTCTCGTGCGCCCACAGCGCCCACGGCTTCTTGCCCGAGCGGTAGAGCTCCTCGAGCTGACTGCGCTCCTTCAGGGTGTCCATCGGCGCCCAGAACCCGTGGTGCGGGATCGCCTCGAGCTTGCCGACCGCGGACAGCCGCGGGAACGCGTCGCCGACCAGATCCTCGCCCTCGTTCAGGACGTCGAAGATCTCCTTCTTGATCACGAAGTAGCCACCGTTGATCCACACGTTCAGATCGGCCGCCGACCGCAGCCCGGTGACGCGCGAGTCCGTACCGAACTCGACCACGTGGAAGGATGCCTGTGGCGGGACCGCGAGCAGACTCGCCGTCACGTCGCTGGAGATCACGTGGTCGACGATCTTGTCCATCGGCGCATCGGTCAGTACGTCGCCGTAGTTGGCCAGGAAGACGTCGTCGTCCTCCAGGTACGGGCGGACCCGGCGCAACCGCTCACCGATGCTGGTGTCGATCCCGGTGTCGACGAAGGTGATCTTCCATTCGCTGATGTCGGAGTCGAGCAGCTCGATCCGCTGCCCGCCCTTCGTCATCACGAAGTCGTTGGAGACCGTCTCCTCGTAGCGCAGGAAATACTCCTTGACCGCGGAACCGCCGAAGCCCAGGCAGAGGATGAACTCGGTGTGGCCGAAGTGTGCGTAGTACCGCATCACGTGCCACAGGACCGGCCGGTCGCCGATCGTCATCATCGGTTTCGGTGCGGAGTCCACGCCGCTGCGCATCCGCAGCCCGAACCCTCCGCAGAAGATCACGACCTTCATCGGATTTCCCTTCCCCCCACAAACGTTCTAGATGACTTCGAGACGCGGGATCGGTACGACGAACTTCGCGCCCCACTCCCGTGCGTAGCCGAGCTGGTGGACGATCTCGTCGCGCAGGTTCCACGGCAGGATCAGGATGTAGTCGGGGCGCGTCTCGGCCAGGTGTTCCGGCGCGAAGATCGGGATGTGTGTCCCGGGCAGGAACAGCCCGTGCTTGTGCGGGCTGCGATCCACCGTGTACGGCAACAGGTCCTCGCGGATCCCGCAGTGGTTCAGCAGCGTGTTCCCCTTACCGGGAGCGCCGTACCCCGCGACGGTCTTGCCGTCGCGCTGCGCCTGGATCAGGAACTCGACCAGCTCGGCCTTGATCGTGAAGACCTCCTGGGCGAACCCGGCGTGCCCCTCGACCGTGTGCAGACCGGCGTCCGCTTCGTCCTTCAGCACCTTGCCGACCAGCTCGCTCGGCTCACCGGCGTTCTCGACGGGCGTGCTGAAGACGCGGATCGAGCCGCCGTGGCTGGCGAGCTCCTGGACGTCGACCACCTTGAGGTCGGCCTTCTCGAGGGCGAGCGAGGCGGTCTTGAGCGACAGGTAAGAGTAGTGCTCGTGGTAGATCGTGTCGTACTGACGACGCTCGATCAGGCGCAACAGGTGCGGGAACTCCAGCGACACCAGGCCGTCGTCCTTCACCAGCGCGCGCAGGCCCTTGGCGAAGTCGATGATGTCCGGGACGTGCGCGAACACGTTGTTCCCGGCAACGAGGTCGGCCTTCCCGTGCCGGGCCGCCGCGTCCGTGCCGGTGGCCTCGCCGAGGAAGTAGCTCTCGGTCCGGATGCCCTTCTCGTTCGCGATCGCGGCGATGTTCCCGGCCGGCTCGATGCCGAGCACCGGGATGCCGAGGGCAACGGCATGCTGCAGCAGGTAGCCGTCGTTGCTGGCGGCCTCGACGATCAGACTCTCGGCGCCGAGGTCGAGGCGCTCCTGCATGTCGACGACGAACCGGCGGGCGTGCTCCACCCAGCTGGTCGAGTACGACGAGAAGTACAGGTAGTCGGAGAACACGTCATCGGCCGCGACGTACGCCGGGAGCTGGACCAGCAGGCAGTTGTCGCAGATCCGCACGTTCAGCGGGTAGAACGTCTCACCGGCGTCGATCTGGTCGGCGCGCAGGAAGCTCTCGCACGGCGGTGACATCCCGAGGTCGACGAAGGTCCGGGTCAGCTCTTCACCGCACAGGCGGCACTCTACGGCGGCCATCAGTTGCTCTCCTTGAAGAAGTCAGCCAGCGGGCCGGGGAACTGCTCGTCGGTCTGGCGGACCAGCTGGCTGTCGACCAGGTTCTTGTCGAGCAGCTGCTGGATCCGGCGCAGGCGGACGAACTGGGCCGACGTGAAGTCGTCGTAGGTCAGACCGTGCTGCTGGTAGGCGGCGTACATCTCCTCGACGCCCTTGCGGACCGTCCACTCGAGCTTGAGGCCCGGGAACGTCTCGTTCAGCTTGCTGAAGTCGACCTTGTAGTTGCGCAGGTCCGGGCCGGCGCCGTCGGCGATCGACAGCGTCGATCCGGGCACGACCTGGCGGACCATCTCGGCGATGTCGCGGACCTGGACGACGTCCTCGGACCGGCCGACGTTGAACGCCTCGTCGTGGATCAGGTCGCGCGGGGACTCCAGCACTTCACCGAACGCGCGGCTGATGTCCTCGATGTGGACGAGCGGCCGCCACGGGGTGCCGTCGCTCTCCAGCCGCACCTGGCGGGTGGTCAGCGCGACCGCGGTCAGGTTGTTCACCACGATGTCCAGCCGCAGGCGCGTCGAGGCGCCGTACGCGGTGGCGTTGCGCAGGTACGTCGGGCTGAAGTTGTCGTCGGCCAGCTTCGACAGCTCCTGCTCGGCCAGCGCCTTGGTCTCGCCGTACGCCGTCACCGGGAACATCTCGGCGTCCTCGCCGACCGCCTCGGAGCCGGCCGCGCCGTACAGGCTGCAGGAGGAGGCGAACAGGAACCGCTCGACTCCCGCATCCTTGGCCGCCTGGGCCACGTTCAGCGTGCCGCGCAGGTTGACCGAGTACGTCGCCTCCTTGTCGAGGTTGCCCAGCGGGTCGTTCGACAGAGCGGCCAGACAGACCACCGCGTCGTACCCCTCGAGCTCCTTGGCCGTGACGTCCCGCATGTCCCGCGGTTTGCGGTCGCCGATCGGCTCCGGCCCGCCCAGCAGGTCACAGCCCTCGTACAGTCCGGTGTCCAGACCGTCCACCACATGTCCCGCAGCCCGGAGGAACGGCACCATGACGGCCCCGATGTAACCCCGATCGCCGGTGACCAGCACTCTCATCCGTACGCTCCCTCACCCCGACACTCCCCTGTCGCCTCATACAGATCCGCGTCGAGCCGTCCTGATACATCGAAAACGCGATGCCCTGTATCAACTTGGTTGTGACGCAGCTCTCTTGAAGGTCGCCGCCCGGGCGGGGCGGTGACATGAGGGGACGCCCATGAGCGTCATCGGATCTGCCAAGGGCCTGCTCCGCGAGGCCGTCGACCGGCTCACAGTCCGCTTGGGACTCGGCCACTCCGAGGAACGGCTCGCACACGATGCGCGGTCGTACTGGGCACAGACCAACGCACCCAACTGGCGGGGTAACTCACACTTCCAGGACGCCGACGTCTTCACGAAGGTCGACTGGACCTCCGTCGGCACAGGCCACTGGGAGCTCTTCTCGAAGCTCGCCGGCCCCGAGGTGAGTCTGAACCGCATCGTCGAGTGGGGCTGCGGTGGGGGAACCAACGCGGTCGCGTTCGCACCGCACTGCCGCGAATTCATCGGCGTCGACGTCAACCGCGACAGCCTGGCCGAATGCGCCCGCCAGGTCGGCGACGCCACCGCGTTCACGGGTGTGGAAGCCGACCTGACCAACCCCGAGGCCGCAGTCGCCCAGATCGGGGAGGTCGACCTCTTCCTCTGTCTCTATGTGCTGGAGCTTGTCCCCAGTCCGGACTATGGCCTCCGTCTGATGCGGATAGCCCACAGTCTCCTGCGCCCGGGCGGCCTGGCCTTCGTCCAGATCAAGTACCAGACCGCCGACTGGCGCACTGCCCCACGACGGCACCGGTACCGCGAGTCAGTCGCTGCCAGCATGACGACGTACCCGATCGACATCTTCTGGACCCAGATGGCCGCGCTGGGGCTGACTCCGCTGTCCTGCCACCTGGTCCCGCACAACAACCTCGACCACCGCTACGCGTACTACCTGCTGCGCAAAGCCTGACGTCCGAGACCGGCGACGAAGCTGGTCAGGAGCCGCTGACCGAGGACCCAGTCGTCCAGCTTGCTCTCGGAGTTGATGTGCCCGAGCTCGCCGGTGGTCACGAGAGGTATCTGCCAGTCACCGGCGATGCGCGCAGCGGCGTCGAGCGTGCAGTAGGGGTCGTTGTCGCTGGTCACCAGTACGGCGGGGATGCTGACCGCCGTCCCCGCGTCGTCGAAGGTGGATAGGAGCTCGGTGGGATACGTCTCGGCGCTCTGGTCGGGTGGTGCGACCAGGAAGGCGCCGCGTACCTGTGCACGATCGGCAGCCGACGCGAGCCAGTGCGTGACCGCGTAACACCCGAGGCTGTGCGCAACCAGCACCACCTCGTCGTCATCGCTCGCCCGAACCGTCCGCTCGATGGCGTCGACCCAGTCGTCCCGCTCCGGATGCGTCCACGACGCCACCTCGATCCGGGTTGCACCAGGCAACCAGTCCGCCTCCCAGATCGACTGCCAGTGGTCGGAATCCGAGCCGTTCCAGCCCGGGACGATGATGTAATGCATGCGCGAGTCCCCTCGATCGGTCGAGCCGCCATCGTGCCGGACTCCGCGCATCGCGACACCGCCGTCCCGATGATTCCGAAGCAGCCGGCGCCGGACAGGACGGATCCATTGGACGACATCGACCGGAAGATCCTGACCATCCTCCAGCAGGACGGCCGCCTCAGCGGAGCCGACATCGGCCGCCAGGTGAACCTCTCCCAGCCCGCCGTCTCGGCCCGCATCCAGCGCCTGGAACGCCAAGGCGTCATCAAGGGCTACACCGCCGTAGTCGACCCCACCCAGGTCGGCCTCACCATCCACGCCGTCATCCGCCTCCGCACCACCCACGCCAGAATCCCCGAGGCCCTGGCCCTCTTCCGCGACCTCCCCGAACTCACCACCGCCTACCGCCTCACCGGCGAAGACTGCTTCCTCCTCGACATCCACACCCCCGACACCGCCACCCTCCAACGCGTAGTAGACACAGTCGGCCGCCTAGGCCCCGCCAGCACCTCCCTAGTCCTGGACACCTACGAGCGAAAGCCCCTCCCCCTCCCCCAGTGACTTTCGGCGAATTTTGGGTGGGGTGTATCAGCGGGGGCGGGTGAGTGCTCTTCTGTGCGCTGCCATGTTCTGAGCCTGTGGGGGGCGTTATGAAGGTTGCCGTATTCGGTCTTGGGTATGTGGGGTCGGTGACTGCGGCTTGTCTGGCTGCGGCCGGGCATGACGTGTGGGGTGTCGATGTCGACACTGCCAAGGTCGGTCCGATCACCGAGGGCCACAGTCCGGTGGTCGAGCCCGGCTTGGACGAGTTGGTCGCGGACGGGGTGACCGGGGGGCGGCTGCATGCCACCACGGATCCTCGGGTCGCGCTGGATCGGGCTGACGTTTCGCTGATCTGTGTGGGTACGCCGTCTACTCCGGCGGGCAGCACGGATCTGACGTACATCAAGCGTGCGGTGCGCGATATCGCGGAGGCCGCGCATGTCGTCGTACCGCCGGAGTCCGGGTTCCACAGCATCGTGATCCGGTCGACCGTGCCGCCGGGGACGGTGGACGAGGTGGTCGCGCAGGTGCTGGCCGATGTGCCGCCGCCGGCTGGGGTGACTTTCGGTACGGCGATGTGTCCGGAGTTCCTGCGGGAAGGGTCCGGGCTGGCCGACTTCTACGAACCGCCCTTCGTGGTCGTCGGCACGCAGTTCCCGCACGTTGGTGTCCAGCTGACTCAGCTGTTCGGGTTCCTGGGACAGGACGTCCAGGTGGTCGACGTGCGAACCGCGGAGGCGCTCAAGTACGCCTGCAACGCGTTCCACGCGACCAAGGTCTCGTTCGCGAACGAGATGGGCCGGATCTTCCGCAACTACGGGGTCGACTCCCGTGAGGTGATGCGGTTGTTCGTCCAGGACACGAGCCTGAACATCTCGCCGTACTACCTGAAGCCCGGGTTCGCGTTCGGTGGCTCGTGCCTGCCGAAGGACCTGCGGTCGGTGCTGCATCTGGCCCGGGTCAACGACACCGAACTGCCGCTGCTGGCCGGCACGCTGGCCACGAACGAGCGTTCGGTGAGCGACGTGGTCGACCGGGTCGTCGCCGGTCCCGGTCGTGAGGTCGCGCTGCTCGGTCTGAGCTTCAAGGTGTCCACCGACGATCTGCGTGAGAGCCCGAACGTCGAGCTCGCCGAGCGGCTGATCGGCAAGGGCTACAACCTGCGCATCTACGACGCGATCGTGAACCCGAGCCGCCTGGTCGGCGCGAACCTGCGGCACGTCGAGTCCAAGCTCCCGCACCTGCAGCGGGTGCTCACCGACGACCCGGCCGCGGCACTCGACGGCGCCGATGTGGCGCTGGTGAGCGCCACGGACACCGCGGCGATCGAGGCTCTGCTGGCCGCCCCACCGGCCCGGACCATCGACCTCAGCGGTCGTCTCGGCAACGACGTCGAGGCGCTGCCCGGATACGAAGGGGTGGCCTGGTGAGCCCGCGTGTCCTGATCATCATCCAGAACCTGTGGGTCCCGTTCGACCGCCGGGTCTGGGAGGAGTGCAAGGCGCTCAAGGGCGCCGGGTACGACGTGACCGTGGTCTGCCCGAAGGGTCCGGGTGACCCGTCGTACCAGGTGATCGACGGCGTCGCCGTACACCAGTACAAGGCCTACGCCCCCGGTGGCAGCAAGGCCGGGTTCATCGTCGAGTACGCGTACTCGTTCCTGATGACGCTGCTACTGGTGCTGCGCGCCCGCAAGGCCGGTCGGTTCCAGGTGCTGCAGGCGTGCAACCCGCCGGACATCTTCTGGCCGATCGCGATCCTGCTGCGCCGGCTGGACCGGACCAAGTTCGTCTTCGACCACCACGACCTCTGCCCGGAGCTGTTCCAGTCCCGGTTCGGCGGTACGACGTCCCTGCCGTACAAGGGACTGCGGTTCCTGGAGAAGATGACGCACCGGACCGCGGACCACGTGACGTCGACCAA
Source organism: Kribbella yunnanensis (assembly GCF_039529655.1). Lineage (NCBI taxonomy): Bacteria > Bacillati > Actinomycetota > Actinomycetes > Propionibacteriales > Kribbellaceae > Kribbella > Kribbella yunnanensis. The sequence goes on along the minus strand of NZ_BAAANF010000009.1, from coordinate 95,838 downwards.
CGACTCGTATCGGCGGATCGCGATCACGCGCAGCGGCAAGGCCAACCACGACGTCACCGTCGTACGAACCGGACCGGACCCGGAGAAGCTGCAGCGCGTCCAGGCCGACGAGTCGTTGCGGGACGGCCACAAGTACCTGGTCACCTACATCGGTGTGATGGGCCCGCAGGACGGCGTCGACATCGTGGTCCGCGCGGCCGACCACATCGTGAAAGAACTGGGCCGGACCGACATCAAGTTCACGCTGATGGGTGGCGGCGACTCGTTCGACGAGGTGGTCGCGCTGCGCGACGAGCTCGGGCTGCAGGAGCACATCGAGTTCACCGGCCGGGTGCCGGACGAGACCGTGCGCGCGGTGATGTCGACCGCGGATCTCGGTCTGTCGCCGGACCCGAAGAACCCGCTGAACGACGTCTCCACGATGAACAAGACGATGGAGTACATGGCGTTCGAGTTGCCCGTCGTCGCCTTCGACCTGGTCGAGACGAAGGTGTCGGCCGCCGAGGCCGCCGTCTACGTCGAACCGAACGACGTCGCGAAGTACGGGCAGGCGATCGTCGACCTGCTCGACGACGAGGTCGCGCGGCGCCGGATGGGACGGTTCGGCCGCGAGCGGGTCGAGCAGGTGCTCGCCTGGAAACACCAGCAGAAGGCGTACCTCGGAGTGTTCGGGCAACTGACCGGCCACGTGACGCCGATCAGCGTCGTCCGCGCCACGGGAGCCTGACGTGTGTGGAATCGCCGGCTGCTACCAGCAGCACGACGGGATGGCACTGGCCGAGGCCATGAGCGACCGGATCGCACACCGCGGTCCGGACGCTGCTGCGATCTACCGCTTCCAGGAGGACGACGTCTCCGCCGTACTGGCGCATCGACGGCTCTCCATCATCGATCTGTCGTCCAGTGCGGACCAGCCGTTCAGTAAGCGCGGTCTGACGCTCTGCTACAACGGCGAGCTCTACAACTACAAGGAACTGCGGGCGGAGCTCGCGAAGTCCGGTGTGTCGTTCCGGACCAACTCGGACACCGAGGTGGTGCTGGAAGCGTGGCGTCGCTGGGGTCCGGACGCACTGCAGCGTTTCCGCGGCATGTTCGCGTTCGCAATGCTCGACGAGGAGAGCGGCAGCCTGTTCCTGGCCCGCGACCCGCTGGGCATCAAGCCGCTGTTCTTCCTGCGCCGCCAGGGCGGTGTGGTCTTCGCGTCCGAGCTGAAGGCACTGGTCGCCGCGGTCGGGCCGGAACTGCGCACCGAGCCCGGTGCGCTCATTTCGTCGATGCTCTACTACTGGCTGCCGGAGCAGCGCTGCTCGATCGACGGTGTGGAGAAGCTGCCACCGGGGTCGTGGGCCGAGTTCCGGCCGGACGGTAGTAGCCGGCACGACACGTACTGGCGCGTGACCGACGTCGCGACCGAGGCTGCGGCTGGTCCGCCGGCCGATCTGCGCCAGGTGATCGAGGAGTCGGTCGCCGCGCACATGGTGGCCGACGTGCCGGTGTCGACGTTCCTGAGCGGTGGGCTCGACTCAAGCCTGGTGACCGTGCTGGCGAAGCAGATGGATCCGTCCGTCGACTCGTACACGATCACCTTCCGGTCGCAGGACCAGAAGCTCGAAGCGATGCCGGACGACGCGATCTACGCGCGCAAGGTGGCACAGCAGTTCGGGATCGACCTGCACGAGATCGAGATCGCCCCCGACGTGGTCGACCTGCTGCCGCGGATCGTCGACATCCTCGACGAGCCGATCGGCGACCCGGCCGCGATCAACACCCTGCTGATGTGCGACACCGCACGGGACGCTGGGGTCAAGGTGCTGCTCTCGGGCATGGGCGCCGACGAGCTGTTCGGTGGGTACCGCAAACACCTCGCGTGTGTGATGGGAGCGCAGTACCAGCAGCTTCCCGGCGTACTGCGGAACGGTCTGATCGGCCCGACGGTACGGCGGCTGCCGGTGACCGTCCGCGGCCGCGGACTGCGGTATGCGCGGTGGGCCAAGCGGTTCGAGACGTTCTCGAACCTGCCGGAGGAAGAGGCGTTCCGGCGCAGCTACACCATGTACGACGGGGATCAGCTGGCCGGGCTGTTGAGTCCGGACCTGGAGCCGTATGTCGGGAAGCTGCTGTCCGAACACAGCGACCTCTACCACGACACCACGCTCGACGATCACGTGAACCGGATGTGCCTCGCGGACTCGCGGATGTTCCTGCCGGGGCTGAACCTCGCGTACACGGACCGGTCGTCGATGGCCGCGTCGACTGAGGTGCGGACGCCGTTCGTGGACCCGATCGTGGCGCGGGCCGCGTTCTCGATCCCGGGTAGTCAGAAGATCCACCGGCGGGTCAGCAAGCTGGCGCTGAAGAAGGCGGCCGAGGCGTGGCTGCCCAAGGAGATCATCTACCGGCCGAAGGCGTCGTTCAGCGCACCGCTGCGGGCCTGGATCCGCAACGACCTGCGTGAGCTGGTCGACGACACGCTGCTGCGTGGTGAGCTCGTCGGCAGTGGCTTCCTGCAGCAGGCCGCCGTACAGCGTCTGGTCGATGACGAGCGGGCTGGGCGTGAGGACTACTCGAAGCAGATCTGGCAGTTGCTGACCCTGGAGACCTGGACCCGCAACATGCGGTCGCTGGGCGTCTCGATCACCTCTTAAGGACTTGAACATATGAAGCAGGTTGCGCAGAACTACAAGTCCGGTGAGCTGGCGGTGCTCGACGTACCGCCGCCCGGGTGCCAGCCCGGTGGGGTGCTGGTGCGGTCGCTGTACTCGCTGATCTCGACCGGTACCGAGCTGATGAAGGTCGGCGAGGCCAAGCTCTCGCTGGTCGGCAAGGCGAAGGCGCGGCCGGACCAGGTGAAGAAGGTGCTCGACACCGTCGCCCAGCAGGGTCTGCGGAGCACCTACCAGAAGGTGATGAACAAGCTCGACTCCTACACGCCACTGGGCTACTCGCTGTGCGGTGTGGTTGTCGAGGTCGGCGCTGGTGCTGAGGAGTTCAGTGTCGGACAGCTGGTCGCTGCCGCGGGCAACGAGTTTGCGCTGCACGCGGAGTACAACTGGGTGCCGGTGAACCTGTGTGTCCCGGTGCCGGACGGCGTGCCTGCTGAGCAGGCCGCGTTCTCCACCGTCGGTGCGATCGCCATGCAGGGCGTGCGACAGGCAGAGGTCCAGCTCGGCGAGACTGCCGTGGTCATCGGCCTCGGCCTCGTCGGTCAGCTCTGCGTGCGCCTGCTGGTCGCCGCCGGTGTGCGCGTCTTCGGCATCGACACCGTCGAGGACCGCTGCCGCATGGCCGAAAAGGCCGGCGCCCTAGCCTGCTCCTCCCCCGACGAAGCCGGCGTTGCGTCGCTCGAGCGTTCATTGCTAGAGGCATCCAACGGCCTGGGCGCCGACCACATCCTGCTGGCCGCCGGCGGCCACTCCAACGGCCCCGTAGAAACCGCAGCCCGCCTCGCCCGAGACCGCGCCCGCGTAGTAGACATCGGCAAAACCAAGCTCGACCTGCCCTGGAACGCCTACTACGACAAAGAGCTGGACGTCCGCTTCTCTCGCTCCTACGGCCCCGGCCGCTACGACGACCGCTACGAACTCCAAGGCATCGACTACCCAGCCGGCTACGTCCGCTGGACCGAACGCCGCAACCTCGAATGCTTCGTAGACCTGATCGCCCGAGAACAAATAGACATCCAGTCCCTGATCGCCGGCACCTTCCCCATCGCCGACGCCACCGACGCCTACGCCAAACTAAGCACCGGCTCCCTCCCCGGCGTCGGCTTCCTCTTCGAATACCCAGATGTCGACCAGGCGGTTGGCAACACGGCGAGCCCCGGAGCGGGCGCCACAGGCACCGCGTCGGGCGCCGCCGATGCGGATGCGGCGCCGCAAGCCGCCGAAGGCACCTCAGCCACCGGGGGCGAGGCTACTGCGGCCCCCCTCTCCCCCACCAAGCGCCGCGAGCCGGCCGGAGGGCCGGCGAGCGGCGCCGCTCGGCTTGGGTTTATTGGTGCGGGCAACTACGCGTCGAGCATGCTGCTGCCGCACCTGCAGAACAACACCAACGCAACGCTCGCGAGAGTGGCGACCAACAAGTCCCTCTCCGCCGCGAACGCCCAGCGGAAGTTCGGGTTCGAGGAGATCTCGACGAGCTCCCAAGAGGTGCTCAACGACGACACCCTCGACGCGATCTTCGTGGTGACGCGACACAGCACTCACGCCGACCTCACCTGCCAAGCACTTGAAGCAGGCAAAGCAGTCTTCGTGGAGAAGCCGCTCGCGCTCACCACCGAAGACGTCGACCGGATCGTGGCGACAGTGGAAGCGACCGGCAACGACCGGCTCATGGTCGGGTTCAACCGAAGGTTCTCACCACTGCTCACCGACCTGAAGCAGCGCTTCGGGACCCCCGGCGGCAACCAGTCGATCCGGTACCTGGTGAACGCCGGCAAGCTCGACCCGTCCAGTTGGTACCTGGACCAGGGCAAGGAGGGCAGCCGGTTCGCCGGTGAGGGCGGGCACTTCATCGACACCCTCGCCTGGTGGCTCGACAGCCTGCCGACCGACGTGTACGCCGTACCAGGCCCGGAGCACGGCGATGTCGTCATCACGCTCAAGTTCGCCAACGGCAGTGTCGGCACGATCAGCTACGTGAGCGGCGGCAATTCGCGGTTCCCGAAAGAGACGATCGATATCACCGGTGGCGGCCGCAACGCGCGCCTCGACAACTTCGCCAGCGCCTCGGTCTGGACCGGCCGCAAACCGGCCACCAAGAAGGCCCGCGGCACCGACAAAGGCCAGCGCACCGAACTGGAAGCATTCGTCAACGCCGTCAAGCACGGCACCAAGATGCCCATCTCATTCGACGCGCTCATCGCCACCACTCGCGCCACCATCTCAGTAGACCGCAGCCTGGCCTCCGGCGCCGCGGAAAAGGTATGAGCCGACAACCCATCGGGTGGTACGTCCGGCGCCTCCGCCGGATGTCCCCCACCGAACTGATCTGGCGCACGACCGACCACGCACGACGTACTGCCTGGGCCTACCAGCAAGTCCGGCCCGGGCAGGACTCCGCAGCGCCACACACCCTCCGCAAGGACCTGACCTTCGGTACGACGCTCCCCCCGCACGCGGCCCGCGCCGTACCGGAGGATGCGCACAAGGCGATCATCGAGACCGCCGACGCGATCATGGCCGGCCGTCTCGAGGTGCTCGGCACCGACCGCACCGACCTGGTGACGCCGGACTGGTTCCGCGACCCGATCACCGGGCGCAGGTCCGACCCGGCGCAGTACACGTTCAAGCTGAACCACCGCAACGAGGACCTGGTCGGCAACATCAAGCAGGTGTGGGAGCTGTCCCGCCACCACCATCTCACCCAGCTGGCCGCCGCCTGGTACCTGACCCACGACGACCAGTACGCCGACCGCGTCGCGGAGCAGCTCAACGACTGGTGGCGCACGAACCCGTTCCTGTCCGGCGTGCACTGGGCCAGTGGCATCGAGATCGGCATCCGGCTGATCAGCTGGACCTGGATCCGCCGCCTGCTCAACGACTGGCCGGAGATCACCGACCTGTTCGAGCACAATGAGCTGGCGCTGAACCAGCTCTACTGGCACCAGCGCTACCTGGCCGCGTTCCAGAGCAGAGGGTCCTCCGCCAACAACCACGTGATCGCAGAGGCAGCCGGACAGCTCGTCGGCACCTGCGCGTTCCCGTGGTTCCGCGAGAGCGCCAAATGGCGCACCGACGCGGCCGCGCTGCTCGAACGCGAACTGGCCGCCAACACCTTCCCCTCCGGCGTCAACCGCGAGCTGGCGACGGACTACCACCGCTTCGTCTCCGAGCTCGGTCTGTACGCCGCTCTGGAGGCAGACCTGGCCGGACACCCGCTGAGCTCGTCCACGTGGTCTCTCCTGACCCGCACAGTGGATGTGTCCGCAGCCATCGTGGACAGCACGCTGCGCCCACCACGCCAGGGTGATGACGACGAGGGCATGGTTCTGGTTCTCGACCCGCCCAACATCCACAGCTGGTCCGCCTACCTTGCACTGGGCGCAGCCGCGGTCGGTGCGGCCGACTGGTGGCCGCAGGTCCCCGCAACGGCGACCTCGACGCTGGTCGGCGTACTGGTCAAGGGCAAACAAGGCGACCGCCCGGCTGAGCGACCGGGGCACTTCAACGACGCCGGTCTGACGATTCTGCGCAGTACCGACGACGGCCCGGAGATCTGGGCTCGCGGCGACGCTGGACCGCACGGCTTCCTGTCCATCGCGGCCCACGCGCACTGTGACGCGCTCTCACTGGAGGTACGCGCCGGTGGCGTCGACATCCTCGCCGACCCCGGCACGTACTGCTACCACGGTGAAGAGGAATGGCGGAACTACTTCCGCTCCACGATCGGCCACAACACCGTCGAGGTGAACCGGACCGAGCAGTCCGTCTGGGGCGGCGCATTCCTCTGGCTGCGCGGCGCCACCGGTCAGGTCCGCCAGTACGACGGCGCCCGCGGCACGTGGGATGCCGAACACGACGGGTACCGCGTCGGCGACACCCCGGTCACGCACCGGCGGAACGCCGTACTGGATGGCGGTGCGCTGCGTGTCGAGGACCACCTCGACGCGGCCGCCGACGTACGGATCGCCTGGCACCTAGGCCCGGATGTGACCGCGGAACTGGACGGATCCACCGCCCGCCTGCAGTGGCCGGACGGTACGGCGCTCGCCGAGCTCCCGGCCGGATTGACCTGGACCGCGCACCACGGTGGTGACGACCCGCTACTGGGCTGGTACTCACCGCGATTCGGCCGTAAGGTCCCGATCACCACACTGATCGGCGCCGGGCGGATCAGCCCGGACACGCCGGCGGTCAGCACGTTCCGTTTCCGCTGACGGGTGTATCAGGTCACGCCCTAGCGCCTCTATTACTGCGAACCAAGGTAGTCGTTCGCTTGGAGGGGGCACTGTGAACGAGCGCAGCGAGAGAACCAATAAGCACTGCCGCCATTGCGCTCAGGGTGTAGCCGAGCGCAGCGAGGCGGAGGCATGAGCGCACAGCAGTTGGATGTGAAGAAGTCGTGGCAGGCCATTCGGCGGAGCCGGTTGCTGGTGGTCATCGCGGCCGTCATCGGACTGCTGCTCGGCGTGGCCTACGCCTTCGTGCGGCCGCCGATGTACTCGGCTGCCGCGCTGGTCGTGCTTCCGCCGCCGCAGATCGTGGCAGGCGCCACGGCCGGCTCGCAGAGCATCGACACTCAGGTGTACATCGCCGAGAGCGGCCCGGTCCTGCACAGCGCCGGCCAGAACCTGCAGCCCGCGCTGGCCACCGAGGTGGTGCGCGAGCGGGTCAAGGCGATGGCCGTGACCGACGACGTGATCCGGATCGAGGCCAAGGGCACCTCCGCCCGCGAGGCCGTCCGGCTCGCCAACGCGGTCGCGCAGGTCTACCTCGTCTTCGTCACGACCGACAAGCAACTGCCGGGTGACCTCGGCAAGCGCACCGGCGCTCGGCTGCTGGAAGGCGCCGCGGAGGCACGCGGCGGCAGCATGCTGCTCCACGCCGGCACGTACGGCGGTCTGGGCGCACTGCTCGGTGCCATCGCCGGGGCGATCATCGTGCTAGCCCGGGCTCGCGGTGACCGCCGGCTGCGGTTGCGCGACGAGATCGCCGACGCGGTCGGCCTGCCGGTCCTGGCCTCGGTGTCGTCGTACGCCGCGCAGGATCCATCGGACTGGGCAGAGCTGCTGGAGAACTACCACCCCACCGCGGTCGACGCGTGGAGTCTGCGCAAGACCCTGCATCACCTCGAACTGGATGTGAAGGGCGGTCCGCCGACCTCGCTGACCGTCATCTCGTTTGCAGACGACGACAAGGCGCGCTCACTCGGGCCCCAGCTCGCGGCGTTCGCTTCGACGTTCGGTGTCACCAGTTCGCTGGTGATCGAGCAGGTCCACCAGGAGCCGCGCGGATCGGCTTCGCTGGACATCTACCTGACGCTGGTCGACCGGGCCGAACCGCAGCTCGACGGCGAGCGCACCACGCGCACGATCATCGCGCTTTCGGCGGGCACCGTGACGGCCGAGGAGCTGGCCCGGCTGGCCGTCGCGACCACCGCGGACGACCGCACCATCGACGGCATCGTGGTCACCGATCCCGATCCGTTCGACCGGACCATCGGGCGGGTCGCGCAGTCGCAGCGGCGCTCCGGCTCGCGGCTCCCGACGCTGCTCACCGGCACGGCAAGGCGGACCCGATGACGAACCAGCAGTACTCGGAGCCGGCTGGTTCCGCCAGCTCATGGGATGACCGGGACGGTCTGTTCGACACCGAGCGCTCATCCGCCTACCCACCGGACAGCCTGGTCACCTTCCGCTTCCTGCGGGACGCGATCGTCCGGCACCGCCGGCTGTGGATGCTGCTCGCACTGATCGGCCTCGTGGGCGGCCTCGCCTCGAACTATGTGCTGCCGTCACCGCACACCGCGGCGGCCCGGGTCCTGATCACGACCCGCGAGGGCGAGGACCCGCCGAAGGCGATGGCGACCGAGGTCAGCCTGGCCACCACCAGGACGGTGGCCAACCGGGTGATCGACTCGCTGAACCTCACGGTGACACCGGACGTGCTCCTGGAGAGCTTCACGGTGCTGCCGATCACCAGCCGGGTGCTGGAGATCACCGCGACCGCGAAGTCCGACGCCGAGGCGACCACCTTGGCCACGACGATCGCACAGACGTTCCTGAAGTTCCGGCGCGAGCAGATCGCGCTGCAGGACGTGCCGCTGCGCCGCGACCTCACCACCGCCCAGAACGAGGCGGCCCTGGCCCGACAGGCCGTTGTGGCGTCCGGCGACGACCCGGCCGATCCCAAGCGCCCGAACAGCACGGAGATGACCCGGCTGAACGCCGCGCAGGACAAGGTGAAGTTCGTCCAGCAGCAACTGCTGGACTCGACCACCATCGCGTCGAAGATGAACAGCAGCCGGCTGCTCGACGCGCCGGCCCCGGTGCCCACTTCCTTCAAGCGCATGCTGGCGCTCAAGATCGGTACCGGCCTGATCGCCGGACTCTTCCTCGGGCTCGGCTTCGTCGTCGTCCGCGCGCTGATCTCGGACCGGCTGTGGAAGCGTCAGGACATCTCGAACGCACTCGGCGCCCGCGTCCGGCTCAGCACCGGCCGACCGCCGCGGCGACTCCCCCTCGGCAGGCTCCTGCGCCCGAGGCAGTCGAGGCATCGCGGGGTCCGGCTGTTGTCGCAGCACCTCGGCGGGCGGATCATCTGGGCCGAGCGGCCGTCACCGGCGCTGGCGGTGGTCAGCGTGGACGACGTACAGACCTGTGCGCTGGCCGTGGCTTCCCTGGCGGTCGCACTGGCCGACGAGGGCAAGCACGTCCTGGTCGCTGACCTCACCGGACACCAGAAGCTCGCGTCGAAGCTCGGAGTCACCACGGCGGGTACTCAGGATTCGAGCTTCAATGGTCCGGATCGTCGGATCACGGTGCACCTGCCGGAGAAGGACGCGCTGCTGCCCGAGGGCTGCTACCTACGGATCGGCGACACGAACCGCCCGTCCGGCACCGGCGACGTACAACTGGATGCTGCTTGGGAGATCGCTGACATCGTGCTCGTGCTGGCGACGCTGTCACCGGCGCTGGGTGCCGATCACCTCGGTAGCTGGGCTTCGCGCGCGGCCGTCGTCGTGACGGCCGGACGGACGTCGGCGACCAAGCTGAAGGCCACCGGAGACATGCTGCGCCTGGCCGGTCTCGAGATCGACTCCGCGATCGTGCTGCACGCGGACAAGACCGACGAGGGTGTCGGCGTGGCCGAGGCGGAGGCGGCTCCCGTCTCTGCCGACGTCGAGATGTTCTCGCGATGAACGCACTGGCCACACTCGGGGCTCGGCTCGCGCCGAAGCCCGGCTTCCGCCCGGTCCCGCCCGAGCGGCGCCGCCGGCGGCGGGTCCAGCTGGTCTGGGTACTGATGGTGATGAACGTGCTCACGTTCTTCCCGGACTCGCGGCTGCTGGTCCCGATCCCGAGCGCGCTCGGCCGGCTGATCGCACAGGGCTCGCTGCTGCTTGCTCTGGTCCTGGTCCTGACCGTGAACCGGCCACTGCGGGTGCGGCCCAGTGTGTTCATCTTCCTGGCATCACTGCTGGTCACCGAAGCCGTCATCTCCAGCCTGCGGGCGGAGTTCCTGGTCGGTGCGCTGTACCGCTCCGGCCGACTGCTGATCTTCGTCGTCGTGCTCTGGATGCTGTCGCCGTGGTGGACGCGGCGCGATCTGCTCCTCGTCCGGACCCATCTGATGATGCTGTGGGCAGTCATCGGCACGGTCGCCGCGGGTCTGCTCGCATCGCCCGGAGGCGCGTTCGTCGACGACCGGCTGACCGGCATCCTGTGGCCGATCCCCGCAACGCAGGTCGGTCACTACGCAGCGGTTGCCACCGGACTGACCACCGTCCTGTGGATGGCCGGTCTGCTGCGCCGAGAGGTCGCCCTGATCAGTGTGCTGGTCACGGTCCCGGTGCTGCTGCTCACCCACACCCGCACAGCTCTGATCGCCTTGCTGGTCGGCGGAATCGTCGCCGGGCTCAGCCTGTTCACGGCCCGCGCCCGCGCGCGGCGTACGTTCGCGATCGCCATCGGGGTGTTCTCGGTTGGGGCACTGACCATGGGCTCCGTGGTGACAACCTGGCTGGCCCGCGGTCAGGACACCGAGCAGGTCACCGCGCTGACCGGACGCCGCCTCGTCTGGGACGCGATCCTCGCGCAACCGCGGACGACGTTCGAGACCCTCTTCGGTTTCGGTCTGTCCAACAAGTCGTTTACCGGGTTGCCGATCGACAGCAACTGGCTCGGGACCTACTACGACGTCGGCCTGCTCGGTGTCGCGTTCAACATCGCGATGGTGCTGTTCGTCTTCGTCGGTGCCTGGTTCACACCACAGGGCCCACGGCGGGCGATTGCGTTGTTCATCGTCGCGTACTGCGTCGTGGCGTCGTTCACCGAGACCGGGCTGAGCGAGGCGTCGCCGTACTTCCTGGAGCTGACGCTGGCGGCATCACTGGTGTATCCGAGACCTTCCCGAGACGGCGGCGACTGATGAAGATCCTGCTGGTTCACAACAGATATCGGTCGACCGCGCCGAGTGGCGAGAACCGGGTCGTCGACCAGGAACGCGAGGCGCTCGCGGGGCTCGGTCACGACGTGCGCCTGTTCGAGCGGCAGAGCGACGAGATCGAGGAATGGCCGGCCTGGAAGAAGGCCACGCTGCCCGCGCGCGTGATCTGGAACCCGACGAGCAAGCGCGACCTGGCCGCCGAACTGAAGGACTTCCAGCCGGACGTGGTGCATGTGCACAACACGTTCCCCGTGCTCAGCCCGTCGGTGCTCTACGCCTGTCGCGCGGCGGGTGTGCCCGTGGTGATCACGTTGCACAACTACAAGTTGCTCTGCGCAAGCGGTGACTTCTATCGCGAAGGCTCGGTCTGCCACGACTGCGCCGGCGGCAACCCGCTGCCCGCGATCCGCAACAGCTGCTACCGCGGTTCGAAGCTCGCCACGGCGACGACGGTACTCAACACCCGCTCCCACCGGCGTACCTGGCAGAACCTGGTCTCGGCGTACCTGTTCATCTCCGAGTCGCAGCGCACCCTGCTGGCCGGGATGGACTTCGACCCCGACCGCAGCTTCGTCCGCTACAACTACGTCCCGTACGACGGCCCGACCGCGCAAGCCCCGAAACGTCAGGTGACGTATGTCGGCCGGCTGGATGCCGCCAAGGGCGCGCCGCTGCTGATGAAGGGCTGGGACGCGTACCGCGCGATCGCCGGTGACGACGCGTTGCAGCTGGCCGTCGCCGGTGGCGGTCCGATGCTCGACGAGGTGACCGCCTGGGCTGCCGAGCGGCCTTCGGTGCACCTGCAAGGGATGCTCAGCAAGCCCGAGATCTTCGGGCTGATCGGCGAGTCACGAGCCGTCGTACTGCCGTCGGAATGGGAGGAGACGTTTGGTCTGGTGGTGGTCGAGGCGATGGCCGTCGGCGTCCCGTTGCTGGCGTCCGGACACGGTTCCTTCCGCGAACTCGTAACCGACGGTGTCGACGGCGCGTTGTTCGATCCGGGCCGTCCCGACGAGCTGGCCAAACTCCTGCTCGACGTGGACGCCTGCCCCGACCGGTACGTCGACTTCGGTCGCAACGCCCGGACGACGTACGAGACAGTCCACGACCCGCAGTCCAATCTCGAGCAACTGCTCGACGTCTACCGCTTCGCGATCGCCAACCCGGTCCCGAGCAGGTAGCCCGTAGCTTGCCCCACCAGCCCGCCAGGCCCCGAAGGAAGAACCATGGAACAGCCCACCAGGTGGTACCGCTCACGACGCGCCGTCGTCGGCGGAAGTGCGGTCGCGCTGGTCGGACTGGTGTCAGCCGCGGCCCTGATGACCGGCGGTGCGCCGATCCTCGGCGGCAACGGCAGTGGCGGTGCGACGACCACACCGGCGAAGTCGCTGACCGCGCCGGGTAAGCCGCCGTCCGCGATCTGCGGTGCGGCAGCTCTCAACGGTCCGGCGACGCCACCGGCCGGCGCGGTGACGGTGACCACCAGCCAGAACGTGCAGGACCTGACCGTCCAGCACCCGGCCGGTACGACGTTCTGGCTCAGCCCGGGCACGCACAAGCTGCCGGGCGGGGAGTTCGTCCAGGTGATCCCGAAGGCGGGCAACCGGTACGTCGGCGCGCCCGGCGCCGTACTGGATGGTGCCAACAGCAACCGTTACGCGTTCACCGGCTACGCGCCCAACGTCAAGATCAGCAACCTCACCATCCAGAACTTCGGCGTACCCAAGGGCAACAACGACGAAGGCGTGGTGAACCACAACTCCGCCACCGGCTGGACCATCGAGTCGAGCACGATCCAGAAGAACGCCGGCGCCGGGCTGATGATCGGTAGCAAGAACGTCGTCCGGGGCAACTGTCTGCGGGACAACGGCCAGTACGGCTTCAACGCGTACAACCCGACCGAGGTCCTGGCCATCACTGTCGAGCGCAACGAGATCACCGGGAACAACACCGACGACTGGGAGAACCTCCGGCCGGCCTGCGGGTGTACCGGCGGCGGCAAGTTCTGGACGGTGACCGGGGCCGCGGTGCGCGGCAACTGGATCCACGACAACCACGGCCCGGGGCTCTGGGCCGACACGAACAACACGGCGTTCACGATCGAGGACAACTACATCTCGGGCAACTACGCCGAAGGCCTGATCTACGAGACCAGCTACAACGCCCTGATCCGGCGGAACACCTTCATCCGCAACGGACTCGGCAAGGGACCGGAGAACGAAGGCTTCCCGGCCCCGGCGCTGTACATCTCCGAATCCGGTGCGGACAAGCGGGTGGCCGGGCAGTTCGGGCAGATCTTCGAGGTCACCGGCAACGTCTTCACCGACAACTGGTCCGGCGTCATCCTCTGGGAGAACGCCGACCGGTTCGCGGGATCGCCGGCCAACACCAGCACCGGGTCCGGCACGCTGGTGAACCCGGACGTGGTCACGATCAAGACCTGCAACGCCAAGAACATCGCCAAGCAGCCCTACCTGAGCGACTGCCGCTGGAAGACCCAGAACGTCCGCGTGCACGACAACACGTTCAACCTCGACCCCGAGAAGCTCGGCGCCAAGTGCGCGTCGAACGCCGGCTGCGGGTACAACGGCATCTTCTCGAACTGGGGCACCTTCCCGGACTGGTCGCCGTACAAGGCCCGGACGATCGAGGACGCGATCACCTTCAAGCAGGCCAACCGGTTCTACGCCAACACCTACAGCGGTCCGTGGAACTTCATCGTGCACGAGCAGGGCAACTCGGTGAACTGGGCGGCCTGGCAGGGTGCGCCGTACGGACAGGACGAGGACTCCGTGATCAAGGTTTCCGGGGAGCGCTGAGACGCCGATGGCCCTCCCGCCCCCCGAACGAGTCGGCACACAGATCGCGATGACGCGGTCCGTGGGCTATGCCGCGTTCGGGCGGCACGAGCGGGATCTCGACGTACTCGACGTGATCTTCGACAGCTGGGTCGACGCACCGGGCCACGAAGACCGCCGGCAACTGCGGTTCGCCGGACACGGCATCACGCTGGACGTCGACGTACAGGGTCAGGCGGAGCTGACCGTCGAGCTGCGGGTGACGCCGTGCGGACCGGTCCAGGTCGAGTCCCGCGGGGCCGACGGGCCCGGCGACACCCGCTTGGTGAGCTTCCTGCTGCAGTGGCCGAACAGCACTCAGCGCCCGGTCCGCACCGCCTGGATCATGCTCTGATCCAAGCGGCCGACCGGGCGCTGTTGCTCACTCAGTACTGCTGTTTCAGGAGGCAAGCAGCAATCTGAGTTTGTCCAGGCAACGACCCCGGATGGGGCCGATGCTGCCGATCGGGATCCCGATCTTCTGCGAGATCTCCGCGTACGGCGCGGGCGGGTCGGCCATCAGCATGCCGAGCAACTGCTGCCACCGGTCCGGCAATGTCTCCAGTGCCTCGCGGACATCGGCAGCCCGCTCCAACGCGATCATGTCGGCATCCAGCTCGGGCTGGTCGCCCGGCTGCTCCTCGAACGCCGTCGACTCGTAGGTCAGCAGCACGCGCTTGCGAAACGCCAGTACACGCAGGCATTCGCGGCGCGTGGTGACGACCAGCCAGGCGCCGACCCGCTCGGGGTCGACGCGGTGAATGTGCTCAAGCAACCGCAACCACACCATCTGAGAAACATCTGCGGCATCGCTGTCACTGAGCCGGAAACTACGGGTGACGGCCCAGACGAGCCGCGCATAATGATCGACCAACCGGCTCCAGGCCCCCTGGTCCCCGGACGCGGCCTGGATCACCAGGGTCGCGGCCTCGGACCGGACTGTCACCTCGGTCGTCTCGGAATCAGTACCGGATTCGGCACTGAGGTGTTGCACCATGAATTCCCCCCTCGGGAATGCACCGCTCTTTTGTTGTCGTGCGATTCAGTAGGCGCCGTCGCTCCCGAGGACGGCGCGGGCGGTCTTCCAGAGAATCAGCAGATCGAGCGCGATCGACCAGTTGTCGGCATACCGCAGGTCGAGCCGCATCGACTCTTCCCAGGTCAGATCGCTGCGTCCGCTGACTTGCCACAGCCCGGTGAGTCCCGGCTTGACCAGCATCCGGCGCGAGTCGTCGATCGCGTACAGCGCGACCTCGGACTGCAACGGCGGGCGCGGGCCGACCAGTGACATCTCCCCCCGGAGAACGTTCACCAGCTGCGGCAGCTCGTCGATCGAGAAGCGGCGCAGGTACTTGCCGACCCGGGTCACCCGGGGGTCGTCGCGGAGTTTGAACAACACTCCGTTGCCCTCGTTCAGGGCGACCAGCTCGGCCTTGCGCTCCTCCGCGTCGACGACCATCGTGCGGAACTTGAACATCGGGAACTGCTCCCCGCCCCGACCGACCCGGGTCTGCTTGAACAGCACCGGGCCCTTGCTGGTCAGCTTCACCAGCGTGGCCGCGACGAGCAGGATCGGTGACACCGCGAGCAGCATCAGCACCCCGACGACACGGTCGAAGACCGCCTTCATCAGGTGCGGACCACCGCTCACCGACGGCCGCTCCAGGTGCAGGAGCGACAGCCCGGCCACCGGCCGGATCGAGATCCGCGGACCGGCCACCTCGACGATGCCCGGCGAGACGATCAGATCCACACCCCGCTGTTCGAGCGCCCACGACAGCTTGCGCAGCGAGTGCCCGGCCAGCTCCGGATCCGACGCCACCGCGACGACATCGACGTCGTACTGGTCGACGGCCGCCAGGATGTCCATCTCGGTCCGTCCGAGCCGGTCCGACACGGGCTCCTCGAAGACGTCACCACGCGGCAGACAGCTGGCCACCACGACGTACCCGTCGGCGGGCCGCTCCTCCAGGTGCCGGTGCAGCGTGATCACCTGGTCGTTGCGGCCGACCACCAGCACCCGGCGCATGCACCGGCCGGCGAACCGGCGCCAGGAGATCTGCCGGTGCAGCACCCAGCGGCCGGTCATCGCCGCCAGACACGTCATCGGCACCGCGAGCAGCACGAAACCACGAGCGACCTCGCTCTTGGTCGCGTACGACGTGATCGCGACCGCGGCGGTCAGCGCCACCGCGGCCCGGATGATGGACCGGAACTCCTCCGGCCCGGTACCGAAGTACCGGCTCTCGTAGCCACGGGCCAGCGCCACACAAACCAGCCAGGCGACCGGGATCAAGGCCCCGATCACCAGATAGGCGAGATTGATCTGGGCCCCGAACCGGCCGAGCAACGCCAGCGAAACCCCGATCAGCGCCGCGGTCAGGTCACCGGCGAGCGCAGCCCGCCGGTACTTGGCCACCCAGCGCGCCTCGGTGAAACGTGCCGCTCGCGGCACGGTCGCCTGCACCTCGTCCGGAACAACCCAGACCGGCCGACGACGTTCCCCCGAGGCCGCCGGCCGCAGATCAGCCGGTTCGGCCAACCCCTCGGACATGACAAACTCAGTCACGCACAGTCACCCCCCACAGGTGAACTTCGACGCCCGTGACCAACCCACTCCCCGTCACGGACAGTCGTCCAACGCCGCCCCCACAACGGCGTGGCAGAACAGTACTACGTCAGACCGGGGGCGAACAGTATTGACAGCGAGTGTTTACCCCTGCGCAACGCAGCGTGGATCGCTGGACACACTGCGGACAGAACCCCGAGGAATTGAAGAACCCCGAGAACCGGTAGCGGTTCTCGGGGTTCTTGCCGACGCTACCGCGACGGAAGGGGGGCGATCAGCCGGCGATCAGGCCGTCGCCGCTGATCAGTTCACGCATCTCGGCCAGCGAGCTGTCGCTCGGCGGCAGGATGGCGTCGGAGTCGTGCAGCACTTCGTCCGGCACCTTCTCGCCGGACCGGACAAAGTCGAGCAGGGCGGCGAAGGCGGTCCGGAAACCGGCCTCGTCACCGGCCGCGACGGCCTTCTCCAGGTCGCCGTCGACCGAGTTCAGCTGGTCGAGCTTGTCGTCGGCGAGCTGCCACTGGCCCTCACCCATGATGCGAACGATCATCTAACGTCTCCGTCTTGTGGTCGCGCCGGCTCCGCTACCGGCTGTTGCACTGGCTGGGCGGGTTGTGCGGCTGCCCCGGGCGCCTCACCGGACAACTGCTTGGGGGCGCTGCCCCCGGAGAGCTGGGCCTTCATCGCGGCCAGCTCGTCCTCGACACCGGAGGTGGACGACATCCGCTCCAGCTCGAGGGTGATGCTGTCCTTCTGCGTGCCGGTGGCGTCGTCGAGCGCGCCGGAGGCCAGCAGCTCGTCGATCGCGCCGGCCCGGGCCTGCATCTGCTGGGTCTTGTCCTCGGCCCGCTGCACGGCCAGACCGACGTCGCTCATCTCCTCGGAGATACCCGAGAAGGCCTCGTTGATCCGGGTCTGCGCCTCGGCCGCGGTGTAGGTGGCCTTGATGGTCTCCTTGCGGGTCCGGAAGGACTCGACCTTGGCCTGCAGGCGCTGGGAGGCCAGCGTCAGCTTCTCCTCCTCACCCTGCAGCTGGGCGTGCTGGGTGGTCAGGTCGTCGATCTGCCCCTGCAGCCCGGACTTGCGGGTCAGGGCCTCCCGGGCCAGGTCCTCGCGGCCCATCGAGAGCGCCTTCTGCGCCTGGTCCTGCAGCTTGGCCGACTGCGCCTGCAGCTGCGAGGCCTGCAGCTCCACCCGCTTCCGGCTGGTGGCCACGTCGGCCACTCCCCGGCGTACCTTCTGGAGCAGCTCGAGCTGCTTCTGGTACGAGTAGTCAAGGGTTTCGCGAGGATCCTCGGCCTTGTCCAGGGCGGTGTTCGCCTTGGCCTTGAAGATCGTCGACATCCGCTTGAAGATGCTCATCGATATCCGTACCCCTTCTGTGCCGGAGCGTCGACCCGGCGTGCGTGTCAACCACCCTATGTCCCTACGGGTCACCACACCATCGGGACAGGCCCGGATAAAGTGGTGTCCACATCCGGGGACCACCCCGAGTCGCGATGTCCTGCCGAATGAGGTTCAGACCCCGTGTTCCGTCGTACCAAGTCCGATACAACAACACCCACCGTACCCGCCGAGCCACAGGCCAAGCCGGGCGGCAAGGGTCGGCCGACCCCGTCGCGCAAAGAAGCCGAGGCGGCCCGGAAGGCGTCGTACAAGAAGCCGCGCAACCGCAAGGAGGCGTCGGCACTGCGCCGGGAGAAGATGCGGACCGAGCGGGCCAAGATGCAGTCCGCGCTGCAGACGGGTGACGACCGCTACCTGCCGGCCGCCGACAAGGGCCCGGTACGGCGCTTCGCTCGCGACTACGTGGACGCGCGCTACTCGGTGATGGAGTTCGCGCTGCCGATCCTGCTCGTGGTGTCGCTGGTCGGGGTCGTGTTCTCGCGGGAGTTCCCGTGGCTGGCCGGGCTGGTGAACATCTTCTTCCTGGTGATGATTCTGGTCATCGCGGGTGACTGGTTCCTGCTGTCGGCGGGCCTGAAGAAGGCGGTCGGGGTGAAGTTCCCGAGCGAGCCGGTGAAGGGCATCGGGTTCTACGCGGTCCGGCGGACCATGCAGATGCGCCGGTGGCGGCTGCCCAAGCCGATGGTCAAGCGCGGCGAGAAGCCCGTCTGACCAAGTAGGGTCGGGGTCATGGACTTCCGCTATCTCGGCAACAGTGGTTTGAAGGTCAGCGAGATCTCGTACGGGAACTGGCTCACACACGGTTCCCAGGTGGAGAACGATCAGGCCAAGGCGTGTGTGCAGGCGGCCCTGGAGGCCGGCATCACCACGTTCGACACGGCCGACACCTACGCGAACACCAAGGCCGAATCGGTTCTTGGTGAGGCGCTGGCAGGTGAGCGGCGCGAGTCGCTGGAGATCTTCACCAAGGTCTACTGGCCGACCGGACCCGGCGGACCGAACGACACCGGTCTGTCCCGCAAGCACATCCACGAGTCGATCAACGGGTCGCTGAAGCGGCTGCGGACCGACTACGTCGACCTCTACCAGGCGCACCGGTTCGACACCGAGACGCCGCTCGAGGAGACCATGGAGGCCTTCGCCGACGTGGTCCGCCAGGGCAAGGCGCTCTACATCGGGGTCTCGGAGTGGACCGCGGAGCAGCTGCAGGAAGGCCACCGGCTGGCCCGCGAGCTGCGCATCCCGTTCGTGTCGAACCAGCCGCAGTACAGCATGCTCTGGCGCACCATCGAGGCCGAGGTGGTCCCGGCGTCGGAGGAGCTCGGCATCAGCCAGATCGTGTTCTCCCCGATCGCGCAGGGCGTGCTGACCGGCAAGTACCTGCCGGGGCAGCAGCCTCCGGAGGGATCCCGGGCGACCGACGCGAACGGCGCCAACATGATCAAGCGGTTCCTGAACGACGACGTCCTGACCCGGGTCCAGGAGCTGAAGCCGATCGCCGACGAGGCCGGCCTGTCGCTCGGCCAACTGGCCGTCGCCTGGGTCCTGCAGAACCCGAACGTGGCCTCCGCGATCGTCGGCGCCTCCCGGCCCGAGCAGGTCGTGGAGAACGTGAAGGCCGCCGGCGTGAAGCTCGAGGAGACCGTGCTGAAGCGGATCGACGAGACGCTCGGCAGCATCATCGAGCGCGACCCGGCCAAGACCGCGCAGAACTCCCCGCAGACCCGGCCCGGCTCATGAGCTGGGTGTGGCGGTTCGAGACCGCGACCGGTGCCGTCGTCGACCCGAGCGAGGTCGGCGGCACCGAATTCTCCGCGCAGGGCGACGCCGAGAGCTGGCTGGGCGAGATCTGGCGCGAGCTCACCGAGAAGGGTGTCGGGCAGGTCTTCCTGCTCGAGGACGGGCGTGAGGTGTACGGCCCGATGAGCCTGGAGGCGCAGGAGTAGCAAGCCGTAGCGGTTACCCTGCTGCGGTGACTGTGAAACGACTGCTTCTGAGCTTGGTGGCGGGACTCCTGCTCGCAGGGACCGCCACCACGCAAGCGCATGCCGAGGACGGCTTCAAGTTCTGGGGCTACTACCAGTGGAGCTCGGGCCAGTGGTCCTTCGCGCAGAAGGGCCCGGACGGCGTCGTACCGGCTGATGGGTCCGTGGAGGGCTGGCGGTATGCGCTCGGTGGCGCCAAGCCGCGAGTGCCGCGGGCTGCTGGTGACTTCGAGGCGATCTGCAAGGACGTCCCGGCCGAGACGGGCAAGAAGCGGGTGGCGGTCGTGATCGACCCCGGTACGGCGGAGGACCAGCCGACCGGCGAGCAGGCCGGCACTCCTGCCGGGACCTGTGTGGTGACGGATCCGAAGTCCAACGGGGCGCAGGTGCTGGCCGCGGTCGGACCGACACGGATCGAGAAGGGTCTGACCTGCGGGATCGGCGGCTACCCGTCCAAGGGGTGCGGTGAGCCGGTGAAGAACATCCAGGTCCCGGCGACCGATCAGCCGGTGCAGTTGCAGATCGACAACCCGGTCGGCTCGTCGAAGGTACCGGCTGGATCGGTGGCGGACGACAACAAGGGCAGCGGCACCTGGGTGCCACTGATTCTCGTGGTGGTGCTCGTCGGCGCTCTGGCCGCGGGTGGTGTGGTTCTGGTGCGCCGCCGGCGCACGAGAGCGTAGTGCGTGCCGTCCACCGCCTGACGCTCCCCCGGGCGCTGCATCCGGGGGCCTGGTGGCTGTGGGCTCTCGGGATGGCGGTCGCCGCCAGCCGGACCCGCAACCCGGTGCTGCTGGCACTGATCCTTGCGGTGACCGGGTTCGTGGTGGCTGCCCGTCGTACTGATGCTCCCTGGGCGCACAGCTTCACTGCGTTCCTCAAGCTCGGTCTGATGGTGATCGGGATCCGCATCGTCCTGCAGGCGTTGCTCTCGACGCGCTCGCAGGGGAACTTCGTGCTGTTCACGCTGCCGCAGATCCCCTTGCCGGACTGGGCTGCCGGGGTCAAGCTGGGTGGGCAGGTGACCGCTGAGGCTGTCGTCACGGCTCTGTACGACGGTGGCCAGCTCGCGGTGATGTTGTGCTGTATCGGTGCGGCCAATGCGCTGGCCAGTCCGCGGCGGCTGCTCAAGTCGTTGCCGGGGGCCCTCTACGAGATGGGTGTGGCCTGTGTGGTCGCTCTGACGTTCGCACCGCAGCTGGTGACCGACGCGCGCCGGATCCGGGCTGCGCGGCGGCTTCGTGGCCGGACCCGCGGGTCGTTCCGGACCACGGCCATGCCGGTCCTGGAGGGTGCGCTGGACAGGTCGGTGGAGTTGGCTGCTGCGATGGACTCGCGCGGCTATGGGCGGACTGCTCAGGTACCGCGTCGCCAGCGGCGGATTACTGGGTTGTGTGTGCTGTTGGGGCTGCTGGGCATTCTGCTCGGGGTCTACGCGCTGCTGACGGATTCGCTCGCGTTTCCGTTTGCACTGACCGCACTGGCGATCGGACTGCTGCTTGCGGTTGGTGCGCTGGGCATCGGTCGGCGGCGGGTGACGCGAACGCGCTACCGGCCCGATCCGTGGGCACTGCCGGAGTGGCTGGTGACTGCGGCCGGTGCTGCGGCTGCCGCTGTCATGGTGGTCGCTGCGGTCCGCGGGGTGCACGGACTGCTGCTGGCGGGACCACTCGTCGTACCGCCGATTCCGGTGCTGCCGGTGGTCGGCGTACTGATCGGCCTGGCACCGGCGCTGGCCGCGCCTCCTATCCGGCAGGGGGCCGCGGCGTGATCGAGTTCGACCACGTGACAGTCACGTACGACGGCGCTGCGGCGCCCGCCGTACGGGATGTGAGCTTCACGGTGCCTGAGGGTGAGTTGGCGCTGGTGATCGGGCGGACCGGTTCCGGTAAGTCGACCCTGTTGCGGGCGATCAATGGGCTGGTTCCGCACTTCACCGGCGGCACGCTGGCTGGGCGGGTGTTGGTGAACGGGCGGGACACGCGGGAGTACCGGCCGCGCGATCTGGCTGATGTGGTCGGGTTCGTCGGGCAGGACCCGATGACCGGGTTCGTCACGGACACCGTTGAGGACGAGCTCGCGTACAGCATGGAGTCGCTCGGTACGGCGCCCGACGTGATGCGGCGTCGAGTCGAGGAGACGCTGGATCTGCTGGGGCTAGCGGACGTTCGTGACCGCGCACTGACGTCACTGTCCGGTGGCCAACGGCAACGAACCGCTATCGGCGCGGCGCTGACCTCGCATCCCGCTGTGCTCGTGCTGGACGAGCCGACCTCCGCACTGGACCCACAGGCGGCTGAGGAGGTGCTGGCCGCGTTGCAGCGGCTCGTGCACGACCTGGGCGTCACTGTGGTGATGGCTGAGCACCGGCTCGAGCGCGTGGTGCAGTACGCCGACCGTGTGATCGAAGTACCGGGCGGGATCGGACTGGTGTCGACCGGGCTTCCTGCCGACCAGATGGTGACCGCACCGGTCGCACCGCCGGTGGTGGAGCTCGGCCGGTTGGCTGGGTGGTCTCCCCTACCGCTGTCGGTGCGGGACGCACGGCGAGCCGCTGTGGCGTTGCGGAACCAGTTGGCTGATGTGAAGCCGTTGCGGCGTCCTGCTGTGACCGGGGCTGAGCTGGCCGGCTGCAAGGACCTGATCGTTGGCTATGGGGCCGTGACCGCCTTGCGTGGGGTGTCGCTCAGCATCCGGGCCGGCGAGATCGTCGCACTGATGGGCCGCAACGGCGCTGGCAAGTCCACGCTGCTCAATGCGCTAGTGGGAATCGTGCCGCCGCGCTCTGGCACAGTGACCGCGGCTGGAGCCGACCCCCGTCGTACTCGACCGGCCAAGCTGGTCAAGGCGGTCGGACTGGTACCGCAGGAGCCGGCTGACCTGTTGTATGCGGCAACAGTCGTCGACGAGTGCGCTGGCGCGGACTCCGACTTCCGCGTGCCCGCTGGGACCTGTCGGGCGGTGCTGGAACGACTGGCACCGGGTGTGGACGACCAGCTGCACCCACGGGACCTGTCCGAGGGACAACGCCTGTGTCTGGCATTGGCCGTCGTACTGTGTGGTGCACCGCCGCTGTTGCTGCTGGATGAGCCCACTCGCGGTCTGGACTACGGCGCCAAGCGGCGGCTGGTCGAGATCCTGCGTGAACTGGCTGCGGCCGGCCATGCGGTCGTGCTGTCGACACACGACGTCGAGATGGTGGCTGAGGTCGCCACTCGAGTGATGGTGCTCGCAGACGGCGAGCTGGTGAGCGAGGGCGAGACTGCGACCGTTGTGGCGGACTCCCCCGCGTTTGCACCGCAGGTGGCGAAGATCCTGGCGCCACTGCCGTTCCTGACCGTTGGCGAGGTCGCTACGGCTCTGGAGCGCGCCTCGTGAACCTGATCCGACTGCGGCCGCGCAGTACCGGCACGCTGTTGCTCGCGTCTCTGGTTGGCGTGTTTGCGTTCGCTTGGCCACTGCTCTGGCAGACCGACCAAGCAGGAGAGTCTGCGATCGGTCACACGACCGATGCGCCTTGGCTGTTCGTCTTGCTGCTGCCGCTGCTGGTGGCCGTCGTACTGGCTGAGCTGTCCGAGTCCGGGATCGATGCGAAGGTCGTGTCCCTGCTGGGGATGCTGGCAGCGGTTGGGGCTGCACTGCGTGCGCTGGGTCCGGGGACGGCTGGTTTGGAGCCTGGGTTCTTTCTGCTGGTGCTGGCCGGACGTGCCTTTGGGGCTGGGTTCGGCTTCGTTCTGGGGTCGGTGTCGCTGCTGGGTGGTGCGCTAATCAGTGGTGGCGTCGGACCGTGGATGCCGTTCCAGATGTTCGCCTGTGCGTGGGTGGGCTGTCTGGCCGGCCTGCTGCCGCGGGCGGGCGGGCGACTCGAGGTGCTGCTGCTGGCGACGTACTCGCTGGTTG
The DNA here is from genome assembly GCF_039529655.1 of Kribbella yunnanensis. Taxonomy (NCBI): domain Bacteria; kingdom Bacillati; phylum Actinomycetota; class Actinomycetes; order Propionibacteriales; family Kribbellaceae; genus Kribbella; species Kribbella yunnanensis. Next base: position 72,032 of record NZ_BAAANF010000009.1, on the reverse strand, counting down.
CTGGTGTCTTGTACGGCGTGGTGATGAACCTGTGGTTCTGGCCGTACGCCACCTTCGGCAGTGACTTCTCGTTCATCCCGGGTGACGCGCTGGTGGACAACCTGCACCGGTACCTGCTGTTCGTCGTGGCGACCTCGCTTGGGTGGGACATCCCTCGCGGCGTGCTGTGCGCCGTACTGGTGCTGGTGCTCGGACGGCCGGTGCTGAACGCGTTCCGCCGTACCGCCCGGAAGGCTGCCTTCGACACCCCGGTGGTTTTCGAGCCAAGGAGTCCGCATGCCTGACCGCACCCTCATCCTCGGCGGCGCCCGCTCCGGCAAGTCCGTAGCGGCCGAGCGGCTGCTGGCCGACGTACCGAGCGTCCTGTACGTCGCCACTGGCGGAGACGACTCCGGTAGCGCGGAGTGGGCTGCGCGCGTGGCCAAGCACCAGGCCCGGCGGCCGTCATCGTGGGGTCTGGTCGAGACGATCGACCTCGTCCCGCTGCTCTCGGAACCCGGTCAGCCGCTGCTCATCGACTGCCTGACGCTCTGGCTGTCCCGGACCATGGACGCCCTCGAGATCTGGCCCGACCTGACCCGCGCAGCCCTGGTCGAGGACCGCATCGCCGCACTGACCGCGGCGTGGGCCGAGACCCCGCGCATCGTGGTTGCCGTCAGCAACGACATCGGCTCCGGTGTGGTCCCCGCCGACCCCGGTACCCGCCTCTTCCGCGACCTGATGGGCCGCCTCAACACCAGCATCTCCCTCGCCTCCGACCAGGCCCTCTACACGATCGCCGGCCGAACCCTCCCGCTCACATGATCGATTCGCTACGCCTCGCCTTCGGCCTGCTCACCATCCTCCCCGCCGGAATGCCGTCCCACGTCGACCGCGTGGTCGGGCGACGAGCGATGATCCTCGCCCCGCTGGTCGGCGCCGTACTCGGCGCAATCGCAGCCGGCGTGGTCGCCCTCGCCCAGTTGGTGCGACCGGACGCCGACCTGCTGGCCGCCGTACTGGGCGTCCTGGTCGTAGCCGCCCTCTCCGGCGGCCTGCACCTGGACGGTCTCGCCGACTTCGCCGACGCCCTAGGCAGCCGCCGAGACCGCGAAACCATGCTCCGCATCATGAAACAAAGCGACATCGGCCCCTTCGGCGTGGTCAGCATCGTCGGAGTCCTCCTGGTCGACGTAGCCGCCCTCACCGCCTGTCTCCAGGCCAACCTCGGCTGGCAAGCCATCCTGATCGCCACCACCGCCAGCCGCCTAACCCTCCCCTGGACCTGCCGAACCACCATCCCCCCAGCCCGCCCCGAAGGCCTAGGCGCCCTAGTAGCCGCCACAGTCCACCCCCGAACCGCCCTATTCACCACCCTCGCCGTACTGGTCCCCACCGCGACCCTCAGCTGGCTCACCCTCCCGATCGCCGCCACCATCGCGACAGCCATCGCCGTACTGCTAGCCGTCCTCACCGCCCTAGCCACCACCCGCCGAGCCCAATCCGCCCTAGGCGGCACCACCGGCGACGTCCTAGGCACCGCCATAGAACTAACCCTCCCCATCACCCTCCTAACCCTCGCCCTAACGCCCTGAGCCAAAGGTGGGTCGCCTTCTCTTTGTGCACGCGCCGCATCTTTGTGAACCCACCAACCGTTTTCGCGTCCCCAAAACGATCGGTGGGTACACAAAGTCGCGCATCGTGCCCAAAGGTGGGGCGGCGTGTCTTTGGGCGCGGAGGAGGGGGTGGGGTGGATCGGGGGCGTGGCGGGGAGGGATCGGGGGCGTGGCGGGGAGTGGATCGGCGTGGTTGGGGTTGCGTGGGGGGTGGGGGCGGTGGGGAGGGATAGGGTCTGGGGCGGGGCGTTGGGGGTTTGAGTGAGGCGGAGGATCATGTCGGCGGTTGTCGGGCGGTGTGTGGGTGCAACCACGCCGCGATCCGTTATGTTTATGTAATGAACGCAAGCCGCTCCGCGCCTGGGTCGCAGACTTCGCTGCGCGAAGCCAATCGTGCGCGCGTTCTGGGGGTTGTCCGGCAGCACGGTCCGTTGACGCAGGTCGAGATCGCGGCCGCGTCCGGATTGTCGGCCGCGACCGTGTCGAACATGGTGCGCGAGCTCGACCAGGCCGGCATGGTCGGGCTGTCGCGCAGCATTCGCAACGGACGTCGCGCCGTACTGGTGAGCCTTGCGTCTGGTGGTGGATTGTTGGCTGGGGTTGCGTTTGGGGAGCGGGACGTCCGGGTCGCGATCGCGGACGAGTCTCGCGAGATTCTCGCGCAGCAGTCGATGCCGCTGCAGGCTGATCACGCGGCCGATGACGGGATGGAGCGGGTGGCGCGACTGCTGGCCGACTTGTCCGAGACCGTCAGTTCCGGGGTCGAGGAGATTGCCGCGATCGGGTTCGGGCTGCCGACACCGGTCGACTCAGTGAGTCATCAGGCCGGGTCTGACGCCGTACTGCCGGGTTGGCGTGGAGTGAATGTCGCCGAGGCGATGACCGGCTATCTGCGTGCACCCGTTGCCCTCGACAACACCGCGAATCTCGCGGCCCTCGGGGAGCTGCGGAACGGCGCACTGCAAGGGGTTCAGAACGGTTGCTACCTGAAGTTCTCGTACGGCGTCGGCGCCGGCATCGTCCTGAACGGCGAGATCTTCCGCGGCTCGGCCGGTACGGCGGGCGAGATCGGGCACGTGACGATCGACGAGAACGGGCCGATCTGCCGCTGTGGTAACCGTGGTTGCCTGGACACGTTCGTCGGATCCCGGGCGCTGATCAGCAGCCTGGCCGCCTCGCACGGACCGCTTCGGCTCAAGGACATCGTGCACCGGGCACTGGCGGACGACGTCGGCTGCCGCCGGGCGATCGAGGATGCCGGCCGCCGGGTCGGAGTCGCCGTGGCCGGGCTGGTCAACCTGCTGAACCCTGAGGTGATCGTGGTCGGCGGTCTGCTCGCCGAGGCCGGCGACCTGGTCCTGCTCCCCCTTCGGGAGGCACTCGACCGGTGCGCGATCCCGAGCGCGGCCGCTACCGTCGAGCTCCGACCGGCTGCACTGGGTGACGAAGCCGACGTACTCGGAGCCATTCATCTCGCGTCGCTGCTCAGTCACAGTCACGCCACGCAGTCACTGGTGAATTAGACAGTCGCGTAACAACGATATGTCTATTTCTTGAATTCAAGTCTTGACGTCAAAGCCGGGATGGGTCTTGACTTCGGTCAGGCCTACTCGGGCCTTCACGTCAAGGAGTCGCATATGTCCGTGTCAGTACCTCGTCTCGTCGGCCTCGGCCTCGCCGTCTCGGCCCTTGCCGTCTCGCTGGTTGCCTGTGGCTCCGACGACGGCGGCTCCGGGAGCGGTTCGAAGAGCGGCGGCAAGAAGATCGCCCTGCTCCTCCCCGAGTCCAAGACCACCCGGTACGAGGCCCTCGACCGGCCGCTGTTCACCGAGGCCCTGAAGGCGGCCTGCGCGGACTGCGAGCTGATCTACAGCAACGCCGACCAGGACCCGGCCAAGCAGCAACAGCAGGCCGAGGCCGCGCTCACCCAGGGTGCGAACGTGCTCGTCCTGGACCCGGTGGACGGCAAGGCCGCCGCCGCGGTCGTCGCCTCGGCCAAGGGCCAGAGCGTCCCGGTGATCGCCTACGACCGGTTCATCGAGGGCGCCAACTACTACGTCTCGTTCGAGAACGAGGCCGTCGGCAAGCTGCAGGCGCAGACCCTGGTGGACACCCTGAAGGCGGCCGGCAAGACCTCCGGCAACCTGGCCATGATCAACGGTTCGCCGACCGACCCGAACGCCGCCGACTTCAAGAAGGGCGCGCACAGCGTGCTCGACTCCAGCGGTTTCAAGATCGCCGCCGAGTTCGACACCCCGGACTGGAGCCCGGACAAGGCCCAGGCCTGGATGGAAGGCCAGCTCAGCGCCATCAAGAACGGTCTGGTCGGCGTGTACGCGGCCAACGACGGTACGGCGGGCGGCGCCATCGCAGCGCTCAAGGGTGGCGGCGTGACCCCGCTGCCGCCGGTCACCGGTCAGGACTCGGAACTCGCCGCGATCCAGCGGATCGTCTCCGGCGACCAGGCGATGACCATCTACAAGGCCGTCAAGCCGCAGGCCGAGGCCGCCGCGAAGGCTGCCGTCGCCCTGGCCGGCGGCGGCAAGGCCGAGTCGACCGGTGACTTCAAGGGCGTCCCCTCGACGATCCTCGACCCGGTCGCCGTGACCAAGGCGAACATCAAGGACACCGTCGTCAAGGACGGCATCTACAAGGTGACCGACATCTGCACCGCGTCGTTCCAGGCCGCCTGCACCGCGGCCGGCCTGAGCTGACCCCCGCCGCCGGTTCCGCCCCGAGTGAGGTCGAGGCGGAACCGGCGTCGGATGTTTGTTCGTTGCCTTGTCGCCCTACCCCGACAGCGCCCACGCCGGGATCATGGGCAGAACGAAGCCTCAGGAGGCTGATCGAGTGACTGTCATTCCCACCCCCGCCCCGCCCGGCACCTCGACGGTGCTGGCGCTGCGGGGCATCTCCAAGCGGTTCGGGGCCGTGCAGGCCCTGAAGAACATCGAGCTCGACGTCCGCGCCGGTGAGGTGCTCGCCCTGGTCGGCGACAACGGCGCCGGTAAGTCGACGCTGGTGAAGACGATCGCCGGGGTCTACACCGCCGACGACGGCACCATGGTGTTCGACGGCAAGGAGGTGCGGGTCGGGAGCCCGGCAGAGGCTCAGCAGCTCGGCATCGCCACCGTCTTCCAGGACCTCGCCCTGTGCGACAACCTGGACGTCGTCGCGAACCTCTACCTCGGCCGCGAACTGCGCAAGGGCCGGGTGCTGGACGAGATCGAAATGGAGCGTTCCTCCTGGCAGCTGCTCCGGCAGTTGTCGGCCAAGATCCCCTCGGTGCGGATCCCGGTGGCCAGCCTCTCTGGCGGCCAGCGGCAGACCGTCGCGATCGCCCGCAGCCTGCTCGGCGATCCGAAGGTCGTGATGCTCGACGAGCCGACCGCGGCACTCGGGGTCGCCCAGACCGCCGAGGTGCTGAACCTCGTCGAGCGGCTGCGCGAACGCGGTCTCGCGGTCATCCTGATCAGCCACAACATGGCCGACGTGATGGCGGTGGCCGACCGGGTCGCCGTACTGCGTCTGGGCCGTAACAACGGCGTCTTCCAGGTCAGCGAGACCAAGAGCCAGGACATCATCGCCGCGATCACCGGCGCGACCGACAATGCCGTCTCCGAGCGCGCGGCGCGCCGGACGCGGGAGGAGGGCTCGGCATCATGACCGTGCACGGATCCGAGACCCGGCCGCAGGACTCCAACGGCAACGGCGACGCGGCCGTCACCGCGGACCAGCTGCCCGCCGACCTGCAGGACGAGCGCCTGATCGCCAGCCGTGGCGTCAGCGGCGCGATCTCCGCCTTCACCAGCCGGCTGCGCTCCGGCGACCTGGGTTCGGTCCCGGTGGTGATCGGCCTGATCATCATCTGGGCGGTCTTCCAGATCGCCAACGGCTCGTTCCTGTCCAGCCGCAACCTGGTCAACCTGACCCTGCAGACCACCTCGATCGGGGTCATTGCCCTCGGCATCGTTCTGGTCCTGCTGCTCGGCGAGATCGACCTGTCCGTCGGTTCGGTGAGCGGCCTGGCCGCGGCCGTCCTCGGCGTCACTTTCGTCAACCAGGGCTGGCCGTTGGTGATCTCCTTGATCATCTCCGTCGTGCTCGGGCTGGTAATCGGCCTGTTCTACGGAGCGCTCTTCACCAGGTTCGGTGTGCCGAGCTTCGTGATCACGCTGGCCGGTCTGCTCGGCTTCCTCGGCCTGCAACTACTGGTTCTCGGCAAGGAAGGCACCCTGAACTTCCCGTTCGACTCGGCCTTGGTCGGCTTCGCCGCCCGCAGCTTCCTACCGCCGGCCCTGTCGTACGGCCTGATCGCCGTCGTCGTCGTGGCCTACGTGCTCACCCGCCTCCGCGCCCGCGGCGCCCGGCTCGCCGCCGGCCTGTCCGCCGCCCCGCACTCGATGATCGCCATCAAGGCCGTCGCCCTGGCCGCCGTACTGGCGATCCCAGCGATCATCCTGAACGGCGACCGCGGCGTCTCGTCGATGTTCCTGCTCTTCCTGGCCCTCGTCGTCGTCACCGACTTCGCCATCCGCCGAACCCGCTGGGGCCGCTCGGTCGTCGCGGTCGGCGGCAACGTCGAAGGCGCCCGCCGCGCCGGAATCAACGTCCGGATGATCTACCTGTCCGTCTTCGCCGCCTGCTCCACCTTCGCCGCCGTCGGCGGCATCCTCGCCGCCGCCCGCCTGGTCGCCGTCGGCCAGAGCAGCGGTGGCACCGACACCAACCTGAACGCGATCGCAGCCGCCGTCATCGGCGGCACCAGCCTCTTCGGCGGCCGCGGCTCGGCGTACTCCGCCCTCCTCGGCGCCTTCGTCATCATGTCGATCCAGAACGGCCTGGCCCTGCTCAGCCTCGACTCCAGCGTCCGCTACGTAGTCACCGCCGGCGTCCTCCTGATCGCCGTCACCATCGACTCCCTCAGCCGCCGCAGCCGCCAAGCCCACGGCCGAGCCTAACCACCCCCAGACCCGGTGGGCCCCCTCCTGACCCCCTGCGCGGCGGGGGCCCACCGGTTCCAACCTCAGGCATCCGGCTACGGCTGGACCTCCAAGGAGGGCCAAACAAGTAGACCCCCTGCCCGGTAGGCAGGGGGTCTTTTTGCTTGCAGGTCAGGCGATCTCGGCGACGAGGTCGACCTTTGGCTCCGCGAAGTGGCACGCTGCGGCGTGGCCGGGAGCTGACTGCGGCTTGCCCTCGAGCTTCGGCTCCTGCGTTGCGCAGATGTCCTCGGCCTTCCAGCAGCGGGTGCGGAAACGGCAGCCGCTCGGCGGGTCGATCGGCGAGGGTACGTCGCCGACCAGCCGGATCCGTTCCTTCGGCGGTACGCCGCGGATCGTGCCGAGGTCGGGAGCCGCGGACAGCAGCGCCTGGGTGTAGGGGTGCTGCGGGGCGCCGTAGATCTGCTCGCGCGGGCCCTGCTCGACGATCTTGCCCAGGTACATCACTGCGACCTCGTCACAGAAGTGACGGACCACGCCGAGGTCGTGCGCGATGAACACGAAGGCGATCCCGAGGTCACGCCGCAGGTCCTCGAGCAGGTTCATCACCTGGGCCTGGATGGACACGTCGAGCGCGGAGACCGGCTCGTCGGCGATGATCACCTCGGGCTCGACCGCCAGCGCCCGGGCGATCCCGATGCGCTGCCGCTGACCGCCCGAGAACTCGTTCGGGTAGCGGTTGTGGTGCTCGGGGTTCAGGCCGACCCGCTCCAGGAGCTCCTGGACCCGGCCGAGCTCCTCGCCCTTCTTGACCAGCTTGTGCACGCGCAACGGCGTACTGATGATGTTGCTGACCGTCTGGCGCGGGTTCAGCGAGCTGTAGGGGTCCTGGAAGACGATCTGCAGCTGGCGGCGGAACGGGCGCAGTTCGCGCTCCTTCAGCCGGGCGATGTCGGTGCCCTTGAAGTTGATCTCACCCGAGGTGGGGGTGAGCAGCCGGGTGATCATCCGGCCGGTGGTGGACTTGCCACATCCGGACTCGCCGACCAGGCCGAGGCTCTGCCCCGCCTTGAGGTCGAAGCTGACCCCGTCGACGGCCTGGACGACCTTCTTCGTCCGGCCCAGGCCGGCGGCTTCCTTGATCGGGAAGTGCATCTTCAGGTCGCGGACCCGAAGCAGCGTCTCGCCCTGAGCGGCCGGCTGGTCGATCGGACGTACTGTGTCGCTCATCTGTCTCCTCAGTCCGCTCGTCAGCTCAGTCTCGGCAGGACTTCGGTCTCGTAGATCGAGGCCTTGTCGTGCAGGTGACAACGGGACGTGTGGGCTCCGGCGCCGTCGACCGGCAGCAGCTCGGGCAGTTCGGTGGTGCAGCGCTCACCCTTGACGCGGTCCTTGTACGGGCAGCGCGGGTTGAACGAGCAGCCGCTCGGCAGGTTCAGCAGGCTCGGCGGCAGACCCTTGATCGGGCGCAGCTTCTCACTCGCCGCCGACACCGTCGGGATCGACTCGAGCAGGCCCCAGGTGTAGGGCATCCGCGGGTTCGCCAGCACGTCCTCGGCCGTCCCGTACTCGACGCAGCGACCGGCGTACATGACCAGTACGTCGTCCGCCATCTCGGCCACCACACCCAGGTCGTGGGTGATCAGGACGATCGCCGAACCGAACTCCTTCTGCAGGTTGTTCAGCAGGTCCAGGATCTGCGCCTGGACGGTGACGTCGAGCGCGGTGGTCGGCTCGTCGGCGATGATCAGCTTCGGGTCGTTGACCAGACCCATCGCGATCATCGCGCGCTGCCGCATACCACCGGAGAACTCGTGCGGGTACTGACCGAAGCGCCGTACCGGGTTAGGGATGCCGACCAGGTCGAGCATCTCCAGGGCGCGCTTCTTGGCGACGTCCTTGGAGACCTTGTGGTGCACCCGGTAGGCCTCGGAGATCTGGTTGCCGACCGTGTAGAGCGGGTGCAGCGAGGACTGCGGGTCCTGGAAGACCATCGCGACCGCGTCACCGCGGATCTTCATCAGGTCGTTCTCGGACAGGCCGATCAGCTCGTCACCGCCGAGCTTGATCGATCCGGTGATCTGGGTGCGCTTGCGGTCGTGCAGGCCCATCACGGCCATGCTGGAGACCGACTTGCCGGAGCCGGACTCACCGACGATCGACAGCGTGCGGCCGAGCGGTACCGAGTAGCTCAGTCCGTTCACCGCGCTGACGATGCCGTCGGCGGTCGGGAACTTGACCGTCAGGTCCTCGACCACGAGGTACGGCGTCTCGCCGCTGGGGTTCATGAGGCCGGCACGGCGCTCACGGGTCGCGACCGACGGGCCGCGCTTGGCCGCTGCCGCCGCCGCGGCCGGCTGCTCGCCTGCGTTCTCGGCCATGCTGTCCTTCCGGTCTTCTGGGGCGGGAGTGGTCACGAAAGCCTCACCCGCGGGTCGATCAGGCTGTAGCCGATATCCACGATGAAGTTCATCGTCACCAGCACCACGGAGGCGACCAGCACTGTCCCCATGATGACGGGCAGGTCATAGGTCTCCAAGCTCTGCAGGACCAGGTTGCCCAGGCCGGGCAGGTCGAAGATCCGCTCGGTGAAGATCGCGCCGGCCAGACTGCCCGCGACATCCAGACCGAAGATCGTGATGACCGGGATCATGCCCGAGCGCAGCGCGTGCTTGTAGGTCACCTTCCGGTCCGACAGGCCCTTGGCCCGCGCCGTCCGGATGTAGTCCTCACTCAGGGTCTCCACCATCGAGCCCCGCGAGTACCGCGCGTACGCCGTGCAGTTGTAGATGCCCAGCACCAGCCAGGGCGTGAGCAGCCCGGCCGCCCACTTGCCCGCGTTGTCCGTGATCGGCGTGTATCCGCCACGAGGCAGGATCGGGTACAGGATCGTGAAGTACAGCGAGATCATCAGCGCCACGATGTAGTACGGCACCGAACTGAGGATCAGGGTGCTGCTCATCAGCGCCCGGTCGCCCAGCGTCCCGCGTCGCTTCGCAGCCATCGAGCCTACGAAGACACCGATCGTCAGAACCAGTACGGCGTACCCGGCGACCAGCGACACCGTGACCGGCAGCCGGTCCTTCAGCATCTGCGTGACCGGCCGGTCGTTCTTGAAGGAGTACCCCAGGCAGGGTGCTTTGCAGTCCTGCACGACGCCAGACGTCTCGAAGGTCCGCCCGGCGAAAATGCCCGCGGTGTACTCCGCGAACTGCTGCACCTTGGGCTGGTCCAGGTGCAGGTTCTTCTTGATCTCGTTGTATCGCTCCTGGGTGCAGTTGCGATCACCACAGATCGCGGCGGCCGGGTCGGTCGGCGCGACGAAGAACAGCGCGAAGGTCGCGATCAGCGTGACCAACACGACACTGAGCGCGCTGACCAGGCGGCGCGCCACGAAGTAGAGCACGAGGTGTCTCCTCACCGAGGGGGGTGGTGACCGGCTGGAAGGCCGGTCACCACCCCTGCTTACTCAGATCAAGCGAGATCCGTCAGCGAACCGGTTACGGCTGCTTCAGGTACAGCGACGTGAACTCGGGCATGCCCTGCGTCATGTCGTTGACAGCGTGACCGATGTTCTTACCGACCGGGAAGGCACTCGCCGAGTAGTACAGCGGAACCAGCGGCAGGTGATCCTGCAGGATCTTCTTGTCGATCTTCGACCATTCCTTCAGCTGCGCGTTCGGGTCGAGGTCGGCCACCCGGTCGATCTCGGCGTCCAGCGCCTTGTCCTGCAGCTGACCGATGCTGTTGCCCAGCTCGATCGCGTCGGACTTGAACAGCACCGGGAACCAGCTGGTACCCGACGGCCAGTCCGAGCACCATCCGGCCGGGGTCTTGCCCAGGTTGACCGGAGCGTTCTGGTCACCGGTCAGGGTCCGGATCTTGGCCTTCGGCACACCGGTGGCCTTGACCTTGAAGCCGGCCTTCTCGAAGACCTGCGTGCGCAGCTGGTTGACCTGCGTCGCGATCGGGTCGTCGTTGGAGAAGTACCAGGACAGTTCGAAGTTGGACTTGCCCAGCTTCTCCAGCTCCGACTTCACCTCGGCCGCGACGGCCGGGTCCTCGGCGCCCTTACCGGTACCGACGAGGCCCGGCAGTTCGTACTTCTCGTAGCCCGGAACGGCCGGCGGCAGGATCGTCGAGGCCGGGAACGAGCTGTCCGGAGCCTGGCCGGAAACCTTGCGCCAGGAGTCGAACGGGTACGCCTTGGCGATCAGCCTGCGGACCTCGAGCGGAATCTTCCGGGTGTCCATCGGCCAGGTGATGGTGCACGGGCCGGGGCCCTTGACCAGCTGGCTCGGGTCCTTCAGCTCCGGGTAGAGGCTGACGTCCAGGTTGCTGTAGTTCAGCGCGCTGGCGTCCGGTCCGGCCGAGGCCAGGACCTGCCGCTGCACCTTGATGGTGTCCTGAGCGAACTTGAAGTCGAACTTGTCCGGGTACTGGTAACGCACCGGGTCGCTGTTCGGGTCCCAGTTCGGGTTCTTCGTCAGCTTGAGCTGGCTGCCCGCGGTGTACGACTCGACCTGGTACGGGCCGGTCGTCATCGGGTGCTGCTCGTAGTTCTTCTTGGTGTCCTTCGACTGCGGGATCGGCGTGAACATCGGGAACGCCGCGTAGTACGGAAGGTCGTTGAACTTCTTGTCCAGCTTGATGATCAGCGTGCTCTCGTCCGGCGTCTCGACACCGGCGTAGTTCTCGCCACCCGCGACGTACGGGCCCTTGTACTTGCCGCCGTCCTTGAAGAACTGCAGCTGGTACGTCGGTCCGGCGTCGTACAGGTCGTGCGCGAAGGAGCGCTTGATCGCGTACGCGTAGTCGGCAGCCTTGACCGGCGTGCCGTCCATGTACTTGATGCCCTGCTTGAGCTTGAACGTCCAGGTCAGGCCGTCGGCCGACGGCGTACCCAGGTCCTCGGCGAGGTCGGGCACCAGGATCGGCTTGCCGGTCTTCTCGTCGAGCTTGTACTGGGTCAGCGCCCGGTACATCAGCTTGCCGATCTGGTTACCGTCGACGTAGTACGTGTTCGTCGGGTCGAAGGTGTCCGGCGTAACGTCCGAGAGGACAGTGATGGTGCCGCCGGACTTGGCGCCCTCGATCGGCTTCGCCGGGCCCTTGGCTGTCGGGTCGGTCGCCTTCTCCTGCGCGCCGCCTACGTTGCCGCCGCCTTGGTTGCTACCGCTGTTCGACGACGGGCTGCCGCAGGCCACGGCGGCCAGCATGACCGTCGCCGCCACCGCGGTGATCCGTTTCCACTGCATGGTTGTGTTTCTCCTTTTCTGCCGCTCGGGGCAACGCCGGGCTACCGGCGGGTCTTCGGGTCGAAGGCGTCGCGGACCGCGTCTCCCAGCAGCGCGAGTGCGAGCACCAGAATGGTGATGCCCAGCACCGGCAGCCAGAGGTAGATCGGGTCGGCCTTGAACCAGTTCGTGGCGGTGGCGATCGTCTGGCCCCAGGACGGGACGGGCTCGATCAGGCCAACACCGAGGAACGACAATCCGGCTTCCGCTGTTACGTACGCCGGGAGCGCCAGCGAGGCCGAGATGACGATGGGAGCCACCAGGTTCGGCAGCAGTTCCTTGAACAGCACTTGCCGCGTCGGCACCCCGATGGCCTTGGCAGCGAGCACGAACTCGCGTTCGCGCAGGGACAGCACCTCGCCCCGGATGATCCGGGCCAGGCCGGCCCAGCCGAAGAACGACAGCACGAAGATCAGCACGAAGAATCTGATCTGTGCCTGCTCGGCCGGCGTCAGGTTGAACGAACCGCCGCGCAGCTGCTCGACGATCGGCACCATCGCAATCGCGAAGAGCAGGTACGGCAGGCTCAGCACGAAGTCGATGACCCAGGAGATGACCCGGTCGACCCAGCCGCCGAGGAAGCCGGCCAGCAGACCCATCACGACACCGACGACGGTGCCGAAGATGGTCGCGACGAACGCGACGATCAGCGACGGCCGGGCGCCGTACACCCAGCGGGCGAAGTTGTCGCGACCGGTCTTCGGCTCGACGCCGAACCAGTGCGCGGAGTTCGGGCCGTTGACCGGGAAGCCGTAAGCGTCGACCAGGTCAGGGTGGAAGGTGCCGATGTCGGAGCCTTCGAGCTTGGTCAGCAACGGCGCGAAGATCGCGAGCAGGATGAACAGCAACACGATGACCGCACAGGTGATCGCGACCTTGTCCTTGCGGAGCCGGTCCATCGCGATCCGGGTCGGCGACTTACCGTGCGCGACACCTTTGGCCCGCTCGGGCTCCGCAGAGGCCGGGTGGTCCTCGATCCCAACGGTCGAGTCTGGTGACCCAATGCTCATTCGCGCTCCGTCAGCTCTGTCAGCCGGTTGATGGTGGTCAAAAGTCCGGCGCCGGTCTGTAGATCGTGCCGCACATTCGCTCGCTGGAAGGGCCTGCGTCAAATCCCCTTGACACCGGCTAAACCCCCCAGCCGCGCGCTAGCCTGCCTGACACTGTGACACCAAACCAGCGGTGCTCGACAGCAGTGCACAAATCGTTACCGGAACGGGTACTTGACCGGAACATTTGCCCCCAACGGTCACTGTTCGCAGTCGATCCTTCGCGAAACGCGTCGGCACAGCACCGACAGTGGCCAATTTGTGCCACAAAATAACAGAATGTAACAATTCCGGCCGGTCTGGGCGATCTTCGTCCGGCAGTCCTGCGCCAGCCCCATCAGGGCCTGATCAGCTGGTCCGGGAGGGCAGTCCGAGCAGCTTCCGCTGGCGCTCCACCTCGAAGCGCGACAGGTCGGTCGAAGCGATCTGCAGAGCCCGGCCGAGCTCCCGCCGGGCCCGGTCCAGCTCACCTCGGGCAACGGCCAGCCGGGCCCATCCGACGGCGTTGGCGATCTCCCCCGATTCGTCCCGGTGCCTGCTGAAGAGATCCGCAGCGACGCCGAGCACCCGCTCCGCGTCATCCAGCCCGCCTGCCGCGACCATCGCCGTTCCCGCGCAGTTCTCGACGTACGCGAGACCGAGGTTGTCGCCCAGCCGCTCGACGATCTCGCGCGCCTGGCCCACGACGTCGTACAGCTCGTCGAGGTGCTCCGCACCCAGCCCAGGACTGTCGAGCAGGCACTTCGCGAGATGCACCAGCCGGATGGCGTGCAACCGGTTCCCCGGCTTGTCGAGGGCGAGGACTTCGCGCAGATCCGCCTGGGCCTCGGCATTCCGCCCGAGCCACTGCAGGGTGACGCCGCGCGTACTCAATGCGCGAGCCGTCGACGATGCCGCCTCCGGGATCGCACCTGCCAGCGCAAGCATCTCGTCGACCATCTCCAGCGTGCGGTCGAAGTCGGTCCGCAACTGTGCGCCCCAGGCAACCTGCTCCAGCGCCCGGTTCCGGAGCTCGACGTTGCCGGAGCGAACCGCCGAGTCGAGCGATTGCTCGGCCAACTGCACCAGCGCGTCCGGCGGCGCCCCGCTCTGGGCGTGCACCACCCACAGGCTCCGGTCCAGGTCCGCCTCGAGGTCGACGTCGCCGGAATGCGCCGTCGCGTCGCGCGCAACCTGCAGAACCGAGATCCACATCTCGCGGAGGTCGCGGACGGCAAGGAACCCCTTGAACCGCAGCGCGAGCAAACCCGCCGTCCGGGGCGCAACCCGAGCAGCCAGCAGAACAGCCGCATGGACTACTGGTGCCTCGACATCGAGCCAGGGCGATCCCGCGACAGCAGCCGCGACAGTCCCGCGCAGCAGCCGCTCCTCCCCCACGTCGACGACCACGCTGGTCGCCATCGCATGGTCGATGCTCCCGTCGGCAGTCGCCACGAGCCGCAGGACAGTCTCGACGTACCGCAACTCGACCGCGGTCCGCTCCTCCACGCTTTGGAGCAACTCGACCGCAAACGCGCGGACGAGGCCGTGGACGCCGTAGCGGGGTGGGGTTAGGCGGCGGAGCTGGATGAGGCCTAGGGCTGCCAGGTTTTCGAGTACGGCGGCAGCGGTCGGCTCGTCGGTGTTGAGGAGTGGGGCGGCGACCCAGGGGGCGAACTCGTCGGCGCCGACGAGAGCCAGGTGGGCGAAGAGGCGGCGGGCCTCGGTGGTTGCTGTGCTGAGGGTTAGGTCCAGGCTGGCTCGGACGGCTCGGTCGCCGGCTACTAGGTAGTCGAGGCGTTGGGACTCGTCGGCGAGGGTTTGGACTACCTCGGCCACGTCTTCGCGGATGAGGGCTAGGCGGGCGCCGACGATGCGGAGGGCTAGTGGGAGGCCGGCGCAGTGGGGAACGACCTCGGCCACCCGCGCCGATCCCAGGCCGGAGACTGCGCCTAGGAGCTCGGCGCTGGTCTCGTCGGAGAGGGGGCGGAGTTCTCGGTGGGTGGCGTCTTCGAGGCCGAGCATGGGGCGGCGGGAGGTGATGATGACTGCGCCACCGGCAGGGAGCAGCGGTCTGAGTTGGCCGGCGTCTATGGCGTCGTCGAAGACTAGTAGGACCGACTTGTCGGCCAGGCGGCTGCGGAGTAGGGCTGAGCGCTCTTCTAGGGACTCGGGAAGTTCTGAGCCCTCCACGCCGAGTGAACGGAGGAGCTGTCCGAGGACTGTTCGGGGCGGGAGACTCTGCCCGTTCACGTCCTGGAGGCGCGCGAACAGCTGCCCGTCGGGGTACGAATCGGCCAGCTGGTGTCCCAGCCGGACAGCCGCCGCAGACTTGCCGGTGCCGGCTGCGCCATAGAGACAGACAACGGCCGGTACGCCGGTGCGCGCGGGACCGAGGAGTGCCGCCGACAACTCCTCCAGTACGTCATCCCTGCCGATCAGCAGACCCACGTCGGCCGGGAGCTCACGTGGTGCCGCAGAAGGAACGGTGAGGTCGAGTGACGGATCCTGGCGGAGGATCGCGACCTGGAGGTCCCGCATCTCGGCCCCCGGCTCAAGACCGAGCTCTTCGTCCAGACGCCGTACAAGAGCTGTATAGACAGACAGTGCATCGGTCTGACGGCCAGAGCGGTAGAGGGCCAGCATCGAGGCAGCCGCGAACGTCTCGCGGGTTGGCTGGGCGGCTGTGAGGTCGGCCAGGCGTGGGAGGAGCTCTTGGTGGTGGCCTAGGGAGAGCTCTGTGGTCAGCAGCAGCTCCTCGGCCGCCCAGTGCTCTTCTTCTAGGCCACCACACAGGCGCTGCCGGACGTCCTCCGTAGTGACGTCCGCCAGCGCAGGTCCGCGCCAGAGCCCCAGAGCGTCCGTCAGAAGCTTGCTGCGCTGTTCCAGGTCGTCCTGCTGCCGGGCCTGCGCCACGAGCGTCCGGTACTGCTCTATATCGGTGCTACCCAGCGGCGCCTGGATTGCGTACCCCTCGCGCCCACTGGTCAGCTCCACCTCGAGCACAGTGCGCAGCCGGGAGATGTAGACCTGCAGCGCGCGCCGGGGGTTGGTGGGCATCGCGTCCGGCCAGAGCAGCTCCATCAGCCGCTGGGCGGCCACCGCCTTGCCGGGCTCCAGGAGCAGTACGGCGAGCAACAGCCGCTCCTGGCGGCGCTTCAGGGAGACCTGGTCGCTACCCGACCAGATCTGCACCGGACCGAGCAGGCGGAATTCCACTGGCTCATGGTAAGCGCGTGGTAACAGGCCTGCCCAAAGATCTGCCTTACCGCCCCGATAGGAAAGGCATGGCCATGACGCGAGCGTGGGACTGGGGCTGAATCAGCCCTCCCGGACGTTGACGGTGACGAAGGGTGGCTTGACCACGTCGAAGGCCTCCTGACGGCCTCTGATGTCGACGGTCACCTGGTCACCCTCCTTCACCGACGCGTCCAGCAGCGCGAGCGCGATGCCCTTCTTCAGCGACGGCGAGAACGTCCCGGACGTCACCTCTCCCAGTGCGGTCCCGGAGGAGTCCAGCACGGACATGTGCGGTCGCGGGATACCCCGGCCGACGGCCAGCAGGCCGCGGAGGATGCGAGCGGGCCCGGCCTCCTTCTCGGCGCGCAGCGCGGTGTCGCCCCAGAAGTGCTCCTTCTTCCAGCCCACCGCCCAGCCAGACCGTGCCTGCACCGGAGTGATGTCCGGGCTGATGTCCTGACCGTGCAGCGGGTAGCCCATCTCGGTCCGCAGCGTGTCCCGCGCGCCGAGTCCGGCGGGGACGATGCCGTACGGCGCCCCGGCCGCCAGCAGCGCGTCGAACACCGCAACCGCGGCAGCGTTCGGTACGACGAGCTCGTACCCCCGCTCGCCCGTGTAACCGGTCCGGCACACCACAACCGGCGTACCGGCGAAGTCGGCCACTGCAAACGACATGTAGTCGTGGCCGGTCGGCAGACCGATCGCCTCGACCACGTCGTCGCTGTTGGTGCCCTGTACGGCGAGGATCGCGTAGTCGTCGTGGGTGTTCTTCACCACAACCCCGTCCGGCGCATCGGCCTGCAGCAGGCGCACCACCTCGGCGGTGTTCGCGGCGTTCGGGATCAGGAAGACGTCGTCGTCAGCGTGCAGGTAGGCGATCAGGTCGTCGACCACTCCCCCGCGCTCGTTGCAGCACAGCGTGTACTGCGCCTGGCCCGGTGCGATCTTGCCGAGGTCGTTGCTCAGGCACGCGTTCACGTACGCCGCCGCACCGGGGCCGGTGACCGTCGCCTTGCCCAGGTGGCTCACGTCGAAGACGCCCACCGAGCTCCGGACCGCGGTGTGCTCCGCGACCACACCGGAGTACTCCAGTGGCATCTCCCAGCCGCCGAACTCGGCGAACTTGGCGCCGAGCGCGACGTGGCGCTCGTGCAACGGGGACTTCTTGAGTTCTGGCGATCCGGTCATGGAGGGGAAACTACCTGACGCGTAGCATGCGAAGGCAGTATTCACGTACCGTCACGACCGGCAATCTGCGCACCGGTCAAGGAGGACTGAGAATTTCGTGAGCACCATCACCCTGAGCAAGTCCGATGCGGCCGGTGTCAAAACCGACGCGGTCGTCGTCGGCGTCGTCAAACTCGGCGGCGCGGTGACCCTGCCGGCCGGCACCGAGTCGCTCAATGCCGCGTACGGCGGGCAACTGGTGGAGGTGCTGTCCGGACTGGGCGCCACCGGCAAGACCGGTGAGGTGACCAAGGTGCCGGGCCCGAAGCCGGGCAAGTCGGCGAACCTGATCGCCGTCGGCCTGGGCGAGGCCCCCGACGGCACGCTGAAGACCGAGGACCTGCGGATCGCCGCCGGGACCGGTGTCCGGGCCACCAAGCTGACCCAGACGGTCGCGTTCGCCCTGCCGACCCCGGACGCCGAGTGCGTCCGTGCGGTTGCCGAGGGCGCGCTACTCGGCCGCTACGCGTTCACGGCGTACAAGTCGGAGAGCTCGACCGACCAGGCCGGAGCGCTGACCGTGCTGACCGACCTGGCCCGGACCAAGGAGGCCAAGGCGGCGCTGGAGCGCGCCGAGGTCACCGCCGAGGCGATCCGCCTGGTCCGCGACTGGGTGAACACCCCGCCGTCGGACCTGCACCCGGTCGAGTTCGCCGCGCACGCGGTGAAGCTGGGCAAGGACTTCGGCGTCAAGGTCGAGGTGCTCGACGAGAAGGCCCTGGTCAAGGGCGGGTACGGCGGAATCCTCGGCGTCGGCCAGGGTTCCACGAACCCGCCGCGGCTGGTCCGGTTGAGCTACACGCCGAAGAAGCCGGTGACGCACCTGTCGTTCGTCGGCAAGGGCATCACCTTCGACTCCGGCGGTCTCTCGCTGAAGACGGCGAACGGCATGATCAGCATGAAGTCCGACATGGCCGGCGCTGCCGCCGTGATCGGGGCCACGCTGGCGATCGCGAAACTCGGCCTGCCGGTTCAGGTGACGACGTACGCCGCGATGGCGGAGAACATGCCGTCCGGTTCGGCCGCGCGGCCGTCCGACGTACTGACCATGTACGGCGGCAAGACCGTCGAGGTGCTGAACACCGACGCCGAAGGCCGGCTCGTGCTCGGCGACGCCCTGGTGCGCGCGTCCGAGGACCAGCCCGACCTGATCGTGGACGTGGCCACGCTGACCGGCGCCTGTGTCGTTGCCTTGGGCACCAAGGTGGCCGGCGCCTTCGCCAACACCGACAGCGCCCGGGACCGGGTCGTGGACGCCGCGGTCGCGGCCGGTGAGCCGATGTGGCCGCTGCCGATCCCGAGCGAGATGCTCGACAAGCTCAAGGCACACTCGAAGGTCGCCGACCTGGCCAACATCACCGGCGAGCCGTGGGGCGGTGCTCTCGCGGCGGCCGCGTTCCTCGGCGATTTCGTTGCCGACGGCATCGACTGGGTGCACCTGGACGTGGCCGGGCCGGCCTTCAACGACGGCTCCGCCTCCGGCTACACGCCGTCCGGCGGCACCGGGTACGCCGTACGGACGTTGGTCGAGCTTGCCGCGTCAGCCAGCTAGGTAACGGATTTCGAGCATCAGACAGCCGTCGGCCGTGATGTACGGGCCGTGCGGCATCCCTGGCGGCCGACACGCGTAGTCGCGGGGTGGAACGTCTGCTCGAGGGTGAGATCGGTCAGCGATCCCTCGAGCAGATACACCTCCTCGACGTACTCGTGCGTGATCACGTCGGATCCTGACGTCGTACCGGCCGGCCAACGAGCGAGCCGCGTCAGCGTGCCGTCGGGTGCTGTGCTCAGCACCCGCTGCTCGATCCCATCGGCCGTCATCCAAGCGAGGTCGCCGGTCGCGAAGAACTCCCGTTCGTCCTTCACGAGAGGTCAGTCCCAGGCTTCGGCGAGTTGCTCGACGCTGTAGACGATCCGGCTGGTCACGCCGCGCGGATCGGTCAGCTCCACCCGCCAAGCGTCGGCGAACTGGTTGACGCCGGCAATCATCGGGATCGTGCCGCTGAGCAGCACCGTGCCCGGCACCAGGCGGTCGCCGAGCTCCTTGATCCAGTACGACGGGGGCAGCAACTGCGCGAGCGTTCCATCCTGGATGAGCTGCTCGGTGCCCCCGTGTCGGACCCACGCCTTGAGCGTGAACTGATCGAGCTCGCTCTCGATGTCCTTGAGGGGCCACGCGATGTCGCCCAGCACATCCGGAGCGGACTGCTTGCTCCAGGCAACGCCGTGCACCTCGAGCGCCCGGTCGGTGTGGTCGCAGGCCACGGTCAGCAGCAGGTCCTCAGGGGTGTCGCCGACGACCAGCGCCCACTCCGCCTCGCCGGATGTCTTGGCATGCGCGACCTGGACAACCTCCGGCCGGCCCACCAGGGACGCCGACAGCGGATAGAGCGTCGGAATCCGGGTCGGAGCCGGTACGCCGAGCTCGGCCAGCTCGTCGACGTGGTGCTGGACCTGTTCGGTGTCGCGACCGGCATACCCGGCGTTCAGGGCGTAGCGGACGGTAACCTCCCGCTCACCACCGGCGGGTAGGGCGAAGCGCAGCATCTGGAATCCTCCGAATTTTCTGTTCCGGGAGCTTGCGTGAACACGTCGTATACAACGAGTATGGGGCAATCCCCCAAGGAGGTCCACCTCGATGTCCAGCCCCACGACCGACACCACGGAGCGCCGCGGCCTCTACAAGGCGTTCGCCGCCAGCCTGTCCGGCACCTCGCTGGAGTGGTACGACTTCGCCGTCTACAGCTCCGCGGCCGCACTCGTCTTCGGCGACCTCTTCTTTCCCGGTAGCGAGCCGCTGACCGGCACCCTGCAAGCATTCGGTACGTACGCCGTCGGCTACATCGCCCGCCCGCTCGGCGGCATCTTCTTCGGGCGACTCGGTGACGTGATCGGCCGCAAGCGCGTACTGGTCGCCACACTGCTCCTGATCGGCGTGGCCACGTTCTTCATCGGTCTACTGCCGACCCACGCTCAGGCGGGCGCACTGGCACCCACTCTGCTGGTGGTACTGCGATTCGCGCAGGGCGTCGGCGTGGGTGGCGAGTGGGGCGGTGCGGTGTTGCTGAGCAGCGAGTTCAGTCAGCCCGGACAGCGCGGCTTCTGGGCATCTGCCGCACAGGTCGGTCCGCCACTCGGGACTCTGATGGCGAACGGCGTACTGGCTCTGCTCGCCGGACTGCTGTCGGAAGACCAGTTCCTCAGCTGGGGTTGGCGAGTCGCGTTCCTGCTGTCGGCTGTCCTGGTCGCGTTCGGTCTGCTCATCCGGTCGAAGCTGGAGGAGACGCCGGTGTTCAAGGAGCTGGAGGCCCGTGGGGACCGGCCGACTGCTCCGGTGACTGAGGTACTGCGGACGCAGCGCCGACCGCTGATCGCGGCCATCCTGGCGCGGGTCGGGCCCGATGTGCTCTACGCGATGTTCGCGGTGTTCGTGCTCACGTATGCGACCAAAGAGCTCGACATGAGCCGCGGCCAGGCAGTGACCGCCGTACTGATCGGCTCTGCCTGCCAGGTCGCGCTGATCCCGTTCGCTGGTTACCTGTCCGACCGTTACGGCCGCCGGCTCGTCTATGGCATCGGTGCACTGGGCGGAGCGGTGTGGAGTGTGGTGTTCTTCGCTATCGCGTCGTCACTGGGGACTCTGGTGATCGGAGTGGTCATCGGGCTCGTGTTCCACTCACTGATGTACGGACCGCAGGCGGCGTTCGTGTCGGAGCAGTTCACCGCGCGACTGCGGTACACCGGCAGCTCACTGGCCTACACGTTCGCTGGAGTGATCGGTGGCGCGCTGGCCCCGCTGGCCTTCACGTACTTCCTGGCGAAGGCCGGGACCGGCTACGTGATCGCTCTGTACATCGTGGTCGCCTGTGCGGTCACTCTGGTCGGCCTGCGGCTTGGCCGCGCAGTGGTCGACGACGAGGACCTAGCGCTCAGCCGTGCATAAGAATCGAGCCAGTGGTGTCCAGGTGGCCGAGGATCGCCATCTCGGCCACTTCGGGCTGACCGGTTGCCAGGCCGTCGACAATGGCCTGGTGTTCCGCCAGCACCTCCTGCCGACGCGTCTCGCTGCGCTGCAACGCGACGATGCCAAGCAGCACGTGCTTGGCCCGCAGGTTCTCGTAGAGCCGACCCAGGACGGAGTTGCCGGCCGCAGCGACCAGCAACGCGTGGAACTGACTGTCGAGCTCGATGAACTCCTTCGCGTCGCCCTGTACGACGATCGCGCGCTGCTGCTCGAGTACGTCGGCCATGGCCTGCACCGGCGCGTCGCCGGCCGCGAGCGACGTGGCTGCGGCCCAGGTCTCGATCACCCCACGCGCCTGCATCATCTCGGCGATCTCCCGGCCCGGAACCGGCGCGACGAACGCCCCGCGATGCGGGACGAGCTGCACCAGATCCTCGGCCGCAAGCATCAGCAAGGCCTCGCGCACCGGGGTCCGCGAGATGCCGACCTCGGTCGCGACCGCCTGCTCGTTGATGAACGTCCCCGACACCGCCGGATCACTCAGCACCGTGCCCCGCAGGTACTGGTAGGCACGGTCCCGGCCGGAATCCCCACTCAATTGCATACTCAATGTATACAGGCACGGAGGTCCTGATGACAGATCTGCGCGTGGCTGCGGCCCAGCTCACCACCGGTTCCGACCCGGTGTCCAACCTGGCGGCCGCGACCGACGCCGTACGGCGGGCTGCCGACGGCGGAGCCGAACTCGTCGCGCTGCCGGAGGCCACCCTGGCCTGCTTCGGCACCGAGCTGCGCACTGTCGCCGAACCGCTCGACGGCCCGTTCGCGACCGGGCTGCGCAAGCTGGCGGCCGATCTCGGGATCGTCGTGGTGGCCGGACTCTTCGAGCCGTCCGACGACGGGCGCGTCCACAACACGCTGCTCGCGACCGGGCCGGGCGTCGAGACGTCGTACCGGAAGATCCACCTGTACGACGCGTTCGGGTCCCGCGAGTCGGACACGGTTGCCCCGGGCAACGAGCTGGTCAGCTTCGAGTACCGGGACGTGACCATCGGGCTGGCGACCTGTTACGACTTGCGGTTCGCCGACCAGTTCAGCGCGCTCGGACGACTCGGTGCCGAACTGATCGTCGTACCGGCGTCTTGGGGTGCCGGACCGGGCAAGGAAGAGCAGTGGGACCTGCTGACCCGGGCGCGGGCCGCGGACGCGCAGGCGTGGCTGCTGGCGTGCGGACAGGCCTACACCGCTCCCCAGGGCACCGACCCGCTGGGCATCGGCCGCAGCAGCCTGACCACTCCCCTGGGTCACACCGCGGCCCGGCTCGATCACACTCCCGGCACCCTGCACGGGGTCATCGACACGTCGGTCGTCGAAGGTGTCCGGGCCCGGGTCCCCATCCTGTGAGCGGCCTTTAGATCAGGCCTTCCTTCTTGCGACGCGCGTTGTACTCGCGCATCCGCGGCGGGTAGCCGACCACCGCGGCGTCGTACGACGGGATGCCCAGCTTGTTCGCGAAGTTGTGCGCCCACTGCACCGAGGGGACCCGGCGACGGGTCCACTCACCGTCGATGGCGACCAGGAGCAGCGTGTACTCGGTCACCGCGGTGCGTGGCTCGACGAAGCCCTCGACTCCCTGGCGGCTGAGGGCGAACTCGCGCAGGTGCGCCTGGTCGGGGGTGTCCGACTTGCGCATCGTTCCGGCCTTCTGCCGGCTACCGAACCACTTCATGGAGAAAGTGTCCCTCATCACCGCAAGTTCAGGTCAGAAAGTCGCGGTAACGGTTTCTGCCGAAAGCGGCAATCGGCTGTGATCGCTCGTGCGAAGATGACGCCGGGCCGGAACCGCGATCCGGAGCCGTCCCGCCGACCACACGCCCACGGAGGAACCTGTGACGAACCCGGCAGACAGCAGCGGTACGACGTACGACCTGGTGATCCTCGGCGGCGGCAGCGGCGGATACGCCGCGGCCCTGCGCGCCGCGACCCTCGGGCAGTCGGTCGCCCTGGTCGAGAAGGACAAGGTCGGCGGCACCTGCCTGCACCGCGGCTGTATCCCCACCAAGGCGCTGCTGCACGCCGCCGAGGTGGCCGACTCCGCCCGCGAGGGCGAGCAGTTCGGCGTCCGGACGACGCTCGAGGGTGTCGACATGGGTGGCGTGAACAAGTACAAGGACGGCGTCGTCGACCGGCTGTTCAAGGGACTGCAGGGCCAGCTCAAGGCCCGCAAGGTGACCGTGATCGAGGGCGAGGGACGGCTCACCTCCCCGACCACGGTCGAGGTCGGCGGGACGACGTACACGGGCCGTAACGTCATCCTCGCCTCCGGCTCGCACTCCCGCTCGCTGCCCGGTCTCGAGATCGACGGCCAGCACGTGATCGCCAGCGAGCACGCGCTGACGCTCGACCGCGTGCCGGAGTCCGCGGTCGTCCTGGGCGGCGGCGTGATCGGTGTCGAGTTCGCGTCCGCGTGGACGTCGTTCGGGACCAAGGTCACCATCGTCGAGGCGCTGCCGCGGCTGGTGCCGGCCGAAGACGCGGACTGCTCGAAGACCCTCGAGCGGGCCTTCCGCAAGCGGAAGATCGCCTTCAAGACCGGTACGCCGTTCGAGTCGGTCAAGGTCGTCGACAACGGCGTCCAGGTGACGGTCGCCGGTGGCGAGGTGATCGAGGCCGAGGTCCTGCTCGTCGCAGTCGGCCGCGGTCCGAACACGGCCGGCCTCGGGTACGACGAGGTCGGGGTCGCCCTCGACCGCGGTTTCGTGACCGTCGACGCGACGCTGCAGACCAGCGTGCCCGGCGTGTACGCCGTCGGTGACATCGTGCCCGGATTGCAGCTCGCGCACCGCGGTTTCCAGCAGGGCATCTTCGTCGCCGAGCACCTCGCCGGTCTCGCGCCGACGCCGATCGACGAGGCCGGTATCCCGCGCGTCACCTACTCCGAGCCCGAGGTGGCGTCGGTCGGGCTGACCGAGGAGCAGGCCCGCGCGAAGTACGGCGAGGTCGAGATCCTCAACTACAACCTCGGCGGTAACGGCAAGAGCCAGATCCTGAAGACCGCGGGCTTCGTGAAGCTGGTCCGGGCCAAGGACGGCGCGGTCGTCGGCCTGCACATGGTCGGCTCCCGAGTTGGCGAACTGATCGGCGAAGCCCAGCTGATCTACAACTGGGAGGCCTACCCCGCCGACGTCGCGCCGCTGGTGCACGCGCACCCCACCCAGAACGAAGCCCTCGGCGAAGCGCACCTGGCGCTCGCGGGCAAGCCATTGCACTTCCATGAGTGACAACAGCCACGAGTGAGATTCGGCCGGGGCCGCTGGCGTGCCCTAGTAAGTTTGTGACCGGCGGGTAATCCGGGTTCGTACGACCCGCGTCCCGCCCGAGCCAGCGGCACCGTAGGCTGACACTCGACCGATCAGACGAAGGAGCAACGACCGTCATGCCGACCTCTGTATCCCTGCCGGCCCTCGGGGAGAGCGTCACCGAAGGAACCGTCACCCGCTGGCTCAAGCAGGTCGGTGACACGGTTGCCGTCGACGAGCCCCTGCTGGAGGTCTCGACCGACAAGGTCGACACCGAGATCCCCTCCCCCGTCGCGGGCACCCTCCTCGAGATCAAGGCCGCCGAGGACGAGACCGTCGAGGTCGGCGCCGAACTGGCCGTCATCGGTGACGCCGGCGAGTCCACCGGCTCCGCCCCCGCCGAGGCCCAGGCCGAGGCTCCCGCCGAGCAGCCTGCTCCCGCCGAGGCCGCCCCCGCGGCTCCGGCCGAGTCGGCGCCCGCTGCCGAGGCGCCCGCCGCCCAGGCCCCCGCCGAAACCCCAGCCCCGGCTGCTCAGGCTGAGACTTCCTCCAACTCTTCGGCCGAAGCGGCCTCAGCCCCCGCGGCCTCCTCGGCCGCATCGGGCACCTCCGTGACCCTCCCCGCCCTCGGCGAGAGCGTGACCGAAGGAACCGTCACCCGCTGGCTCAAGCAGGTCGGCGACGACGTAGCCGTCGACGAACCCCTCCTCGAGGTCTCCACCGACAAGGTCGACACCGAGATCCCCTCCCCCGTCGCCGGCAAGCTCCTCGAGATCAAGGTCGCCGAGGACGAGACCGTCGAGGTCGGCGCCGAACTCGCCATCGTCGGCTCCGGCGACGCAGCCCCGGCTGCCGCACCCGCCGCCCCTGCGGCCGCCCCGGCAGCTGCTGCACCCGCAGCCGCACCGGCCCCGCAGGCAGCTCCAGCTCCCCAGGCCGCCCCCGCCCAGGCTCCGGCCGCAGCGGCGCCCGCCCCCGCAGCCGCACCGGCCGCATCGGCACCGGCCCAGGCCCCCGTGGCCGCGCCGGCCCCGCAAGCGGCTCCGCCCGCGCAAGCCCCGGCTGCGCAGGCACCCGCCGTACAGGCTCCGGCTGCTTCGTCGAACGGCGCGTCCACCGACGGCCCGAACTACGTGACCCCGCTGGTCCGCAAGCTCGCGGCCGAGCACCAGGTCGACCTCAACGCCGTCCAGGGCACCGGCGTCGGCGGCCGCATCCGCAAGCAGGACGTGATCTCCGCAGCCGAGGCCCAGAAGGCCGCCGCGGCAGCACCGGCCGCCGCCCCGGCAGCAGCAGCTGCACCGGCCGCGAAGGCCGCGTCGATCAGCCCGCTGCGTGGCACGACCGAGAAGATGAGCCGGATCCGCAAGGCCATCGCCTCGCACATGGTCAACAGCCTCAAGGTCTCGGCGCAGCTGACCACGGTGGTCGAGGTCGACGTCACCGAGATCGCCAAGCTCCGCAACGCGAAGAAGGCCGAGTTCGAGGCCCGCGAGGGCACCAAGCTCTCGTTCCTGCCGTTCTTCGCCCTCGCCGCCATCGACGCGCTCAAGCAGTACCCGAAGCTGAACGCGTCGATCGACGAGGAGAAGGGCGAGATCACCTACCACGCTGCCGAGCACCTGGGCATCGCGGTGGATGTCGAGCGCGGCCTGATGGTCCCGGTCGTGCACAACGCCGGTGACCTGAACATCGCCGGTCTGGCGAAGAAGATCGCCGACCTCGCCGACCGCACCCGCAACAACAAGGTGACGCCGGACGAGATGGCGGGCGGCACGTTCACCATCACCAACACCGGCAGCCGGGGCGCCCTGTTCGACACCCCGATCCTGAACCAGCCGCAGGTCGGCATGCTCGGTACCGGCGCCGTCGTCAAGCGCCCGGTCGTCATCACCCACCCCGAGCTCGGCGAGACCATCGCCATCCGCCAGATGGTCTACCTGGCCCTCACCTACGACCACCGCCTGGTCGACGGCGCCGACGCGGCCCGCTACCTGACGGCCGTCAAGCAGCGCCTCGAAGAGGCCCAGTTCGACGTCTGATCCACCCGCAGTACTGCGCGACCCGGCGCCGGTTCCGTTCCGACGGACCGGCGCCGGTCGTCTTTCCAGCCGTAGTTTTCGGCCCTCGTTTTTGGGCACAGAGCGAACTGTCTGCAAGGAGCGAACTGGATGAAGTACGTGCTCGCCGGCGCCTCCGGCTTCCTCGGCCAGTCCCTGGCCCGCGACCTCGCCGCCGACGACCACGACGTCATCCGCCTGGTCCGCCGTACGCCGTCCGGTCCCGGCGAACTCCAGTGGGACCCGGCCCGCGGCGAACTCGACCTCGCCGCCATCGCCGACGCCGACGTCCTGGTCAACCTGGCCGGCGCGAACATCGGCCGCCCCTGGACGCCGACGTACCGCAAGGTCCTGCGCGAGTCCCGCGTCACCACCACCGCGACTCTCGCCAACGCAGCCGCCCAACTCGACCGCCGCCCCGCCCTCCTCACCCAGAGCGGCGTCGGCGGCTACGGCCTCGACTGCGGCAACGAGATCCTCACCGAAGACTCCCCTCTCGGCGACGGCTTCCTCGCCGACGTGGTCCGTGTCTGGGAAGGCGCCCTCGAACCAGCCCGCGCCGCCGGCTGCCGAGTAGCCGCCCTCCGCACCGGCGTCGTCCTCGCCCGCATAGCCCCCGCCTTCCAGCTCCTGACCCTCCCCTTCCGCCTCGGCCTCGGCGGCCGCTTCGGCTCCGGCAAGCAGTACTTCCCCGTCGTCTCCCTCACCGACTGGCTCCGAGCCGTCCGCTTCGTCGCCGACCACGAAACCCTCACCGGCCCGGTCAACGTCACCCTCCCCACCCCCGCAACCAACGCCGAGATAGCCCACGCCATCGGCACCGCCCTGCACCGCCCGGCTGTCGTCCCTGTACCCGCCGCCGTCATGCGCCTGGCCCTGGGAGAGTTCGCGTGGGAACTCCTCGGCAGCAACCGAGCCCTCCCCACCCGCCTCGAATCCGCCGCCTTCACCTTCACCCACCCCACCGCCCCCGACGCCGTAACCGCCGCCCTCACCACCTGACCGCGTGTAGGTGGGGAACATCTCGTGCCCACCCGGCCCAACAACCACCCCACCCAGCAACCACGCCTGCCCTTGTGCACGGGTGGGGAACATCTCGTGCTCAAACAGCCCGAACAACCACCCCCCTCGCCACAGGGCGAGCATCCGAGGTGCAGATCGGTGCTGCTCTGGCGACAGCGCCGCGGTATCAGGGTGGGGTGATTGTGGTGATGCGCCAGGTGGGGGTGTTGGCGCGGGGTGGTGATGCGGATCGAGTGAGGGTTATTAGGCGGGTGGTGGGGGTGCCGGGCGGGAGGGGTGTCCGGGTGCCGGATTCGTGTACTGCTTGGCCGGCGACGAGGTGGTCGGTGGTGCGGAGGGTGACTGTGGTGGGGGTTTGGTGGGTGATGGTGGTTTTGTCGATCTGGATTCGTAGGCCTTGGATGTGGATGTGCTGCTTGCGGTAGTCGGCGAGGAGGGCGCGGTCTGATCGCCAGGGTTGGCTGCCGGGGACGTAGATCTTGTCGAGGGTTGCGTTGTCGAGGGTGCGGAATGCTTGTGCCCGTTGGGAATCCAGCGCGCGCAGGGTGGCGAGCCAGTCGGCAACGGATCGGCCGACGGTGGTACGACGAGGCACCGGTGGAGTGGTGGGATTCGCCCTGCCCGGAGTCGCGGGAGCTGTCGGGCGCATGGTTGCGGAGGCGGGCTGGGTGGGCGGGCCGGCCGGGGTTGCAGGGTCTGTCAGGGTGGGCGGGGTCGCGGGGTCGGTCTGGGTTGGTGGGCGGGCTGGCGTTGTGAGGCGAGGGGCCGGGCTGGCTGGGGTTGTGGGGTTGGCGGTCGGGGTCGTTGCTGGGGCGGAGATGGTGGTGGGGGTGTCGGAGTCGGTGAGGACTGCGCGGGCTGCGAGGCCGAGGCCTAGGACGACTGCGATTCCCAGGCCTATCGCGGCCGAGACGCCGTACGCGGGATGGGCTAGGCGGTAGCGGAGCTCGGTTAGTGGGCGCGACAAGTTGAGGCGTGCCCACCAGGTGTGTCGTCGGCGCCAGACCGTACGTCGGGTGTGGCCTCGTTTGAGTGTGGGTCCGTGTGCGGCCGCGTTGGACGGTTGGTCGCCGGTGGTGTTTGAGCTGGTGGACGGTCGCCGGGGAGTGACGAAGGGTATGGCGTCTGGGGCACGCCTTTCGGCGATGGGGACGGGTGGTGCGGACCAACTGATGGCGGGCTCGACGTGGGTGGTGCCGATGAGGTGGGTGCTGGCGGGGTGGACCACGTGGGTTCTGATGAGGGGCTTGGAGGTCAGGCGGGACAAGGGGTTGGGCGTGGGGTCGGCGGTACGGCGGGTGAACTTGGGGAGGAGCGTTCGACGGCGCGGTTTGGGGCGGCTGGGCATGGACTTGGCTGCTGAGGGCTCGGGGGCGGTGGGTTGTGGGACGGTCGGGGCAGGTCGCTTGGGTGGAGCCGGAGCGAGTGGCGTACGGGACCGCTCGATGGGGTCATCGTCGTCCGAGGCGGGCGGCGACGTAGTCGCGCGCCAGTCGGGCACTGACGCGGCAGCCTCCGGATCGGAGGACGACGCGGTCGCGTGCCAGTCGGGTGGCGGTGTAGTTGCGTGCGAGTCAGGCGGTGGGGCGTCACTCGACGTGGGTGGGGTGGTCGCGCCCCAGTCGGGTGGCGACGCGGTCGCCGGCGACTCGGCGGTCGTCGGCGGGTCAGAGGGCGGCATGGTCGCGTGCGGATTGCGCGATGCGGTGGCCTGCGGGTCGGGCGGTGGGACGTCGGTGGGCGCCGTGGTCGCGTGGACGTTGGACGGCGGCGCAGGCGCGTGTTGGTCGGGCAACGGCGCGGTCGCCTCCGGGTCGGAGGACCGCACGGTTGCGTACAGGTCGGACGGCGGCGTGGTTGCGTGCCAGTCGGGCGGGGCTGCGGTCGGCTGTGGGTTGGGCGGCGGCGTGGTTGTGTGTCGGGCGGGTGGCGGGTCGTCGTCTTCGCCGAGGTTGATTGGTTCGGGCGTGATGAGGGATTGGAGGTGGGTGGATAGGCGGGGGGCTGGGGTTTGGGTGAAGAGGGTGGGCGGGAAGAGGGTGGCGGGGCCGCCGGCTTGGATGGCGATGGTTGAGAGGGCTTGTAGGTCTGCGGTGTGTGATGGCGGGTCGGCTGGTGGGGTGGGTAGGGGGTGAAGGAGGTTCAGGGTGTGGAAGGTTGCGTCGGTGAGGACGGGGCGGCCTTCGACGTCTATCAGGATGTTGGGGGCGGTTAGGTGACCGTGGGTCAGGCCGCAGTGGTGGAGGTAGTGGAGGGCGTCGGCCAGGGGGCTTAGGAGGGTGACGATCTCGCCTGGCGACATGGGTCCCCGGCGTCGGAGGACCTCGGTCAGGTTGAGGGCGACGACGTACTGACTGAAGACGAGCCACTCGGACGCGGTCTCGCGGACCTCCAGCACGCGGGCGATGTGTGGGTGGGTGATGCGTTGGAGAACGATGAGCTCGTCACGGAACTGCTCCTCTCGCTGGATTGCGGTCACGGGGATGCGTCTGAGCACGGCATGGCGGCCGGTGGCGAGGTCGCGGACCTGCCAGAGGGTGCCGGCCGATCCGGACCCGAGCCTCCGGCGCAGGCTGTAGCCGGCGAGGTCTTCGGGTGCCATGCCAAGAGGATGCACCGATCGCCGCAAGCCCCGTGGAAGTTATCCACAGGCCACCGGCCTACACTCGATGGCGTGAGGGCTATCGAATACGTGGAAGCCGGATTCGGTGCCGGCGCGGTGGACTACCAGACGGCGTGGGACGAGCAGCGGCGTCTGCATGCGGCGGTTGCCGAGGGCACCGGTTCGGACACGGTCATCCTGCTCGAGCACCCGCCGGTCTACACCGCCGGCAAGCGGACCGAGCCGCACGAGCGACCCCTCGACGGTACGCCGGTGGTGGATGTCGACCGCGGCGGCAAGATCACGTGGCACGGGCCTGGGCAACTCGTCGGGTACCCGATCGTCAAGCTGGCCTCACACGTGTACGTTGTCGACTACGTTCGTCGGCTGGAGGAAGCCCTGATCGCGGTCTGCGCCGAGCTCGGTGTCACGACCGGACGGGTGAAGGGACGCAGCGGCGTCTGGGTCGCGGCCGACGAGCGTGGCCGGGAGCGGAAGATCGCCGCGATCGGGATCCGCGTGACCCGTGGTGTCACCATGCACGGGTTCGCGCTGAACTGCGACAACGACCTCACGTGGTTCGACCGGATCGTCCCGTGTGGGATCTCCGACGCCGACGTGACGACGCTGTCGAAGGAGGTCGGCCGCGATGTTCCAGTGACCGAGGTGCTCGAGTCGGTGAAGCGTCACCTCGACACGTTCCTGTCCTGGCAGCCCTACGACCGCTCCCCCGACATCGCCCACCCCGAAGACCCAGCCACCGGCATCACCTACGGCCTCACCGTCTAACCACAGCACTCGCCCATGCCGTGCTGGGACGCAGACTCCAGCCACTCACCAACTCCGGTCAGCCAACCAGCCGCACGCTCGGGCGCCCGTCGAGTCCGATTCCGGGTGCTGGATGCTCCTATGGATGTCAATCGGCGCTGCCCACGCCCACCCTGATCCCCAAAGGTGGGTCACCTTCTCTTTGTGCACGAGATCCATCTTTGTGTATCCACCAGTCACTTTTCGGGGCTCTATGTGGTTGGTGGGTTCTCAAAGATGAGCGGGGTGCACAAAGAGCAGCGAGAGGGTTGGGAGTGGGGGCGGTCCCCGGCAGCCGAGGAGACGTGCAGGGTGCGAGCGGACGGTGGACGGGGGTCGGGCGTCCGCTGCCCCCGTTGGGCTACTCGGTTTCTTCGGTCCATTCGAGGAGGTCGCCGGGTTGGCATTCCAGGACTCGGCACATGGCTTCCAGGGTGCTGAAGCGGACTGCTTTGGCTCGGCCGTTCTTCAGTACGGCGATGTTGGCGGGGGTCAGGCCGACGCGTTCGGCGAATTCGCCGACGCTTAGTTTGCGGCGGGCTAGTTCGACGTCGATGCGGACGACGATCGGCATCAGATCACCGCTTCCATGTCGGTGCGCAGGGTGGTCGCTCGTTGCAGTAGCGCGCGGAGGACGACCATCAGCAGGCCGATCACGGTGATGACGACTTCCAGTAGGAGCAGGACCATTGGTAGGCCTGGGTCGTCTGCGTGCACGACGACCCAGACGAAGATCGTGCCGACGACGAGCCAGACGCCGGCGATCGCGCCGAGGATCAGGTTCACCCAGAAGACGGCGGCGGTGGTGAAGATGCGGTCGCGCTTGACCATGGTCAGCAGCTGCCAGGTCGAGACGACCACGACTTGCACGCACAGCACCACGAAGGCGGCGACGAAGGTGGCGGGCCAGCGTAGGGCCGCGTCCTCGGGATTCACCTGGGCCTGATGGCGGAACTGACCGGGCAGCGACAGGGTCTGGAACACGACCAGGATCGCGAACAGCACCACCAGGAACACCCGGAGCGCGGCGACCGCTCGATTCTCACTCAGCATGTATCGAGAGTCGCTGGTAATCTATCGATTGTCAATCGTCTGGTTGGGTCGTGAGGTGCGGCGTGCACTGAAAGTAGTCAGGTGTGCGAGCGGCTGCGAAGTGTCTGCCGGGCGTGACGGTCAAACGTCGCTACGGTGGAGGCGTGTCCAAATTTCTTGGCTTCTTGCTTGGGGTTGCGGTCGCATTGGCCGGGCCGGCGGTGTTCGGGGTGCTCGGTGCGCCGGGCGGTATCCAGCTGAATACCAAGGGGATGGCGCTTGCCTACGGTGTAGGTGCGCTCGTCTTCTGGGCTGTCGTGTCGTACTTCTCGGGCGCGGCCGCGATCGGGGCGTTCCTTGCATTCGGCACCCTTGTGTACTGCTGGCTGTGGATTCCGAACCGGACCACGAACTTCCTCGATGATGTGCCCGGGGTGACCACGGGCATGGTCGAGGGGACCAAGCAGTACACGCTGAACGGCGTCGTACCGATCCTGACGGTGATCTCGCTGGTGTACGCGATCCAGCTCATCGTGCGGAGCGTGCAGCGTCGGCGGAGCGCGCGGGTCGAGGCCGAGCGGCTGCAGCGCGAGCAGGAAGCCGCGCAGGCGCAGCAGGAGGCGGCGGCTGCGGCGGTGTATCCGGTTGCTGCAAGCAACTACCCTGCTGAGTCGTACGGCGGGGTTGGGTACGCGGCACCGTCGTACGAGCCGTCCAATCGGTACGGCGATCTGTTCGACGAGGAACCGGAGCGTCCGCGGAACCAGGCGGATGAGCAGACTGCGCAGTTCCCTGTCGCGGAACCTGCGCCGGAGCGGACTGCCGCGTTCCCGGTCGTTGGTGATGAGGTTGCCTACAGCAACGATGAGACGGTGCTGGTTCCGTCCGACCGCGACGAGACCGTCGTCGCGCCGATGCCGGAGGCCGACGAGGTCACGGTGATCGCCTCGGACGAGTCGGACGCTGACCGTGCGGCCGAGGAAGAAACCAGGAACGTCGCACAGCAGGCCCCCGAGGCTGAGCCTGTAGCTGCTGCCCCGGAGGTTGTCGCGCCCGAAGCTGTTGCGCCAGAGGCTGACGCGCCCGCGGGTGGAGCGCCGGTTGCGTCCCCATTTGCTCCTGCGGCCGAGCAGACCGCGGTGGCTGAGCCCGCGGCGGCCGAGGACGAGAGCGGTGAG
Organism: Kribbella yunnanensis; assembly: GCF_039529655.1. NCBI lineage: Bacteria > Bacillati > Actinomycetota > Actinomycetes > Propionibacteriales > Kribbellaceae > Kribbella > Kribbella yunnanensis. The sequence continues at coordinate 38,737 of NZ_BAAANF010000009.1, read as the reverse complement.
GGAGCCGGGCGTGAAGCCGAGGCTGATGCGCGGGAGGCTGGTGCGCCGGGGGCTGGGATGCCGGAGGGTGGGGTGCCCGGTGGTGGCGCTCCTGTAGCCGCTGCGCCGGAGGCGGCGCCGGCGCCGGTTGCTGAGGCGCCCGTTGCTACCCCACCTGCTCCTGCGGCCGAGGAGACCGCGGTGGCTGAGCCCGCGGCGGCCGAGGAAGAGAGCGGTGAGGGTGCCGGGCGTGGAGCCGAGGCCGACGTGTCGGCTGCTGCGGTTGAGGAGCCTGCGGCGGGGGCCGATGGTTCGGACGACCGGCCGGACGGCCCCGCGGGTGGTGGGCCTGCCGGTGGCGGGTCAGCGGGCGGTGGGTCGACGAGTGGTGCGCCTGCAAGTGGTGTGCCGGCGGGCGGCGGAACTGCAGGCGGCGCGTCGGCGAGTGGAGCTGAAGGCGGCGGGACCGCGGGTGGTGGGTCGGCGAGCGGTGGACCTGCCGGTGGTGGGTCGGCGAGCGGTGGGTCGGCGAGTGGTGGGCCTGGGGGGTTTCAGGCTGTGCCTTCGGCGTCGGCTTCGGCGGGTGGGGAGCCTGTGGTTGGGCGGCAGGGGTTTGCGGAGCCTGAGCGGGTGGGGCAGCAGTATCGGGAGCGGATGGAGGACCCGGAGGACACGGGCGAGTTTCATGTGAGTGCTTTTGAGGGGCCGTTCAACAACCCCGGGATTCGGCCCGCGGGGGCCTGACAAACGCGGGACCGGCCTCAGGCCACGTGCATGTGGTGGTGGGGCTGGTCTCGGCGGGCGTGTTCGGCCAACGCTTCGTCGTAGGCGGCGGTGGCCATGGTGAGGACGTCGGGGGCCATTTGGGCTCGGGGGGAGTCGGTGCTCCACGCCAGGAGTAGGCGGCGGTGGATTGGGTCGCCGGTGAGGGGGCGGGTGATGACGTCGCGGGAGAGCATTCGGTACGACGTGGGTGAGATCAGCGCGACGCCTTGACCGCTGGTGACGAAGCCCATCAGGACCGACGTGTCCACGGAGTGGTGTTCGACCTTCGGCTGGAAGCCGGCTTGTTCGCAGGCGGCTCGGAAGAGGACGTGGAAGCCGCTGTCGTCCGGCGGTTCGCCGATCCATTCCTCGTTGGACAGGGCGGCCAGGTCGATCTCGGCGGGGCCTAGCGTGGCGGCCGGGTGGTCGGCGGACATGACGACGTACGCCGATTCGGATTCGACGACTGTGCATGCTTCGACGCCGGTGGGGAGCCGCAGCTCGAAGCCGGGGAACTCGCGGAGCAGGGCGAAATCCAACCGCCCGCTCTCCAACTGCTGGAGCAGGACGCTCGTGGACCACTCGACCTCGATGCTGACCTGTTCGATCTGACCGTGGTCCCGCAGCCGGTGCGCGATTCCGGACATCGGTGCGGTCGGGAAACCGCCGAGCCGTACGGCGCTGGACTCGACCGCGGTCATCGCGGAGACGGTGGCCGAGAGGTGGTCGACGTCGACGAGGATGGCGCGGGCGCGGTCGACGGCGTACCGGCCTAGTGCGGTCGGGGTGACGCCGGTGCGGGAGCGTTCGAAGAGCTCACCGCCGAAGGCGGCCTCGATGCGTTTGAGCTGCGCGGTGAGGCTGGGCTGGCTCACCTTGAGCCACCTGGCCGCCCGGCCGACGGACCCTGCCTCGGCAACCAGGACGACCACTCGGAGATGGCGCAGCTCCACATTCATGCATGCAGACCGTAGTCCACGTCCACACACAGCACACAGGGACCTAAGATTGCGGTTCCGTTACAGCCCGGGCTAAACCTGTAACGCTCGCCCGGGCTGTAACGATAGTCACCCAGCTTCGAGCGCCAGCGCCTCGCGATAACCGAGCCGGCGGCCGGTCTTGAGCAGCGTGCGCTCGTACAGCCGGGCTCCGAGCCGGATGATCAGCACGGTGGCCACGAGCAGGATGCCGATCGCCGCCAGCGGCTGCCAGAGCGGTACGTCCTCGGTCAGCATCCGGCCGGGCATCGACATCGAGGACGCGATCGGGATGAACGAGGCGATCTCCCGAGCCTCCGATCCGGCGAAGACCGCGAAGAAGAACGGGATCATCAGGATCATCTGCCCAGGCAGCGTCGTGGACCCGAGGTCCTCCTGCCGGGTCGCCAGCGAGCCAGCCACCGCCCAGAGCCCGGCCAGGGCGACGAACCCGAGCACGAAGAAGACCACGAACCATCCGGCCACCGGTGCCACGACCGACAGGATGTCGAGCTGGTCAGTCGCCGTCAGCCCGATCACCGAGGCGATCGCGATCACCAGGATCTGGCTGAGCGCGAGGACCGTGTTGCCGAGCACCTTGCCCCACAGCAGCGACCGGATCGGTACCGAGGCGGCGAGGATCTCGACGACCCGGCTCTCCTTCTCCTGTACGACGCTCTGCGCGATCATCATGCCGAATCCGAGCGCGGTCATGTAGAACACCAGCGCCAGCCCGATGTTCACGAAGTCGGACACGTACCCCGGCAGCGGACCCGGCTCGAGGATCTTCTCCGTCACCTGCGTACCCGCCCGCAACTGCTCAGGCGTCAGCTTCACCGCACCAGCGTTCTTCTCCATCCCGACCTCGGCCACGGCCGCGCGCAAGGCGACCCCAGTCTCGGAGCCCACCTTGTCCTTGCCGACCAGGACGTACCCGTCAGGTCCCGGCAGCAACGCGACGCTGGCATCGGTGTCCGTCACCGCCCGCTCCGCGGCGGCCTGATCCGCAACCCGCAAGGCCTCGTAGCCATCGCCGCCCTGCGTCTTCGAGGCCCGCTGTACGACGGCCGCTCCCCCGTCGTCGATCACCGCGATCTTGTCCGGGCCGCTGCCACCGGCCAACAGCGCCGGCAGGATCACCGCGGCCAGGACGACGATCAGCATCACCAACGTCGAGCCGATAAAGGTCTTGTCGCGCAGCTTCGTGGTGATCTCGCGCTCGGCGATCAGCACCCAGGGCCGATCCAGTGTCCGGTCGTTCATCGGGTCGCCTCCCGGAAGACGTCGCTCAGGGCTACCCGCTCCGGCCCGAACTCCAGGACCGGTCCACGGCTCATCGCCTGCTGAAGAATCTGTTGTGCGACAGCCGAGTCCTCGGCGTCGAAGAGCGCCGTACCGCCGGCCACGTCGCGGACGTGCAGACCGGGCAGGTCACGCAGCCAGCCGGCGTCACCGTCGACCACCAGCCGGTACGTCGGGGTCTGGCTCGCGGCGAGTTCCGCAACGGGGCCCGCGGCAACGACCTTGCCACGGGACAGCACCACGAGGTCGTCGCAGAGCCGCTCGACCAGGTCGAGCTGGTGGCTGGAGAACAGCACCGGAACCTCCGGAGTGACCTCCTCGCGCAGCAGGTCCACCATGGCGTCGACGGCCAGCGGGTCGAGGCCGCTGAACGGCTCGTCCAGTACCAGCGCGATCGGCTCGTGGATCAGTGCCACCGCGATCTGCACCCGCTGCTGGTTGCCCAGTGAGAGCGTCTCCAGTACGTCGGTCGCCCGCTCGGCCAGTCCTAGCCGGGTCAGCAGCTTGTCGGTCCGCTCGGTGGCCTTGTCCACCGACAGACCGTGCAGCCGGCCGAAGAAGACGAGCTGGTCGCGAATCTTCATCTTCGGGTACAGCCCGCGCTCCTCCGGCATGTAGCCGAAGTCCCGCCGTACCTTCTGTGTCAGTAGTTCGCCGTGCCAGCGCACCTCGCCGGCGTTCGCGGCCAGGACGCCGAGGATGATCCGCATCGTCGTCGTCTTCCCGGCACCGTTGGCTCCGACGAACCCGGTCATCCGCCCTGGTACGACGTCGAATGTCACGTCGTCCAGCGCCAGCTGTTCACCGAACCGCCGAGTGAGTCCAGCCACCCTCAGCATCCGTCACCTGTCCCTTGTGTCACACCGCCTCCTTCTGGAGGTGACTCAAAGTTAGCCACTCCGGACCCTGCCGATCGTCGGCCGCCAGGGTGATCACCGGTGTCATCCGCACGGTGGAGAGCCGAGTGGAGAGCCGAGTGGAGACCGGGGACGTGGGCTACGCCACGGTGCCCCGATGTCACATCTGGCGTGTCCGGACGGTCGGGACTTGTGACAGCGCGACGAGGGAGGATGATGACGACTGTGAGCGACGACCTCGAACAAGCGGCCGCGATCTTCAACGAGGTGCGACCGAGGCTTTTCGGCATCGCCTACCGGATGCTCGGCAGCGCGAGTGAGGCCGAGGACATCGTGCAGGACGTGTGGCTGCGCTGGCAGCTGGCGGACCGCAGTGTCGTGCTCAACCCGGCGGCCTACCTGGCCACTGCGACCACCCGGCTCGCGATCAACGCGACCCAGTCGGCCCGGGTACGGCGTGAGTCGTACATCGGACCGTGGTTGCCGGAGCCGGTCGACACCAGCGCGGACCCGTACCTCGGTGCGGAACGGGGTGAGGCGCTGGCGTTCGCCGTACTGCTGCTGATGGAGCGCCTGTCCCCCAATGAGCGGGCCGCGTACGTACTGCGGGAGGCGTTCGACTACCCGTACAGCCAGATCGCCGACATCCTGCAGCTGAATGAGCCGGCGGTGCGGCAGCTGGTCAGCCGGGCCCGCAAGCATGTGGACGGTGAGCGGCGCGTCGAAGTGGATGCGGCCGAGCAGCAGCGGCTACTGACCGCGTTCGTGCATGCGGCCAAGTCCGGGGACCTGGTGGAGCTCGAGGGGCTGTTCGCGGCCGATGTGACGAGTGTGTCCGACGGAAACGGCAAGGCGCGCGCATCGAAGTTCCCGGTGGTCGGGTCGGAGCGGGTGGCGAAGTTCTTCCGTTCCTTCCACACCCGGTTCTGGGTCGGTGTGGAGGTCGTCTGGACGCAGCTGAACGGCGGTCCGGCGGCGCTGGTGACCGTGGACGGTCAGGTGCGCACCATCATCACGGTCAGTGCGTCCACCGACGGCATCTACCAGATCAACGTTCAGATGAACCCGGACAAGCTGGAGCGGATCAAGACGTGAGGAGACCCTGGGGGTGTGCGGCCACACACCCCCAGGGCCGGTCTCATTCCTCCAGAGCCTTCTCCGCGGCTAGCAAGCTGCGGAGGCTGGCCTGCTCCATCGCCTCCTCAGCCGGGTCCACCGTCCACTGCTCCACCGGCAGCTCAACATCCGGTACGGCGGACTCCAGCGCACCGAGCTCCGCCTTCGTCTCGGCCTCCAGCTCGTGCAGGAAGTCGTCGCTGGTCATTTCTTCTCCCAATCGCCGTAGTGGATCCGGCCGAGCACTGCGTCGCCGACCGGTACCAGTGCGTCCTCGCTGACGACAGCGCCGTAGTACAGCGCCTCCGGGTCCGTCACGACCTCGCGGGGGTCGTTCAGCTCGGCCAGCGCCTTGCGGAAGAACTCATCCATCCGGCTCAACTCCGGTCCGGCGATCTCGACCCGTGCGTTCAGCGGCTCGCCAACGGCGACCTTGGCGACCTCGTCGGCGACGTCGTCACCGGCGATCGGCTGGAAGTTCACCGGCTGGATCCGGACCTTGCCGTCGACCTCGGCGCTGTCGGCGATCGGCTTCACGAACTCGAAGAACTGGGTCGCGTGCACCAGCGAGAACGGGATGCCGGAAGCCTCGATCAGCTCCTCCTGGGCGATCTTGGCGCGGAAGTAGCCGATCTGCGGCGAGCGCTCGGTGCCGACGACCGACAGCGCGACGTGGTGGCCGACGCCGGCCCGCTTCTCCGCGGCCAGCACGTTGGTGGTGGCCGTGCGGAAGAAGTCCAGCACCGCCTGGTCCTCGAACGACGGGGAGTTGGACAGGTCGATGACCACCGACGCACCGGTCATCACCTCGTCCAGGCCCTCGCCGGTGAGCGAGTTCACGCCCGAGTTGGGCGACGCCGCGACCGCTTTGTGCCCGTGTGCCTCCAGCCGCCGCACGACCTTCGATCCGATCAGCCCGGTGCCGCCAATCACGACGATCTTCACAACCCGCTCCTGCCTGCCAGGCGCCCGACTGGCGCCACTCACCAGTCAAGACAGGGCACCGCATCCAGTTGTGACATCGGCTGTCACAGCGGCGCCGGCTCGGCTGTCTTCACTGGTATGGCGACCACCCGTATCCGGGCCCGGATGACCGCGCGGCCGATCGACGAGGAGCACCGGACCTCCAGCCCGCTCGAGCTGCTGTTCGACCTCACCTTCGTGGTGGCGGTCGCCGCGGTGACCGCGGAGTTCGCGCACAGCATCGCCGACGGCCACGTCGAGGTGCTCAGCTTCCTGCAAGTGTTCTTCTCGATCTGGTGGGCCTGGATGAACTTCACCTGGTTCGCCTCGTCGTACGACACCGACGATCTGCCGTACCGGCTGCTCACCATGGTGCAGATGGCCGGAGTGCTCGTGCTGGCGGCCGGCGTACCGTCCGCAGCTGCTTCGGGCGACTACCGCACCGTGCTGATCGGGTACCTGATCATGCGAGCCGGACTCGTCCTCCAGTGGCTGCGCGCGGCGTACGAGAACCCCGCAGGGCGCAGTACGGCGCTCAAGTACGCCGCGGGAATCACAGCAGCTCAAATCGGCTGGCTACTCGCTTTGACCTTCGCGGATCTCGCACTCCCCTGGTTCGTGCTGCTGGTCGTCGTTGAGCTCTCGGTACCGCGGTGGGCCGAGCGCGGACCGCAGACCACCTGGCACCCGCACCACATCGCCGAGCGGTACGGACTGTTCGTGATCATCCTGCTTGGCGAGAGCGTGCTCGCGGCCAGCCGCGGTGTCGAAGCCGCTGCGGACCACCTCAGCGCGTCCTTCCTGCTGGTCGCCGGAGCCGGACTGGTGCTGCTGTTCGCGCTCTGGTGGCTCTACTTCCTGCACCCGTCCGGTGAAGGCCTCAGCGAACGCCGCCAGCACTCCTACCGCTGGGGCTACGGTCACTTCTTCCTGTTCGCCGCACTGGCCGCGCTGGGCGGTGGACTGGAGGTGGCGGTCGAGGAGACCACTCACGCACCACAGTCAGTCGGGTACGCCGTTGCTCTGCCAGTGGCTGTGTTTCTGAGCATGCTCTGGCTGGTCCACGCGCCGATCGTCAATCCCCCGGTCACACCGCTGATCTTCGTGCTGATCAGCGTGGCCGTCGTACTGGTGCTGCCGCTGGTGCTGTCCACGGTCGGCGTGGTCGTCGGGTGCGCGGCAGTCGTCGTACTGCTGGTTGGCGCAGTACTCAGCCGGCCAGATCGTCGCCAGGCGTGACCAGCCCACACTCGTAGGCGAAGACAACAGCCTGGACGCGGTCCCGTAGCCCGAGCTTGAGCAGCACTCGGGAGACATGCGTCTTGACCGTGGCCTCGCCGACGTACAGCTGATTGGCGATCTCGGTGTTGGTGAGGCCGCGTGCAATGAGCCCAAGGACCTCACGCTCGCGCTCGGTCAGGTCGGCGATCAGATCCGGGCGGTAGACGCGCTCGCCGCCACCGGTGAACCGCTTGATCACCCGACGGGTCACCTCAGGCGCGAGCAGCGCGTGGCCCGAGTGCACGACCTGGATCGCCTCGACCAGGTCCTCCGGTGCAGTGTTCTTCAGCAGGAACCCGCTGGCTCCCGCACCGAGCGACTCGAACAGGTAGTCGTCCCGGTCGAAGGTGGTCAGGATGATCACCTTGCCGGCGTCCGCCGCGACGATCTTCTGCGTTGCCGTGATGCCGTCCATCCCAGGCATCTGGACATCCATCAGTACGACGTCCGGCCGCAACTGCAGCGCGAGCTCGACCGCCTTCTCGCCGTCGGCCGCCTCACCGACCACCTCGATGTCGGACTCGACCGACAGAATCATCCGGAAGCCGGCCCGGACCAGGTCCTGGTCGTCGACCAGCAGCACGCGCATCATTCACTCACCCCTTGTCGCACCGGAATCCGCACCCGGACCCGGAATCCTCCCACCGGCCGCGGGCCGATCTCGCTCTCACCACCGAGCAGGCTGACCCTCTCACGAATCCCGACATGGCCCAGCCGGCTGCCGACGGAGGCGTGCTTGGGACGGCCGTCGTCGATCACCTCGAGCTCAACCGCGTCCGCCAGGTACCGCAGGGTGATGTGCGCGCTGCGCGCAGTCGAGTGCTTGCGAACGTTGGTCAGCGCCTCCTGGGCGATCCGGTAGACCGAGACCGACACCGTCTGCGGAAGCTCCTGCAGCGAACCGATCTGGTGGAACCCGACCTCCAGTCCCTGCCCGTTCACTTCGGCGATCAGAGCCGGCAGCCGGTCCGCACCGGCCTGCGGCGCCTTCTCATCCGGCGCATCGACATCCAGATCGGGGTCTGCGGCCCGCAGCATGCCGAGCAGTTGGCGCATCTCGTTGACCGCGGTCCGGCTGGACTCCTCGATCACCCCAAGCGCGTTCTTGGCCGCCTCGGGGTCCTTCTCCATCACCCGGCGCGCTCCCCCGGCCTGCACACCGATACTGCTGATGTGGTGCGCGACCACGTCGTGCAGCTCACGGGAGATCCGCAGCCGCTCGTCGATCACCGCCCGCCGCGCATTGGCCTGCTGCTGAGCGGCCAGCTCGATGGCCTGCTGCTCCAGCTCCGCCCGCTGCCGCGCCACGCCCCACGCCGTCCGGCCCCAGTGGTAGGCGCCGAAGAAGTACAGGACGTTCAGCGCGACCGCGAGGATCACGGCCGAGACGTACGGCGATGCGATGCCCTTGTTCGGGCCGGTGATCTGGTTCATCTGCAGCGCGTCGAGGAAGTTCTTCGCCAGCCAGCCGAACATCCCGATGAACACCACCGCCGTCGTGACCTTCAGCAGGCGGCGCTCCCGGGCCCAGGCGACCGCGGCGTAGATCGCCATGAACATGACCACTTGCGTGACGAGGTTGCCGGCGTACGCGAACGGCGCCCGGATGCCGGTCAGCACGAACAGTACGGCGACCAGCAGCATCACGGGGATCGGAGCGACCCGGCGGAAGCACAGCGGCAGCACACCGGCAGCGGCCAGCACGTACGACTCCACGCCCCCCAGACCGAGGTCGACCGCCATCGGCGCGGCGGTCCGGGACAGCTCGGTGCCGACGACCGCGAGGGCGGCCATCGCGAGCCCGAGGATGATGTCGTGACGCCGCTCCCGGGCGGTCGGGCGGGGCCGGATCCAAGCCCGCTCGGTGGTCGGCCGCTCCGGCGGCGGACCGGGGTCGGCGGTGGCCGGCGTACTGCCGAGTTCAAGGGTGGCCATAGCTCATCAGCGTACGGGTGATTGGCCCCTGAACAGCGGCGCGTACCCTGGGAGCTGTGACGATCGCCCCTGAAGGACGGAAGCTACTCAGGCTCGAAGTGCGCAACGCGGAGACCCCGATCGAGCGCAAACCCGAGTGGATCAAGACTCGCGCCAAGATGGGCCCGGAGTATCAGGCCCTCTCGAAGCTGGTGAAATCCGAACAGCTGCACACAGTCTGTCAGGAAGCCGGCTGCCCGAACATCTTCGAGTGCTGGGAGGACCGGGAGGCGACGTTCCTCATCGGTGGCGACCAGTGCACGCGGCGCTGCGACTTCTGCCAGATCGACACCGGCAAACCGGAGGACCTGGACCGCGACGAACCGCGCCGGGTGGCCGAATCGGTCCGGACCATGGGTCTGCGCTACGCAACCGTGACCGGTGTGGCCCGTGACGACCTCGAGGACGGCGGTGCGTGGCTGTACGCCGAGACGATTCGGCAGATCCACGAGCTGAACCCCGGTACCGGGGTCGAGATGCTCGCGCCCGACTTCAACGCCGTACCGGAGCAGTTGGCCGAGGTGTTCTCCTCGCGGCCCGAGGTGTTCGCGCACAACGTCGAGACGGTGCCGCGGATCTTCCGCCGGATCCGGCCCGGCTTCCGCTACGAGCGCTCGCTGGACGTCATCACCCAGGCCCGCGACTACGGCCTGGTGACCAAGTCCAACCTGATCCTCGGGATGGGTGAGACCCGCGACGAGGTCAGCCAGGCACTCAAGGACCTGCACGCGGCCGGCTGCGAGATCATCACCATCACCCAGTACCTGCGGCCGTCCGTGCGGCACCACCCGGTCGAGCGGTGGGTCCGGCCGGAGGAGTTCGTGGAGATGCAGGCCGAGGCCGAGGAGATCGGTTTCGCCGGTGCACTGTCCGGTCCGCTGGTACGGTCGTCGTACCGCGCCGGACGGCTGTACCGTCAGGCCGTTGAGTCACGTATGAACGCCCCGCAGGCTTAGACCAGGACAAGGTAGAGATGGCCAAGAACGACGCGCCCGCCGAGAAGACCAGCCGGCTCAAGCAGATCCGGTCGGCGTACCAGCTGACCAAGAAGTCCGACCCCAAGGTCGGACTGGTGCTCGCCGGGATCTTCCTCGGCATCGTCGCGGTGTTCGTCGCGGTCGGGTACTTCGTCGGCCCGCTGCTGGTCTGGATCCCGCTCGGTGTCGCGCTCGGCTTCCTGGCCGCCACGATCATCTTCGGCCGCAAGGTCGAGAAGGCGGCGTACAGCCAGATCGAGGGCCAGACCGGCGCGGCCGCCTCCGCCCTGCAGACCCTGCGCCGCGGCTGGAACGTGACGCCCGCGGTCGCGGTCACCAAGAACGCCGACATCGTGCACCGCGTCGTCGGTCGGCCGGGCATCGTCCTGGTCGGCGAGGGCGCACCGAGCCGGGTGAAGAACCTGCTGGCCGCCGAGGGCAAGAAGCACAGCCGGGTCGCCGGCGGCGCGCCGGTCATCCAACTGATCGCCGGTCAGGGCGACGACGAGATCGACATCCGCAAGCTGACCAAGCACGTCATGAAGCTCCCGGCCGCCCTGCAGCCGTCGGAGATCACCGACCTGCTGCAGCGGCTGAAGGCGCTGGACGCCGTCCGCCCGCAGGTCCCGATGCCCAAGGGCCCGGTGCCGACCAGCATGAAGGGCGCCCGGCAGGCCATGAAGGGCCGCTGAACCTCAGATCGATCGGCCCCCGCCCACCCCAGGTGAGCGGGGGCCGACGTCTGTCCGCCCCGGTACCCAGCGTCACTGGTCTGAACCAGAAAAGCGGGGGTAACCGATGGGCTTCAGGGGCGTTTGACTAGGCGTGGGGATTTCCTGTGCCTTGTGTCGCAGCAACCGGAGGGCAATCGGCCTTAGAGTGCGGCCAGGACGGTTCAAGGGGTGAGGTAGAAAGTCATGACGGATCTGATGCCGGCGGTGCACCAGCCGGTGGCCGAGACATGGCCCACGCTGGCCAGACCGCGGTCCAACCCGGTCCGCCGGGTCGGCGCGCTGGCCGCGATCCGGATGATCGCCAAGGACCTCCCGGCCACCATCCACCTGGACAACAAGTCGTACGGCGCGGGTGGCCCGGCGATGCGGGTGCACCGCAGCGCGGCGTTCCTCGACCGGCTCGGACAGGACGCCGGCTCCGGATTCGGTGAGGCGTATCTGGCCGGCGACTGGGACCCCGAGCCGGGGACTGATCTGGCCGATCTGCTGGTGCCGTTCGCCGAGCGGTTCAGCAACGAGGAGACCCGGCACCTGCTGCCGAAGTGGGCACAGTCGCTGCGCTGGCTGGTGACTCGTAGCCAGCCCGGCGAGCAGGAGAACGACCGGGCCGGCGCCCGCGAGAACATCAGTCGCCATTACGACCTGAGCAACGCGATGTTCTCCGAGTTCCTCGATCCGAGCCTGACCTATTCCGCTGCCTACTTCGGCACGCCCGATCCGACGCTCGGGCTCGGCGAGGCGTCGTACGACGAACTGAACCAGGCGCAGCTGAACAAGCTCGACGCGATCCTCGACGCGGCCGGCGTCCAATCCGGCTCCCGCGTGCTCGACATCGGTTGCGGATGGGCCAGCCTGGCCATCCGTGCCGCCCAGCGCGGCGCCTGGGTCACCGCGATCACCATCGCTTCCCAGCAGGCGCTGCTGGCTCAGCGGCGCATCGCCGATGCCGGGGTGGGCGACCGCGTGCAGGTCGCGCTGCGCGACTACCGCGACCAGATCGGCGAGTTCGACGCCGTACTGAGTGTGGAAATGATCGAGGCGGTCGGTGAGAAGTATTGGCCGGTCTACTTCGACGCGATCGAACGGCGGCTCGCGCCCGGTGGCGTCGCCGTCGTCCAGGCCATCGTGATGCCGCACGAGCGGATGCTCGCCACTCGCAACACGTTCACCTGGGTGCAGAAGTACATCTTCCCCGGCGGCCTGATCCCCTCGGTCAAGGTGATCGAGGACGTCACGGCTGAGCACACCGGCTTGCAGACCGAGGTCCTGCGGCACCTCGGCGCCGACTACGCCCGGACGCTGCGGATCTGGCGCAACCGCTTCATCGACCAGTGGCCGGCCATCGCCGGCCTCGGCTTCGACGACACCTTCCGCCGGATGTGGGAGTTCTACCTCGCGTACTCAGAGGCTGGCTTCCGCACGCATTACCTGGACGACGTCCAGTTGCGGTTCACGCGGCGCTAGACCGCACGGAGGTTCAGGATTGCGCGGCCGCCGCCGATGTACGGGAGGCGGAGGTTCAGACCGGGCTTGTCGAGTGAGTGAGGCAAGGACCCGCCGCTGCAGATGACGCCCGAACCGCCCGGCCGGAAGTTGAGGATGCAGCCGGGGGCCAGTTGGCCGCTGCCCCCGCCGTACCGACCGGTGATCGTGAAGGGGACGAACTTGCCGATCTTGCCGAACTTGAGCGCGCCGCCGCGGAAGCGGACCGTGGTCGACGGTCGGATCAGGATCTCGCAGTTGCTGTCGCTGCAGGCCGCGTAGTTCGAGCCGTCCATGGCCGTTGGCGCGGGCTTGGGCGTCGGCTTCGGCTTCGGCGTTTGGGTGGGCGTCGGCGACGACTTGGGGGGTGGCGTCGCCGACGCCGTCGGAACGCTCGCGCTGGGGGATATCGCGACCCGGTCCCCCGATGAGCCGCACGCAGCGAGCATCAGCAGTGCTACGGCGAGTACGGCGGTTCGGGTCACGGCGAGGTTCACGCTCCCGATCCTGGTACGGCGGGCGCTCGCCGAGACCGCAGTGGCAGGGAACTGCCAGGTCAGCGGCGAACGACGATCGTGTTCGCCGCGCGATCGTGCAGTCCGCGGCGATCGCGGTCGTAGATGACCGCGGGCAGGACGAGACACAGCAGTACGGCGCGGATGACACCACCGAGGAGTCCGACCTGAGCGCCGTTCTGGCCGGCTTTGACGTTGAGAACGCGGAGTCCGCACACGCGGTGACCGATCGTGCCGCCCGCCAGCCCGGCCAGGATCGCGGTCATCCCGAAGAACGTGACCAGTTGCGCCGTACCGAAGTCGTTGCCACCCGCCCAGATGGGCTTGCCCGTGACGGCGGACGCGATCAGGCCCGCGATGAACCAGTCGAGCAGCAGCGCGAGGATGCGGCGGCCCCAACCGGCGGCCGAGCCCGGACCGTCGGCGGGCAGGCCGAGCCGATTGCCCGGAAATCGAAACTCATCGGAGGGTCCTGTGCCCGGCTGGGCCGATGATGCCATGATGGCTAGCCTACGGAAGCGTCCCGGGACGGCCACATGGTGGTCAGGAAGATCTCAGGGCGTGACCGGCGTACACCAGTGGGTCAGCGCGGACACGCTGGGCGTAACATCCGCGAAACATTGGGGTCACCGCCGAGAAACCGGCAGGCCCTACGTTCAGTTGCAATCTCTGAGCCACCCCGAGGAGTACGTATGTTTTCCAGCGCTGAGGAGCTGCTCGCCTACGTCAAGGACGAGGGCGTCGAGATCGTCGACGTCCGGTTCTGCGACCTGCCGGGCATCATGCAGCACTTCACCGTCCCGGTGTCGTCGTTCGGTCCGGAGGTCTTCGAAGACGGCCTGGCCTTCGACGGTTCGTCGGTCCGCGGTTTCCAGCAGATCCACGAGTCCGACATGAAGCTGCTGCCGGACCCGACCAGCGCCTACGTCGACGAGTTCCGCAGCGCGAAGACGCTGGTGGTCAACTTCTTCGTGCACGACCCGCTGACCGGCGAGGCGTACTCCCGCGACCCGCGCAACATCGCCCGCAAGGCGCAGGAGTACCTGAAGTCGACCGGTATCGCCGACACCGCGTTCTTCGCCCCCGAGGCCGAGTTCTACGTCTTCGACGACGTCCGCTTCGAGACCAAGGCGAACTCCTCGCACTACTCCATCGACTCGGTCGCCGGCGCCTGGAACACGGGCCGCGTCGAGGACGGCGGCAACCGCGGCTACAAGGTCCGCTACAAGGGTGGCTACTTCCCGGTCGCGCCGACCGACCACTTCGGTGAGCTCCGCGACGACATCACGCTGGCCCTGGAGCGGTCCGGCCTGATCGTCGAGCGCGCCCACCACGAGGTCGGCACCGCCGGCCAGGCCGAGATCAACTTCCGCTTCGACGAGCTGCTCAAGGCCGCCGACGACGTGATGAAGTTCAAGTACATCGTCAAGAACACCGCCTGGCAGGCCGGCAAGACCGCGACCTTCATGCCGAAGCCGATCTTCGGCGACAACGGCTCGGGCATGCACTGCCACCAGTCCCTGTGGACCAACGGCCAGCCGCTGTTCTACGACGAGTCCGGGTACGGCGGCCTGTCCGACACCGCCCGCTGGTACATCGGCGGCCTGCTCAAGCACGCCCCGTCGCTGCTCGCCTTCACCAACCCGACGGTGAACTCCTACCACCGCCTGGTCCCTGGCTTCGAGGCCCCGGTCAACCTGGTCTACTCCAGCCGCAACCGCTCGGCCTGCATCCGGATCCCGATCACCGGCTCCAACCCCAAGGCCAAGCGCATCGAGTTCCGCTGCCCCGACCCGTCGGCCAACCCCTACCTGGCCTTCGCCGCCCAGCTCCTGGCCGGCCTCGACGGCATCCGCAACAAGATCGAGCCGGCCGACCCGGTCGACAAGGACCTCTACGAGCTCCCCCCGGAGGAGCACGAGGGCATCGCCCAGGTCCCCACCTCCCTCCCGGCCGTCATCGACGCCCTCGAGGCCGACCACGAGTTCCTCCTCGAAGGCGACGTCTTCACCGCGGACCTCATCGAGACCTGGATCGACCTCAAGCGCACCCAGGAAATCGCCCCCATCCAGCTCCGCCCCCACCCGCACGAGTTCGAGCTGTACTACGACGTCTGAGTTCCAGCCGTCATCCCGAAGCCCACCCGGTGTCCCGCCGGGTGGGCTTCGTCGTTCCGCGGCGGGCGACTTGTGGTGCTGCGGAAGGGGCGGGGCGGACCGCCAACACTCACCAACTCTCCGCGGCTCGGCCGGTTCACGCTCAGCGTCTCCCGTTCGGGCGACTCGGGAGAGGTTTGGTGAGTGGCACAGGTCCGCTCACCCGGGTCCTCGAGCGCAAACCGTTCAAGTTCCACGTCGAGCGCGAGTCCTCCGGTCGCCCCATCGACTTCACCCACACAGGTCTCATCTCGCACGTCGAGGTGAAAGGACCCGTCGTGCATGACATCGCGGCGGAGGACGTCCGCGGAATCGCGCTCGCCACGACAGCCGACGTACCGAGGTTCTCTCCCCTCGTCCACGAGGCGCTTCGCCTGTTCCCAGCCCTGGCCCATGACCCGAACGACAGGACGTAGTCGTCTACGTATGCCGTGCCGCACGCCTGGGCCGCGAGCGAATTGCCGCGCCACGGTGAACACCTCCTGTTCTTGTGCAGCTGTCGCGGCGAATTCCCTTCGCAGCCGAGTGGATGCGGTTGCTAGGTTCCGGGCATGACTGGTGTCGATCAGGTACTCGCGGCCGCACCCGTCTGGTCCGGTCAGTTGTCCGCGGCGGGCCTCCACAGCCGGCCCGGGCGGGTAACGCCTCCTGCACCACAAGCGAGCCGCACGAGTGGGTAGACAACCGCACAGTGAGACGGTCCAACTGAAGTAAGTTGGTCGACATACTCTCGTACTTATGACCGCCGAATTCTTGTGGTACATCCCGAATCAGGTCGAGCCTGGGCATCGCGGTGATGATGCGACCAGTGGGCACAACAGTCTTGATCGGCTCACCGAGTTGGCGTTGCTTACTGAGCAGCATGGGTGGGGTGGGGCGCTGCTGGGGACTGGGTGGGGGCGGCCGGATACGTTCACGGTGGCGGCGGCGTTGGCGGCTCGTACGACGACCTTCAGGCCGCTGGTGGCGATTCGGCCGGGGTATTGGCGGCCGGCGCATTTTGCTTCGGCGGCTGGGACGTTGGATCAGTTGAGTGGTGGGCGGCTGCTCGTCAACATCGTGTCGGGGCAGGACAACCTCAAGGCGTACGGCGACTCCGAGGGCGACCAGGCCCAGCGATACGCGCGCACGAAGGAGTTCCTCCAGCTAGTGCGCAGGTTGTGGACCGAGGAGAACGTCACGTTCACCGGCGACTACTTCCAGGTGACCGACTCGACGGTCGCCACGCGTCCCGTCGTACCTCCGAAGCTGTACTTCGGTGGGGCGTCAGAGGCGGCTCAACGGGTCGCCGCGACCGACGCGGATGTGCAGTTGTTCTGGGGCGAGCCGCTGGACGGGATCACGCAACGGATCAGTCGCCTACGAGAGCTCGAAGACGAGCTTGGTCGGGAGCACAAGCCGCTCGAGTTCGGGTTGCGGATCACCACGCTTGTCCGCGACACCACCGAGGAAGCCTGGGCCGACGCCGAGGCCAAGGTCGCGACGATGGCGGAGAACGCCGGGGACCGCGACCACCGGTGGTTCAAGGCGGTCGGCCAGCAGCGGCTGATCGACCTCGCAGCACGCGGCGACGTACTCGACGACAACCTCTACACGGCCCCCGGCAAGTACGGCGGCGGTGGCGCCGGTACGACGTGGCTCGTCGGATCCGCCGAGGACGTCGCGAAGTCGCTGAAGAAGTACCAGGACCTCGGCATCACGCACTTCATCCTGTCCGATACGCCGTACCGCGAGGAGACCATCCGCATCGGCGACCAGCTGCTACCGCTACTCCGCTGACCGACCCGGCCGCCCGTTCTTGATCAGCACGATGAAGGTGAACACCGGCGCCAGGAGCAGCAGGACGGCCAGTGGGATACCGACGACCCTCGGCAGCGTGTCGCCGAAGTCGACGGTCGCGAACACCTGAGCCGATGCAAAGCCGAACGGCGTGACCAGCGTCCCCAGGAGTTTCTCGCGGGTCGTCCACCGATCCGACGTCCACAGCAGGACGACTCCGGCCACCCAGCCGGCGAGGAAGATGTAGACGCCGACCGGCAGCAGAATGAGCGTGGCGATATCGCGCCCACGCAGCCGCGGCTGCGCCGAAGGTCGCTCAACGAGCACGAGGCCGTCGGTCGCGGCGGCGACGATGTCGGCCGGATCGCCCAACTGCTTGAGCATCTGCCGGATGTCGTCGTCCGATGTCGCACCCGCCGCCCGGGCCTCGGCGATATGCGAGGTGACGTCCACGATCAGATCGGTACGCCGTTCCTCCGGCAGCGGCTCGGCTGCCATCACCAGGTCGCTGAGGTACGCCGCGACCAGTCGGTCCGCACTCATTTCCGTCTCCCCTCGTTGCCGCGCCGCAGGATCGCGTCGACCGACGTCCGAAACCGTTCCCAGTCCGCGGTGAAGTCGGCCAGGGCCTGTCCGCCCTCGGCCGTCGACCGGTAGTACCGCCGCGGCGGTCCCGACTCGGACTCGCGCCAACTGGTCTCCACGAGCCCCTCCCGCCGCAAGCGCGCCAGCAGCGGGTAGATCGTGCCCTCCGTGGTGACCATCCCGTCGATCTCCCCGAGCTCCTTCACCAGATCGAACCCGTACCGCTCCTCCCCCTGCAGCAACGCCAGCACGCAGTACTCCAGCGTCCCGCGCCGCAGCTGGGTGAAGACCTTCTCGGCTACCATGCGATACAAGGTACCTGTCCACACCAAGATAGGCCAGCAGGAGGTCAGCCCGTCAGTCGGTCTTCGGGCGCAGCGAGAACATCACGGCCAGGATGAAGCCGGGGATGACGAGCAGCCACGTCGAGCTCAGGCCGAGCAGGACCGGCGCCAGGCAGATCAGCAGTACGTCGAAGCCGCGCATCGGCTGCGAGAACAGCCCCGGCGGGATCGCGCCCATCGGCGAGGCGACCAGCGGTCCGCTGTACGACGGGGGCCGCGCCGACGCCTGTCGCACCGCGCCCGCGATCACGCCCGCGCCGACGGCGAACGTCGCGGCGCCACTACCGAGGATCGGGTACGCCGCCAGTGCCCACACGACCGTGATGAGCCCGGGCGCGATCGCCATCAGCACGCGGAGTTCGCGCAGGTCGTAGCCGAGTGCGCGCACAAGGCCCTTGGACCGGCACACCGACCGCAACCCGTCCATCAACGGCCGGATCGCCGCGAACCCGGCGAACCCGGCCGCGATCGGAACCAGCGGATCGAAACCGGCCCCGGCCACCGCATAAGGCACCACGAGCAGCGCGAACGCCATCACCAACCGCCGCGGCCACCGCAGAATCCGCACGAACTCCCGGTGGATCAGCGCCCCACCCTGGGACCCACGCCCCCGCCGAGTCTTCGCACGCCCCTTCAACCGCCAATGCCGCCCGGCCACCACATCAGCCAACATGCTCGGATCCAGACTGCTCGCCGCACCAGCCAGCCCGGCCAGCAAGTCACCGCCGGCGATCACATTCGTCCGAGAGAGCCGGCCGAGCGTCCGTGCGGTCAGGAGCACCAGACCGAGTACGACGACGAGCGCGACGACCACGATCATCAGCAACCGCATTTGATAGGGCTCGATAGTGGGCCCGAACCCGAACCACAGCTGGTTGTTCGGAGCCTCAGTCGACATGACGATGATGACGTTGGCCCACTGGATGTTCTCCGGGTCCTTGAACCGCTCGACCGCGAGCCACACCGCCGGGATCACCGCCGCGACGAGGAGCAGGTCGGCCACCCGCAACGTCCACCACGTACGCCGCGCGGTCTGCTGAGCCCACACCGTCACACACGCCGCGCCGATCATCAGCGCCGTCGTCATGACCGTCAACTCCACGAGCGACGCGTACGGCTCCCCGAGCACCGCCCAGGCCACCAGCGATACCACGCCGCCGAGCACCGCCGTACCGGCGATTGCCTTCCAGTACGTCGGGCGCAACAGCGCGCTGCGGTTGACCGGCGTACCGAGTAGCCAGAAGCCGGTCGCACGCGAGGCGGAGACCGGGCCGATGCTCAGCAGCACCCGCAAAGTCGTTGCCACCAGCAACGGGAAGATGATGAACGGCAGTGCGTCCCAGAGTCGCCAGCAGTGCAGGGAGTCGCACGTCGTCATGTCGGCGTTCAGGTGTTTGACGACGTTGCCGCCGGTGGCCCCGAGCATGGCTAGCGTGAAGATGACGAGGTAGACGTCTTCGAAGAGCTGGCCGAACGAGCGGTCGGCGTGCTTTCGCCGGGTCTCGCGCATCCACTTGCGGAGGGCGCGGGGACTGGGGATCGCGCCGAAGTGGGCCGGGTCGAAGGTCACCGGGCCGTCGCTCATGACGCGCCCTCCGAGGGCTCAGGAACCGTCATGGCAGCGGGGTGAGGGTGACGACGGAGTCCGCGACCGCCTCGACTAGCGACGGCTCGTGGCTGGCGAAGAGAATCGCCGTACCCGACTTCTTCTCCTCTACGAGGCGCTCGGCCAACCACTTGACACCGTCGACGTCCAGGCGGGCCTCGGGCTCGTCCAGGACCATCAGCTTCCGCGGGCGCACCAGAGCGGTCGCCAACGCCAGCCGACGGCGTTGACCGGACGACAACGAGCCCGGCAGCTGATCCGCGGCCGGCAACAGCCCGATGTCGTCCAACAGTGTGTCGACGAGGTCTTCGGGTGTCGCGTTGCCGTGGGCTCGGGCCAACAAATCCAAGTGCTCGGCCGCGGTCAGGTCGGGGAAGAAGTCGAAGTCGTCCAGCAGGGTGGCGACGTCGCGGCGGACGGTTTCGGACCGTTCGTCGATGGGCTGGCCGTCGAGCAGGATGGTGCCTGCTGCCGGGTCGGCCGCGCCGACGATGCATTTGAGCACGGTGGTCTTGCCCGCGCCGTTCGGCCCGACGAGGGCGATTGCCTGGCCGGCGTTCAGGGTGAAGGTGAGGCCCTCGATCACCGGCCGATCGCCGTACTTGTGCTGCAGGTCCTTGATCGCCAGCCGCGGCGTCGCCTTGCTCACTTCTTGCGGACCAGGGTCAGTCCGTCGCCGATCCCGAGGATCGTCACGTCGACGCGCTTGTCCGCCGCGATGTGGGCGTTGAACTCCTTGCGGTCGGCGGGACCGTCCGCGTTCACCACGCGGCCGCCGGCCAGCGTGTTGTCGAACAGCAGGATGCCGTTCGGGCGGATCAACGGGACCAGCTTCTCGAAGTAGTCGACGTACCCGGGCTTGTCGGCGTCCACGAAGGCCAGGTCGAACGACCCGTTCAGCGAGGCGGCGAGCGCATGTCCGTCACCGATCCGGAGCTCGACCTTGTCGCTCACCCCGGCCCGCTCCCAGTACTTCCGGCCGATCGCGGTCCACTCCTCGCTGGCGTCCAGGCAGATCAGCTGCCCGTCGTCGGCCAGGCCGCGCGCGATCGCGAGCGCGGAGAACCCGGTGAAGGTCCCGATCTCGACCGCCCGCCGGGCCGAGACCAGCCGGGTCAGCGTGGTCAGCAGCCCCGCCTGGTCGGCCGTCGTCAGCATCTCGGAGACGTCACCGAGCGCCTGGGTCTCGGCGACCAGCTCGGCCGCGATGTCGTCCAGCGGTGTGCCGTGCGCCACCATGTAGTCGTGCAGCTCGTCGGTTACCTGAACTTGTGAGCCCATAAGTACCCCTCCATGTATTAAGACGGTCGCCTGTAGTCTCTATGGGTTGTCCAAAGGCCGCACAAGCACCCCACCCGAGGAGCACCCCGCATGCAGATCGCCGTCGCCGGATCGATCGCGACCGACATCCTGATGACGTTCCCGGGCCGGTTCAAGGACCAGTTCCTCGAGGAGCAGATGCACAAGGTCTCCTTGTCGTTCCTGGTCGACGAGCTGGTCGTGCACCGCGGCGGCGTCGCGGCGAACATCTGTTACGGGATGGCTCAGCTCGGCCGCCCGTCGCTGCTCCTCGGCTCGGTCGGTGCGGACTTCGCCGAGTACGGCGCCGCGCTCACCGAGGCCGGTGTCGACGTGTCGCACGTGCGTGTCTGCGAGAACGTACACACCGCCCGGTTCACCTGTACGACGGACCTGGACGCGAACCAGATCGCCTCGTTCTACACCGGCGCAATGGCCGAGTCCCGCGAGCTCGACCTGGGCGCGATCCACGCGGCCGCGGGCGGGATCGACCTGGTCCTGGTCGGCGCCGACGACCCCGAGGGCATGCTGAAGCACACCGAGCTGGCCCGCCAGCACGGGATCGCGATCGCCGCGGATCCGTCGCAGCAGCTGGCCCGGATGGACGGGACGGACATCCAGCGCCTGATCGACGGGGCGACGTACCTGTTCAGCAACGAGTACGAAGCCGGCCTGATGGTGCAGAAGACCGGCTGGAGCCACGACGAGATCCTGAGCAAGGTAGGAGTCCGCGTCACCACGCACGGTGGCGACGGTGTCGTGATCGAGAACGCCGACGGCATCATCACCAAGGTCCCCGCGGTCCCGGCCCCGGCGCTGGTCGACCCGACCGGTGGCGGCGACGCCTTCCGCGCCGGCTACCTGACCGGCCGCGCGGCCGGTCTCGAGCACGAAGTCTCCGCCCAGGTCGGCTGCACCCTGGCGACGACCGTCCTGGAGAAGGTCGGCACCCAGGAGTACACCCTGGACCGCGCCCAGTTCCTCGAGCGCATGTCCAGCGCGTACGGCGCCGACGCGGCCGACACCGCGCAGCAGGCGCTCAAGCTCTCCTGAACACGACGTCACTCGGCCGGTGAGCGGGCCCACAGCCCGCGCACATGGCCGATGTGGCGGCGCATCAACTGCTCCGCGCCATCGCCGTCGCGCGCCTCGACCAGCTCGAGCAGCTCGTGGTGCTCCTCGGCCGACGCGACCAGGCGCCCGCTCTCGACGAGCGGGGTGAGCCCCAGCAGCCGGGTCTGGGAGCGCAGGTCGGAGACGACGTCAACGAGCTTCTGGTTGCCGGAGTACGCGAGCAGCGTGACGTGGAAGACCCGGTCCGCCTCGATGTAGGCGATCAGGTCACCGGCCTCGGCCGCCACCACGATGTCATCGGCCAGCCGCCGCAACTCCGGGAAGTCGTCGGCGGGAATCACCGGTACGACGTCGCGCATCGTCGGCGGCTCGATCAGCTGCCGGAGTGCCGCCAGGTTGTCCAGGTCCTCCTCGGACACCTCGGTGACCCGGAAGCCTTTGTTCCGCAGCGAGATGACCAGGCCCTCCCGGACCAGGTCCAGCATCGCCTCGCGGACCGGTGTCGCGGAGACCCCGAAGCGCGCCCCGAGCATCGGCGCGGAGTACACCTCGCCCGGCTCCAGCTCACCGGAGATGACGGCTGCCCGCAGCGCGTTCGCAACGCTGTCGCGCAGGTTCTCGCGCTGGTCCAGCCGCCGGACACTCGGCAGCGGCCCGATCGAATCGGCAGCCATCTCCACCTCCCTGGGGTCACCGGCCATTGTCCTGCACCCCCGCCGTCACCCCGCGACGCCACCCCCGACAGACCGGACTAGCTCGGTCAGCCGCTCAAACACGCGATCGGAGCCAAGGCCGTCGTGCTCGTGCTCGTTCGTGACCCACGCCTGCACATTGCCGACCCGTCGTGCGGTGTCCAGCTGCAGCCCGGAATCGACGTACATGTCGTCGAAGTACACCGCCGCAGCGACCGGTACGTCGTTCGCCGCGAGCCGCTCGACGTCGTACAGCTGCGGCCAATGCGACCGCTGCGCGAGCACCTCCACCGCCCCCTGGAACGGGCGCAACCCCTGGATCTCAGCGAACATCCAGGGATACATCATCTCGCCAGTCAGCAGCAGCGGCCGAGCATCCTCCGCAAACTCCGGACGCAGCGCCCGCTCCGCCTCGGCCGCCCACCTGGCCGCGCCGGATCCGGAGCCGTAGATGCTCTCCTGCAGCGCCGCGAACAGCGGTCCCGTCCGGTACGACGTGAGCGCGCGCACCTGCTCGAGGAACGTGTCGGACAGCTCGTCGCCGTCGAACGCTTCGTCGACCAGCCAGTGGATCCGCTCCAGCCCCGGCTTCATGCCGAAATCGATGCCGATCGACTGGAACCGCCGTACCGTCAGCCGGTCCCCGTCGACGAGCCGCACGTCGTCGCCCGCGAGCCGGTCCGCGATCCGGCCGATCTGCTCGACATCGTGCGGGTACCGCGCGTAGTACGACCGCGTGCGCGCGGCCACCCGGGGATAGGTCCGCCGGTACACCTCAGCCGCGGACGGCTCCAGCCCGGGCAGTCCCCCGGTCACGTAGCAGGCAGCCAGCCCTTCCGGCGCAGCAGACAGATAAGTCAGAGTCAGGAACCCGCCATAGCTCTGACCGAGCGTCGACCACCGACGACCCCCGAAGACCGTCTTCCGCAAGTGCTCGGCGTCCGCGACGATCGAGTCGGCCAGGAAGCACGCCAGATAGTCAGCCCCCTCCTCGGCCGACATCGACGCCATCCGCCGACCGCTGACCGGCGTACTGCGACCGGTTCCGCGCTGATCCATCAGGATCACCCGGAACGTCTTCAGGGCCTGCGCGATCCACGGAACCGAGCCGGCCGGCCGCGGGCTCTTCCCACCAGGTCCGCCCTGCAGGAACAGCAGACACGGCAGGTCCTCGTCCTTGCGCATCGGATCGACGAGTTCGCGCGCGAAGACGGTGATCGACTCCGAGGCCGGGTCGGACCAGTCCAGCGGGACCTCGACCGTGTGCTCGCGGACATGCAGATCGGGAATTGTGTAGCTGATCATGACGCGACCTTTCGCTGCCGGCGCTTGGCGTCCCACTCCGGATTGATCCGCGGTACGGCGGCCAGCAGGGTTCTCGTGTAGTCGTCCTGAGGATCGCCGAAGACCTGTTCGCGGGTGCCGAGTTCGACGATCCGGCCCTGGTTCATCACGGCCACCCGATGGCAGATCTGCCGGACCACTGCCAGATCGTGCGCGATGAAAATGTAGCTGAACCCGCTCTCGGCCTGGAGCCGCATCAGCAGTTCCAGGACCTGCGCCTGGATCGACACGTCGAGCGCCGACACCGCTTCGTCGCAGATCACCAGCCGCGGGTTCACCGCCAGCGCCCGGGCAATCCCGATCCGCTGCGCCTGGCCGCCGGAGAACTGGGCCGGGTAGCGCCGGCAGTGGTCCGGGTTCAGTCCGACCCGTTCCATCAGCTCCTGCGCGGCCGCCCGGTATCCCGCGGCCGGCTTGATCCCCTGGTAGGCCAGTGGCGCGGTGATGATCCGCTCCACGGTGTACCGCGGATTCAACGACGAGAACGGATCCTGAAACACCACCTGTACGTCGTTCCGGAACCGCGCGAGGTCCTTGCCGCGGGCCCGGGTCACGTCCTGGCCGTCGAACACCACCGTCCCCCGGGTCGGCTCCAGCAGCCGGGCCGCGATCCGCGCGGTGGTCGACTTCCCGCTGCCCGACTCCCCCACGATCGCGAGCGTCTCGCCGAGGCCGACGTCGAAACTCACGTCGTCCACCGCCGTGAACGTCGACTTTCGCCCGAGCGCTCCCGGGGTACTGAACTCCTTGACCAATCCCTGCACCTGCAGCAACGTCATGACGCAACCTCGTCGTCGATCCTGGGTACGGCGTCCAGCAGCATCCGCGTGTAGTCGTGCTGCGGATCCGAGAACACCTGCTCGGCCGTTCCGTACTCGACCGGATCACCGGAGCGCATCACCAGCACCCGCTGCGCGATCGAGCTGATCACCGCCAGGTCATGGGTGATGAAGATCATCCCGGTCCCGGTGGTCGCCTGCAGTTCGGCCAGCAGCTCAAGGATCTGCGCCTGCACGGTCACATCCAGCGCGGTCGTCGGCTCGTCGGCGATCAGCAGCGACGGCGAACAGCACAACGCCATCGCGATCATCACTCGTTGCCGCATGCCACCAGAAAACTGGTGCGGGTACTGGTCGATCCGCCGGCCTGCATCGGGGATCCGGACCCGCTCCAGCGCCTCGACCACCACCTGCCGGGCCGCCTTCCGCGAGCCGCCGCGATGCGTCCGGTACATCTCCTCGATCTGCAGTCCGACCGTGTAGTACGGGTTCAGCGACGACAGCGGGTCCTGGAACACCATCGAGATCGCGTTCCCGCGGATCGGCCGCAACTCGCGATCCGAACGACCGAGCAGCTCGGTCCCGTTCAGTCGCACGCTGCCCGTCGTACGGGCGCCTCTCGGCAGCAACCCGAGTACGGCGAGGGCCGTCATCGACTTGCCGGACCCGGACTCGCCGACGATGCCCAGCGTCTCGTCGCGGCCGACGGTGAACGACACGTTCTTCACCACGTCGACCGGACCACGTCCGGTCGGCAGCGTGACGGTCAGATCCTCCACCACGAACAATTCATCGCTCATGCCGGCACCAGCCGAACGCGCGGATCCAATGCGGTGTACACGAGGTCGACCACCACGTTGCCGATGACAACGAAGAAGGCGGCCAGCAGAGTCACCGCCATGATCACCGGCTGATCGTTCTTGGCGATCGAGTCGGCGGCCAGCTTGCCGATCCCGTTCAGCCCGAACACGGTCTCGGTGATCAGCGCACCGCCGAGGAGCCCGGCGAAGTCCATCCCGAAGATCGTGGCGATCGGCGTCAGTGCCGGGCGCAGTGCGTGCCTGCGCAGGATGAGCCCGCCGCCCAGTCCCTTGGCCCGCGCGGTCCGGTAGTAGTTCTCGGACAAGGTGTCGATCACATTGCTCCGGGTCAGCCGCGCATACAGACAGGCGTAGCCGACGGCCAGCACGACCCAGGGCATCAGGTACGACTCGAACCACAGCACGGGATCGTCACCGAACGCCGGAGCCGAAGGAAACGGCAGTACCTGGAGCTTGACCACCAGCACGTACTGCAACACCAGCGCGAGCACATAGTTCGGCACGCTCACCCCACCGAGCGCCAATGCCATCGCAGTCCGATCCCACCACGTGCCTTGCTTGACGGCACTGATGAGACCGCCGATCACACCGGCCAGGAGCCACAGTACGGCGGCGCCGACAGCGACCGTGATGCTGACGGGCAGGCGGCTGGTGAGCATGCTCCAGACCGACTCGTTCGTCTGGAAGCTGTAGCCCAAACAAGGCGCCGGGCAGTGCACCGAGCCGTAATCGCGCCCGGCCACGATGCC
Source organism: Kribbella yunnanensis (assembly GCF_039529655.1). Taxonomy (NCBI): domain Bacteria; kingdom Bacillati; phylum Actinomycetota; class Actinomycetes; order Propionibacteriales; family Kribbellaceae; genus Kribbella; species Kribbella yunnanensis. The sequence continues at coordinate 12,587 of NZ_BAAANF010000009.1, read as the reverse complement.
GCGCAGGAACTCCCCGAACTGCGTGAGGATCGGCTGGTTCAGCCCGAGCACCGAACGAATCGAGTCGATCCGCTCCGGCGTACAGGTCTTGCCGCAGATCATCACCGCCGGATCCGGCGAGAGCTTGAAGAAGATCAAGTACGTGAACAGACAGACGGCCAGCAGGATCACCACCACCCCGCCGAGCCGCGCGAGAACATAGCGCGTCATGACGGCGCCTCACCCCGATCGATCGCGGTACGGATCTTGTCGCCGAGGACAGTCAGCGACAGCACCGTCAGGAACAGGAACGCGCCCGGGATCGCGAAGAACATCGGATCGACCGAGTACCAGCTCACCGAACTCGAGATCATCTGGCCCCACGACGCGGTCGGCGGCGAGACTCCGACGCCGAGGAAGGACAGGCCCGCCTCGGTCCCGATGTAGCCGGGGATCGCCAGCGTCGTCATCACCACGATCGAACCGCGCAGGTTCGGCAGGATCTCGCGGAACACCACTTGCAGCTCCTTGGCACCGGACGCCCGGGCCGCCTCGACGAACTCGCGACCGGCCAGCGTCATCGTCTGCCCCCGGATCACCCGCGCCAGGTACGGCCAGCCGAATGCGCTGATCACCACCACCAGCAGCACCGGGCGGTTGCCGGCCGGCAGTGAAGACAGGATCGCGATCATGAAGATCAGGGCCGGGAACGCCATCAGGAAGTCCATCACCCGCGAGATCACCTGATCGACCCAGCCGCGGTAGAACCCGGCCAGCATGCCGAGAACGACACCGAGGATCCCGGTCAGCAGAGTCGCCGCCAACGAGATCGTGATCGACACGCGAGCGCCGTACACGATCCGCGCGAACAGATCGCGCCCGTTCTGCGGCTCGACGCCGAACCAGTGCTCGCCGCTGATCCCGCCCAGCGCGCCGCGCGGCACGCCGCCGAGGCTGGAGTCGATCGCGGCCGAGTCGAACGCGTACGGGCCCCAGCCGCTGAGCTTGGTGATCAGCGGAGCGGCCACTGCCATCAGGACCACGATCGCCAGGAACAGCACGCAGGCCAGCGCACCTTTGTCCTGGGTCACGATCCGCAGGATCCGCCGGGCCGAGGCCGGGGACCCACCGGCCGCCGCCGGGGTCCCCACCTCCTCGACCTCGAGCAGGGTCGGGGTCGTTGTCATCGGCTACTACTTCCCCGCGTTCCGGAGACCGACCGACACCAGGTCGATACCACCGGAGAAGCCGTCGTGCAGATACGCGCCGGCAATGTTGCCGCCGACAAGCATCAGCACCTTCTCGTACAGCAGCGGCACGACCGGCGCGAGTGCCATGACCTGCTTGTCCAGTTCGCCGTACGCCGCGTTGGCCGCCTGCACGTCGGTGAGCCCGGCGATCTCGGTGATCCTCGCGTTCACCGCCGGGTCGTTGAGCTGGGCAAGGTTCGAGTTGCCCTTCGGAGTGATGTTCCGGCCGTCGAACAGCGGCGGCAGGAAGGTCGCGCCGGACGGCCAGTCCGGGCACCAGCCGGTGATCGCCGCGTCGTGCTGCTGCGACGTCGTGCCGATGACCTCGTAGTACGTCGCGGTGTCGATAGTGTTGATCTTGACCGCGATCTTCAGCGGCTCGAGGGCCTGCTGGATCGCCACCGCCATCGCCTGCATCTTCGGTTGCGCACGGATGTCGAGCGTGAGTGGGAAGCCGCCATCGAAGCCGGCCTCGGTGAGCAGCTTGCGCGCGGCCTCGACATCACCCTTGTGGTCGGGACTCGGATAGGGGTCGTAGTCGACCCGGCCGGCCACCGTCGGCGGCTGAATGCTGGTGGCGATATCGGCCAGTGCCGAACCGCCGACCGCGTCCCGGACCGTCTGCTTGTTGACCGCGAGGTTGATCGCCTGCCGGACCTTGACGTTGTCGAACGGCTTCTTCGTGGTGTTGAGACCCATGTACGTCGTACAGCCGTTGATGCCCGTCATCGTCCGCTGCTTGAGCTGCGGAGTCTGGATCCGGGCCACACTGGCCGCCGTGACAGTACCGGCGATCGCGTCGGCGTCCGTCCCCTGCCCGGCGATCATCCGCTCGTCGATCGTGGCGGGATCGAGGCCGAACGTCCACTGGAACCCGTCCGGGTTCGCGCTGCGGATCGCGTCGCTCTTCTTGTCCCACTTGTCGTTGCGGACGAGCTTCAGCGTGGCACCCGGCTTGAACTCGGACACCTTGTAGGGACCGGACGCGATCGGCTTGCCGTCCAGCTGGTTCCCGGCGCCCTGCCCCTTCGGCACCGGGGTGAAGGTGTTCTGCGCGACGACACTGCCGAAGTCCGCGAACGGCTTCTTCAGATGGAACACGACCGTCTTCGCATCCGGCGTCGTGATGGTTGGCAGATCACCCGACTTGTACGGTCCCTGGTACGACGCCGGCGCGTCGATCAGCTGCTTCGCGTACGGCGACCCGATGCCGACCTCGGGGTCCCAGGCACGCGAGACACCCCACTTCACGTCGGCGCTAGTGATCGGCGCTCCGGTCTCGAAGAACAATCCGTCCTTGAGGGTGAAGGTCCAGGTCTTGCCGCCGTCGGACGCCTTGCCAGTGTCGGTCGCCAGGTCCGGGACGATCTTGGTGCCCTCGGCACCGGCTGCGGCGCCCTGGGTGGTCAGCGTCCGATAGATCAACCGGTAGAAGTTGTTCACGCCGCCGTCGAAGCCGCGCGCCGGGTCGAGATGCGAGAACGCCGCGTTCGCGAGGACCTGCACCGTGCCGCCCTGGGCCGCCTTGCTGCCGGGACCGCCGGAGTCACCGGTGGCCCCACTCCCGTTGCCACCGCACGCGGTGAGCGCGAGGGCGGCCGAGGCCACCATCCCCACCAGCATGGAAGTTCTCTTCATCTGCCTTCTCCTTCGCTTCGCAGCCACACGCGCATGGCCAACGCCTCACGGTTGCCCCACAGGAAGTACGGAACGAACGTCACCGGTACCGGGCTGCCGACGGGCTCCTCGGCCCGTCCGGTCAGCACGGGGTAAAGCTCACGCGGCGGAACCGGTGCCGCCGCCGCGGTCAGATCGAGTACGACGTGATCGTCCTGCCGCCGGGCAGTCGCGGCCTGGACTGCCGTCACCGACAGCAGCAGGTCGTCGACCGGTGTCGCGGAATCTTGTTGCTCGACGCAATAGACCAGCGGACCTCGCGCAACCGCGATCGCCCCGCGGGTCGCGTCAAGGTACGGGTGCGACCCATGCGCTCTAGGTGCCATCGGCAACGAAAGCTTGACGACCTCACCGGCGGCGAAACGACGCCGTACCGTCGCCCATCCCGATGGCACCGGTTCGCCGTCGAGCCGCGCGTCCTGCGCCCAGGACGGGATCCGCAGCACGATCGCCTGCTCGGTCGCCGGCGCGTCCACCACGGTGACCGCGATCTCGCCGTCCCACGGATAGTCGGTGCCGACCGTGACCGTGAACTCCCCGGTGCTGATCCGCGCGTCGGCGTACATGCCGATGGTCAAGGTGTTCTCGGCGGCCGTGGCGAGGTGGTCCTGCAGCTCCGACATCCAGCGGATGATGTTGGGCGGGCAGCACGGGCAGCCGAACCACGCGCGCCGCAGCGGCTCACCACCGCTCTCCGCCCCGGACCGCTGCTCGTGATCCGGCCGCCGCTGCAACGGGTTGTCGTAGAAGAACGCCGTACCGTCCGCCGACAGACCCACGGCGTAGGCGTTGTAGAGCACGGTCTCGTAGACATCGAGGTACGACGCCTTGCCCGTGGCGAGGTACATCCGCCAGGCCCACTGCATGAGCGCGATCGCCGCGCAGGTCTCGGTGTACGCGCGTTCGGACGGCAGCTCGTATCGGTCACCGATCGCCTCGTCGGAGTGCCGACTGCCCAGCCCACCTGTCAGGTAGAGCTTGGTCGCGACCATGTCGTCCCACAGCCGCTCCAGCGCGGCCAGCATCGTCGGATCGCCGGTCTCGAGGTGGATGTCGGTCGCCCCGGCCGCGAGGTAGGCCATCCGGACCGCATGCCCGATCACCGACGGCATCTCCCGGAACGGGACGTGGTCCTGGAAGTACTCCCCCGGGAAGATCGTCCGCACGAGGTTCCCGCGGCCGCGGCGCTCGACGAACAGCTCAGCCGTGGACAGGTAGTCCTGCTGGCCGGTTTCTCGATAAAGCTCGACCAGCGCCATCTCGACCTCGGGATGACCGTCGATCCCCGGCTCGCCGTCCGGGCCGAACTTGGTGACCACGAGGTCCGCGAATCTGCGGGCGACGATCAGCAGCCGGTTGTCCCCGAGCTGCCGCTTCGCCGCTATCGCCGCCTGGACGAGGTGCCCCAGGTTGTAGAGCTCGTGCCCCCAGGCGAGGTCCGACCACGGCTGCTTCGGCTGGTCCGGGTCCTGGAAGTACGAGTTCAGGTAGCCGTCGTCGGCCTGGGCCTGCTCCAGCAGGCCGACGACCTCGTAGTAGAACTCGCGCGTTCCGGCCGGTACATCGTCCCGGCCGGCCTCGTAGGCGAGCCCTTCGACGGTCTTGTAGAGATCGGTGTCGAGGAACGGATACCGGCCGCGGTACGGGCCGACGGCCGGATCGGCGAGCCGGCGGAGGTTGTCGAGGTTCCCGGCGGCCCGCAGCTCCCGGATCGCGTGCGGGATCGTCGCCGCCCGGTTCCGTCGCTGCCACGCGTGCAGCAGACCACCGGTCAGTTCTGTGCGCAGCTCAGTACGGTGTGACATTGCACAAACCATAGGTGCAATGTCACACCTTGCCAAGCGATAACGGGAAGCCTTTTCCTACGCCGTCAACTTCTCCAGTACGCCGGTCTGCGCGAGCAGGGCGAATCGGTCCGGGCAGCCCCAGTGCTCGACGATCCGCCCGTCGACCACCCGCGCCATCTCGAACAGCGCCATGTCGATCGGCGCGTTGCTCGGCGGTCCGAAGAACCCGCCGGTCGCGGTCCCCCGGGCCCGGCCCCGCGCCCACGCCACATCGCCGACGACGACGGAGTCTTCGAGCGTGTAGACGAGATCCGGCATGATCGAGTGCACCTGCCGGATCGCCGCCTTCACGTTCGCCCGCGCGTCATCGCCGGCGCCGGCCAGCCCGAACTGGTGCTCGACCATGTCCGGCGCACACACCTCGTCGACGATCGCGTCGTTCCCGGTCGCGAATCCCTCGTGCAGGATCCGCTCCAGCACCGCCAGCGGACCGACCTTCGCCGTACCCGTCAACGTCTTGTACGCAGCCATCTTTCCCCCTGGGAATCTCGATGCACTCTCTGTGCACTCGATGCAGTGTCACTGCACTGAACACAGTGATAGTGTGCCCACATGGCCGAAGCTGTCAAGTCCTATCGCCAGGTACAGGCGGAGGAGACGCGGATCCGGATCGCGCAGTCCGCGCGCCGGCTGTTCGCCGACCAGGGCTACGGGGCGACCAGCATCGACGCGATCGCCAAGGACGCCGGGGTCGCGACCCGCACGGTGTATTCGGCCTTCGGCACCAAGCGCGAGATCCTGTCGCTGATCTGCGACATCTGGCTGGCCGAGGCCGGTGCTCTCGAGCGAGCCCAAGAGGTCTTCGCGATCGAGGACCCGACCGCCCGCCTCCGCGGCGCCGCCGGCTGGCTCACCAACTTGTACGCCGCGGGCTTCGACGTCGTACTGATCTTCGAAGCCGCCACCGACGAGAGCCCCGAGACAAAGGCCCTCCTCCGCTCCAAACTAGCCGGGCGGAACCAAGTCATGGACGCAATCATCGAGTCCCTGCAACCGGCCCTCCGCATCCCCCTCAAACAGGCCCAAGCCGTCTACCGAGCCCTGGCCGCCCCCGGCGTCTACCAAGAACTAGTCAACGAATCCGGCTGGACCCCAGCCGAATTCCAACAGTTCGTAGCCGACTCCCTAACCCGCCAACTCCTCTAACCCCGCCAAATCCCAGGGCCGTGAACAACAAGTGGTGGCCACGAACAAGGCATAGCCTGTCCCCACCCACCACGTGGTGACCACACCCCCACTCCTCACCGGGTTGGCGGTGCTCTGCGGCGGCATCTGCTGGGTGCCCCATACCGGCTGGCCAAGGCCGGTCAGGTTGGCGTCAAGAGTGGTGCTGTACGGCGGCGCCGGGGAGCGCTACCCCACCGAATCGGGTGGTAGGAGTCCCCGGCCTTCACCCACGTGATGACCGCTCCTCCCCAAACCGGTTTGGGGAGCAAACCCTCCCCCCGAACCGCCGAGCCGACCGCCCTCGGGGCCTGTCCGTCGTCGGCACAGCCGGGGTTGCCTGTCGAGTTGAGGGGTTGCCCACTGAGAATCTCGATGGGCAACCCCCCAACTGGAGGGATATCCCCTCAGATCACCACCACCAGCACCCGAGCCCGAGCGACCGTCAGCTCGTTGGCGTCCTCACTACCAGGCAGCAACTACAGCCCGTCAGCCCCAGGCAACGTTCACCTCGGTCGCCGACCTCGCCATCCAGCTCAGCCATAGTCGACCCCGGCCACACTCCCTCTGTAAAACGGCCGCAGCGGCGAGCAACCACCGCCGCACGAGACCGGCCGCATCCGAGCGGTGCGCCCACCCGTCACAACCTCGGGTCGACCGGCTCCGACTCCAGCGCCAACACCGCGAAGACGCATTCGTGGATTCGCCACAACGGTTCACCTCGGGCGGCTCGTTCCAGGGACTCGATGCCTAGGGCGTATTCGCGGAGAGCCAATGAGCGTTTGTGGCCTAGGTTGCGGTCGCGGAGGCGGGCGAAGTTGGCGGGCTCGGTGTAGTCGGGCCCGTAGATCAGGCGCAGGTACTCCGGTCCGCGGACCTTCAGGCCTGGTTGCGCGAGACCCTTCGCGGTCCGGACGAGGTTGGCGGCCGGTTTCACGACCATGCCCTCACCGCCCGCACCGGTCAGCTCCTCCCACCACGCCACACCCTCGGCCCAGTCAGCCTCACCAACGAACAGCCGCCGGGTCGGCGTGATCACGTTGGGGCCGGCAGCAACCATCCGGTCCGCGATCCCCAGGTGCCAGGCATGCGGTCGTTCCTGGTACGTCGCTCCCTCGGAAGCCAGCACCTGGAACGGGGCGAGCCGAACGCCGTCGAGCCCCGTGGTCGGCCAGCAGTACCGCCGGTACGCCTCGGTGAATCGGTCGGCGTTGACCGCGCGCTGCGTCATCGTGGCCAGCAATTCGCCGACATCCAGACCGGCATCCACCGCCGCCGACAACGCAGCGGTTGCTGCAGGCAACGACGTACGGGCGGCCGCACCGACGGCGGCGTACTGGTTGCGGAGCAGGTCTTCGGCCTTCGCGCTCCACGGCAGCAGCTCGGCATCCAGCAGCAGCCATGACGTGTCGAGCTCCTCGAACAACCCAGCCTCGACAGCGACCGCGCGCAGTCGCGACAGCAGCTCGTCGGTCAACGCAGGGTCGAAGAACGAGCGACCGGTGCGCGTGTGAATCGCTCCACGACCGGCCAAGCCAAAGCGCTTCTGGGCAACATCGTCGTCCCGCGTCAGCAGCACGATCGCCCGCGAACCCATGTGCTTCTCCTCGCACACCAGCTCGGTTACGCCCTGCCCGCGATACGTCTCGAAGGCCTGCAGCGGGTGCTCGAGCAACCCCGGCAACGGAGAGGTCGCGACCGGGCTCATCGTCGGCGGCAGGTAGAGCAGGAACCGCGGGTCGATCGCGAACCGGCTCATCACCTCCAGCGCCGCCCCGGCCTGCTCGGCGCGGACACTCAGTCGACCGTGCGACGACGTCTCGATCACGCGCCGTCCGGTGACATCGGTCAGTTCCAGTACGTCGGGCTCCCGCTCCGGGGCCGATGCCACATGCAACGGTTTCGCCGGGGCGTAGTACTCCTTGGCCGCCTGGACCTGCACCAGCTCGCGCTCGGGATAACGCAGCGCGGTCAGCGACCCACCGAAGACGCAGCCGGTGTCCAGGCAGATCGTGTTGTTGATCCACTCCGGTTCCGGGGTCGGCGTGTGACCGTAAACGACGGTCGCGCGACCGCGGTACTCGTTCGCCCACGGATACCGCACCGGCAGACCGAACTCATCGGTCTCCCCCGTCGTTTCGCCGTACAGACAGAAGGAACGGACTCGGCCGGAGGCGCGACCGTGCATGCGCTCAACCAGACCGGCGTGCGAGACAACGAGCTTGCCGTCGTCGAAGACGTAGTGCGAGATGAGCCCGTCGATGAACGTCGCGACCTCAGCCCGGAACTCGGCCGACTCGTCCTCGAGCTGCGCCAGCGTGGTCTCGAGACCGTGGCTGACCTTGACGTTGCGCCCCTGCAGGGCACGCAGCAGCTTGTCCTCGTGGTTGCCGGGCACGCAATAAGCGTTGCCTGCAGCAACCATGCCCATGACCAGCCGCAGCACACCCGGGCTGTCCGGACCGCGGTCGACGAGGTCCCCGACGAAGACGGCTCGCCGCGTCGGGTGCTGAGCGTCGACCGAACGACCCAACGAGTCCCGGGTCAGCGTGTAGCCGAGGTCGGTCAGCAGCTGCTCGAGCTCCGGCCGGCACCCGTGGATGTCGCCGATGATGTCGAACGGACCTGTCTGATCGTTCAGGTCGTTGAAGAGCCGGGTTCGTTCGATGCTGACGGCATTGATCTCCTCGACACTGCTCAGCACGTGGACCTTCCGGAACCCCTCGCGCTTGAGACTCCGCAGTCCACGCTTCAACTGACCAAGCTGCCGAGTCACCACCTTCGCACCGAACTGCCGATCCGCCCGCTGCTCATTCCGCTCGACCGCAACCCGCTCCGGCGGGTCGAGCACGATCGCGACTGGCAGTACGTCGTACTCGCGGGCCAGCGCGACGAGCTCCCGCCGCGCCTCCGGCTGCACGTTAGTCGCGTCGATGACGGTCAGCCGACCGGCCGCAAGTCGCTTACCTGCAATGAAATGCAGCACCTCGAAGGCGTCCTTGGTGGCCGCCTGATCGTTCTCGTCATCCGAGACCAGACCACGGCAGAAGTCGCTCGAGATCACCTCGGTCGCCTTGAAATGCTTCCGCGCGAAGGTCGACTTCCCCGACCCGCTCACACCGACCAGAACCACCAGAGACAGCGCCGGTACGTCGATCATGCGGCCACCTCCGTACGGCGGAACAGGGCGAGCTGAGTCGGCGGACCAACCTCGGGGTCATCGGGGCCAACCGGCCGGAACTCGACCGCATACCCATACCGCTCACCGACACCCGAAGCCCACGTCTGGAACTCGGACCGCGTCCACTCGAACCGGTGATCAGGGTGCCGGAACTCGCCCGCCGGCAGGGATTCGAACCGCACGTTGTACTCGCTGTTCGGCGTGGTCACGACAACCGCGGCCGGACGCGCAGCCTTGAAAACCGAGTGCGACAACGCAGGCAGACGCGGCGGATCGACGTGCTCGATGACCTCCATCAACACGGCCGCATCCAGACCGGTCAGGCGCTCATCGGCGTACGTCACCGAGGACTGCAGGAACCGCAGCCGGTCCCGTTGCCGGTCGGGCAGGTCGTCGTAGCGCAGCCGCCGCTTCGCCGAGATCAACGCGCGCGCCGAGACATCGGTCCCGATCAGTTCGCCGATCATCGGATCCTTCAGCAACTCCCCCACGAGCGCGCCCTCACCACACCCCACGTCCACGATCCGCCGCGCGCCGAGCTCACGCAGTACGGCGGCAACCGTCGTACGGCGCTCGACCGCCAGCGACACGGGGCCCTCCGACTCAGGAGCCTCGTCGGCCACCTCGACGCCGTCGGCCTCGGCCAGCCGCTCCAGCGCGTCATCGGACAAGTAGCGCCGGTGTGCGAGATAGCGGTGCGAGATCAGGTCCTTCTCGGGGTGTGTGCCGAGCCACCCAGCGCCGGCCCGGACCAGCTTGTCGACCTCGTCGGAGCCGACCCAGTAGTGCTTCGCGTCGTCCAGAACCGGGAGCATCACATACAAGTGATTGAGTGCGTCGGCGAGCCGGACCACGCCGGTCAGCCGCAGATCGACGTACCGGGAGTCACCCCAGGTCGGGACCTCCGGGTCGAGCGGGACCGGGCGCGCATCGACGGTCCAGCCGAGTGGCGCGAACATCCGCTCTGCGAGCTCCGTGCCGCCACGGCACGGCAACGCCGGCACGTGGATCTGCAGCGGGATCGGTGCGGCGGCGAGGTCGGGCCGGGCGTCGCAGCGGCCGATCATCGCGGTCCGGAAGAACTTGCTGAGCGCGACCGCGAGCAGGCTGGAGGCGGCGTACGGGCGGTCGTTCACGTACTGGCCGAGGGTGAACCCTTCGGAGGATTTTCCGCGGCCGGCCCGGACCAGGGCGATCGGGTCGATCTCGAGCAGCACGGCCGCCGTACAGCGCTCGTCGGTGGCCTCGGGGTAGAAGACATGCGCTGTGCCACCGGTGATATCGGTCCGCTGCGGTCGTCCGGGATTCTTGTGCAACAAGTACCCGAAATCGCTTGCGGGAAGGTCGAATCCGGCCAGGTCGGTGGTCAGCGTCAGGAACACTGCGCCATTCGATCATGTCAAGCGTTCAAAGCCGTTGTCCTTTTACCGATCGGAGCATGAGACACGCCTGATCATCTCTGGCGTGTCGGGCACTTTGGTTCTAGCTTGTTGTGCAGCACCAGAGTCGCTACAGATCGTTCTTCCCCGCTGACACTCGGTTCTTGTCCCCGGTTTGTGGCGAGCGCCCAACCGCGCCCGTTCCGGGCTCATCACGGGGAAAGGACTATGAAACCGCAGACCTTCGAACTCCTGCGCTACACCGACATCAGCGGGGTCTCCGGGACCGGCATCGTCGCTGAAGGCTGTGTCTTCACCGACGGTTCGGTGGCGCTGCGCTGGCACGGCGCCAACCCCTCCACGGCCGTCTGGCCGGATCTCGACTCCATCCTCGCCGTCCACGGCCACTGCGGCGCCACCGTCGTGCGCTGGCTGGACGTCAGCGAGATGGAACCGGTCCCTGGCACCGACCTGCTGCCCGGCGAGGTGGCGCACATCCTCGCCACCGGGCGGCTCACCCACAAGGCGGTGTCCGCCTGATCTGAAGGGCTTCGGCTGGCCGCCGGACTACGGGGTGAGGCCGGTCAGCGCGAAGAACTCCTGCCGGGAGCTGGGCTTGTCCCGCAGGATGCCGTGCAGTGCCGACGTGACGGTCTTCGAACCGACCGCGCGCACGCCACGCAACGACATGCACTGGTGCTCGGCCTCGATCACGACCCCGACACCCTGCGGCGCCAGATGGTCCTGGAGCCAGTCGGCGACCTGCTTGGTCAGCCGCTCCTGCACCTGGAAATCGCGCGCGAACAACTCGACCACCCGGGCCAGCTTCGACAGCCCGAGGATCCGCTCCCCCGGCAGGTACCCGACGTGCGCCACACCCTGGAACGGCAGCAGGTGGTGCTCACACAGCGACTGCACCGGGATGTCCTTGGCGAGCACGAGCTCGTCGTACCCCTCGTCGTTCGGGAAGGTCGTCAGCGCGAACTCGCGCGGCGTCAGCATCTCGGCGTACGCGTTGGCCACCCGGCGTGGGGTCTCGGCCAGGTGTGAGCTCTGTGGGTCGCGGCCGAGCGCCTTCAGCAGGTCCGCGACCGCACGCTCAGCGGCCGGCAGGTCGATCTGGGCCCGGCTGGCCACGATATGGAGGGGCACCGCTTCGAGATCGGCCGAAATCGCCATCTGCACACTCCCTGAGAGTTCAACGAACAGACATCATACTGTTTCACCAACCGATGTTGTCGATAGAATCATCCGGTGGACAACCACTGGAAGGCCATCGCGGTACTCGAGGAGCCCACCCGGCGCCGCCTCTACGAGCACGTCGTCGCCCAGCCCACCCCGGTCAGCCGCGACGACGCGGCCGCCGCCCTCGGCCTCCCGCGCACCACCGCGGCCTTCCACCTCGACCGCCTCACCGACGAGGGCCTGCTCGCCTTCTGCTTCGAGCGCCGTACCGGCCGCACCGGCCCCGGCGCCGGCCGCCCCGCCAAGCTCTACCACCGATCCGACACCGAGATCGAGATCAGCCTCCCCGAACGCCAGTACGCCGTCGCCGGCCGCCTCCTCGCCGCCGCCATCGAAGCCGCCGAGTCCACCGGCACGTCCCCCCGAACCGCCCTCGACCGCATAGCCCACGAGTACGGCGAAACCCTCGGCCGCACCGAAGCCCCCCTCCTCGACATCCTCGAACGCCACGGCTTCGAACCCCGCCCCGACGGCAACGACATCGCCCTCGCCAACTGCCCCTTCCGCCGCCTGGCCGCCGACCACCCCCACCTCGTCTGCCACATGAACCTCAACCTCCTAGCCGGCCTAACCACCGCCACCGGCAGCTCCCTGGAACCCCGCCTAACCCCAACCCCCAACCACTGCTGCGTCCGCCTCATCGGCACAGGCGGACCGCCACCACCCACTAACTCCCCTCCTCGCGACCCGACCCGCAGCCGCTGAGCGTGAAACCCGCGCCCCGCGCCGCATTAGACGGTGCTGGCGATCCGGCAGTCGGCGGCCGAACCCGACGTACCCGCGAGCGGGGGTTGCCTATCGAGTTGGGGGGTTGCCCATCGAGTCGGGGGGGGTTGCCCATCGAGTTGGGGGGTTGCCCATCGAG
>NZ_BAAANF010000008.1:428773-442197 GCF_039529655.1 Kribbella yunnanensis | reverse complement strand
GGGTGGAGGTGGGGGTGGGGGTGCTAGGCGGTGGGGCTTGTGGGGTGGAGGTGGGGGTGGGGGTGCTAGGCGGTGGGGCTTGTGGGGTGGAGGTGGGTGGTGGAGGTGGTTAGGGCGGTTAGGGCTGCTTGGACGGGGGTTGGGTGTAGGTGGCCGTTGCGTTTGAGGACTTTGCCTCCTACTAGGACTGTTTCTACGTTGCCGGGGTGGGCGGAGGTTACGACGGTGGCTACTGGGTCTTGGAGGCCGCCGGCGAGGTTGAGGTCGGTGGCGCGGAGGAGGATGAGGTCGGCTTGGTTGCCTAGGGCAAGGGAGCCGATGTCGGGGAGGTTGAGGGCTTGGGCGCCGGCGATGGTGGCTAGTTGGAGGACTTCGGCGGTGGTGAAGGCGTTGTGGCCCAGGGCGAGGATTTGTTGCATGGCGCTGAACATGTCGCCGGCGGCGCTCGTGACGGTGTCGATGCCTAGGCTGAGGGGGACGCCTAGGGCTTTCAGGCGGGCGGCTGTGGGGGCGCCCATTTCCAGGCGGGACTCGACTGTGGGGGTGACGGAGACTGAGGCGCCGGATTCGGCGATCAGCTTGAGCTCCGCATCAGACAGGTTGTTGCCGTGCACATAGACGGTGTCCGGGCGTAGTAGGCCTGCCGAGGACAGGTCGGTGATCGGCGTCTCGGTCAGGTGACTGCGGTCGATGTGGGTGACGATGGGCAGGCCGAGCGAAGCGGCTAGGGCCCAGTCGGCTTCGACGACGTCGAAGGGGGCGAAGGCGGGGCCGGTGGAGGCGAGTGCGATGGTGATGCGGTCGGAGGCCAAGGCAGCGACGCGGCGCATCTCGAGGGGATCGACGGGGCCGCCGACGAGGGGTGAAGGGCCGAAGCCGAAGACTGCGCGGATGCCGCTGCGGTCCAAGGCGTCGATGGCGGCCTCGGCGAAGGTTGCCGAACCTTGCACGTGTGAGTAGTCCTGCACGGTGGTGATACCGCCGTCGAGGCACTCCAGCGCGCCGACAAGGTTGCTCGCGGCAACATCCTCCGGCCGGTACCGCGTCCCGCGCGCCTGCATCACCTTGTCGAAGTAGAACCCGAGATCCCCCGCGGCCCCGATCCCCCGCAAGGCCGTCTGCCAGAGGTGCCGGTGGGTGTCGACAAACCCGGGCAGCACGATCCGCCCACGAGCGTCGATCACCTCGGCCCCATCCGCGGGCAGCCCCGGTCCGACAGCAGCGATCCGGCCGTCCTCGATCAGTACGTCGGTCTCCGGCCGCACGACCACTTCCGGCGCGGTGTCGATCACCAGGCCGCCTTGGACGAGTATGCGCATCAGAAAATCCCCTCAGTGAAAAGCTTTCTTGAAAGCTATCACCAAAGGCATCTAGACTGTCAACCATGACGACCGATCGGGTGGACGGGATCATCGCGGCCTGGCAGCGGGAGCTGCCCGAGGCGTTGCACCCGACCAGCGAGCTGGGCAAGCGGGTGATGCTGCTGGCCGATGGGCTGGGTCAGGCGGTCCGGCCGGTGCTCCGGGAGCTCAACCTGACCGGCGCCGAGTACGACGTGATCGTCGCGCTCCGCCGCGGAGGAGCGCCGTACCGGCAGAAGCCGTCGGACCTCAGCCGCAACCTGTTCCTGTCCTCCGGCGGCACCAGCAACGTGATCAACCAGCTGGTACGGCGGGGCTACGTCGACCGCGAGCCCGATCCCGTCGACGGCCGCGGCACCCAGATCCGCCTCACGGAGGCGGGTGTGAAGGCGGCCGAAGAGGCGGTCATCGCGACTTCACAGGCACACCACGATCACTTCAACGGGGTCCCACAAGAGACGATCGAGCAGCTCACCGCGCTGCTCCGCACGATCCGGACATGACGAGGCGGCCGGTCCCCAAACCAGGGATCCGGCCGCCTCTCTCGTGGTTATCCGGCCTGAAAGAAGGCGCCCTTGAGGTAGTCGTGCACTGCGTCCTCCGACACCCGGAACGAACGACCTACCCGCACCGCGGGGAGCTCTCCGGAGTGCACCAAGCGGTACACCGTCATCTTGGACACGCGCATGGCCGTGGCAACCTCTGCCACGGTCAGGAACTTCACCTCTGCGAGCGGCTGCTCACCACCGGACTTCTTTGATGCCATTTGCGCACCGCACTTCCAGCACGGATCGTGCGCCGGCTTCCCCTCCGGCACCTCCGTCCGTGCATGTGTCGAGGGTAGTGGCTGTTGGTGCGAATGGGAAAGAGGGGGACTCGTGTGACTCGATCCTGTGACGAAGTCAGTACGTGGGGTCAAGGCCGAGGTACGGGAAAGCGACATCCCGGGTGGCCTTGATCGACCGGTCCAGCCAGGTGTCCGGGTTGTAACCGGCCGACCAGTCGATGTACTCGGGATCGCGCCCGTCGGTCATCCGCAGCGGCGCGACCCGGCCGAACCGGATGCGCACCTCCTCGCGCCACGCCTCTGGCACCAAGGTCTGCGGGTCGACCGGCTTCCCGGCGACGATCGCCAGCAGGTGGCTCCAGGCGCGCGGGACGACGTCGATGATCGCGTAGCCGCCACCACCGGTGGCCACCCACTTCCCGTCACACACCTCGTGCGCCAGGTCGTGCAGGGCCAGGTACGCCGCTCGCTGCCCATCGACCGTCTTGGTCAGATGGGCCAGCGGGTCCTCCACGTGGGAATCGCACCCGTGCTGCGTGACGAGGATGGAAGGCTGGAACGCCCGAACCACATCCGGCACGATCGCGTGGAACGCCCGCAACCACCCGGCGTCCCCGGTACCCGGTGGCAACGGAATGTTCACGGCTGAACCGCGAGCGTCCGGCCCACCGATCTCACCGGCGCTGCCGGTCCCGGGGAAGAGCGTGGTCGGCGACTCGTGCAGGCTCACGGTCAGCACCCGGGGGTCGTTGTAGAAGACCTCCTGTACGCCGTCCCCGTGGTGCACGTCGACATCGACGTACGCGACCCGCTCGGCGCCATGGTCGAGCAGCCACTGGATCGCGACCGCCGGGTCGTTGTAGACGCAGAACCCGCTGGCCCGGTTCGGCATCGCGTGGTGCAGGCCGCCCGCGATGTTCGCCGCGTGCAGCACGTCGCCCGACCAGACCGACCGCGCGGCCTCGACGCTGGCGCCGGCGATCTGGGCGCTGACATCGTGCATCCCGGCGAAGTTGTAGGTGTCGTCCGAGCCGAGACCGTGCTCCAGATCCGGTACGTCGGGATGTTCGCCGGCCCGTTTGACCGCCTCGACGTACTCGGCCGTGTGCACGGTGCGCAACAGCTCGTCACTCGCCATCGGCGCGGGGACCACCGAGAGCTGGTCCAGGATGCCGAGTTCCCGCGCCAGCTTGATGGTCAGTTGGACCCGGATCGGACTCATCGGATGCCCACGCCCGAAGTCGTACTTCGTCAGAGCATCCTCGAAGACCAGTCTCGCCTCACCACTCATGGATCCGACCATAGCGGTCTACAGAGGTTCGGGGTCGGTCGAAAGGTTTGCCGGGGACTCGGCACCGGCTCAGGATCGATGCGCCACGTAAGGCCCGCCCACCTCGAGGAGAACCTCATGCGTGCGATCACTCGCGCACTGCCCGCCCTGCTCGGTACCGCGGCTTTGATCGGCAGCGCCGTGACCGCCGCCACCGTCACCGGCGCCACGACCGCGCCCGCCGCCGACGGTCCCGCCGTACCGATCGAGCGGGCGACGCCGACCAAGATCATGCCGCTCGGCGACTCGAACACGGCCGCCTCCACCGGCGCCCGCGAGGGGTCCTACCGGGCCGACCTGTGGCAGCTCCTGAAGGCGGACGGCCGGCCGGTCGACTTCGTCGGCTCCATGGTCAGCGGTCCGACGACGCTGATGGACCCCGACAACGAGGGCCACGGCGGCTGGACGATCACCGGGATCCAGGACAACATCGTCGGCTGGCTGAACACGTACCAGCCGGACGTGATCACGCTGCAGATCGGCACCAACGACATGTACGACGACGCCTCGGCCGGCACCGCGCCGGGCCGACTGTCGACTCTGCTGGACACCATCACGAACACCCGGCCGGGCGTGAAGGTGTTCGTCACGACGATCCCGCAGCTCGCCAACGCCGACCACTACAGCCGCGTCGCCGCCTTCAACGCGACCATCCCCGGTATCGCGGCCGCAAAGGTTGCCGCTGGCAAGAGTGTCACGGCACTGGACGCGAACACCCCGATCGTCCAGCCCTACGAGTTCGTCGACATGTGGCACCCGTACTACGGCGGCGCGTCCAAGGCCGCGATCCGCTGGTACAACGCGTTGACCGGAGTGCAGACCACCCGGCTGGAGGCGGAGCAGAGCGCGAACGCGTCGATCAGCGGGGCGCCGACCAGGCGCGTCCCGAACGTCACCAACTCCGGCGGGGCGAAGATCGGTTACATCGACGCCGAGACCAGCTTCGTCAAGTTCAACTTCGAGGTCGGTGCCGCCGGCAACTACCGGATCCGGGTCCGGTACGCGAACGGGATGGGCACGAACTGCTCGCACAAGGTCAGCGCGAACGACGGACCGCAGACCGTCCTCGTCTACCCGTCGTACGGCTGGGAGCTGCCCGGCACCGTGAAGATCGACCTGCCGCTGAACGCGGGCAAGAACACGATCACTTTCGCCAAGGGTGAGTGCTACACCGAGCTGGACGCGATCGACTTCAGCCTGGTGCCGACCGCCTAGAGCGTCTGCGACATCAGAGTGAGCGGGCGCGTCGGGTCGTAGAACGTCTCGACGCGTCCGGTCGGCTCGAAGCCGGCCCGGCGGTAGAACGCGGCCGCTCGCGGCGCGGCGGCGTACACCCAGAGCAGCAAGCGCTTGTACTGCTGCTCCCGGGACCAGACGAGCAACTCGGTGGTCAGCGCATCAGCGACCCGCTGGCCACGGAACTCGGGGTCGACCCACATCGACAGCATCAGCGCGGCGTCCGGGTCGCGCTCGTCCGGTCCCGCTGGCGCGCCGACGACCATCCCGGCCGGTCGGCCGTCGGATTCGGCCAGCATCGAAACCTTGTCCGTGGCGCGCAACCGGGACCGCCAGTCCTCCTCGGTCAGCGCGACCGAGCCGCCGTACGTCTGGTAGAAGGAGTCCGGGGCCTCGAGTAGGGCGCGCAGCCGGACCTCGCGCAGGATTCCCCAGTCGTCCTCGGCAAGTCGCCGTACCTGCACCGTCATGACCTCATCCTGACAAACCGATTGGGGCGGGCGGCGCAACACCCCTCCCAGGCTGCGCCGGCCCGCCCGAGCGCTGGGTCAGCAGCGGGTCCAACAGCCGGTTCATCGCTGCCGGACTGCAAAGCGTTACAGAATTTGCAGAACAAGTGCAGACCGATCGCCCACAGTGAGCTAATCTTGTCTCGTGAACACGAATCTGCAGCTGTGGTGGGCCGTCTAGGGCGGTCACCCGGCGTTCACACGCATCCATGAGGCCGTCTCGCCGAGACGGCCTCTTTTTTGTGCCCTCGGTGGGACCCACACCACTCACCGAAAGGTACTGACATGACTTCGCTCTCCGGCATCACCCCGTCCGGCCGCCTGACCCTGGGCAACCACCTCGGCGCCCTGCGGCGGTTCACCGACCCCGACGGGTTCTACTTCGTCGCCAACCTGCACGCGATGACCACGAAACACGATCCACGGCGGCTCGCGACGCTCACCCGCGAGTGCGCGACGCTGATGCTCGCCGCCGGGATCCCGCCCGGGGCGGTCTTCGTCCAGTCCGACGTCTCGACGCACGCCCAGCTCGCGTACCTACTCGAGTGCACCTCGTACGTCGGCGAGCTGTCCCGGATGATCCAGTACAAACAGAAGGGCGGCCGGCCGATGACCCGGGCGTCGCTGTTCACCTATCCATGCCTGATGGCGGCCGACATCCTCCTGTACGGCGCTCAGCGGGTCCCGGTCGGCGGTGATCAGGATCAGCACGTGGAACTGGCCCGGGACATCGCGATCCGGTTCAACCGCGAGTACGGCGAGACGTTCGTCGTACCGGAGTTGCACAAGGCGGCGCTGGCCACGCGGATCAAGGACCTGGCCAACCCGACCGCGAAGATGAGCAAGTCCGACTCCGACGATGCGGTCGGGACGATCCGGCTGCTCGACCCGCCGGACGTGATCCGGCGCCAGGTGATGCGGGCCGTCACGGACTCCGACAACGAGATCCGCCACGACGAGTCCGAGAAGCCCGGGGTGACCAACCTGCTGGAGATCCTGGCCGCCTGCACATCTGGTGACCCCGTCCAGCTCGCGGCGGCATACTCGTCGTACGGCGATCTCAAGCGGGACGTCGCCGACGCCGTACTGGCCGTCATCGAGCCGCTGCAGAAGGAGTACGCGCGGCTGGCGACCGATCCTGGGGCGATCGACGGGCTGCTGGCTGAAGGCCGTGATCGGGCCCTCGAGGAAAGCACTCCGCGACTCCGGGCGGCGACCGTAGCCATGGGTTTGGCAGGATCAATGCCATGAAGATCAGGGCCGCCACCTTCAACCTCCGCAACTCCTCCGCCCCGGACGGCGACAACGCCTGGCCGAAGCGGCGAGCTGCGGCCGTGGCGGCGATCGAACTCCTGGACGCCGACGTGGTCGGGCTGCAAGAGGTGCTGCCCGACCAGCTCGATTACCTGCGGTTCCGGTTCCCGAAGTACGAGATCGTCGGCGCCGGGCGGGACGACGGGATGAGTGCCGGCGAGCATTCGTCCGTGCTGGTCCGGCCCGGCGACTGGCGGATCGAACGCTCCGAGACCCGCTGGCTGTCCGACGACCCCGGTACGCCGGGATCGGTCGGCTGGGATGCGCATCTGACCCGGGTGGCCACGCTGGTGTGGTTACGGCACCGCAGCGGTACGACGATCGGCGTACTGAACACGCATTACGACCACGCGGGCGAGGTCGCGCAACTGCAGTCGTCGCGCCTGGTCGCGAAGTGGACGACCGGCGATTTGCCGTGGATCGTGATGGGCGACCTGAACGCGACCCCGGACTCGCCGCCGCTGAAGGCGCTGACGGACGCCGGGCTGCGGTACGCCGTACCCGCTGATGCTGGTGGCAGCTGGCACGACTTCACTGGCGCCGAGGACGACGAGCGGATCGACCACATCCTGATCAGCCCTGCGTGGACTGTGACCGAGGCAGCCGTCTCGCACTTCCGTCCCGGTGGACGGCTGCCCAGCGATCACTGGCCCGTGTTGGCCACGTTGACGCTCTAGATCTTGGCGAAGACCTCTTCGCGGAGGCGTTCGAGGGTTTCGAAGCGCTTGGCGCCGGAGCCGAACCAGTGGTCCGGGACCAGGACCTCGTCGATACCGGCGTCGGGGTACTGCGCGACGACGTCGAGGACTTCCTGGGCCGAGCCCATGATCACGTGCAGACCGCGGGACTCGAAGTTCTCCTTGCGGGCGATCGCCTCGGTATCGCCCGGGGCGATCACCTCGAGGAAGGTCTGGGCGGAGCGGCGGACAGTCTTCGGGTCGCGTCCGATGCGCTCGCAGTGCTCGGCGAAGACTTTCCCCTTGTGGGCGGCGAGTTCTGGGCGACCCCAATGGTTCCACTCGTCGGCGTACTTGGCAACGATGCCCAGGGCAACCTTCTCGCCGGCCGCGCCGATCAGCACCGGCAGCTTGGCCGGCTTGGGCTCGAGCGGGGCGCCGGTGAGCTGGTAGTACTTGCCGTCGAAGGTCGCGCGCTCCTCGGTGAGCAGGCCCTTCAGGACCTGGCATGCCTCTTCGAGCCGGGCCAGCAGCTCCTTGGTCGGCGGTAGCTCGATGCCGTAGACCTCGTGCTCGTTCACCTGCCAGCCGGCGCCGATGCCGTACACGAACCGGCCGTTGCTCATCTGGTCGATCGTCGCGGCGGCGTTGGCGGCGACGGCCGGGTGCCGGTAGGTGTTGCCGAGCACCATCGAGCCGATCCGCACCCGCTCGGTGCGGACGGCGAGACCGGCGAGCAGCGCGAACGCCTCGTTCACCGGCACCGACAGGTCGTTGTCGTTCTTCATGAAGTGGTCGGCGATCCACACCCCGTGCCAGCCGGTGCGTTCGGCGTACTCGGCACCTTCGAGAATCTCGATCCAGGTACGACCGGCGTTCGGCCAAAAGG
Organism: Kribbella yunnanensis; assembly: GCF_039529655.1. Lineage (NCBI taxonomy): Bacteria > Bacillati > Actinomycetota > Actinomycetes > Propionibacteriales > Kribbellaceae > Kribbella > Kribbella yunnanensis. Next base: position 434,094 of record NZ_BAAANF010000008.1, on the reverse strand, counting down.
AAAAGTCCATGGCCCAACCCTATTGCTGGGACCTTATGTCGGTCGTCAGACCAGGTGCCAGCGCATCAGGAAAGAGCCGATGGAGAGCACCAGGTAGAGCAGGACGAGCAGCGCGCCGATGCCGGGACGCGGGGTGGCGCGGCGGGCCGGGCGGCCGGCGGCCTGGCGGCGCAGGGCCTCCATCACGGCTGCGACCTCGGCGGTGCGGTCGACCGGGATGCCGTTGATCTCGTTCTCGTCCTTGCCACGAGTCAGTACGACGTTGTCGTCGCCGACCTCGATCTTGTCCACGTCCTGCCACCGCAGACTGCGGATCAGCATGCTGGTGCGGGCCTTGAGGGCGGTCGGGGTCAGCATCACCCGGTAGAGCACGACGCCGCCGGCGATCCGGACCACCGAGGCGCCGATGATGGTCAGCAGGAACACCGCGAGGATGTCGCGAGCGCCCATCCAGAGCCACGAGTTCAGCGCCGGGACCGCGATGAACGGCGTCACGAACAACGCCCAGGCCCACCACGGCGCGGGATCCAGCGGGACCCGCCACGGCAAGGCCGGCAGCTCGGCCACCGGCTCCGGGGCAGGGCTCAGCTGCTCGGGGCTCTGTTGCTCCGAACGATTACCCATGGGCGTCAGCGTAACGCCAGCCTCACTAGAGGTGTTATTCGGCGGCGAGATCCCGCGAACGGTTGCGGGCCGCCTCGATCGCGGACAGGAACGCCGCCCGGACCTTGTGGTCCTCCAACTCACGGACCGCGGCCGCCGTCGTACCGCCCGGTGAGGTCACGCGCTCCCGCAGCACAGTCGGGTGCTCGCCGGTCTCGCGCAGCAGCTTCGCCGAACCGAAGAGCGTCTGTACGACGAGGTCGGTCGCCGTGGTGCGCGGCAGCCCCATGTGGACACCCGCCTCGATCATCGACTCCACCACGAAGAAGATGTACGCCGGACCCGACCCGGAGATCGCGGTCACCGCATCCTGCTGCTTCTCCGGCACCCGGATCACCCGACCGGTCGCGGACAGCAGTCCCTCGGCCAGCGCGAGGTGGCTCTCGTCGCAGTGCACACCGCGGGAGATCGCCGCCATGCCCTCGTCGACCAGAGCAGGCGTGTTCGGCATGACCCGGACGACCGCGACACCTTCGGGCAGCCGCGACTCGATGAAGCTGGTCGAAATACCCGCGGCCAGCGACACCACGGTCTGCTCGGGCTTCACCACGGGAGCAATCTCAGCCAGCAACTCCGGCATGTCCTGCGGCTTCACCACGAGCACCAGGGTGTCCGCCTTCGCGGCGGCATCCAGGTTGGACAGGACATCCACGCCGTACCGCTCGCGCAGCTCGGCAGCACGCTCAGCCCGTCGCTCGGTGATCAGCAACTGCTCCGGTCGCCGCCCGGCCCGGATCAGCCCCGACAACAACGTCTCGCCCATCACACCGGCCCCGAGAATGGCCACCTGGTCAGTCATGCCCACACAGTACTGACGATCCGCCACGCGCTCCGATGATTTGTCCACGGAACAGGACATAGGATGTCCTATCCGTCCCTCCGCCCCGTAAGGAACCGCCCATGCGACTTCGCCGTACCCTCACCGCTGTTGCCGCCGCGCTGCTGCTGCTCGGCAGCACCGTCAGTCCGGCCGCCGCCGCGGACCCGCCCTGGTTGACCCCGGACAAGGCCACGAAGGCGGCCGGCCCGCCCAACTACGACAACTGCCGGTTCGCCGGGACGAACATCGGCTCCACCTGCTTCCAGTGGGTCGGCGACGTCCAGTGGGTGTTCGACGGCTGGACCAACGGCTGGGCAGCCGTGGTCCACGTCCAGACCAACTACGGCAAGGACCGGTACTGCCAGGCCCTGCCGTCGGCCGACGGCTGGGGAACCTGCAACTACAACCACGAAGAAGGCAAGTGCGTGCGGTTCCGGCTGTACGAGCTGAAGGGCGACTTGGTCCGCAACATGAGTGACTTCAGCCGTTGGTACGGCACCGAGTACGGGTCGCCTTGCTGATCCCTACTTCTTGCTGATCAGGGACCGCGCGAAGAACTGCAGGTTGGCCGGGCGCTCGGCCAGGCGGCGAACCAGGTAGCCGTACCAGTCCTCGCCGTACGGGATGTAGACCCGCATGGTGTGGCCGAGCCCGGCCAGCCGGAGCTGCTCCTCGGGACGGATGCCGAACAGCATCTGGTACTCGAAGGTGCCCGGCTGGCGGTTGGCGCGGTCGGCGAGCGAGCCGGCGATCGCGATCAGCCGCGGGTCGTGCGAGGCGATCATCGGGTAGCCGGTGCCGTTCATCAGGATCTTCAGCGCCCGGACGTACGCCTTGTCGACCTGGCGCTTGTCCTGGAAGGCGACCGACTCGGGCTCCTTGTAGGCGCCCTTGCAGAGGCGGACCCGGGAACCGGCGTGCGCGAGATCGCGGCAGTCGGCCTCGGTACGACGAAGGTAGGCCTGCAGCACCGCACCGGTCTCCGGGAAGTCCTGACGCAGCTCTCGCAGGATGCCCAGCGTGGAGTCGGTGGTGGTGTGGTCCTCCATGTCCAGCGTCACCGTGGTCCCGGCATTGCGGGCGGCGTGGCAGATCGTCCGGGCGTTCTCGAGGGCGATCTTCTCGCCGTCGGTGCCCAGCGCCTGGCCGACCGCGGACAGCTTGACCGACACCTCGGCGTTCTTCGTCAGGCCGGCCTCGGACAGCTTGCGGAGCAGCTCGAGGTACGCGTCGGCGGTGGCCGTTGCGGCGGCGACGTCGGTGACGTCCTCACCGAGGTGGTCCAGGGTGACGTTCAGGCCGTTGCTGACCAGCTTCTCGGTGGCCAGCACGGCCTCCGGAGCGGTCTCGCCGGCCACGAACCTGGCCACGATGCCACTGGAGACGGGCATGGCCGAGACGGCCTTCTTGATCTGGGGGCTGCGGGACATGCCCAGCAGGACTCGCCGAAGCACTTCTGTTCTCCTCCTCAAGCCACCCGGCCCCATATGCCAGTGGTGTCTGCAGGTTACGCGCCTGAACCAGACGCTCCATAATCGTGTGGCCGGGACCACACCAGTGGGGTACTGGTTTGGTCACGGAACGTATCCGCACCTCTGGCGAGGGAGGATGGGACGTATGCCCATCTTCAAGCGTCGCAAGACGGCCGTCGTGGAGGCCGACCCGATCGGCGCGTTCTGGACCTGGTGGACCTCGACCGGCGCGACCCTCGTCGCCGACGCGATCGCCCGCAAGGAGCCCGCCGCGATCGGCGCGACCCTGAGCGAGTGGGTGAACCGCGTCCACCCGGAGCTCGACTGGGAACTCGGCCCGGGACTGCACGCCGAACACGCACTCATCGTCACCGCGGCCGGCAACCCCAGCCGCCGCGCGACTGCCCGCCGCTGGCTCCGCTCCGCGCCGGTTTCGGACGAGCTGTGGGAGTACGCCGACCTGCGCCGACCGGGGCCAATCAGCACGATCCAGTTCGAGGGACTGCCCGCCGTACCGATTGAGCAGGCTGTCGTTGAAGTCGATCCGGATGCGTCGGCGATTCATGTCGGGGTGTTCCATCCGGCGTTTCCTGAGCTGCCGGTGGAGGTTCGGCAGCGGGTCACGTTCTTGATCCTCGATCTCGTGCTCGGCGAGGAGATGGTGGAGACGTGGATCGGTGCTATCGACACGCTCGATCGCCGGCCGGTGGATGCTCGGCCGATCGATACCTTGCTGCCCGCTGTTGCGGGGTTCGCGGCTGAGCACACGCTTGAGGACGGTAGTCCCGCGTGGAAGATGCTCGAAGGTACGCGGAATGGGCAGCGGTTGATCGCGACTGCCGAATACCCGCTGCGGTCGATCCGCCGGCCCCACCTCGACACGCATGTCGAGATCTCCGTCGGGTACCCGGTGGTCCGCGAAGACGGTCTGCCCGAGTCGGACATGCTCGACGAACTCCGAGCTTTCGAGGATCACTTGACTGCCCGCCTCGGTGGTTCCGGCAACCTCCTGGCCCACGAAACCTCCGCCGGCACCCGCCTTCTGCACTACTACACCGACGGCACCACCCCCGCCGCCGCCCAACTCGAAGCCGCCACCCCGGGCTGGACCCACGGCAAGGTCGCCGTCACCACCACCCAAGACCCCGCCTGGGACAACGTCTCCCACCTCTCGGGCTAGCCCCAAAGCCGGTTGGTCAAGCGGTTCGGCGTTGGCGTCAACAGCGGTGCTGTACGGCGCCGCTGGGGAGCGCTACCCCACCGAATCGGCAGGTACCGCTCCCCGGTCGCGCGGTGGCGGCGCTCCCCGAACCGGTTTGGGGAGTGCCGGGGCGCGTGGGTGGGTTCGCCGATGAGGTGGGAACCGCCGATTGGTGAGGGCTCGCTAGCTGATCCGGTACGACGTTGAGCACGGTTCAACCACGTACGCGGCCGAACGGTGGTTGCCGGGTGCTCAAGGTGAGCCGGCCGGCCGACCTTGAGCACGATTCGACCGTTTCGGCGGGGCTCGCGTGGTTGATGGGTGCTCAAGGTGACTTCCGCCCGCGATCTCGAGTCCCCGGGGCTGCTCGGGTGCGTTATCCGATGGGTTTTCGTCACCGAGTCCCCAAAATCCCTCGGATAACGCAGCTCGGGCATCACTCACCTCAGCCCCAGCCCGTCAGCCCCAGGCAGCGTGGAACCGCGGTCGCCGGCCTCGCCATCCGGCTCAGCCATCTGCTCGGCTCGCCCTCTTGCTTTGTCGGCCGCCTTTGGCGGTCGAGTGGGGGTGCAGGCCGAAAGATTCTCGGCCGGGGACGTGCGCTGTGGCTGATCACCGCGACCGGCCGACTACAAAGACAGCGTGGCTGGGCGCCGCGGTGGCTGAGGTGGATGGCGAGGTCGGCGACCACGGCTCCACGTTGCCTGGGGTTAACGGGCTATGGCTGGGGCAGTTGGGTTCCCGTCGCCTGACAGTGACCGTTGCTGGAGGTTGGGGTGGATGTTCGCCCTGAGCGGCCCAGCTTCCTCCCCAAACCGGTTCGGGGAGAACTGCCTCCCCCCACGAGGGGATCTGGGGAGCATCCACCGCCCGAATCCGTCGCGGATCCACCCCGATCCGGTTTGGGGAGGGGGTTCGACAGCGGCGTCCCCTTGACTCCCCAGCGTCCGAACGTCCGGAGACCGGTCCGCCTCGGCCGGGGGGTCTTCGGGGTTGCCCATCGAGTTGGGGGGTTGGCCACTGAGTTTCTCGATGGGCAACCCCCCAACTGAGGGGATAACCACCGAGCTGGGGGCGCCGGGTCGAGCGTCGCGGGAGCTGGGGAGTTCTCGCCGTCGTTTTCGGGGTGTGTCGGTGGCGCGGGGCTCCCCAAGTGGCACTGGGG
>NZ_BAAANF010000008.1:364503-428768 GCF_039529655.1 Kribbella yunnanensis | reverse complement strand
CTCCCCAAGTGGCACTGGGGAGCGCCGCCGGGGGTGGTTGGACGGTGGGGGCGGTGGGTGGGGTGCGGTTGTGGTGGTGTGGGGGTTCGGGGACCGTGGGTTGGCTTAGTCTGCGGAGGGCTGGTTGTACCCAATACAGGAGGACTTGTGGGGCTTCGTCGTGGGTTTGTGTCGGTCGTGTTGGCGGTGGGGTTGGTCGGGGGTTCGAATCTGACCGCGCAGGCTGCGCCGGTGTTTTCGCCGGGGGCTCCTGGGGCTGGGGACTCCTACTTCCCGGATATGGGGAACGGGGGATACGACGTCGGCCATTACGACATCAGGCTCGGGTTCGATCCGAAGAGCAAGGCGATTGATGCGACGACGACGATCGTGGCGAAGGCGACGCAGAATCTTTCGCGGTTCAACCTGGATTTCCTGGGGTCGTTGAAGATCAGCAGGTTGACGGTTAACGGGCGGGCCGCTTCGTTCACTCGGAGTGGGGCGCAGGAACTGGTGATTACTCCTCCGCGTGGGTTGTGGCGTGGGAGCAGGTTTGTGGTGTCGGTTTCGTATGCGGGGGTGCCGCAGAAGATTGATGATCCGGCGTTGGGGATCTCGGGGTGGGCGGCTACGAAAGATGGCGCGGTGGCGCTCAACCAGCCGATTGGTGCGGCGACCTATTACCCGGTGAATGACACGACGGCTGACAAGGCGACGTACAGCCAGACGATCACGGTTCCGACAGGTCTGAGTGTGCTGGCCAATGGGGAACCCGGTCCGACGACCAAGCACGGCGGTAAGACGACGTTCCGGTGGTACATGAACAAGCCGATGGCCAGTGAGCTGGGCATGATCGCGATCGGGAACTACAACGTCACCCGCACCAGGACGAGTGACGGCCTGGAGAACATCACCGCGATCGGCAAGTCAATCGACACAAAGGCTGGTCAAGGCAAGGTGTTCAACCGGACTACCGCGCAGATCGTCCAGTGGGAGTCGTCGCTGTATGGGCGGTACCCGTTCGACTCGACCGGCGGGATCATGGCCGATGTCGGCGTTCATTACGCGCTCGAGACGCAGAGCCGACCCATGTACGACCAGCGCAGCAGCAACGTCAGTGGTGGGCTGCTCGCCCATGAACTCGGTCACCAGTGGTTCGGCGACAGCCTCACTCCCGCGCGCTGGTCGGACATCTGGCTCAACGAAGGTTTCGCGACCTACTCGGAGTGGCTGTACCAGGAGAAGTTCAACGGCGTTCCGGCGCAGAAGACCTTCGACGAGGCGTACGCCGAAGATCGGGACTGGAGCGGCAAGGTCGCCGACCCGGGCCGCGACCACATCTTCGACGACCTCGTCTACACGCGCGGCGCGATGACCTTGCACGCCCTGCGGTTGAAGATCGGCGACCGCGCCTTCTTCCGGCTGCTCAAGCAGTGGCCGACCACCCACCGGCACGGCAACGTCACGACCGAGACCTTCATCCGGTTCGTCGAGCGGCAGACCCATCGCGACCTCGACGCGTTCTTCCAGGCCTGGGTCTACCAGCCGGGCAAACCAAAACTCTGACGCATGCAACCCGGGAGAACGGCCCTTCCGTCTTGAGGGGGACCTGAGAGCGGGAGGGCACGGATGAGCGAGCGGGACCAGGCGTTTGTGGAGTTCGTGGAGACGGCCAATCCGTCGCTGCGAAGAACGGCGTACCTGATCAGTGGGGATCGGGACAAGGCCGACGACATCGTGCAGGACGCGCTGTACCGGCTGTACCTGCACTGGCCGAAGATCCACCGGGTCGGCAATCCGTTCGCCTATGCGCGCCGGATGGTCGTCAACGCCGCGTACGACGGCGGCCGGCGACCGTGGCGGCGTGAGGTGACGATTGCCGACGTACCGGATCGGCCGGCGAGCGAGGACTTCACCGCGGGACATGCGAGACGCGACGAAGTCCTCGACGCGCTGCGCACCCTCGCGCCACGACAACGCGCCTGCGTGGTCCTCCGGTACTACGAGGACCTGTCGGTCGAGCAGACCGCCGAGGTACTCGGCTGCTCCGAAGGCACCGTCAAGAGCCAGGCGTCGCGCGGCCTCGACACGCTCCGCCAAGCCATGACCCGGCGACCGAGCCCGGCGCTGTGAAGGAGAACCCCATGTACAACGACCCAGAAGTCAGCGCCGAACTCCACCGCCTCGCCGACGCCGAACCGCTCGCCCCGTTCGACACCACCGCCGTACTGACTCGCGGACAGCGCGGTGTACGACGCCGTCGGTACCTGACCGTCGGCGGATCCATCGCCGGCGTGGCCGCGATCGCGCTTGCGGCGACACTCTTGCCCGGGAACAGCCAGGCCGGTGAGCCGCCGGTGGCGGGCGAGCAGAAGAAGGAAGTCTGGTTCGAGGCGGTCCCCGGCGTTCCGCGGGGCGAGGCGTCGGTGGGTCAGCGACTCACGGCGGCCGAGGCGAACCGCCGGTGCGGCGTGAAGTTCAACGATCCGAAGATCAAACTGTCGACGCCGTACGACGGGCCTTTCTCCGGGCAGGCGCTGACCCCCAAACCCGAGGTCGGTCAGCGAATGCTGACCTGTATCGTCCCCGGCGGCGACAAGCCGACCCAGGCGCTCCTCGACCAGGTCAAGAAGGACGGGGTGCCGAAGGACCCCGCCGCCCAGCTGCGCAACTGCTCGGTACAGGCCTGGGTCGACATGACGGGCTGGTCGGTGAAGGCCACCACTCGGTCGTCGCGGATCGAGAAGGGCTACGGAGAGATCGCGCAGGCGATGGTGATCGCGGTGTCGCCGAGCGGGCGGGTGGCGATCGCCTGTGAGATCGGTGATCGCTCGATCGAGGGTGGCCATATGCGGAACGGCACCACCTTGCTGGTGCTGGACAAGCTGCGCTACGACAGCAACATCCTCACCCCGGCAACCAAGACTCAGCCCGCCCAGCACTGGACCGGCAACAACATCGGCGGGAACGCCGAGGGTGGCTACGACCCGGTCGCCTGGGGCCGGCTGAACGGCGGGGTGACCAGGATCCAGTTGCGGATGGACGACAAGACCAAACTCGACATCCCAGTCACCGACGGCTGGTTCGCCTACTGCTGGGAAACCGGGCCGACCAAGGCCCCTATGAAGAGCTTCACCGTCACCGCCTACGACAAGGACGGCAAGGTCGTGAAGAAGCTCGTGTGATCAGGCGGTACGGCGTTTCAGCGTCGCGGCTCCGAGGCCTAGGGCCGCGACGATGAACGCCAGTACGACGAGGATGTCGCCGACCGGACTGTTGCCTCGGGCAACTCCGACGACCGCGTCGACGGCGTACGAGAGTGGTAGGACCGTGCTGACGGCGTGCAGTACGTCGGGCAGTTGGTCCCGCGGGAGCAGTAGTCCGCAGAGCAGGAGTTGCGGGATCATCACCGCCGGCATCATTTGGACCGCCTGGAACTCGGTGGCGGCGAAGGCGCTCGCGAACAGACCGAGCGCCGTACCGAGGACGCCGTCGAGAACCGCGACCACGCCCAACTGCCAGGCGGCACCCTGAATGTCCAGATCCAAGGCATACAAGGCGATCGAGACCACGACGAGAGCCTGTACGACGGCGATCACGGCGAACGCGAGGGCGTAGCCGAGCAGGAAGTCGAGTTTGGCCATCGGCATCGTGAACAACCGCGAGAGCGTGCCGCTCGATCGTTCGCGCAGGGTCGCGACCGAGGTCACGATGAACATGATGATCGACGGGAACACGGCCAGCAGCGGACCACCGACCCGATCGAAGGTCGTCGGTGAGTCGTGGAACATCCACCACATCAGCGTGACCAGCAACGCCGGCATCACGATCAGCATCGCGACCGTGCGGTGGTCCCGGCGCAACTGCGACAGCACTCGCGCCGCGACCGCGAACGTCACTCGCGGGCTCATCGGGCACCTGCCTTCCGGTCGATCAGGGTCAGGAATGCCTGCTCGATGTCGTCGGTTCCGACCGCGTCGAGCAGCGCTTGCGGGGTGTCGTCTGCCAGCAGTTCGCCGTCCCGCATCAGCAACAATCGATCGCAGCGCACGGCCTCGTCCATCACGTGACTGGACACGAGCAGCGTCGCGCCGTCCGCAGCCAGTCGATGGAACAGTTCCCAGAGATCCCGTCGCAGTACCGGGTCCAGCCCCACCGTCGGCTCATCCAGCACCAGCAACTCCGGCGACCCCAGCAACGCGGCCGCCAGCGACGCCCGCGACCGCTGCCCGCCCGACAACCGATCCACCCGCACGTCGGCATGCGACCGCAGGTCCACTGCGTCGATAACCCGCTGTACGTCGTCCGATCGCACCCCGAGCACCGCCGCGAAGAACCGTAGGTTCTCGGTCACCGTCAGATCGCCGTACACGCTGGGTTCCTGGGTCACGTACCCGATCCGCCCGCGCAGACCCGCGGAACCGGCCGGCGATCCGAGCACCGACACCTCGCCCGAAACCCGCGCCTGCAATCCCACGATCGCGCGGATCAGCGTCGTCTTCCCACACCCCGACGGGCCCAGCAACCCGGTCACCGACCCGGTCGGCAGCCCGAATCCCACCCCGTGCAGGACCTCCCGGTCGCCGCGGACCACCACGACGTCACGGCAACTCACCGCGTTATTCAACATGTGATGAATTAACGCACCAAAGCCTTCGGTTGGCAAGACCTGGTGTACCGACGGACTGTTAGTAGTCGATCAAGCGGGGCGATCACACGAAAGATCACGCCTGACGCGGGCGCTGAGTGCCCACTACTACCCGTTGGTCGGTACGCCAACTCCTCCTCCCAGGTCCGCGGTCGGTCGGGATCACCCGGTGAGGTGGTGCTGCAGGACGGGGGCCAGGCGGTCTATGAGGGTCTGTATGTCTGCAGAGGCTACTGGTTCCAGCTCGATCAGGTAGCGGACCATCGCCAGCCCGATCAGCTGGGTCGCGACCAGGCTGACCCGCAGTGCAGCGTCGGGGACGTCCAGCACCTTGGAGACTGGCTGCAGGATGAGCTGGGTGATGCCCTCGCGCATCACCCGCGCGACCTCGTCGCTGCCCGCGATGCTGCGGAAGATCGCCCGCATCCGCTGCTGACCGTCCGGCGACTCCCAGACCCCGAGGAACACGGTCGCGATCCGTCGGCCGATCTCGTCGCGCGGGCCGTCGATGACGGTGGCCGCGACCTGGCGCGGGTCGACCGACAGTGACATCGCCTCTATGAACAGCTCGTCCTTGCTGTCGAAATAGTGGTGCACCAGCGCCGCGTCGACCCCGGCCTCGCGGGCGACCGCGCGGATCGAGGTGGCCGTGAATCCCTTGTCCGCAAAGGACTTGCGGGCCGCGCCGATGATCTCGCCGCGGGTGTCCGGTCCGCCGGGACGCCGCCCGGGCCGGCCGGAGCGGGCCGCCGGACCCTCCGTCGTACGGCGGGCTGTCACGGAGTGAGCTCCGAGATCTCCCCCTCCGGGGTGACCGCGAAGGAGGACCGGCGGCTGCCGCGGATGCTCTGCTTGTCGGTGCTGAAGTGCTTCTTGGTGAACTCGAGCGACTCGATCAGATCGACCTCACGCTCGGACCGGCTGGTCGCCCGCCGGGTGTTGATCTCGATGATGATGTGCCCGCGGAAGTCCTGGTTCGCCAGGGTGCTGAGCAGGTCGGCGGCCCGTTGCGTCCCGCGGCCGGGCACCAGGTGCTCGTCCTTGGCCGAGCCGGTGCCGTCGGTGAGGTGGATGTGCTTGAGCGTGCGACCCATCGTCTCGGCGAGCTCGACACAGTCCTGCTCGGCCGTCGACGAGTGCGACAGGTCGAGCGTGGTGTGCGCGTAGGTCTGCTCGGTCGGGTCCCAGCTCGGCGCGTACGCCTGCAGGCCCTTGCCGGGCGCGCGCCACGGGTACATGTTCTCGACCGCGAAAATTACGCCGGTCTCGTCCTCGAGCCGCGCGATCCCGTCGACGAACCCGCGCGCATAGTCACGCTGCCAACGGAAGGGCGGGTGTACGACGACGACGTCCGCCCCGAGGTCCTTCGCGGCCTCGGCCGACCGCTCGAGCTTGCCCCACGGGTCGGTCCCCCAGACCCGCTGCGTGATCAGCAGACAGGGTGCGTGGATCGCCAGCACCGGCAGCTGGTGGTAGTCGACCAGCCGCTGGATGGCGTCGATCTGGGTGCTCAGCGGGTCGATCCCGACCATCACCTCGACCCCGTCGTACCCGAGGCGGGAGGCCAGCTCGAAGCAGCTCGCGGTCGTCTCGGGGTAGACCGAGGCGGTCGACAGGCCAATCTTGGCGGAAGCGGTGCCGGGCATCGGGCTCACCGGGGCTGCAGCTGGTCGAGCTCGGACAGAATGACGCCTTCACGCAGCGCCCAAGGGCAGACCTCAAGTGCGGACAGGTCGAACAGGTCCATCACGGCGTCCGCGACCAGCGCACCGGCGACCAGCTGCGACGCACGACCGGCGGACACTCCAGGCAGGGCGGCGCGCTCGGCCGACGACATCTTGATCAGCTTCGGTGTCCACTCGGCCAGGTCGTTGCGGTTGAGTGTGCGCGGCACGTACGGCCCGTCGTCGGACGGCGCCGCACCACAGATCCGGGCCAGCGATCGGAAGGTCTTGCTGGTCGCCACCGCACGCTGCGGCTTACCGGCCCGCAGTACGCCGCCCGCGACCGCGGCCATCTCCATCCGGATCCGTTTGCGGAGCGCGCGGACCTCGTCCTTGTCCGGCGGATCCTGATGAACGCCTTCCCGGGTCAACCGGCCGGCGCCGAGCGGCACCGACACCGCGACCGTCGGCTCCTCGTCGGACCCGGCCGCGATCTCCAGCGAGCCACCGCCGATGTCGAACACCGCGAGCCGACCCGACGACCAGCCGAACCAACGCCGTACGGCGAGGAAGGTCAGGCGGGCCTCGTCGACCCCGCTCAGCACCTGGAGGTCGACCGTGCTCTCGGCGCGCACCCGCGCCAGCACCTTCTCGCCGTTCGGCGCCTCGCGCAGCGCGGAGGTCGCGAACGCCATCACCGACTCGCAGCCCTTGTCCTCGGCCAGCTCGGCGGCCTCGGAGATGAACGCGACCAGTTCGTCGGCGCCCGCGTCCGCGATCCGGCCGTCCTTGTCGAGGTGCTCGGCCAGCCGTAACTCGGTCTTGTGCGAGTACGCCGGCAGCGGTGCGGCACCGCGGTGCGCATCCACCACGAGCAGGTGGACAGTGTTGGAACCTACGTCGAGTACGCCGAGCCGCATACCTCACAAAGTACTTCACTCAGGGTGGAGGAGTTGTTTCGGAGTTGCCGTTCGCAGTTCGCGGCAACGGGCGCGTACGCTTCACGAGTGCCCGAGGTTTCTCTTGATTTTCCGCGTGCGTGGGTGGAGTTCACCGATCCTGACGATCCGGATCAGGTGTTCCGCTGCGACCTGACCTGGCTGACGTCGAACTGGACCTGCATCTTCGGCGGTGGTTGCGCCGGTATCTACAAAGGCCGGCCGAACGACGGGTGCTGCACGCTCGGCGCGCACTTCTCCGACGACGAGGACGAGAACCGCGTCAAGGAATACGTGAAGGAGCTGACCAAGGAGGACTGGCAGTTCCGCAAGGAGGGCAAGCGGAACGGCTGGGTCGAGACCGACGACGACGGCGACCGCAAGACCCGGGTCTGGGAGGGTGCCTGCATCTTCCTGAACCGCCCCGGCTTCAACGGCGGCATGGGCGGCTGCTCGCTGCACGGCCTGGCCCTGAAGAAGGGTGTGCACTTCGTCGAGACCAAGCCCGACGTCTGCTGGCAGCTGCCGATCCGCCGGACGTTCCGCGAGGTGGAGCGCCCCGACGGGACGACGTACACGGAGGTCGGCATCGGTGAGTACGACCGCCGCGGCTGGGGCCCCGGCGGCCACGACCTGAACTGGTACTGCACCGGAAACACCGAGGCGCATATCGGGGTCGAGGCGGTCTTCGAGTCGAGCAAGGTCGAGCTGCAGACGCTGATGGGTCTCAAGGCGTACGACGTCCTTGCCGACCTCTGCCGGCAGCGTCTCGAGGCGGCCCGCCCCGTGCTGCCGCACCCCGCATCCCGCTGACCGACACGCAACCGACACTCCATTCCGCCCCAACCGGCGGAATTTGGGGCAAGAATGCTGGCATGCGTCTGGATCATCTGTCGTACGCAGCCGGCCCTGATGGGTGCCTGGCGACTGTCGAACGGCTGTCCGCGCTGCTCGGTGCGGAGTTCGTCGACGGTGGTGTCCACCCACGGTTCGGGACGATCAACTACATCCTCCCGCTGGAGAACGACCGCTACATCGAGGTCGTCGACGTCCTCGACCACCCCGCCTCCGACAAGGCGCCGTTCGGCCAGGCCGTCCGCGCCCGCAAGGAGCTCGGCGGCGGCTGGCTCGGCTGGGTGGTCGCGATCCGCGACATGGTCCGGATGGAGCGCCGGCTCGGCCGCGAGTCCGTCCCCGGCAACCGCCACCGCCCCGACGGCGTGAACCTGACCTGGCGCCAGATCGGCGTCAAAGGCCTGATCGCCGACCCGCAACTCCCCTTCTTCATCCACTGGGACGACCTCACTCAGCACCCGTCAGTCGGCGGCAAAGACCTCCGCCTGACCGCCCTCGAAATCGCCGGCGACCCAGTCCGCGTCACCGACTGGATCGGCCACCCCGCCGACCACCTCCTCGACGACCTGGACGTGCAGTGGGCCGGGCCGAACGGTCAGCCAGGCCTGATCGCCGCCCGGTTCGAGACCCCGACAGGCGTCGTACGGATCTAGTACGGGCGCGGTACGGACAGTGCCGCGGCGGTTGCGGTTCGTAGCGTCGGCGCATGAATACTTTCCGGAAATCGTTGATCGCCGTTCTGGGCGCCGTTGCGACCGTGCTGGTGCTGTCCGCACCGGCCAATGCCGCGCCCATCGAGAAGAAGCCCACCAACGCGGAGATGGTGCAGTACGCGGAGCAGACCGGACAGGTCTGGAACGAGGAGACGCAGGAGCTCGTAGCAGCGTGGGACTGCGCCAGTGGCAACATCTGTTTCTATTCCGCCCGAGGCGGACTCGGCGCCGTATGCCGTTGGTCCGGCAACGACGCCAACTGGCTGGCCGCCCCGGGGATCTGTTCCTGGGCCGACGACGTCGCGCCGAAATCGGTCCGCAACAACGGGACCAACAGCAGCTTGACCGGCGTTCGTTACTACTCGCGAGTCGGCTACGTCAACACCGCCGGCTGCACTCCGCGCGGCGGCCGCGGGGATTTCGTCACCCCGGAGCTGCTCCGGTCCCACCAGTGGGTCACCGGGGTGTGCGGCTGAGCAATGAATGACGGGCGGCCGGTCCACTGACCGGCCGTCCGGGCCTCCGGTGGTGCGTAGGATGCTCGTTGTGCCCACGCCCCGGGAGAGCGGCTTCGGTGACCTGCTGCGCAATCTCCGTCAGGACGCGGGCAAGACGCAGCGGGAGCTCGCGGACCTGGCCGGCCTCAGTACCGGGGCGATCCGTGATCTGGAACAGGGCCGGAGCCGTGGCCCGAAGCCGGACTCGATCGATGCGCTCGCCGCGGCCCTCGCGCTGAACACCGCGGACGTCGAGAAGCTTCGGGCAGCTGCCAAAGCCGGTCGAGCCGTCACCACTCCCACCACCGACGTCAGCGGGCCGCTGCGCATACGGGTGCTTGGCCCGCTCGACGTCTGGCATGGCGAGGTCGCCGTACCGATCGGTGGTCCGCAGCGCGTGTTGCTGGCCCGGCTCGCTCTCAGCGCCGGTACGACGGTCGGTCAGGCCGAGCTCATCGATCTGCTCTGGCCGCACGACGTCCCCAGTAACGCGGTGAGCCTCTTGCAGACCCGCGTCGCCCGGTTGCGGCGACTGCTCGAGACCGGCAGTCCGGCGCCCGAAGTGATCGTCGGCGGACCAGCCGGCTACCGGCTGGCAGTCGGCGCCGAAAGCCTTGATTTGCTGGCGTTCCGTGCTCTGACAGACGAGCCAGCCACCTTGGCCAAGCTTTCGCAGGCTGTCGACCTGTGGCGTGGGTACACCGATGTCGAGCTGATCGACACCAGCCCGCTCTACGTCGCGATCGCGAACGAGTACGCCGCCGCCGTCCGAACCTTCGGCAGGCTGGCGCGGGAGACCGATCAGCCGGAGCTGGCACTGCGTCCCTTGCGCGAGCTGGCCGGGCAGCAAGAACTCGATGAGCCACTCCATGTCGAGCTGATCCAGACCCTCGCGGCTGCGGATCGCCAGGCCGAGGCGCTCGCGGCATACGACCGGATCCGGTCCGCCCTCGCCGGCCAGCTCGGCATCGACCCCGGCGAAGGGCTGCGCGCGGCCCACCTCGAGGTGCTCCGGCGTGGGGCGCCGCCAGAACGAGCAGTTGTCCAGCAGACGCCGTCCGCACCTCCGGACTTCGTCGGCCGCGCGGACGAGCTCACAGCAATCTGTACGGCGCTCGCCCGGCCCGGCGCGCTGTCGTCGCGTGCGGTCCTGATCAGCGGGATCCCCGGAGTCGGCAAGACCGCCCTCGCCCTGGCCGCCGCCCATCGCCTCCGCTCGCAGTACCCGGACGGTCAGCTGTACGCCGACCTGCGCGGCGCCGACGCGGTGGCCCCGGAACCGCTGCAGATCCTCGGCCGCTTTCTCCGCGCCCTCGGCATACCGGGACGACGGATCGGAACCGATGCCGCCGAAGCAGCCGCGCTGTTGCGCAGCGAACTCGCCGACCGCCGGATGCTGGTCCTGCTCGACAACGCCCAGGACGCAGCGCAGATCCGGCCGCTGCTCCCAGGTGCCGGTGGTAGCGACGTAATCATCACCTGCCGACGGCGGCTGCCGGACCTTGCCACCACCCACGTCGTGGACCTCGAGCCGCTCCCGCACGACGACGCGGTCCTGCTGATCGCCGCTACCGCCGGCCCCCGACGGCTCGATGACGATCGGTCGGGGGTGAGTGCGCTCGCGGAGGCCTGCGCCCGGCTCCCCCTCGCACTGCGCATCGCCGGCGCAAGACTCGCCACCCGGCGGCAGTGGACGGTTGCCGATCTAGCGCACCGGTTGGAGGACGGCAACCGAAGGCTCACCGAGCTCAGCCTCGGCGAGTCGAGTGTGCTCAGCAGTTTCGACCTGAGCTACGCAGACCTGAGCGCCGACGCCCAGCGTGCGTTCCGGCTGTGCAGCCTGCACCCTGGCGACGACTTCAGTGCCGAGAGCGCCGGAGTGCTGCTCGGCATCCCGACGGCGGCGGCGGATCGGGTCCTCGAGGTGCTGCTCGAGGCCAACATGCTCCTGCAGCACACGAAGAACCGTTTCCGGTTCCACGATCTGCTCGGTCTCTACTCGCGCCGCCTGCTCGCCGACGACGCCGAGGGCACCGCCGCCCAGGCCCGGCTGTACGCCTGGTACCTCGAGGTGACGACGGCCGCGATGGATCTCGTGCACCCGGAACTCGTACGGCTCGCTGCCCATCCCGCGCCGGGCACCGTCTTCGGGTCGCGAGCCGAAGCGCTCGATTGGCTCGACGAAGAAGTCACTGCTCTGCTGGCGGTCGTGCAGAACCCGGCGCACTCCGACCACCGGTCGCTGTCCTGGCGGATCGTCGACCAACTCCGGGGATATTTCCTGCTCCGCAGGCATGTCGACGGCTGGCTCCCGGTAACCGAGACCGGACTGGCGGCTGCCGAGGCGGCCGGCGACGATGTCGCCCGGGTGGCGATGCTTATCAGCCGCAGCCAGGCCGTCGGCGCCATCGGACGGGACGACGAAGCACTGTCCGACGGTCTGTCCGGCTACGCGCTCGCGGTGGCCATCGGCTGGCCCGCAGCCACCGCCTACCTGGCCTACCTGATCGGATGGCTTCACCAGCTGCGCGGCAAACTCGCCGACGCGGACCTGTGGACCCATCGCGCGCTCGAGCTGACCGAGAACGACCAGCACGGCCACCTCCGCGCGATCGTGCTGAACAGTCTCGGGATGATCCGGTTGTATCAGGGCGAATTGCAGGAGGCAGCCGACCTGTTCGGGGCCGCCCTGCAGGTCAGCGACACCGGGCCCGACATGGCGACTCTCGCCATCCGGGGGAACCTGGCGAGCGCGGTGCGGCAGCTGGGCGAGTCCGACCACGCGGCCGCGCTGCTGAGCGACGTACTGGATGCCCACCAGCGCCGTTCGTACCCTCGCGGTGAGCTGTCGACCCTGGACGAGCTGGCCAGGTTGTACGTCCAGCGCGGCGACGGACCGGCCGCACTGCAGGCCGCTCACCGGGCCTACGAACTAGCGATCGCCATCCACGACCCGGCGGCCCAGGCCAAGACTGCCGCGACGGTCGCCCAGGTCCAGCTCGCCCTCGGCGACGCTCCCGCCGCCGTGCGGTGGATCGAGACCTGCCTCCCGCTCGCGCGCGGAACCTACCCGTACCTCGAAGCCGAGGCGCTGATCACGCTGTCCCGGGCGCGGCGCGCGATCGGCGAACAAGCGGCCGCGACCGAGGCCGCCGTACAGGCCGCAACGATCGCCGCGGACTGCGGGTTTCGGTTGCTCGGAGAGCTAGTGGATGTTCTCCAGCTCGGCCAGTGACGTCTCGAGATGTCCGAGCAGCCGTTGCAGATGGGGGACGGTACGGCGGCAGCCGACCAGGCCGAAGTGCAGTTGGTGGTCGTAGCTGGTGACGCTGATGTTCAGCGCCTGGCCGTTCATCACGATGCTCGCCGGATACATGCCGAGCAGGCGAGAGCGGTTCCAGTACAACGGACTCTCGGCCGGGCCGGGCACGTTCGAGATCACCAGGTTGTACGGCGGATTCGTGAGCCCGGCGACCCCCGGCAGCACCGCGGACGGACCCGCCGCGGCGAACCCGAGCGCCCCGACCATCAGGTTCTGCAACGGGCTGAGCTCGGACAACACCCCCTTGCTGTACGTCGTCGACACGGTGATCCGCTTGATCCGCTGCTCGGCGTCCGCCTCATCTGTCGCGAGATCCGCGATGAGTGTGGAGAGTGCATTGCCGCCACCCGGTGCATCATCCTTACCTCTGAGCGACACCGGCACCATTGCCGTCAAAGGCTTGTCAGGTAAGGCGTTCTGCTCCAGCAGATAGTTGCGCAAGGCACCGGAACACATCGCGAGCAGTACGTCGTTCAGCGTCGACCCGGTGATCGCCCGCACCTTCTCCAACCGCTCGATCGGCCACGACTGCGCCGCGAACCGCCGAGCCCCGGTAATCCCCTGGTTGAAGATCGTCCGCGGCGCCTGGAACGCCACGGACGAGTGTTCGTGCAACAAACTCTTCAGTCCAACAGGCGTCAACCCGGCGACATTCGCCAGCATCTTCCCGACATCACCCACCGAACGGGCGACACGACCCGGCGTACGGCCAATTGCAGTCAACAGTTCAGTAGCAGTCGGAACTCCACCGCCGCTTCCCGACACAGACTCCTTCGACGGCAGTGCGTAAGTAGCCGGCATCTCTGTCCGCGTCGGATCCGTCGTGAGGGTGTCCTGCATCCACTTCAGCGCGGTCACGCCGTCGATCATCGAGTGGTGGATCTTGCTGTAGACCGCGAACCGGCGACCCTCCACCCCTTCGATCAGGTGGATCTCCCAGAGCGGCCGATGCCGGTCGAGCAGGGTGCCGTGCAGCCGACTGGTGAGCTCGAACAGCTCGCGGAACCGCCCCGGCCGAGCCAGCCCGGACAGCCGGACGTGGTACTCGAGGTCGATCGCATCGTCCTGCTCCCACGACCAGTAGCCGAGATCCAGCGCCCGATTACGCACCCGCCGCGAGAACACCGGATTCACCCGAGGCGCATCGAGAATGTCGTGGTACAGCCGGGAGACGAAATCCCGCGTCCCCTCCGGGAAAACATGATCCCGCCCAGCACCTTCGGGAAGCTCGAACAACATCAGCCCGCCGACATGCATCGGCTGCTCCCGGCTCTCGCCGAGCAGGAACATAGCGTCCAGTGGTCCCACTGCGGTCATGAGCACCTCCGCTCGGCGTCTATCCCAGCTAACAGTGCTGAGGGGAATTTCGTTATCCCCTCAGCAACTGAAAGGTCAGGAAAGTTGGAGGGTGTCTGGGGACTTCACGCCGTAGCGAGCAAGTGCTCGGCGCGGTAGCTCGGCGTGCTGGGGCGAAGGCCTCGATGTTTTTCCATCGTGGTCTTTGCACCAGTGCGGCGAGGTGCCGTGCCGAGTGCTGCGCAGTAGGCGTGAAGTCCCCAGATGCCCTCCTAGTCCAACGGACGGTAGTTCACACCCAACGACTCGATGCGCGCCAGGTGGGGACGCAGCCGGCCGAGGAATTCGTCGTACGAGATCTTGGGGGAACCCCAGGCGCGTTCGGCCAGGGCGGACAGTCGCGGGAGCAGCATGTAGCCGACCTGCTCCGGGCCCTCCATGTACTCCGTCCAGACGTTGCACTGGGTGCCGATGATGAGCGCGGCCTCCGCTTCGGTCAGGCCGGCTGGGATCACGTCGAAGTCGTACACCTTCTCCAGCGGGATGAAGTTGCCGATCGCGAGCGGCTCGGTGGCCGGGTCGCCCTGGTAGTAGTCGAAGTAGACCGACTCGCACGGCGTCATCACCGTCTGATGGCCGGCCTTGACCGCAACCTCGCCGCGCTCGGCGCTGCGCCACGCCATGATGACGGCGTCCTTCGGGCAGTCGGTCTCGACCATCTCGTCCCAGCCGACGATCCGCCGGCCGGCCTCCTCCAGCACGACGGCGACCTGCTCGGTGAACCAGCCCTGCAGTTGCGCAGCGTCCTCCAGACCGAGGTCGGCCTGCCGCTTCTGCGCGTCGTCCGCCGCCCGCCACTGCACCGACGGGCACTCGTCACCGCCGAGGTGGATGTACGGGCTCGGGAAGATGTCCAGCACCTCCCGCAGCACAGTCCGGACGAACTCGACGGTCTCGTCGTTCACGTTCAGGACGTCGTCGCTGATCCCCCAGACCTGCCGGACGGTCAGCTGGTTCTCGGGGAAGTTGCCGAGCTCCGGGTACGCCGCGATCGCCGCCTGCATGTGACCCGGCAGGTCGATCTCCGGGACCACGGTGATCCCGCGCTCGGCGGCGTACGCGACGATCTCGCGCAGGTCGGCCTTGGTGTAGAAACCGCCGTGCCGGGTGCCGTCGTACTCGAAGTCGGTCTGCAGGTGCGACATCTTGCCGACCATGGTCTCGTCGCGCCACGCACCGACCTCGGTGAGCCGCGGGTAGGCCTCGATCTCGACGCGCCAGCCCTGGTCGTCGGTGAGGTGGAAGTGCAGCGTGTTCAGCCGGTGCAGGGCGAGCACGTCGATCACCTTGAGGACGAAGTCCTTCGGCATGAAGTGCCGGGCGACGTCCAGCATCACCCCACGCCAAGCGAACTGCGGCTCGTCCGCGATCCGCACCGCCGGTACGGCGACCTTCCCGTCCTCGGCCGGCTCAGCCGCGTCCAGCAACTGCCCGTACGTCGTCTCGGCGTGCCGAAGCGCATCCTCGGAGCCAGCCGTCAGCCGCGCACCCTCCGCGGTCACGTCGATCCGGTACTCGGTCTCACCAAGGTTCTCCACCACGTCGCGGATCGCCTCGGCGACCGGATCCGCGGTGATCCAGCGACCCTCGTCGACGGTGAGTTCGCGCGGCGCAGGGACGATCGCGATGTCGGGCATCCGTGGCTCCAAACCAGGCAGGGGTATTTATGCAACCCTATTCTAATATTGCGCCTGCGCTGTCAGGTAGATGAGAGAGTGGTCGGGTGACCGCCGACCTGCAGCGAACGACCGTCCGGGTACTGGTGGCGAGCAACGTGCTCGGCGGAGTGGCGGTGGCCAGCGGGTTCGCGGTCGCAGGACTCCTGGCCGAGCGGATCTCCGGATCCACGTCGATGGCCGGTCTGGTCGCCACGTCGACCACGCTGGGCGGCGCGATCCTCGCCGTACCGCTGGCTCGGCTGGCTCGGTCCCGGGGTCGACGGGTGTCGCTGTCCATCGGCTATGTGATCGCTACGGCCGGTGCGGTGCTCAGCATCGTCGCTGCGCAGATCGGCTCGCTCGCACTGCTGCTGGCGGCCGGCTGCCTGTTCGGCAGCGGCTCCGCCGCCAACCTGCAGTCCCGGTACGCCGCTACTGACGCGGCCGACCCAGCCCATGTCGCACGTGCGCTGTCGCTGGTCGTGTGGGCGACAACCATCGGCGTGGTCATCGGGCCGAACCTGACGGGCGTGGGTGGCAGTGTCGGCGACTCTCTCGGCGTACTGCCGCTGACTGGTCCGTATCTGTTCTCGGTGGTCGCACTGGCGCTGAGCCTGGTGACTGTCTGGTTCGGACTCCGCCGGCTGCCGCGTCCGCAGACTGCTCTCCTGGAACGGCAGCCGCTGGTTGCGACGTTCCGGCTGGTCATGGCGATCCCGCACGCCCGGCTGGGTCTGCTGGCGATCGCTACTGCCCATGCGGTGATGGTCGGGGTGATGTCGATGACCTCGGTCCACCTGCAGCACCATGGCGCCTCACTGACCATCGTGGGCGTCGTCATCAGCGCACATGTCGCTGGGATGTACGCCCTGTCGCCGGTGATGGGCTGGCTGGCGGACCGCCTCGGCCGCATCCCCACCATCGGCATTGGACTGGCCATCCTCGCCATGGCAATGACAGTGGCTGCGCTGGCGCCGGATAGCGCGCACGGGCTGACCGCTGCGGCGCTGATCCTGCTGGGGCTCGGCTGGTCCGCCTGTCTGGTGGCTGGGTCCACTCTGCTGTCGCGCTCGGTCCCCGACGACATCCGCACGTCTGCTCAGGGGCTGTCGGATCTCACGATGGGGGTGCTCGCTTCGGTCTCCGGTACTGGCTCCGGGCCGGTTCTGGCGTACCTGGGGTTCCACTGGCTCGCCGTACTGTGCGGTCTGCTCCTGATCCCGGTCGCCCTGCTCGCCGCTACGACCAAGCAGTCAATACGCTCTACAGCGTGAGCATTGCGGAGGGCGGCATCCCGAGCCCCAACATCTGGCACCACCCGAAGGTGTACGAGATCGAGAACCACGCCGTCGACCCGAACGGCGTCATCGAACCGGCGATGCGAGCGATCCGCGACTGGGCCGGCTCCACCGTCCTCGACATCGGCTGCGGAACTGGCTTCCACCTCCCGCGGTTCGCAGCGACCGCAGCGCGAGTGGTCGGCGTGGAGCCGCATGGCGCGCTGGCCGATGCGGCTCGTCGTCGTACCGGGGGCTTGGCGAACGTCGAGGTCCGGCAGGGAACCGCACAGCAGTTGCCGGTGCCGGACTCGTCGGTGGACGTGATGCACGCGCGCTGGGCGTACTTCTTCGGGCCGGGCTGTGAGCCGGGCCTCGCCGAACTCGACCGGGTGATGCGGCGCGGCGGTACGGCGTTCGTGATCGACAACGACGGCAGCCGGTCGACGTTCGGTCGCTGGTTCAGTTCGGCGTACCCGATGATCAAGGCCCCCGTGGTCGAGCGGTTCTGGGCCGGACACGGCTGGCAGCGCACCCCACTCGACATGGGCTGGCGCTTCGAGACCCGCGCCGACCTCGAGGCCGTCATCCGCATCGAGTTCACCCCTGCGGACGCCGACCGCTTCATCGCCGAGCACTCAGGCGTCGAGGTCGACTACGCGATCAACCTCTGGAGCAAGACCTTCTGAACCGGTTCTGAAACGACACCCCGTTGGAGTTGCGCGATCGCCGATGACTGCAGAAGGGTTGACGGACCAGCTCGGGAGGCGTCAGCAACGACATGGACGGTCTGCTGCTCGAACATGTGCCAGGGCTGCCGGCGCAGCTTCGGGTCGACATCGGCGAGCTGCGAGCGGTCGTGCTGCCGTCGGCAGCGGACCGTCGTCGGCTCGCCGACCTGGTGACCGGGGCAGAGGACCCGCCCGAGGGGGTCGTCGTGCGAGCGGGTGGACCGCAGCGACTGGTGCGACTGGTGCCGGCCGAAGGGGGCCTGTTGCCGCATCTGACGGTGCTGGGCAACATCGTGCACGGGCACAAGGCGGCCCGCCGACTCACCACGAGAGAGGCTCGGCAACAAAGCCACACCAGGGCGACCAACTGCGGCGTCGAGAACCTGCTGGATCGCTACCCGCACCAGTTGACACCAGGTCGCCGCCGACTGGCCGGTGTGGCTCGTGCGCTCGGCGCGCACCCACGCGTGCTCCTGCTCGAGGACGCGAACGGTCTGCCGACCTGGGGATCGCTGCTGGCGATCAGCAGCAACCCAGATCTCCGCTCCAGCGCAGTCCTGCTGATCACGACCAGCGCCGCGCGCACAGCAGGCTTTCGCCATGAGGAGTAGCCGCAGAGCATTCCTCGGCGCCGCTGCCTTACTGGTCGCGGGTTGCTCGAACGATGTGCTCGGCCTGCGTCGCAGCGTCCGGGTCGCCGTGAGCTGGGGTGGACAGGAGCTCCGGGCGTTCCACAGAGTGCTCGACAGTCTCGGCGACCTCGACTACACGGTCGAGGTCGTGCCACTCGGTGACGACATCTCCAGCGCGTTCGGCGCTCGCAGCACGCGGCCCCCGGATCTGGTGATGCTGCCGCAGCCCGGTCTGGTCCCCCGTCACCTGCGCGATCTGGAGCCGATGCCTGCGGACCTCGCCAGGCGGTCCGCGCTCTGGGACGAGCTCCTGGTGCACGACGGGGCGACGTACGGCATCCCGTTCAAGACAGCGCACAAGTCCGCGGTCTGGTACCGGCCCTCGGTCTTCCGGGCGGCCGGCCTCCAGCCACCTACGTCGTGGCCGGACTGGCTGGCGGTCAACCGGACCCTGGCCCAGGCCGGTATCAGGCCACTGTCGCTGGCTGCCGGGGACGGTTGGGTGCTCACCGACTTCTTCGAGAACGTGCTGTTGGGCATTGCGCCCGCTGTCTACGCAGGACTTGCGACAGCCGCCGATCCGCGTCCGTCGCGACAGCCGCAGTTCGCTGCAGCTCTGCGGTTGCTGGGTACGATGTGGTCGGCTCCTGGCGGTCTCGCGGGCGGAGTGCAGCGTTCGCTCGTGCAGCAGTTCCCGGACGCGATCATCGAGGTGTTCGGTCATCGCAGAGCCGCCATGGTCCTGGCATCCGACTTCGCCGAGCCGGTGGTGCGGCAGTTCGCGGCGGACCCGAGGGACGTCGGGCTCTTCACCTTCCCGCCCCTCGTCCCGGGCGCCCATGCACCAGTAGTGGTCGGCGCCGACGTGATGGTGCTGCAGAAGCCCACCACCGACGACGCCCGCGATCTCGTCCGACGACTGGCTGCACCAGCAGCCGTGGACCCATGGATCAAGGAGGGCGGGTTCCTGAGCGACGCACGGGTCAAGGGCTACTCCCCTGAGCTCACCCGCCTCGCCGAACAGCTGGCCGCTCCCGGCGAACTGCTGCAGTTCGACCTGTCCGATCGGCTCGGCCGCCTCGGCGACACCAACGGGCTGCGGCGGGTACTGACGGACTTCCTCGTCAAGGTCGGCGGTCGCGGCGCCGCTGTCCTGCCGGAGGCAGTGGACGCGGCTGTCAACGAGATGCGGGAGGTCGAGGGCTGATGGGTCTGGAGACGAACGACCTGACGCTTGAGGTCGTCGGCCGCGGGGTCAGCGGACGGCCGGTCCCCGGACGGCCCCGGCGACCGGCCGGCCCGTATCTCCTGGGTCTGCCGGCTCTGCTGCTCGGCTGCGTTCTGCTGATTCCGATCGGTGTCACCGTGGTGACAGCGTTCCGCACACCGGGCGGCTTCGGCTTCGGCAACTTCGCAGTGATGGGCGACCCGGCCGCACTGCATGCGGTGCGCAACAGCCTCCTCTGGGTGCTCGTTGCGTTCGGGCTCGTCGTCGTCGGGTTCTTCCTTGCACTGCTGAGCTATCGGCTGCCCGGACTGACACCGTTCCTGCAACCTGCGCTGGTGGTCCCGTTCGCCGTGTCGGTCCTGGTGTCCGGCGTGACGTTCCGGCTGCTCTTCGACCCGGCGCCTGAACGCGGGACGGTGACCGCGGTGTGGTCCGCGCTGTTCGGATCGAGTCCGGTATGGCTCGGGCCCAGCCTGTTCTGGGTGGTGCTGGTGTCTGCGTTCGGCTGGACCTGGCTCGGGTACATCGTCTCGTTGTTCCGCGCCGGCCTGGACGCGATCCCCGACGACGTCACCCGGACGATCGCTGCGGAGGGTGTCACCGGATGGCGCCGCCTGTGGGCCGTGGAGATCCCACTGCTCCGGCCGATCACCGGTGTCGTCACACTGACGGTGGTGGTCGCGGCAGTCCGCATCTTCGACCTGGTGCTGATCGCCGTCCCGGGGCCGATGCAGCAGTCCGCCGACGTACTCGGCCTCAACTGGTGGCGTGCCACCACGAGCGGCGACCCCTCCGGACGTACGGCGGCACTCGGCGTCGTGTTGTTCGCCATCGTGGCCACCGTCGGGCTGATCGGGGTCCGCGGGCTGCGCCGGCGGCGCTGGGCAATGCCGGTACCGGTGACCCGCCAGGACCCGGCCTTGGGCCGGCCGACGCCCAGCAAGCGAGCGCGGCGCATCGGGTGGACTGCCGGCTTCGTCGTCAGCCTGGTCTGGATCTTCCCGGCCGTGGTGCTGGTCGCCACTGCGCTCCACTCGCCACGGGAGGCCGGTCTGCGCGGTTGGTGGTCGCTGTCGGGTCTCGGGTTCTCGTCGTTCGCCGATGCCGCGAACGCAGGCCTGCTCCGCGCCTTGCTGTCCACAGCGCTCATTGCCGCCGCAGCCACGGCAGTCCTGCTGTCGATCGCCGTACCGACTGCCTATCTGGTCGCGTGGGGCGGCTTGCCGACCTGGTTGGGGCGCGTGGTGATGTCGGTGTTCGTTGTCCTCGCGGTGACGCCGGTGCAGATGTACGCCGCTCCCTTGCGCGACGCGATCGAGGCTGCGGGGCTCGCCGGGTCGCGGGTCGCGTTGGCTCTGGTGCACGCGGCTGCCGGTCTGCCGTTCGCTGTGTTGCTCCTGCGGTCCGCGTTCGCGGCCGCACCGCCGGCGCTGGTCTCCGAGGCACTGCAGGGGTCTGCGCGACAGAGCGCCGTACTGGCAACGGTGCAGCGGACCTATCGGCCTGCACTCGTCGCCGTTGCGGTCCTGGAGTTTTCGATGGTGTGGAACGACTTCATCGTCGGGTTCCTGATCAGTGGTCCGGGTACGACGCCGTTGTCGCTGGTGTTGTGGGGTGAGGCTCGTCAGTTCGCCGCGTCGGGCGGGACAGTCGCAGCAGCAGCCGTCGTCGCATCTGTGCTGCCGGTGGTGCTGCTGCTGTCGTTCTGGTCGACAGTGGTGCGCGGTCTGACCACTGGGAGCAAGCCGTGACGGAAGCCGAGCAGAAGCCTGAGCAGGCGCCCTTGGGACGTCGGCTGGGGTTTGCGATCGGTGCACTCGCCACCGGTCTGCTGTCCGGGCTCGCATCGGAACTGCTGACGCAGAGCCTTGACAGCGGCGGCTGGATCCAGCGCATCGGGATCGCGCTCACTGTGGTTCTCGGCGTGATCGCGATCGTCTACAACGCACCGGCCGTGCTGAACGCGATCCGCCGGGCCCGTAGCGGGCGAGTGGTCACCACGTCGGAACTGCACCTGGCAGCAGAGGAGGCCGAGCAGTGGATGGTCGCGCTCGGGTCGAAGAGCGGCGGCATGGACGCGGCCGAGTGGTACGCCATGAACGCGGACCGGCTGCGCGAGGTGCTGCAATCCGACAAGCCGGGACCGGAGAACGCCGATGACCTGGCCCGAATCTGCGACGCACTCGAGCTCTGGTACGTCCGGCAGGCCGATCCGGACGCGCTGCTGAAGCTGAGCGAGTTCCTCAGGACGGTCGGTGAGGGATGCGGGCGGAGCGACCTGAAGGAACTTGCGGCGGCCCGGACGGCGACGGCGTACCGGATGATTGGCGATCTCCGGTCGGCCACCTTGTGGCTCGGGATCTCGAGCGAGCTGGCGCCCAATGGCCGCACGGCGGCCGCGATGACGACTCGCCGGCACGTGGAGCGAGCACTGTCGAGTCTGCACCGGGCGGCCGGGACGTCCGCGGGTAGCGATCGCGACGAAGCCTTGGAGACCGCACGGAACCGGCTGGACGACGCGCGGTTGCGGCGGCCCGGACCGGACCTGACGGCCGAGATCACGATTCTCGTCAACCTCGCGGTCGTTCAGTTGTACCGGCACGACGCCGAAGGTGCCGTGGACCATCTGCACGCGGCCATCGCCCGGGCCACTGCCGCCGGCGACGTCAGCGGCGAGGCGCACGCGTCGGAACTGATCGGGGTGGCGGCGTGGATGCGGAAGAATCCGCGCGAAGCCGAGGGTTGGTGGCGGCATGCGGCACACCTCAACGCCGACATCGACGATCGGGAGGCACAGGCCCGCTGCCTCCAGCACCTCGGCTCGGCGCAGGCCGTCGCCGGCAACCTGAAGAAGGCGGCTGAGTATCTCGAGGACAGCGCCGGTCTCCGTACGTCGGAGAGCCCGCTTCTCGCGAGGTACTTGAAGGAGGTCGGGGACACGTCGTCCGCACCGCCGAGCCCGGGACCACCTCCGCACCTGCCCTGGCCGGCCCGGTTCCGCAGGTGGCTCCACGATCGTCGCTCACGCTGAGGTTCTGCGGTTTTGTCGGCGGCCGGTTATAGGTTGAGCGGTATGGCGAAGGTGGTCACTGCTAAGGGGAAGTCGGCGTTCGCGTGCGCGGAGTGCGGGTGGACGTCGGCGCGCTGGATCGGGCGGTGTGGTGAGTGCCAGGCCTGGGGGACGGTGCAGGAGGTCGGGGCGGCGAAGGCGGCGCGGATCTCGGCCGGGCCGGTGACTTCGCCGGCGATGCCGATCGCCAAGGTGTCCGCGATCGAGGCCGAGTCGCGGCCGACCGGGATCGGTGAGCTCGACCGGGTGCTCGGGGGTGGCGTCGTACCGGGTGCGGTGATCCTGCTAGCCGGTGAGCCGGGCGTCGGCAAGTCGACGCTGCTGCTGGAGGTTGCGGCGCAGTCCGCGCGCAGTGGGCAACGCACGTTGTATGTGTCGGGTGAGGAGTCGGCGGCTCAGGTGCGGTTGCGGGCCGGGCGGACCGATGCACTGGTCGACGAGTTGTACTTGGCGGCGGAGACCGACCTCGGCGCGGTGGTCAGTCAGGTCGACGCGGTGGAGCCGGCGTTCCTGGTGATCGACTCGGTGCAAACGATGGCGCATCCAGAGGTCGACGGGGCGCCCGGTGGTGTCACGCAGGTTCGCGAGGTCACCGGCGCGCTGGTGCGGTTGGCGAAGGAGCGGCACATCGCGGTCGTCCTGGTCGGTCACGTCACCAAGGAGGGTGCGATCGCCGGTCCGCGGATGCTGGAGCACCTGGTCGATGTCGTGCTCGCGTTCGACGGCGACCGGCACTCCGGGTTCCGGATGGTGCGCGCGACCAAGAACCGGTTCGGCCCGTCCGACGAGGTCGGCTGTTTCGACATGGTCGACACCGGCATCGTCGAGGTCACCGACCCGACCGGCCTGTTCGTCTCCGAGCACGCCGAACCAGTCGCCGGCACCTGCGTCACCGTGATGATGGAGGGCCGCCGCCCACTACTCGCCGAGGTCCAGGCCCTGGTCGGCCCATCCGCCGCCCCCCAACCTCGCCGTACGACGTCCGGTCTCGAATCGCAGCGCGTCGCCATGGTCCTCGCCGTCCTGGGCAACCGTGCCGGCCTGAAACTGCACGACCAAGAGGTGTACGTCGCCACTGTCGGCGGTGTGAAGATCACCGAACCCGTCGCCGACCTGGCCGTCGCCATCGCCGTCGCCTCCTCGATGATGGACAAACCCATCCACCCCGGCCTGATCGCCATCGGCGAAGTCGGCCTGGCCGGCGAGGTCCGCCGCGTCGGCGGCCTGGAGAAACGCCTCGCCGAAGCCGCCCGTCTCGGCTTCACCAAGGCGATCATCCCCGCCGACATCCCGAACCGCAGCAAAGACCTCAAACCCATGGACATCCAGGCCAAGTACGGCCTCCGGACCTTCGCCGCCCCCGACCTCCGCTCAGCCCTGATAGCCGCCGGCCTCACCTGATCCTGTGTTCCTGACCACACCTTTACGTGCGGCGTGAGACCAGGGATGCCCACGGGGTGACCGAGGAACGTACTCTGGGGTAGCCCCCCAGGCTGGGTTCAGTGCCGAACCCCGCGCCCCCGCCCGGCGTCCGCCGGATGACCGCAGGAGCATCAGATGAGCGGATCCAAAGTTGTCGCGCTCGGCCACTATCAGCCGGAGCGGGTGCTGACCAACGCCGAGCTGGCGACGATGGTCGAGACCAATGACGAGTGGATCCAGAGTCGGGTCGGCATCAAGGAGCGCCGGATCGCGGCGCCTGATGAGCAGGTCGACGAGATGGCTTGGCGGGCTGCCGACAAGGCGATCGCGAACGCCGGGATCGACAAGACCGAGATCGACTACGTCATCGTCGCCACCTGTACGGCGCTGGATCGGTCACCGAACATGGCCGCCCGGGTCGCCGCCCGGCTCGGGCTGAGCAGCCCGGCGGCCATCGACATGAACACGGCGTGCTCCGGTTTCGCGCATGCGTTGGCGACTGCGGACCATGCGATTCGGGCGGGTGCTGCGTCCAAGGCGGTGGTGATCGGGGTCGAGAAGTTGAGTGACTTCACCGACTGGACCGATCGCACGACCTGCGTGCTGATTGGTGACGGGGCCGGTGCGGCCGTGCTTGTCGCGAGTGACGAGCCGGAGATCGGGCCGGTCGTCTGGGGCTCGGTGCCGGAGATGTCGGACGCGGTCCGGATCGAGGCGCCGACGAACCAGTTCGCCCAGGAGGGCCAGAGCGTCTTCCGGTGGACGACCACGCAGCTGCCGGTGATCGCGCGTCAGGTGTGTGAGAAGGCCGGCGTCACCCCGGAGGAGCTTGGCGGGGTCATCCTGCACCAGGCCAACCTGCGGATCATCGAGCCGCTGGCCAAGCGCCTCGGCGCGGTCAACGCGGTGATCGCGCGGGACGTGGTCGAGTCCGGGAACACGTCCGCGGCGAGTATCCCGATCGCGTGGTCGAAGCTGGTCGAGAAGCGCGAGATTCCGTCCGGCGCGCCGGTGTTGTTGTTCGGATTCGGCGGCGGCCTCTCGTACGCCGGTCAGGTCGTCCGCACCCCCTGACGCGACAGGGGCCATCGGCTCCCGAAGCCCGTTCACGCGGGAATCCGGTACTGCACGGTCCAGATGCACGGGCGCGTGCACGCGCAGGTGCAAGTTCAATCGGACCGAGGGTCCCCGCGAGTGCGGTCGGCGGGGACTTAGCACCCATCACCGCCGGACAACCGCATAGACTCACCTTCCGTGGCCCCGAACACCGACAAAAACAGCACCGGCGCCCGGATGCGCGCGACCCTCGCGGCGGTGGCACCCGGTACCGAACTGCGTGAAGGCCTGGAGCGGATCCTGCGCGGCCGCACCGGCGCCCTGCTGGTCCTGGGACATGACAAGGTCGTGGACTCGATCTCGACCGGCGGTTTCGAGATCGGCATCGAGTTCACCGCTACCGGTCTGCGGGAACTGAGCAAGATGGACGGCGCGATCGTGCTCGACCGCGACGCCACCAAGCTGATGCGGGCCGCCGTGCACCTGATGCCGGACCCGTCGATCCAGACCGACGAGACCGGTACCCGGCACCGCACCGCCGACCGGGTCGCCCGGCAGACCGGGTTCCCGGTGATCTCGGTGTCGCAGTCGATGCACATCATCGCCTTGTACGTCGACGACCAGCGCTACGTGCTCGAGGACTCCGGAGCGATCCTGTCCCGGGCGAACCAGGCGCTGGCCACCCTCGAGCGGTACAAGCTGCGCCTCGACGAGGTCTCCGGCACGCTGTCCGCGCTGGAGATCGAGGACCTGGTGACGGTTCGCGACGTGGCCGCGGTCGCGCAGCGGCTCGAGATGGTCCGCCGGATCGCCACCGAGATCGACGGCTACGTGGTCGAGCTCGGCACCGACGGTCGCCTGCTCACCCTGCAGCTGAACGAACTGGTCGCCGGGGTCGCCGGTGAGCGCGAGCTCGTCGTCCGCGACTACCTCCCGCCGGCCAGCGGCCGCCGCGCCAAGACGGCGGACGACGTACTGCTCGAGCTGGACGCGGTCAGCCCGACCGACCTGCTCGACATCGGCCAGGTCGCCCGCGCCCTGCAACTCGGCGGCGCCGAGCAGCTCGACGCCGCGGTCACCCCGCGCGGCTACCGCCTGCTCGCCAAGGTCCCCCGCCTGCCCGGTGCCGTCATCGACCGACTCATCGAGCACTTCGGCCACCTGCAGAAGCTCCTGGCCGCCAGCATCGACGACCTGCAAACCGTCGAAGGCGTCGGCGAGAACCGCGCCCGCACGGTCCGCGAAGGTCTCTCCCGCCTGGCCGAATCCAGCATCCTCGAACGCTACGTCTGACCCCAGGCCGCAGGTTGTGTTTTCTGGCCTGACCGCGTAATACTCCACTTGGAACATTCAGCACGGAACAATCCGGGTGGAGGATGATGGCGGAGCTGACGCCGTTGGCGATGGCGGTGCTGGCTCTGTTGCACGAGAGCCCGATGCACGCCTACGAGATGTTCCAGTTGCTGAAGAGCCGCCGGAACGACCGGATCGTGAAGACCCGGCCGGGTTCGCTCTACCACACGGTGGAGCGGCTGGCCGGCCAGGAATTCATTCGCGCGACCGGTACCGAACGGGCCGGTAACCGCCCCGAACGAACGACGTACGAGATCACCCCGGCCGGCGCGGAGGCGTTGCGGCGGCGGGTGGAGAGTGCGATCGAGACCTACGTCTACGAATACCCGCTGTTCCCCGCGGTGCTGAGTGAGGCGCACAACCTGGCCGAGGACGACGCCGTACTGCGGTTCCGGCGCCGGATCGCCCACCTCGACGACTTCATCCAGGAGCTCGACGACGCCGTCGAGAACGTCCGCTCCCGCGAGGTTCCGGAGCCTTACTGGCTTGCGATCGGGTACCTGCAGAGTCAGCTCGTGGCTGAACGCGACTGGCTGGCGACCACCATCGGACGGATAGAGAGCAAGGACCTGGAATGGCAACCCCGCGAGAAGAAGTGAGGCCGTGGCCGGCGCTGTGGGCGCTGGTGGTCGGGTTCTTCATGATCCTGGTCGACTCGACGATCGTGTCGGTCGCGACCCCGTCGATCCTGAACGACTTCGGTACCGATGTCGGCAACGTCATCTGGGTGACGAGCGCCTACCTGCTCGCGTACGCCGTTCCGTTGCTGGTGACCGGTCGTCTCGGCGACCGGATCGGTCCGAAGAAGATGTACCTGACCGGCTTGACCGTGTTCACGCTCGCCTCGTTGTGGTGTGGACTCACGTCGTCGATCGCGATGCTGATCGTGGCTCGTGTCGTGCAAGGGCTCGGTGCGTCGATGGTGACGCCGCAGACGATGGCGGTGATCACGCGGATCTTCCCGCCGGATCAGCGCGGTCGGGCGATGAGCCTCTGGGGCGCGACCGCCGGTGTGGCGATCCTGGTCGGCCCAATTCTCGGTGGAGTCCTCGTCGACGGCTTGGGCTGGCAGTGGATCTTCTTCGTCAACATCCCGGTCGGCGTGATCGGTTTCGTACTGGCGATGCGGCTCGTCCCGGACCTGCCGACTCACGAGCACAAGTTCGACTTGCTCGGAGTCGCGCTGAGCACGATCGGTCTGTTCCTGCTGGTGTTCGGGATCCAGGAAGGCCAGAAGTACGACTGGGGCAAGATCACCGGGCCGATCTCGGTCTGGTCGCTGATCATCGCGGGTCTCGTCCTGCTCGGGCTGTTCGTGTTCTGGCAGTCTCGCAACCGCAACGAGCCATTGTTGCCCTTGGCCCTTTTCCGGGATCGCAACTTCTCACTGGCCAACGTGTCCATCACCACGGTCGGCTTCGCGGTCACGGCGATGGCGTTCCCGCTGATGCTCTACGCGCAGGCCGTTCGCGGTCTGAGCCCGACCAAGGCCGCGCTGCTCTTGGCGCCGATGGCAATCATCTCCGGTGTACTGGCGCCGTTCGTCGGCCGGTTGGTCGACACCACTCCACCCCGATTCATCGCCGGGTTCGGTCTGGCCTGCAATGTGGTGGCGCTGTTCTGGCTGAGCCAGATCATCTCTCCCGACCTGCCGATCTGGGAGCTCCTGCTGCCGATGGCGTTGATGGGTGTCGCGAACGGCTTCATGTGGGCCCCGATCGGCAGCACCGCGACTCGGAACCTCCCGATGCACCAAGCGGGAGCCGGCGCGGGCGTCTACAACACAACTCGCCAGGTCGGCGCGGTTCTCGGTAGCGCGGGCATCGCCGTACTGATGGAGTCGCGGCTCGCGCACTACCTACCAGCGATGGCCAGTGGTGAGGGCGCTGCGTCCGGCGGGAGGTTGCCGGAGGCGCTGCATCAGGGCTTCAGCGACGCGATGGCGGACGCGATGATCCTGCCGGCCGCCGTCCTGGTGATCGGTCTGATCGCGGCACTTCTCTTCGCCTCGCCGGTACGTCGGCAGTCGGATGCGACTGCGGCGTCAGGCGATCGTGAAGGCTTGCGCGGTTGATTCGCGGCCGGAGAACTCGGCCTTGACCACATAGGTCCCCGGTTTGGCCACCGGCTGTCCAGGCAGGCAGCCGGGGCCGGACCGATGCCCGTTCCAGACCACCGTGCTGGCAGCTTCTTTGCCCTTGGCAACGACCAGCGTGGCCTTCGGAATCGCTTGCCCACAATGGCTCGTGGTCCAGATCAGATCAGCACCGGACGTGACCGAGACGGTCAGCGAATCCGGGTCGATGGTCGCCTTGCACTCGTCGGAGACCGCCTCGAACCGGACCACGAAGTTCAGCGCAGCACCCGAGGTGATCCGGCGGGAGGCCGGCATCGCCTCGACCCGGACGTTCGACGCGGAGCACTTCACGTCCTCCGGCGGGGCCGTCTTGGACGGCTTCTCACTCGGCTTCGGGGTGGGCGTCTTCGACGGCTTGGCAGCCGGGGTCGGCGTCGGGGTCTGCTGTGGGTCGTTGACCGCCGCCGACTTCTGCGGATCGCCGCCACCAGGGACCAGCTGAAAGATCAGGAAGAACAGCAGCGCCAAGACGAACAGCACCAGTCCCCGACGGAACCAGTACACGCTGGCGGGCAGGTGCCCGACCGGATGGAGCAGGCTGCTCATGCTGGCACCTTAATATCGGCTCTGTGCTCGACCAGTCAGGCTCGCCGCTCACCTCTCTGTACACCTCTGTTCTGCAGTGGTACGACGCCAATGCGCGCGTACTGCCGTGGCGGGACCCCGCTGCGGGTCCGTGGGCAGTCATGGTCAGCGAGTTCATGCTGCAGCAGACACCGGTCGCGCGCGTGCTCCCGGCGTACCAGAGGTGGTTGGAGCGGTGGCCGAAACCGGCAGACCTGGCCGCAGAGCCGCCAGGTGAGGCTGTGCGGGCCTGGGACCGGCTCGGGTACCCCCGGCGCGCCCTGCGGCTGCATGCGGCAGCACAGGCGATTGTGGAGCGCCATGGTGGTGAGGTGCCGGACGACCACGCCGCACTGCTCGCTCTGCCGGGTGTAGGCACCTACACCGCCGCTGCGATCGCCTCGTTCGCGTTCGGTCAGCGCCACGCGGTTGTCGACACCAACGTGCGTCGGGTGCTCGCCAGGGCCCTCACCGGCGTCGCACAGCCGACCATCTCCCCCACTGCGGCCGACCAGCGTCTGGCCGTGACAGCTCTGCCCGACGACGTCCGCACCGCAGCCCGCTGGGCAGTGGCGTCCATGGAGCTCGGTGCGCTGATCTGCACAGCCCGTACGCCGAGCTGCGGCGACTGCCCGATCCGCAGCCAGTGCGCGTGGGTGCTGGCCGGGAGTCCGCCGTACGAGGGTCCGCCGCGGAAGGGCCAGACCTACGAGGGCACGGATCGACAGGTGCGCGGCCGACTGCTCGCCGTACTGCGGTCGGAGCGTGGCGCCGTACCGAAGAATGCACTCGACGCGTGCTGGCAGGACCACGTCCAACGCGAACGCGCCCTGGACGGCCTGGTTGCCGACGGCCTCGTCGAGCCGCTACCGCGCAACCGCTACCGCCTACCTGCCTGACTAACGCGCAAAGGCCGGCTCGCGGAACGAGCCGGCCCTTTGACGTCGTACTTCAGTTCTTCTTGCTGCCGGTGGTCGCTTCGGCGTCGTCGTCGGCCAGCAGGTCGAGCGGCATCGCGGGCTGGCCGGACAGCGTCGCCAGCATCTGGCGGACGTTGGTCAGCTGCGCGTTGATGCTGTCCCGGCGCTGCGTCGCGGCCGCGAGCTCGCGCTCGGACTCGGCGCGGATCCGCTCGGACTTGTCCTTCGCGGCGGCGACGATCTCCTGGGCCTGACGGTTCGCGTCGGCCAGCTGCTGCTGCGACAACCGCTCGGCCTCGGAACGCGACCGGTCGGCCTCGCGCTGCACCTGTGCGGCGCGGTCGGTGACGGCAGCCAGCTGCTGCTCGGCCAGCGCCGTGCGGGCGGCGAACTCCTGCTCGACCTTGCCCCGGCGCTCGGCCAGGGTGGTCTCGAAGGCGGCCGCGGCCTGAGCGGACTTGGCCCGCTCCTGCTCGTAGAGCGCCTGCGCCTCGGACCGGCGGGCGGTCGCGTCGCGCTCGGCCTCGTCGCGCATGTCGTCGGCCTGGGTACGGGCCTCCTCGAGGATGCGAGCCGCCTCCGCGTCGACCTCGCTCTTCCAGTCCAGGGAGTACTGCTCGGCCTCCTTGCGGACCTTCTTCGCGTGCGCCTCACCGTCGGCGACGATCGCCTCGGCGTCGGTCCGCGCACGGGTCACCAGGTCACGGGCCTCGTCATCGGCCAGCGACAGGATCTTCGCGACCCGCTCACCGAACTCGGTGAACGTCGGGGCACGGTCCTTGTGGTCCTCCTGGGCGGAGATCACGGCCGATTCCGCGGCGTCGGTGCGCTGCTGGAGCTCCTGGACGTGCCGCTGGAGCTGCTCGGACTGCTGCTGCAGCGCGGTCAGCGAGGTGGTCAGCTCACGGATGTGCTGGTCCACCTGAGCGGGCTCGTAGCCACGCAGAACGGTACGGAACGGGGTTGGGCTTTCACTGCTCATGTTTTCCGATACTCACTTAATTGGGTGGGTGGATCACACATTGTCACTGACAAGGATCTGACTGTCACGTCCTCATCCTGATTCCCCCGTGGAACCCTCACTGGAGGACATTCCACCACCTGGGCGGAACCCCGGTACAGCGAGTGCCTCGATCACACCCGAAAGCTGGGTGAGCTCCTTGGTGATCTCGTCGCGGCGCTGGTTCAAAGCCGCGACCCTCGCCTCGGCATCGGCGAGTAGTTTACGGGCCTGCGAGCGCAGATCGTCCGCATGCTCGCGGGCCTGCGCCTCGAGTTGCTGCGCCTCGGCACGGGACTTGCGGATCAGCTCGTGGGACTGGCGCTGGGCGTCGGCGAGATCCTTGGCCGCACGCTCGCGCAGAACCTGGGTGCTGGACTGGGCCTCGGTCTCGCGCCGGGTGGCCCGGTCGACGATCTCCTTGGCCTCGAGTTCGGCCGCGGCCTTCACCCGATCGGCCCGGGCCTGCGCCTGCGCGGTCACCTTCTCGGCCTCGTGCCGGGCCGTGGACAGCGTCGCCTCGGCCTGCGTGGAGGCCGTCTCCAAGGTGTGCTCGGCGAGCGCGGTGAGCTCGGCGTTCTCCTTGGCGATCGCTTCCTGGGTCTGCTTGAGCCGGCTGGTCGAGCGGCCGACCACGCGGCGCAGGTGCGCGCGCTTCTGCAGCAGCAGCTCACTCGCCTGGGCGGCGGCCTGCTCGCGGATCGCCTGTGCCTCGGCCTCGGCGGTACCGATCAGGTCGTCGACAGTCTTCTTGCTCCACAGCGTCTGCTTCTCGGCCTCGGCCATCGCCGTCTCGGCCGCCCTGTTCGCGTCCTCGACGATCCGCTGGGCCTCACCGGTCGCGTTCCGCCGGTCGGCCTCGATGGAGTCGACGACCAGCTTGGCCTGCGCCCGCGCGTCGGCCATCAGCCGCTCGTTGGACAGCTCGGCCTCGGCCTTGCGTTCGGCAATCTCGGCCACGGCCTCGGCCCGGAGCTTGTCGATCTCCAGCGAGATCGCGGCCAGTTTGGCCCGCTCGGTCTCCTCGAGCTCGGCCGTGCGGCGCTCCAGCTCGGCGCGGTTCTCACCCCGCAGCCGCTCGATCTCGGCGTGCGCTTCGGCGATCTGGGCCCGCGACTTCTCCCGGGCGGCCTCGACCTCGAGCTCGACCGCGGCCCGCAGATCGGCGGCCTCGGTCTCGGAGCGAGCGATCAGCTCAGCTTCGTTCTGTACGGCGGCCTGCGACACCAGCGCGGCTTGCTCACCGGCATCGGCAACCAACTGCTGCGCTTCGCGGCCGGCCCGGTCGACCATCAGCTCGGCCGCTTCACGAGCCTCGCGGGCGGCGACGAGCAGCTCGTCGGCCTCTTCCTTGACCCGACTGGCTTCGGCCTCGGAGCTTTCCCGCAACCGGTACGCCGCGGACTCGGCCTGCTGCTTGACCCGATCGGCCTCGGCTTCTGCCTCTGCCTTCACCCGGGCGGCTTCGGTCTCAGCGCCCTGGATCCGGCGATCGGCCGCGGCCTGCGACTCGGCGCGGACCCGATCGGCGGTCGCCTGGGTCTCGTTGCGCAGTTGCTCGGCGGCCGATTCGGATTCGCTGCGCCGCTTGGCCACTTCGTCCGCGACCGTCACACGCAATTGCTCGGCAGCGTGCTCGGCGCCCGCGGTCATCCGCTCGGCGAGTGTCGTTGCCTCGGTACGAACACGCTCCGCCTCGGCTGTCGACTCCGCGCGGAGCTTCTCAGCCGCCTCGGCCGCTTCCCGGCGTACTCGCTCGGCCTCCGCGGTGGACTCGGCCTGCAGGCGCTCGGCGGTCTCCTGGGCCTCGGACCGGACGCGCTCCGCCTCGGTCTCGGACTCAACGCGCAGCTGCTCAGCCGCGCGCTCGGCATCGTTGAGCAGGCGCTGCGCGGACGAGGTGGCGTCGGACCGCAGCTTCTGCGCCGCCGCCTCGGCCGCAGCCCGGAGCTGCTCGGTCTCGGTCCGGGCGCGCTCGGCTTCCTCGCGAGCCAGGTCGTTCTCGTACTCCGCCTGTTCGCGCAGGGTGTCGGCGATTCGCTGGGCGCGCTCGAGCACTCCGCCCGCTTGCCGCACACCAAAGGAACCGGTGTCGACGACCGGTTCCTGGGTCAGGGGCAGACGCGGCGCGTCCATGCGACGAGATGATTCCATCCTCGGCCCCCTTTCCGACAGTCCGGGTCCCATCAACGTGGTCACAGGGTTACAACGCGATACATGGGTGCCAGGTAACTTCTTTTTCATGCCGCTGCGCGATCTGCCCACCGAATCGCAGGCGGCGGCAGCACTGATCCGTATCGAATCGCTCACGCATCGTAGGACCATACGACGAACCGGCAAACCCGGTGTAGTGCTTGCGTGTCTTGCGGTCGGAGCCCTGTTCGCAGTCCTGCTACCAGGCCGGACCGGCACAGGCTGTTACCTCTGGCGGGCCAGCATCCAGCCGGTCGGCGGCCGGTCCGCGGCCCTCCTGCTGCCGGTCGTGATCGTGCTGCTGATCCTCGTGGATCGCTTGTGTGCCGAGCGTTTCGAGCTACGCCGGCTGGTCCGCGGATGGGGTACGGCGGCGGTCGCCGTGGTCACCATGGTGGCCTGGACCGGATTCGTCCAGCAGGGTCGGCCGAGCTGTTCTTTCTCACCGGCTGTGATCGGCACCCTGGCCTGCGGAACCATCGCAACAGCAGTTGCCGGTTACTGGGCTACCCAGTTGTTCCGGCGTCCGATGACGCCTGAACCAACACTTGGGAACGACTCGCCGAACCCGTCCGCTGAACCGCTGAATCAGTCCGAATTGCGGGCACTCTTTGTCCGAATGCTCGACCAGACCGCGAAGTGGACTCCGGTCCGGGGCCGGATCATGCCGCTCGCGACCGGCATCCTCGCCGTACTGGTTCTGCTCTCGACCGTGCTGCCGTGGCGTGAGCTGCGGGATCCGGTCGCGGTCGGGCTCGCGGACGCCGGGCTGATCCGGGTGCAGCTCTGGGAGATCCCGCCGGCTCGGATCTGGGCGCTGATCATCTGCGCGCTCGCCATCGCGACCCTGGCCACTCGGGGTCTGGTACGACGTCTGGCGGCCGTCGGCTGCGGTTCGGCGACCGTGGCCGGGCTGGCCGCGCACCTGCTGTGGCTGCCACCAGTACTGCCGAACGGCGTCGGGTATCGCCCGGGTGTCGGCGCGTGGACCGCACTGGTGCTTGCGGTCCTTCTGATTGCCACCGGGCTGATCGGTGGTCGCCTGCTGGTTCTGCTCGGCGGCGTCGGCGCAGTGGCCGGACTACTCGCTCCGGCCGCGACAGGTACGACGTACAGGCCGGAGACGACTGTGGGTGTGCCGTATCGGATGCTGGACCTCCATGGCGGTCAGCTGGTCGATCGACTCGGGATGAGGGTCGCTATCGGCACATCTGATCCGCTCGACTCGTTTGCGAGCACCCTGGACGGTTCACCCGGGCACTGGCTGCTGGGGCGGACAGGGTCGGAGAGCTCAACAGTCTTTGCGTACGACGACGGTGTCGCGCTACCCGAGGTGACGCTGAACCACGGTCCTACCGCACCGGCTCTGTGGGGTGTCACCGACAATCGCCTCGTGTTGCTAGCCGGTGGAGCAGGCGGCAAGCCGTGGGCGGTTCTGTCCGTCCCACTCGACTTGCCGCAGGCGGACATCAGCCTCAGCCACAAGGACCCCGACGGCAAGTATTACGTGACTCCCGGGGTGGAAGTCCTTGCCTCAGGCGTCGGACCGGCGCTGAGCCATCGGAACGCAGACCGCTCGATTGTGGTGTGGGGTGGCTCGACCACCTGGCAGATTCCCGCCAACCAGCTCCGCCCTGGGATGCGGTTGCATGACTTCGCGTTCAACCCGGGAGCGGGCGCGCCCGGCAATGCGGTGTCCAGTGGCCCGGACGGTACGACGGTCTGGCGGACCAGCGAGACCGGTCTGGCGATGGCGCGTCGCGGCGGAGCGACTCAGCAGCTGACCGGGGTGGCTCCGGCCGGCTGTCTGTTGAGCAGGGACGCTGCCAGCTCGTCGATGACGGTCGATGCGTTCGCGGTCGATGTGCGCGGCAACGTCTGGCTCGGTGGTGGAGCGCCGACCTCGGTGATCACACCGGACGGCGTACTGCGGAAGCTGCCCGGTGGCGCCGACGGAGTCAGCAGTATCGAGGCGCGACCGGATGGTTCGGTGCTGCTGGGGACTTCGCCGGGCGGCGGTGGTCAGATCCTGCAGATCCCCGATGCGGCCAGCGCCGCATCGACGTACCCACCTGCACCCGACCCGCAGCCCCGCTGCGATCGACGCACACCAGTGCGCGGTACGACGAACTTCCGCGCGACCGTACTGCCGCCCGTCGAGACGGTTGGTTCGTCCGGTGTGGGTACGCAACTCGGACTCGATGCGACCGGGAAGCTGGTGCGGATCCGGCTCCCGCTCGCTGCCCACGTTTGGGCGCCCGACGGCCAAGGCGGAGTGTGGTGGACCCTTGCGGATCCCAAACGTGCCGTACATTTGCTGCGTGGCCGGACCACAGTGCACCCAGATCTGAACCTCTACGGACCAGACGGCGTACGACGAGTTGTGGTCAACGGTGAGCTGCGGCCGCTCAGCGATGCACCCGGGACCTGGTTCGTTGGACCCGACGGAAAGCTCTGGGGGTACGACGCACTGCGCCTCCTGCGAGTGGATGCCG
Organism: Kribbella yunnanensis; assembly: GCF_039529655.1. Classification (NCBI taxonomy): domain Bacteria; kingdom Bacillati; phylum Actinomycetota; class Actinomycetes; order Propionibacteriales; family Kribbellaceae; genus Kribbella; species Kribbella yunnanensis. The sequence goes on along the minus strand of NZ_BAAANF010000008.1, from coordinate 393,060 downwards.
GCCGGGTCACTGTGCTCGCCGGTCCGGCCCAAGGTGTGCCACAGGCTGCGGATCAGGTGACCGTGATCGGCCAAGCGCTGTACTTCCAACTGGGCAACGACCTGGTCCGTCTGGAGGCCGCCCGATGAGCGCACTCCCGGATGAAGAGCTGCCGATCCGTCTGGCCGCTGCCGAGCAGAAGCTGGCCGTCAACGAGCACAGGTGGTTCGCCCGAGCCGGACTGCTGGCCGCACTGGTCACCGGCTTCACACTGCTCCTGCCATGGACCTACAGCCGCCGACTCGGTCTCTCTGTCTGGCAACTGGGCATAGAAACCCAGCCACAGCTAGCCCTGACCTGGCTGGTCGGTCTGCTCGCCACAGTCGCGTTGCTGGTCCTCAAACCCGGTCACAAGGCCCAGGCCGCGGCCTGCATCGTCGCCGTCATCACTCTGCTGTTGCTGGCCGGTGCCTACCAAGCAGGTCAGGTGGAAGCCCTGGGCGACACCTGGCCCGGCCCCGGCCCAGCCATCGCCCTCGTGACCACGGTCTGCTGGCTCGCGACCACCACAGCCCACCTGCTGGCCCAATGCACCAGCCACCACACACCGGACCCGGCAACCATCACCCGCACCATCAGCCGGCTCCGGCGCCGCGAACCCTAGATCGCCGGCGTGTAGCGCGTTGCTACGCCCCGACCGCGGTGCTCGAGGCGATACTCCAAGCCGGTGGCCAGAGCGCCGTACCCGGCCTCTGTAGCCACGTCACGGGCCCTGCGGAGGAGGCGGTCGGCCCGGGCAGGCTGTTGCGCGCAATCAGCCAAGCCGGTGAGGGCTTCGACGATGCCCAGCGCGTGATCGCGGTCCTGGCTGAGGCGGAGCGCCAGATCGAACTGCTCGGCAGCCGACTCCCCACGACCGGCACTGAGGAGACTACGGCCCAGGTGGAGTCGAGCGTCGACCTCATCGAGGTGGGTGCAGTTGCCGATCGCCAGCGTGAGCGCCTGCTCGTGAATCTCGACGGCCAGCTTGGTGCGGCCGAGCCGGCGGTGCGCCTCACCTTGATGACACAAGGCGTAGCTCATCGAGAAGTCCAGCTCGTGAATGGCGGCCAGGCGTTGCGCGGTGCGCGTCGCTTCGAGAGCCGGCAGCGGATCGTCCGCCGCGAGACGGCAGACCGCGATGCCGTTCAGCAGTTCGGGTTCGAGTCGCTCGTCACCGATCTCACGCGCCAACTCCAACGCCCGCTCGTAGTACTCCAACGCCATAGCGAACCCGTGCTGCCGAACCGCCAACGCAGCAAGCCGACCCAGCGTCTCGACGACCGCCTCGCGATCCCCGGCCAGATGCGCGAGACGCAACGACGTACGGAGTAGGTCGGCATGACTCGACGACGGATCCAGGGTGCCCTGCGTGTAGCCCAACGATCCCAGGATGCGCGCCCGCAACCCCGGTTCGTCCTCCGGCGCCAGCTCCGCGGCCCGGCGCAGATCGCACAATCCCTTCTGCGGCCCACAACGGAATTGCCCGAAGTTCCCACGCAGGAACAGCAGCCGCGCCTCACCGACCGCATCCTGCCGCCGGACCGCAGCAGCCAGCCCGATCGTCAGCACGGCGTCCAATTCGTCCAACCGGCTCCGGTCATGCAGGTAAGGAGCCAGCACCAACGCGAACCGCACCGTGGCCGCATCCTCCGCAACCTCCAACGCAGCAAGCAAATTCGGCCGCTCAGAGTCCTCCCAACCAGCCATCGCTAGGTAGTGCTCAACGAGTCGGCTGACTGCCTTCGCGTCATCGGCGACCTCGGTGGCATAGCCACGCAGCAAGTCATGGAACTCGTACCGCCCGGGCCGCGGCGCCAGCAACAAGCTCGCATCCACCAAGTTCTCCAGCAGCACCTCAGCCGCCGGTACGTCGATCCCGGCGAGCGCCGCCGCTGCCTTCGCGTCGAAATCCTTGCCAGGGAACAACCCAAGACACGCGAACATCCGACGCTGATCCTCAGGCAGATGCTCATACGAGACCGCGAACGCCGACCGGACGCCGTTCGAATCGCCATCGAGCTCGCGCAACCGACGCCGTCCGCGCAGCCGCTGGTTCAAGTGCTGCATCGACCAGGCCGGCCGATGCCGCAACCGCGCACCGGCGATCCGCAACGCCAACGGCAACCGTCCGCAATGCTCAGCCAACTCACGAACCGCAGACTCGTCGCCACCATGCCGATCCGGCCCGGCGATCTCGATCAGCAGCGCGATCGCATCGTCCATCGCCAGCAGGCCAAGGCCGAGCCGGCGCTTGGCATCCAGCTCGACCAGCAACCGTCGGCTCGTCACCAGCACCGCACAATCCGATGCCCCCGGCAACAATGGCCGCACGGTCTCCGCATCCGGCGCGTTGTCCAGGACGACCAGCAACCGCAGCCGCGCCGACTTCGCGCGCCACAACGACAGCCGATCCCCGAGGCAGCCAGGAATCTGATCCGCCGGTACGCCGATGCCGCGCAGCAGGTGGTCGACCGCCTGCTCGGTCCCGAGTGGCTCGCGCCCCGGCGTGTGCCCGTGCAGATCGACGAACAACTGGCCATCCGGGTACTGCGTCGCCAGCAGATGCCCGGCCTGGACCGCCAGCGCGGTCTTGCCGATCCCCGCCATCCCGTCGATCGCCAGCACCGGCGGTGCGGATCCAGCAGTCGTTCGCAGGGTGGCAACGACCTCGGCCAGTTCCGCGGCACGACCGGCGAACGCAGCGCCGCCGTACGGGAGTTCGTTGCGCGACGGCACCGCAGGCGCCTCGATCCGCAACAGCGTTTGCTGGGCAGCGCGCAGTTCGGGGCCTGGCTCGATTCCGAGTTGTTCGACGAGCGTTCGCCGTACCCGTTGATAGGTCTCGAGTGCCTCGGCCTGTCGGCCGCTCCCAGCCAGCGCGTTCATCAGCAGTACGGCGAACCGTTCGTCGAACGGATGGTCAGCGACCAAGCCGATCAGCTCCGGGATCGCTTCGACGTGCCGACCGGCGGCGAGCTGCAACTGGATGCGCGTGCCGAGCGCCTTCTCCCGGCGTTCGGCGATCCGGCGGCGTTGTCCGGCGAGGTACTGCCCCGGCAGACCGCTCAACGGCTGGCCGCGGAACAACGCCAACGCCTGCTCATGGAGCGCTAGCGCCTCTTCCGGATCACTGTGCTGACCGGCAGCCCGCACTGTCGTCTCAAAGCGTTCCAGATCAAGCACTCCGGCATCGAGCCGCAGCACGTATCCCGCCGTCGTCCGTTCCAGCCGAGCATCAGGCAGCGACTTCCGGATCCGGTACACGTAGGTCGGCACGACCTTGATCCCGGTCGGCGGTGGGTCGTCATCCCAGACCAGATCGAGCAACTGTTCCGGGGTCAGCACGCGATCCGCATTCAATGCCAGTACCGCGAACATCGCCTGCTGCCTTAACGGCCCGACCGAAATTGCCGCCGCACCGCTGCGGACGGTGAGCGGTCCGAGCAGATCGATGCGGAGCCTCGACGGCATCTTCGCAGTGTAGAAGCGCAATTGCCGCACCCGCCCGAATCCGGACACCTTTCGAGCACCGTCGAATGTCTGGTCAGGACCTCGCGGGAAAACCCGCACGATAGCGGCCAGGCGTGGTACCGACCAGGGCAGCGAAGGCTTCGATGAAACCACTCGGATTGGACCAGCCGCAGGCATGAGCGACCTCGGTCGTGGTGCGGTTGTCGGCCAGCAGGACGAGCGCGTGACAGATGCGAAGCTGCGTTCGCCACTCGTAGAACGTCATCCCGAGCTCATCGTGAAACAACCGGCTGAGAGTCCGGGCACTGGCGCCGATGGTGCGCCCAAGCTCGGCCAGCGACCTGTTCTCGGCGGGATTGTCGGCGAGGAGCCGCGCGATCGCCTGCAGCCTGTCGTCGGCGGGTTCCGGCAGGTGCAACGCCAGTTCGTCGGCGTCCCGCAACTCGTCGACCAGCACGCGTCGGAGCCGGGCCTCGGCGCCGCTGTCATAGTTCTGCTCACCCGTGAGCGCGAGGATGACTTCGCGGGCCAGCGCGGAGGCGGTGAAGACGACCGGATGCTCAGGCACTCGGCGAGCCAGCGAGACGGGCAGGAACAGAATCCGCATGTCCGTGGTGCTGTGCGCCCGATGCGAGTGCTGGAACCCGGCCGGTGTCCACGCGACCCGATTGGCCGGCACAACCGACGTACCGCGGACTGTTTGCACGGACAGCACGCCACTGGCGGCGTACACCAGGTGGCCCTGTGAATGGGCGTGCAGCGAGCTGACGCCGCCCGAGCGCCACAGGTGAACACCACCTGAGGGCCACAGCCGAGAGGCTTCAGGGGTTTGGCGGGCATCAGGCATAACTTGGCATCCTACCGGTGGTCGGCCAGCATCAGCAGCGTCGACAGTGGATGCATGATGCGAGCCGCAGTGTGTGTCCGGGCCGGTGGGCCAGAGGTGCTGGAGTTTCGGAAGGTCCCGATTCCGGCCGTTCGAGCCGGCTGGAGCCTGGTCGAGATCAAGGGTGCGGGCCTGAACCGTTCCGAGCTCAGGACCCGCCAGGGACATTCGCCGAGCGTCACCTTGCCGCGCATCCTCGGGATCGAGTGCGTCGGCGTCGTGGCGGAGTCCACCGATGCCCGGTTGCCCGCGGGGACGACGGTCGCGGCCGTGATGGGCGAGATGGGCCGCGCGTTCGACGGCGGGTACGCCGAGTACGCCGTACTGCCGAACGAACTGCTGATGCCGATCACCACGACGCTGCCGTGGGAGGTGCTGGCGGCGCTGCCCGAGACGTACCTGACCGCGCAGGGCTCGCTGGACGCACTTGGAGTCGCAGCGGGCGACCGCCTCCTCATCCGTGGCGGTACGTCGTCGGTCGGGATGGCGGCCGCGTCGATCGCGACCGCCCTCGGCGTCGAGACCGCGGGGACCACTCGCCAACCCGCCAAGCTCAGTGGGCTGCACACCACCCACGCGTTGCTCGACGACGGCGGTTCGCCGGCAGCCGCCGTACGGGCTGTGTGGCCGGATGGACCGGACCACGTCCTCGATCTCGTCGGTGCCCGGACGGCGCTCGACTCGTTGCAGCTCGTACGACGCGGTGGCAGCGTCTGCGTGTCGGGGTCGCTCAGCGGGTGGCTGGTACCCGACTTCGAGCCGATCGCCGCCATCCCGTCCGGGACCAAACTGACGTCGTTCCACAGCAAGGACACTGCCGGGAACACCGTGGCGTTGCAGGGGATCGTCGACCAGGTCGAGGCCGGCGCCTACCAGCCGAACCTCGACCGGACCTTCGCACTGGGCGAGATCGCCGCGGCCCACGCGTACCTGGAATCCGACCAGGCGACCGGGAAGGTCGTCGTACTCCCCTGAACGCCGAAGGGCCTCACACCGAGGTGTGGGGCCCTTCGCTGACTTACTGGTTTACGAGTCCTGCAGACCCGAGGCGGTGCCACCGGCTGCGAGGTCCGTCAGCTCCAGCTCGGAAGCGCCGGACTTCGGCGTCCCGGTGAAGGTGAAGTACTCGCGCAGGCCGTCGGCGTCCACGGTGTCCTCCGGTGCGACGTCGACCAGGACGATCTGGCCGGGCCGCAGCTCCCCGAACAGGATCTTCTCGGCGAGGACGTCCTCCACGTCGCGCTGGAGTGCGCGGCGCAGCGGGCGGGCACCCAGGACCGGGTCGAAGCCACGGTCGGCGACCAGTGCCTTCGCCGCCGGCGTGAGCTCGATGCCCATGTCCTTGTCCTTCAGGCGCTCCTCCACCTGGGCCAGCATCAGGTCGACGATCTTGACGATGTCGTCCTTGCTGTGCTGGTGGAAGACCACGATCTCGTCGACACGGTTCAGGAACTCCGGGCGGAAGTGCTGCTTCAGCTCCTCCGTCACCTTGGACTTCATCCGCTCGTACGAGCCCGAGGTGTCCGCGGTCTGCGAGAAACCGAGCGCACCCTTCGAGATGTCCTTGGTGCCCAGGTTGGTGGTCATGATGATGACCGTGTTCTTGAAGTCGACCACGCGGCCCTGGGCGTCGGTCAGGCGACCTTCGTCCAGGATCTGCAGCAACGAGTTGAAGATGTCCGGGTGGGCCTTCTCCACCTCGTCGAACAGCACCACGGAGAACGGCTTGCGGCGGACCTTCTCGGTCAGCTGGCCACCCTCTTCGTAGCCGACGTAACCGGGAGGCGAGCCGAACAGCCGGGAGGCCGTGTGCTTCTCCGAGTACTCCGACATGTCGAGGCTGATCAGCGCGTTCTGGTCGCCGAACAGGAACTCGGTCAGCACCTTCGACAGCTCGGTCTTACCGACGCCGGACGGGCCGGCGAAGATGAACGAGCCGCTCGGGCGGCGCGGGTCCTTCAGGCCGGCGCGGGTGCGCCGGATCGAGCGGGACAGCGCCTTCACGGCGTCGGTCTGGCCGATGTACTGCTTGGCCAGCACCTTCTCCATGTCGAGCAGTCGCGAGGACTCCTCCTCGGTCAGCTTGAAGACGGGGATACCGGTCGCGGTGCTGAGCACCTCGGCGATCAGCTCCTCGTCGACCTCGGCGACGACATCCATGTCGCCGGCCTTCCACTGCTTCTCGCGCTCGGCCTTCGCGTTGATCAGCTTCTTCTCGTCGTCGCGGAGCCCCGCGGCGCGCTCGAAGTCCTGAGCATCGATCGCCGACTCCTTCTCCCGGCGCACGTTCGCGATCTTCTCGTCGAACTCGCGCAGGTCCGGCGGAGCCGTCATCCGGCGGATCCGCAACCGGGCCCCGGCCTCGTCGATCAGGTCGATCGCCTTGTCCGGGAGGAACCGGTCGGAGATGTAGCGGTCGGCCATCTGCGCGGCGTTCACCAGCGCGGCATCGGTGATGGTCACCCGGTGGTGCGCCTCGTAGCGGTCGCGCAGACCCTTGAGGATCTCGATCGTGTGCGCGATCGAGGGCTCGGCGACCTGGATCGGCTGGAACCGGCGCTCCAGCGCGGCGTCCTTCTCGACGTACTTGCGGTACTCGTCGAGGGTGGTCGCACCGATGGTCTGCAGCTCGCCGCGGGCCAGCATCGGCTTCAGGATGCTCGCCGCGTCGATCGCGCCCTCGGCCGCACCGGCCCCGACGAGGGTGTGGATCTCGTCGATGAACAGCACGATGTCACCGCGGGTGCGGATCTCCTTCAGCACCTTCTTCAGGCGCTCCTCGAAGTCACCGCGGTAGCGGGAACCCGCCACCAGGGCGCCGAGGTCGAGGGAGTAGATCTGCTTGTCCTTGAGCGTCTCCGGGACGTCGCCACGGACGATCTGCTGAGCCAGACCCTCCACGATCGCCGTCTTGCCGACACCCGGCTCACCGATCAGGACAGGGTTGTTCTTGGTCCGCCGGGACAGCACCTGCATGACCCGCTCGATCTCGGTCTCGCGCCCGATCACCGGGTCGAGCTTCGCCTCACGAGCGGACTGGGTGTAGTTCCGGCCGAACTGGTCGAGCACCAGGGAGCTGCTCGGCGCACCTTCGGTGGTGGCCCCACCGGCGGTGGTCGGCTCCTTGCCCTGGTACCCGCTCAGCAGCTGGATGACCTGCTGCCGGACCTTGTTCAGGTCCGCACCGAGCTTGACCAGGACCTGCGCTGCGACACCCTCACCCTCGCGGATGAGGCCGAGCAGGATGTGCTCCGTGCCGATGTAGTTGTGGCCCAGCTGCAGGGCCTCGCGCAGGGAGAGCTCCAGCACCTTCTTGGCGCGGGGGGTGAACGGGATGTGCCCGCTCGGTGCCTGCTGCCCCTGGCCGATGATCTCCTCGACCTGGGAGCGGACGGCCTCGAGCGAGATACCCAGGCTCTCGAGAGCCTTGGCGGCGACACCTTCACCCTCGTGGATCAGGCCGAGCAGGATGTGCTCGGTCCCGATGTAGTTGTGGCTGAGCATCCTGGCCTCTTCCTGAGCCAGGACGACTACCCGACGGGCGCGGTCCGTAAATCGTTCAAACATCGCCAAAGCGCTCCTTGCCTCAGAGGAGTCGGACGTGCCGTGTGGGCCGACCCCCGTACATGCATGCTAGTCCCCGGTACCTACAAGCTCGCTCTGGGCGAACAAACAATCACTGTTGGATCGGACACCCGGGCGGCATCACAAGGGAACAACCCCACGGATCTCCAGGGTGTTCCCGCCTGACCACGATCGGACAGCATGTTCGCCACCAGCGAATTCCTGCTGGATGACTGCCGGGTCAGGCACTCCGGCGACCGTCCGTCGCGACCGGGATGTCCACATCCTGAAACAACCGGAATGCGGACGATCCCCCAAGGGAGCGGAGCTCCCCATGACACGCCGAAGGCGGGATGGTCCGCGCTTTCTGCGGACACATCCCGCCCACGACTTCGGCCCTCAAGGGTACCGGGATCGCAAGTCCTTGCCGAAATTACTTGGCTTCGTTGTACGCCGCGCGCACCTCGGCCGAGATCCGGCCGCGCTCGCTGACCTCGTAGCCGTTCTCCTTGGCCCAGGCCCGGATGTCGGCGGAGTCCGATGCGGACCGGCCGCGACCGCGGGCCCGTCCGGCGGCGCCGCGGCGGCCGGCCACCCGGCGGGCCGAGCCGACGTACCCGGCGAGGGCGTCGCGCAGCTTGGCGGCATTCTTCTTGGAAAGGTCGATCTCGTACGTCGTCCCGTCCAGCCCGAAGGTCACGGTCTCGTCGGCCTTACCGCCGTCGAGATCGTCCTCGAGGACCACCTGCACCCTTTGCGCCATCGATGACAATCCTTCCTGCACCCGTCACCGGGCACAATCCCCTGCCGAATTGTTTGCACCTGATTTGTACCGCACAAACCACCCACTTGTCATTCTCCGTCGGGAATGTTCCGGAAAGTTGTGACGCCCACCTCGTGACCTTCCGTATTCAAATAGCCCCGGAAAATGCAGCGGGCCGCGGATGTGCTATGCAGCATCCACGGCCCGCTTCGGGGAAAATCAGCGAATCACTCCGGCCGGAGCAACGGGAAGAGAATCGTCTCCCGTATACCGGCGCCGGTGAACAGCATGATCAACCGGTCCAGTCCCATCCCGAGACCGCCGGCCGGCGGCATCCCGAACTCCATCGCGCGCAGGAAGTCCTCGTCGAGATCCATCGCCTCGGGATCACCGGCCGCGGCCAGCAACGACTGCTCCACCAGGCGATCGCGCTGGATCACCGGGTCGTTCAGCTCCGAGTACGCGACCCCGAGCTCGACCCCGTTGACGAACAGGTCGAAGGCCTCGACCAGCCCCGGGATTTCCCGGTGCGGCTTGGCCAGCGGCCGCGCCGACTCCGGATAGTCACGGACAAAGGTGGGCTGGATGAGCGTGTGCTCGGCCAGCTTCTCGAACAAGTCGACGGCGATCTCACCGGCATTCCGGCCCGGTTGCAGCTCGACCTCGTGCTGCTCGGCCAACTTGAGCAGGGCGGGCAGATCCGTGGTCTGGTCGACACTCTCGCCGACCGCCTCGGACAGCAACCCGAAAAGCGTCGCATGCCGGAACGGCTGCTCGAAGTCGATCTCCGAACCGTCGCGGGCGGTGACCGTGGTCCGGCCGATCGCCCGGCCGGCGTTGCGGATCAGCTCCTGCAGGAGTTCGGCCATCGTGTCGTAATCGCCGTACGCCTGATACGCCTCGATCATCGAGAATTCCGCGGCATGGGTGGAATCCAGGCCCTCGTTGCGGAACGTGCGGCCGATCTCGTAGACCCGGTCGACACCGCCGATCATCGCGCGCTTCAGATCGAGCTCGAGCGCGATCCGCAGCTTCATCTCCTGGTCGAACGCGTTCAGGTGGGTGCTGAACGGCCGGGCCGCGGCACCGCCGTTGGTGAGCTGCAGGACGGGCGTCTCGACCTCGACGAAGTCCTGCCCGTCGAAGGTGGCCCGCAGCGACTTCAGTACCGCGGCCTTGATCCGGACCATGTCGCGGGCTTCCGGCCGCACGATCAGGTCGACGTACCGGAGCCGGACGCGCGCCTCCTCGTTCAGCGGCTTGTGCTCGTTCGGTAGCGGGCGCAGCGTCTTGGCAGCCATCTGCCAGCCGGTCGCCTGCACCGACAGCTCTCCGCGGCGACTCGTGACGACCTCGCCCTGGACGGCGAGCAGGTCACCGATGTCGACGAGCTGCTTGAACCGGGCCAGCTCCTCCTCACCGAGGTCGGCCAGCGACAGCATCACCTGCAGCTCGGTTCCGTCCCCCTCACGCAGCCGGACGAAGCAGAGCTTGCCGGTGTTACGCAGGAAGATGACCCGACCAACCACCGAGACCTGCTCGCCGGTCTTCGTGTCGGGCTCCAGCTCCTGGCCGTCGTACGTGGCGCGCAGGTCCTTCAGCAGGTGCGTCCGCGCTACCGAGATCGGGTAGGGCTGCACTCCTTCCGCCAGCAGGCGGTCACGCTTCTCCCGGCGAACCCGCATCTGCTCCGGCAGGTCGTCAGTCGGGTCCACGTGTGTATCAGTCATGTGCCAAGGCTAGTGACTGACCACCTCCACAGCCGAATCCTTTGTCCTGGCCACCAGCAGAGCAGCGGCCATCGCTCCCACCGCACACACCACTCCGCACCCCACGAACGTCATCCGCGGCCCGAGCAGACCGCCTAGCAACCCACCGAGCGGCAGCGCGGCCAGACTGCACGCCCGGACGGTCCCGGAGAGCGCGGCGACCACCCGACCCCGCAGCTCCTCAGCAACCCGCGTGACGATGAGCGTGCTGCTGGCCGCGTTGAGCAGACCACCCCCGGCCCCGGTGACCACCGCCCCGACGACTAGCAGCACCACACCATTCGCCAGGCCCATGCACACCACGCCCAGCCCGATGCCGGCCATCCCAGCCAGTACGGCGCGCGCCCGGCCGGCGGACGTGGCCAATCGGCCGCTGCCCCAGGCACCGGCGATCGCACCGGCCCCCTGTGCCGCCAGCACCCAGCCGTAGCCGGCCGCATTCAGCCCGACCTCATCGGTCACCAGGAAGACCTCGACCACGTTCACGGCCTCGCCGACCACCACGAACAGCCACAGGCACACCACCAGCACTCGCAACAGCGGATCGCCCAGCAAGGTCCGCAGGCCAGCACTGAACCCGCCACTCTCCTTGACCACTCCAGGGACCGGCCGACGCCGAGTCCGCACCACTCCGGCGACCACAGCGAGCAATCCAAAGGTCACCGCGTCGACCAGCAGCGCATCGCGACCGCCGATCCACTCCACCAGCAACCCACCGGTCGCCGACCCGACCAGCATCGCCACCCCGACCAGAGCCTGACTGGTCCCAGTAGCCCGGCCGACCTGCTCCTCCCCCACGATCCGCGGGATCAGTGCACCCCAGCACGGCCCGGCCACCGCCTGTCCCACCTGCAGCACACAGACCAGAGCCACCGTGCTCACCAGGTCGTGACTGAACGCGAGCGCCACCCCGGCCACCGCCTGCAGCACTGTCGACGAGACCAGCACGACCCGCGAGTCGTAGCTGTCCACGATCCGCCCGGCGACCGGAATCATCACCACGGTCGGTACGGCGAATGCCAGCAGCAGGATCGTGATCCCCGTCGTACCGCCGTAGTCCTTCACCCGGAGCATCAACGCGACCATCGCGATCGCGTCCCCTGCGTACGACACAGCCCGCGCCGGCAAGACCAGCCGCATGTCCCGGTTCGACCACAGCGAAATCTGAAGGGTTTGCTTCACAAACCTGAAGTAAACCCTTCACATCCCCCACCGTCAACCCACCCCACCCACCCCGCGCCCAAAGGTGGGTCCGCTGCTCTTTGTGCACCCCGCTCATCTTTGGGAACCCACCAACCATGCAGAGCCCCCAAAAGTGGTTGGTGGATACACAAAGATGGATCTCGTGCACAAAGAGAAGGCGACCCACCTTTGGGGACGAGGGTGAGGGGCGGGTGCCCGGGGTGGGCGCGGCTAGGCTGGCGCGGTGGGCGAGAAGAAGGTGGTGCTGACCGATCCGCGGGCGATCCGCGCCCTGGCGCACCCGGCCCGGCAGCTGGTCATCGACGAGCTCTACAGCGGCAGGGTGCTGACTGCGACCGAGTGCGCGGAGCTGGCCGGACTGACTCCGTCCGCGATGAGCTACCACCTCCGGGCGCTGGAGCGCTGGGGCATTGTCGAACGGGCCGAGTCGACCGACGGCCGGGAGCGCCCGTGGCGCGCGCCCGCGCAGGGCATGGTGATCCCGTCACAGTCCTCGATGGCCGGCCGCACCGCCAATCAGGCGATGATGCGCGTCGCCACCGACCGGATGCTCGAGCTGTTCGACAAGCTGCCCGGTGACGACCCCTGGGACGACATCAGCGCGATGAGCCGCTCCCGGGTGTGGCTCACCCATGAAGAGGCCGAACAGCTCGGCGCCGACCTGCAGAAGCTGGTCAACGGCTACCGGAAGGGACGGACGGCGGCCGACCACCCCGAGGGCACCCGTTCGATCCACATCATGTTCACCGTCGTACCGTCCGGTGAGGCACCGCAACCCTGAATTTCCCCCGAAGTACCTCACAGGTCAGTTAACTGGTTGCCGACCGATGTAACTATGGGTACATGGGGGAAGCGCTCGCGATCGCGATACCGACCGGTGGATTGGCTGTCCTGGCGTACCTGGTGGTGGGGCTCGTCATCGGCATCGAGAGTATGGGAGTGCCGCTGCCGGGCGAGACCACGCTGATCGCTGCGGCACTGCTGTCGTCACAGGGCGACCTGCGGCTCGAGTGGGTGATCGGCGCCGCCGCGGCGGGTGCGATCATCGGCGACTCGATCGGCTACTACATCGGCCGCCGGGCCGGCCGCGGCCTGTTCGACCGGCTCGGCCGCCGGTTCAAGCACTTCTCGCCGGACCGGATCGAGCGCGCCGAGAAGTACTTCCACCGGTACGGCGTCTGGACGGTCTTCTTCGGCCGGTTCGTCGCGCTGCTCCGGATCTTCGCCGGCCCGATGGCCGGCACCCTGCGGATGCCCTACCCGAAGTTCCTGATCGCGAACGCGACCGGCGGGATCGCCTGGTCCACCACGATCGGGATCGTTGCCTTCCACATCGGTGACAACGCGGACAAGATCTTCGGCCAGCTGTCGATCTGGGCGCTCGTGGTGGTCGTCGTCGGCGCGGTCGCGGCGTACGCGTACTTCAAGATCCGCCGCAAGCACCGCACCGAGGAGCCGGTCCTGGAGACCGAGTCCGCCGAGGCCTAGGGCCGGATCCGCAGGTCCAGCTTCGGAGTCGTCAGGCCGTCCATGTTGCGGCCCCCGGAGGCTGCCGGTGGCAGCACCCAGCGGTACGAATAGGTGCCGACGGCATTGATCTTGAAGCCGAAGACCGCCTGCCCGCGGCGCAACGCCACCAGCTTCACGGACTGCCACCTGCGGGTCTGCCGGTTCCACAGCTGCAGGGTCGCCACGGACGTGGACGCCGGAGCCACTCTGGCGAAGACGGTGACCATCTCGCCACGCTTCTTGTTGTTGCCGCCGAGGTACCCACCGGCGAGCAGCCGGACCACTGCGCGGGTGAAGACCGCCGGACTGGCTGACTCACTCGTCAGGACGCCCGGCTTGGCGTAGGGACTCGCCACGACCTTGTACGGACGGCTACCAGCAGTGACGACCGGGATGTCGTAGTGCCCACCAGCCGTGGTCTTCCCACGAGCCACCGGACTCCAGCGCGCCTTTGGCGTCACCTGGGTCAGCACGGTCAGCGGTATCCCTGCCGACGTGGTCTGCTGCAGCGCACAGTTCGTCTCGGCAGCGCAGAACGTCTCCTGCAGGACCACACGGCCCCGCACCCGGACCGGCAGGCTGTACTGCGCCCGCGGCGGAACGAACACTGTCGCCGAACTGGTCAGACCGACCACCTGTCCACCGAGATTGCTCGACCACTCGTTCTCGGTGCGCAACTGGAACAGGAACGGCGGCTTGATGCTGTTGATCACCTGCCGGGGTGAGGTGGTCCCCGGACCGATCGGTGCGGGCTGGCTACCGGGCCGGCCGATCATCGGCACGTACTTCTGCGCCTTCGGACCGTCCACATCCAGCGGGTCGTTCGGGGTGAAGTCCTGCGGTGCAGCCGGTACCGCCCAGCGGATCAGCACGCCACGGCCCTGGGCGACCGCGAACGCCGAGCTCGGCCGGACCGGTCCGTCGGTGTCGAACACCGGCGACTTGGCCGGCTTACCGGTCAGCCCTTCCTTCGTCGTCCCGTTGGTGACGACCACGCGGTAGTTGCCGTCCGGCGGGAACGCCGAGGTCGGGATGTCCCAACTGTTCGGCTGCGTAGCCGGCAGGTACTGGACGTACGACGGCCCTTCGCTGAGCACACCCTCGATCGTGATCCGGTTCGGCGCGTCGGCGTCCTTCCACGTCACCCGGACGGAGTTCTTCGCAGCCCCCACCCAGCCGACAGACACGGCCGACGGCGACGCATCCGCCGTACAGGCGGTCAGCAAAGACCCACTGGTCACAACGACCAGCGCAACGGCGAGTATCCGCCGCACCCCAACCACCTCGTCTCAGCTGCCTCACAACCGACGGCTGCACGATATACCGTGCGGGAGCTAAGAGTGGTTGCGCGCGTAGGCCTGGTGCAGGCCGCGCAAGGCGAGCAAGGGCTCGTGCTGGACCGGTGTCGCGAGGTCGCGCAGCAGTAGCGACGCCAAGGCGCCGGTCAGTACGACGGGTGTGTCCGGAGCGAAGGACTGGTCGGTGCGGATCCGGTCGACCAGGCCGTCGACCATGGCGGCGAAACCGTGCACAGCGCCGGACTGCAGTGCCTCGACCGTGTTCTTGGCGACCAGAGTGCGTGGCCGGACCAGTTCGACGCGGCGGAGCTGGGCAGCCACATCACCCAGTGCATCGGTCGCAGTCTCGATGCCGGGGGCAATCACTCCCCCGGCGAACGCACCGGCCGGGTTGACCACGTCGATGGTGATCGCCGTACCGACGTCGACGACCAGACAGGGAGCGCCGTACAGCTGGACCGCAGCGAGTGCGTTGGCGATCCGGTCGGTGCCGACCTCACGCGGATTGTCGACCAGCACTGGCAGCCCGGTCTTCACACCGGGCTCCACCACGACACTCGGCACGTCCTGGTAGTAGCGCGTGACCAGGTCGCGGAACTCGTGCAGCACCTGCGGTACGGCGGAGCAGACCGCGATCCCCGACACCGGGGCCTCACCGGTGAGCAGTCCCTGGATCAGCACCGCCCACTCGTCCGCCGTACGGCGGGAGTCCGTGCCGACCCACCAGTGGCGTTTGACCGTGCCCTCGAACACCAGTCCCACAAGGGTCCTGGTGTTCTCGACTGCGACGGCCAGCAACATCAGACGGCCTTGAGGTCCAGGGCGATGTCCAGCACCGGTGCGGAGTGCGTGAGCGCACCGACCGCCAGGAAGTTCACGCCGGTCTCGGCGACCTCCCGGGCCTTGTCGAGCGTCAGCCCGCCAGACGCCTCCAGCTTCGCGCGGCCGGCCACCTTCTCGACGGCCTCCCGCAGCAGTGGGACATCCATGTTGTCGAGCAGGATCAGCTCGGCACCGGCCTCCACTGCGATCAACGCGTCCTCGACCGAGTCCACCTCGACCTCGACGGCGATCTCCGGGAAGGCCTTGCGCACCAGCCGGAACGCCTCAGCCACGCCACCGGCCGCGATCACGTGGTTGTCCTTGATCAGTGCGGCGTCGGACAGACCCATGCGGTGGTTCTTACCGCCACCACAGCGCACGGCGTACTTCTCGAGTGAGCGCAACAGCGGCATCGTCTTGCGGGTGTCCCGGATGACCGCACCGGTGCCCTCGACCGCATCCACCCAGCGCCGGGTCAGCGTGGCCACACCGGACAGGTGACAGAGGAGGTTGAGCGACGTGCGCTCGGCAATCAGCAACTGCTGGGTCTTGCCGCGAATCGTCATCAGCACGTCGCCCCGCCGTACCGACGCGCCATCGGCCACGGAGTACTCCAGCTCGACCTGCTCGGGGGCTGCGACCTGCCGAATCACCAGTTCGGCAATCTCCAGCCCGGCGACCACGCCGTCGGCCCGGGCGACCAGTTCGGCGACCGAGACCTGGTCCGGGTCGACCGTGGCGGTCGTCGTGACGTCCACACCACCGGCGAGGTCCTCCTCGAGCGTGGCTCGCACGAGGTCACCGACCCACTGCCGGTCGACGGTGTCATCCATCTTGCCGATTCTCCTTGCTCTGCGGAACGAAGGTCGCTCCGGGGCGGGCACGCTCACCGTCGGCGAGCAGTGTCAGGTCCAGATTGCCTGACCAGTGCTGGTCGTCGCGATCCGGGTGGTCCTCGCGCCAGTGCGAGCCGCGGCTCTCCTCGCGCACAGTGCCGGCAGCGATCAGGGCAGAGGCGACCGTCACCAGGTTGGTCGCCTCCCAGCCCGGAGTGCCGGGCTCACCGGCCGGCTGCTCGATCAGCTTGGCCACCGCGGCACCTGCCTCGGCCAGACCGGACGCGCTCCGGATTACTCCGGCTCCGACGGTCATCACCCGCTGCAACTCCGGTACGACGTCCGCATCGACCAGACCGGGGACGCGCGTGTCGACAGCCGGTTCCCGCAGCTGCGGAAGGCCCTTGGCCAGGTGAGCGGCGATGCGGTGCGCGAACACGAGTCCTTCGAGCAGGGAGTTCGAGGCGAGCCGGTTGGCACCGTGGACACCGGTACACGCGACTTCACCACACGCATAGAGACCTGGCACCGAAGTCTGCCCGTTCAGGTCGGTCCACACGCCACCGGACGAGTAGTGGCACGCAGGTGCGACCGGGATCAGCTCACGGACCGGATCGATACCGTGCGAGCGGCAGGACGCCAGGATGGTCGGGAATCGCACCCGCCACTTCTCATCACCGAAGTGCCGGGCATCCAGATACACGTGATCCTTGCCAGCGGCAAGCATCTGCCGGGTGATCGCCTTCGCCACGATGTCGCGCGGGGCCAGGTCGGCCAGCTCGTGCTGCCCCTCCATGAAGCGTTTGCCCTCGTGGTCGACGAGGAACGCACCCTCACCGCGGACAGCCTCGGAGACCAACGGCTGCTGGCCTTTCGCACTCTTGCCCAGCCACAGCACGGTCGGGTGGAACTGCACGAACTCCAGGTCGCGCACCTTCGCGCCGGCCCGCAGTGCGAGCGCCATACCGTCGCCGGTCGAGACGCTGGGGTTGGTGGTCGCGGCATACAGCTGACCAAGACCACCGGACGCCAGAATCACCACGCGGCTGCGGATCGCGCCGATACCGTCGAGCTGGCCCTCACCCATCACGTGCAGCGTCACACCGGCTACAGCGCCGTCCTCGGCGCGCAGCAGGTCGATGACGAGCGCATGCTCGATCAGGCGGATGTCCGGCGCCCGCTTCACCGCAGCGACCAGCGCACGCTCGATCTCCGCACCCGTAGCGTCACCGCCCGAGTGCGCGATGCGGTTGCGGTGGTGCCCGCCCTCACGCGTCAGCGAGATCTCACCGTTGGCCTGGGTGTCGAACCGAGCCCCCAGCTCGATCAGGTCCCGAACAGCATCAGGCCCTTCGGTCACCAGCGCCCGTACGGCGTCTGGGTCGCACAGTCCGGCCCCTGCGACCAGGGTGTCCTGCAGATGCTCTTCCGGTGAGTCCTCGGGGCTGAGCGCGGCAGCGATGCCGCCCTGGGCCCACTGGGTCGAGCCGGAGGCGACAACGTCTTTCGTCACCACCAGCACGGTCCCGAGCTCACGGGCCTTGAGTGCAGCGGTCAGCCCGGCGATACCCGAGCCAATCACCACTACGTCGACAGTGTCGGTCCAGCCCGGCTCAGGTGCAGCCAGCCGTTGCGGGACAGCGGGGGCAGTCATTCAAGGACCGTATCAACCGATTTCATCGGAGCGTGATGGAAATGTTGTCAATGAGACGAGTCTGACCCACTCGGGCAGCGATGAGCATGCGGGCCTCGCCTGGGCCGATGACCGGCCCCAGGTCGGGCGCACGCAGGGCCAGGTAGTCGATCTTGACCGACGGAACCGCCTCCAGCTCGGAGTGCGCAGCAGCCAGTACGGCGTCCGGTCCGTTCATGCCGGCCTTCGCACCGGCCGTAAGAGCGCGGTAGAGGACCAGCGCCTCGTCACGCTCGGTCTCGTCGAGGTACCGATTGCGTGAGGACATGGCGAGACCGTCGGGCTCGCGAACTGTCGGCACCGGCACGATGTCGACGTTCCAATCGAGGTCACACACCATCTCGCGGATCAGGGTGAGCTGCTGGTAGTCCTTCTCACCGAACAGCGCCAGATCCGGCTGGGTGAGGTGCAGCAGCTTCGACACCACCGTCAGGACACCGCCGAAGTGACCCGGCCGGACCATCCCCTCCAGCTCGTCGGCCAGTGGTCCGGGGTGCACGGTGATCGAGGGCTCGTTCGGGTAGAGCTCGTCGCGGGACGGGTTGAAGACCAGGTCGACCCCCTCGTTCTTCGCGATCGCCAGGTCGCTGGCCAGGGTGCGTGGGTAGCGGTCGAAGTCCTCGGTCGGCCCGAACTGCAACGGGTTCACGAAGATCGTCAGCACCACACTGCCCTCAGGGCCGACGCGTTCGCGCGCCTCGGCCAGCAACGCCGCATGTCCCTCGTGCAGCGCGCCCATCGTCATCACCACCGCGCGCGGCCGGACCGCCGTCGCCGCCCGCAGTTCCGCCTTGGTCTGGGTCAGTCTCATCGCGGTGCCTCCCCTGTCCGATACCGCTCCAGCACCTCGCCGAACCGGGCTGCCGTGCCCGCGTCCAGCCGTCCGTCCGCCACCACCAGGTCCACCGTCGCCCGCGCCAGCTCGGCGTACGTGCTCGCTGTGCGGCCGTGCAGTCCTGCCAGATGTGCTGCCACTGTGTCGACATCGCCCCGGGCGATCGGTCCGGTGAGCGCATGATGACCGGATCGCAGCGTGTTGTCGAGGGTTGCCGTCAGGAGTGGCCGGAGTGTTGCAGAAGGGTCGTTTACACCGGCTTCTCGCAGTACGGCGAATGCTTGGGACAGCAAGGTGGTGAGGTGATTGGCGGCATGCACCACACCGGCGTGATAGCGCGCCCGCTCCTCGTCGGCCACCCACTGCACCTGTGCGCCAAGTGCCTTCACCAACCGTTCCACGACCTCGCGAGCCGCATCCGGCGCGGTCGCGGTGAAAACCACGTCCTGCAGGTCAACGGCGTCGACACCGGTGAAAGTCATCGGCGGATGCAGCGCCACCGGGACCGCCTGGAGCCCGTGCAGTGGCGCTAACCCGTGCGCACCCGACAGATGCACGACGTACTGCTCGGTGGTCAGTGGAAGCTTGTGCGCAACCGCTTCGATCGCGGTGTCCGGCACAGCAACCAGCACGACGTCGGCGCGGGCGGTCACCTCTTCGGGCGACAGCACCGGCACATGCGGAAGGAGGCGGGCGGCGCGATCACGTGACGCGCTCGACCGCGCGGAGACTCCGGCCAAGGGATACCCGGCTGCCGCCATGGCTGCTCCCAGGGCGGTTCCGGCCCGGCCGGCTCCGATCAAGCCGATCCGTTCCATCTGTTCACTCTCTTCGTCGTTCCAGTCCCCGGGCGGGGTACCAGACGAGCTCCCAGTCAGCCTAGTGCCTCGTCGAGGGTCGTTGGTGCGTCTGGCGGTGGTCCAGTCGTTCGCTGGCAAGGCGGAGGAGGAGCGCGATGCGGAGCATCTCGCGACGACGACAACGCCGCCAGCGGGCGTCTGGGGCGCCGCCAGGCGTGCCAACGACCCTCGACGAGGCACCCACGATGCGAGGATGGTGTGGTGAACGATGCCTGGGCCGCTCGCACGGAACTGACCGCGATTCTGATCACAGTCCCCGAACTGGCGGCGTACACGGATCGCTGGCGTTCGGTGTCACGGTCCAGTGCGCGACCACACGTCCCGCTGACCGAGCTCATCCCACCTCACGTGACAGTGCTGGTCCCGTGGGTCGTAGAGCCCACTGAGGACGATGTGGACCGGCTGCGGGCAGTCACCCGGTCCGTGCAGCCGTTCGACCTCAGCTTCCCGACGGCCGGTCAGTTCCCGAACGGCACCGCGTGGCTACGACCGGAGCCCTTCGATGCGGTCCGTGGGCTGCTGGCGAGCGTCTACGCGGCGTTCCCCGAGTGCCCGCCGTACGGCGGTGAGTTCGCGGACCCACATCCGCATCTGACCATCTCGTCGTCCAAGCAGGGCGGTCCGACCGTGGTGGCCGAGGCACAGACCGTTCTGGACGCCGAACCAGCGCCCGTCGTCCGGCTGGCCGAGCTGGGCCTGTGGCGCGAGGACAAGAACGGCGTGTGGAGCCAGTTCGACACCGTCCCGCTGGGCGGATGACCTACCGCGTCGCCTGGCAGCAGGCGCTCTACGGCCCGGAAGGCTTCTACCGGCGTGAGCGGCCGGCAGCCCACTTCCGTACGTCGGTGCACGCGTCCGAGCTGTTCGGTCGTGCAATCGCGCGGCTGGCGCGTCAGGTCGGTGCTGACCAGGTGACCGATATCGCCGCCGGCTCTGGTGAGCTGGGCCGAGTACTGCGGGCCGAGGGTCTGAAGGTGGTCGAGATCGAGCTGGACGACCAACTGCCCGACGAACTGACCGGTCTGGTCGTGGCCAACGAATGGCTCGACAACGTCCCTTGCGAACTGGCCGAGTGGGACGAGGACGGCGTACCGCATTATCTGACCGCTGAACTAACACCAGGTGATGTTGTCGAGGGCAACGACCTGGAGTGGCTGCAGCGGTGGTGGACTGGCGAGCCAGGCGACCGGGCCGAGATCGGACTCCCCCGAGACGAGGCGTGGGCCGGCGTGGTCGACCGCATCCAGCACGGGACCGCACTGGCCATCGACTACGGGCATGTAGCCGACGACAGACCGCCGTACGGGACCCTGACGGGTTTCCGCGGCGGCCGTGAGTGCGAGCCCGTGCTGGACGGCACCTGTGACATCACGGCCCATGTGGCGCTGGACTCGCTGGCGGCCGCGGTCAACGGCAGCCTGCAGACGCAGTACGACGCTCTTACCCAACTGGGCGTCTCGGCCCGCCGTCCGCCGCTCGCCCAAGCCACCAGCGACCCCACCGGCTATCTGACCGCCCTGTCTACAGCCGGTGAGGCCGCTGAGCTCCTGGACCGCAGTGGCCTAGGAGCGTTCGGCTGGGTACTCAGTCACTCGCCGGCGAGCGGCGGAGTGGCGTCGACCGTGTAGCGCGAGTAGGCCACGTCACCCAACGGCTCGTTCAGCTTGCCGAGGTTGGTGATCGGTGTGGTCGTGCCGGTCGCGTGACCGAGCTTGTACACGTACGCCGACTTGGTGTCCTTGTCGATCGCAGTGAGCAGCACACCGGTCCCGCACCGGTCCGCGACCATCATCTCGAAGCCCTGCCAGGTGGAACCGCGCACTGTCTTCACGACCGGCTTCAGCGGCGTTGTGGTCGGGATCCGGATCGTCTGCAGGACACCGGCCTTGGTGTTGGCCAGGAAGGTGTCGTACGTCGCGGTCTGGCTGATCAGCGTCATCGCCTTGATCCCGGTGAACCCGGGCGCCGAGGCGACCGTCTTGAAGCCGTTGGTCCAGCGGAACAGGACACCGTCGTTCCGCAGCCCGTAGCGCGCGTTCCGCGCGGTCGGCGTGGTCCCGGCCCAGGACTCCTCGATCATCGTGAACTTGTCCCAGCCGTCGGCGATCTTCGTCTCCGTGTGCTCGAACTCGCCGGTCCCACCGCCTTCACCGTCGGTGTGGATGTCGACCGACCGGTACAGGCTCGACCCGAGAACGACGTAGCCGACGATCGACGACCCGCCCGGATCGGCGCCCCAGTTCATCCGCGAAGCGATCTTCGGCGTGCCCGAGGTGAACGTGGGCGCGTACCCGCCGCGGCTGAGCGCCGGCGGCGTCCACCCGACCACGCTCGGGAACGACCGCTTGCCGGTCTCGGCGACCGCGTGCATCGACACATGGCACGGCTCAGCCGCGATACCGGTCACCGCAGCGTTCGCCGTCCCGCCGGTCACCACAGCCAGACTTCCCACCAGCACTCCGGATGCCGCCACCGCTGCGGCGCGCTTGAACACGTCCTTGGTCTCCATATCCATCACGATGCGGGCCGACCGCAACAAGTTGCGGCTACCTCTGTCAGCTCGGTCACTCGCCGGCCAGCGGCAGATCGTCGTCGGTGCTGAACCGGGAGTAGACCGGGTCGGCGAAACTCGTGGACAGCTTGCCGAGGTTGGTGATCGGGGTAGTCGTACCGGTCGCGTGACCGATCGAGTACACGTACGCCGAGTTGGTGTCCCGGTCGATCGCAGTGAGCAGTGTGCCCGTGCCGCACTTGTCCGCAACCAGCGTCTCGAAGCCCTGCCAGGTGGAACCCCGCACAGTCTTCACAACCGGCTTCAGCGGCGCAGTAGTCGGAATGCGAATCGTCTGGAGCACACCGGCCTTGGTGGTGGCCAGAAACGTGTCATAGCTGGCGGTCTGGCTGATCAGCGTCATCGCCTTGACCCCTGCGAACCCCGGCGCCGACGCAACGGTGTTCCAGCCCGATGTCCAGCGGAACAGCACACCGTCGTTCCGAAGCCCGTACCGAGCGTTCCTGGTGGACGAAACGAACGACTCCTCCACCATGGTGAACTTGTCCCACCCGTCCGCGATCTTCGTCAGCCGGTGATCCCACTGACCGGTCGTCTCCGAGTACGAGTAGACCGACTGGTTCAAGGTCGAGCCGAGAACGACAAACCCGGTGTACGACGACCCTGCCGGATCCGGCCCCCAGTTCCACCGGGAGGCGATCTTCGCCGTACCCGCCGGGAACAGGTGCACGGGAGTCCCGCTCGCACTGGTCGGCGGCTTCGTCCCGTCGACGTCGGTCACGTTCCAGTCGCCGGCACTGTTGATCGATGCCAGCGACGCCTTACAGGCCGCGGCCGGCGCAGCCACCGCCGTACCCCCAGTTGCCGCAGCCACGCTTCCCAGCAGTACGACGGACGCGGTCACCGCAGCAGCACGCTTCAAAGTCTTCATACCCACCCGATGCGGACCAGACCACAAAAGTTGCAGCTGTAAGGGCACTGCTTAGGACTGGTCGGATCGGGTGGTCTCGATGGCCTGGCGTGCCTGCCTGGCCTGGTGGGCTTGGGCTTGGGTGAGCCAGGCGGCTTCTTCGGCGGAGCGGTGTAGGGCTACGGCGTTGGTGGGGCCTTGGGGAGTGTCGATGTGCACGTTGGCCAGGTTGAGGCGGCGCTGGAGGGGGCCCTGGGTGAGGCGGACGGACTGGGTCTTGTGGTGCAGGACGATCGACGTACGGCGGCTGATCCAGCCGTTGGTGGTGACGAAGACCTGCTCGTCGGCGCCGTAGGCCAGGTAGCGCCAGCCGATCGGCCGGAGCCATTTGACGCGCTCGGGGGCGCGCTGCAGGTCGATGGCGTCCAGGTTGAAGCCAGGGAGGACACGGGCCAGTACGGCGGCCACCTCGCTGCGCTCGCCGACGGGGAGTAGCTGTGCGCCCTCGTTCTCGCTTTCGCCGTCCTCTTTGCTACCTGCGACACCTGCGATGTCCAGCTCGACCCGGGACCAGCCCAGCAGACGCCAGATGAGTGGCTCGGTGATCAGCAAGCCCTGGACGCGACCCGGTGGGATGGTTTGGCGCTGTACGTCGACCAGGCCGCGCTTGGTGCGCAGGCCATGGTCGGTCTGGGACAGCGTGAAGCCTTGGTTGCCGACAACCTGCTTATAGATCGGTTGGACAACACCGAGCAGCAGCGGCAGTCCGGCGAACAGACCGACGTGGAACTCGAACACCATGGTCGCGACGATCAACCAGATCAGTGCGGCAGCGCTGCCGAGGACTGTGGACGACAGCAGGGTCGCACCGAGCAGACGGCTGGTCGGAACGACCAGCAGCGGCGGGGCCTCGTCCTGCTGCTCCTGGCCCTGCTGCTGGGCTACCTGCTCGCCCTTGGCGCGCACCAACAGGGTCGTGCGCAGCTGGCCGGCATCGGCGTACTTGAAGTAGCTCAGTTTGCCGTCGCTCTTGCCACCGCCGGCCACGTCCATCCGCAGCTCGGCCATGCCGAACAGCCGGGCCACGAAGGGCTGCGCCACGTCGATCGCCTGGATGCGGTCGAACCGGATGATCCGGGTCCGCCGGAACAGGAAGCCGCTGTCTACCCGGATCGCCTCGTCGGTCAGCTGCCACTTGGTGAACCACCAGGACAGTGCGCCGAGCAGGATGCCACCGACCAGTACGCCGGCCAGTCCGATGCCGGCGACCTCCAGATTGCTGCGCAGGCCCTCGTTGTTGACCAGGGCGACCGCAGCGACAACGAAGTACCCCCAGCCCTTCACGAACGGCGTCAGCGGGTGCAGGCGTGCACCCATCTGCTCGACCACTGGGGGCGGGGTCGGCTCTGTCACAGGCCCCACGCCTGTGCCTGGCCGAGAGCGGACAGCCGGTCCCGCAGCCGGGCGGCCTCATCCGGGTGCAGACCGGGGATCTTGGCGTCGGTCGCCGGGGTGGCCGTGTGCAGCTCGACCGTGGCGATCCCGAACGCGCGCTCCAGCGGCCCGGCGGCCACGTCCACGAACTGCATCCGCCCGTAGGGCACCACGATCAGTTCGCGGAACAGGATCCCGTGGCTGACCATCAGCTCGTCCTCGCGCTCGGCGTACTTCCACGAGCGCTGGTTGCGGCCGATCAGCACCCACGACCAGCCGAACAGGGCCGCGACCAGGACCAGCCCGAGTACGCCGTACAGCCAGCTCAGGGTCAGTCCGAGCGCGAGCAGCACCGCGATCCCGAACACTCCGGCCGTGATCGCCGCACTGACTCGCCGGACCGAGGCGAGCTGCGGTGACACCGGCGTCCAGCTGACATCGGAGGGTGCAAAGAGGTCGTCCACACACCCAGCCTGTCACGAAGTGTGCCGTGAGTGCTGGAGCTTGAACGATGCTGGCGTCCAGGTGCGTGCATCGGGGGGCTTGAGGGGCAGCCTCGATGCGGGTCCATCGTGGCTGTTCCTCAAGGCCCGCGAGGTGCGTGCCTGGGCGTCAGCAGCGCCAAGCTCCAGTGCTCACGGCACACTAGGGGTTATGAGTATCGAGAAGGTGGTCGGTGTCGGCGCGGGAGCGGCCGGATTCGACCCTGCGTTCGAGCGGGGTGGGACCGGGGACGACTCGCAGTTGCCGACCACCGACATGGTGCTCAACATCGGTCCACAGCACCCGGCGACGCACGGCGTACTGCGGCTGCGGCTGACTCTGGACGGCGAGCGGATCGCGGGCTGCGAGCCGATCGTCGGCTACATGCACCGCGGTGCGGAGAAGCTGTTCGAGGTCCGCGACTACCGGCAGATCATCGTGCTCGCGAACCGGCACGACTGGCTGTCCGCGTTCGCCAACGAGCTTGGCGTCGTACTGGCGGTCGAGCGGATGATGGGGCTGGAGGTGCCGGTCCGCGCGGTCTGGCTGCGCACCCTGCTCGCCGAGCTGAACCGGGTCCTCAACCACCTGATGTTCCTCGGCTCGTACCCGCTCGAGCTGGGCGCGATCACACCGGTCTTCTACGCGTTCCGCGAGCGCGAGACCATCCAGGGCGTGCTGGAGGAGCTGTCCGGCGGCCGGATGCACTACATGTTCAACCGGGTCGGCGGCCTCAAGGAAGACCTGCCGCACGGCTGGCTCGGCCGCACCGCCGACGCCTCCGCCGCGGTCCGCAAGCGGCTGCCCGACATCGAGAACCTGATCCTCGGCAACGAGATCTTCCGCGCCCGCACGGTCGGCATCGGCAAGCTCTCCCCCGAGCTCGTCGCCCAGTACGGCGTCTCTGGCCCGATCGCCCGGGCTTCCGGGGTCGACGCGGACCTCCGCCGCGACGAGCCCTACCTCGCGTACGGCGACCTCCAGGACGTGCTCCGGGTGGTCACCCGACCCGACGGCGACTGCTTCGCGCGCTTCTGGGTGCTGCTTGAGCAAGTGAAGGTGTCGCTCGACCTCGTCGACGCGTGCATCGACAAGCTCGCGTCGATGCCGGCAGGCCCCGTGAATGTCCGGCTCCCCAAGATCCTCAAGGTCCCCGAGGGCCAGACCTACGCCTGGACCGAAAGCCCGCTCGGCATCAACGGCTACTACCTGGTGTCCCGCGGCGACAAGACGCCGTGGCGCCTCAAACTCCGCTCCGCCAGCTTCAACAACATCTCCGCCCTGCCGGCACTCCTGCCCGGCACGATGATCCCGGACATGATCGCCATCCTCGGCAGCATGTTCTTCGTCGTCGGCGACATAGACAAGTAACTAGAACTGGCGGTCCTTGACCGGTGGGCGGTAGGCCGTGGCGACGAGCTTCTCGATGTCCGCGGCCGGGGCGGTCTTGCCGGGGTCGTCGTACCCGCCCATGATCCGCTCCAGCGAACTGCCTTCGGAGACGTACGGGTCGACGTACACGGCGGTCTCCGTCTCGATCCGCCAGCTCTCGCTCAGCGGGCCGATGTCCACCGCGTCCCAACCCAGCTGGTCCAGCAGCTCTGCCACCGTCTTGCGGGCGTCAGCGTCGTTGCCCGCGAGCGGGAGCGCGCTGCGGTCCTCGGCACCGCTGGGCCGGGCCAGGTTGAGCAGGTTGATCGCGGCGATGTTGTTGAACACCTTGACCGTGCGCGACTCCGGCAGGTGCCGCTGCAGGAGGTCGGCCACGTTGCTGGTCTCGTTGTCGAGTTCTTCGATCCGGCCTTCGCGGCTCGGGTAGTAGTTCATGGTGTCGATCACGACCTTGCCGACGAGCGGCTCGACCGGGACCTCGGCGTACCGGCCGAGCGGGATCGTCACCACCACGACATCGCCCGCCTCGGCGGCCTCCACCGCCGTACCGGCTCGGACACCCAGCTCAGCGGCCTTCTCCCGCAGGCTCTCCGGTCCGCGCGAGTTGGCCAGTACGACGTCTATACCTGCCGCGACCGCGAGCTTCGCCACTACGGTCCCGATGTTTCCACTTCCGATGATGCCAAGGGTCGTCATACGAGAAGACAACCCACGACCCGGCCCGGCTATTTCGCGGTGACACCCTGTACGCCGGATTGGGCGATCAGCTCGGTGAGTTCGTCGGCGAGTGCGGGCGCGACCGCGAAGGTGCCGCGGGAGGCCGGGGAGTGCTGACTGCCGTCGAGGTCGAGGACCTGCAGACCGGCCTCGCGGCAGATCGAGACTCCGGCCATCGTGTCCCACGGCTTGTTCGAGTACATGATCGTCGCGTCGAAGAAACCGTTCGCGGTCCAGGTCAGCGCGGTCGCCGCCGTACCGATCTGGCGGAGTCGCTGCACCCGCGGGACCAGCAGGTTGTGCAGTTCCATCCGCTTCGGGTTGATCTCGGCCGCGTCCTCGCTGATCGCATAGTCACCCATGGCGATCAGGGACTCGCGCAGATTGGTGCACTCACCGCCCCGGATCGGCTTGCCGTTGCAGGTCGCGCCCAGCCCCTCGGCCGCGGCGTACCGGGTGCCGAGCGGCGGATGATCGATCACGCCGGCGACCGCTCGATCATCAACGATCAAACCGAGCGAGATCGCCCACAACGGAGCACCGTGGACGAAGTTGACCGTCCCGTCGATCGGGTCGAGGACCCAGCGGGTGCCCTCGGTCGGGCCGCCTTCCTCCTCGCCCTCGATCCCGATCTGCGGCGTCTCGCGCTCCAGGAACTCCCGGATCTTCCGCTCGACCGCGAAGTCGACCTCGGACGCCATGTCGCGATCACTCTTGAACGTGAGCGTCCCGGGTCCCCGGGTATCGGTCACTGTCCGTCCTTGGTCGACGGCAGCCTGGGCGACTTTCAGCAGCTGAGCGAGATCCACAACCCAGAACCTACCTGAGTCACGGAACGCGTTTGCCGGGTCTCAGGAGGCGGCGAGACCGCGGAGCTTGAGATCGACGACGGTCGGCGCGTCGGCCTGGGAGTGTTTGTCGCCTGCGGCAACGACCGTGGCGACCTCTTCGTCGATCTTGTCCAGGCGGGCATCAATCTTGTCCAGCCGGCGCTGCATCAGGTCGACGAACTCCGCGTTCTCGACCACGCGGGCACTGGTGATTCGCGAGTACTCCTGCGCGACCTGCACGCGTTCGTCGGCGTGGGCGAGCCGTTCGACCAGCAATTGATGGCGAAACAGCACCGAGGCAGCAATCGCTACCGCCACCGCAGCAATCGCTGCGGTGCGGAGAATCCAGGTGTTCTGAGTGAACAGCGCAACGCTGACACCGAGACAGACAACGATCAGCAGAGCGTTGGCGACGGTGAGAACGGTGGTCCTGGTTCGACGGCGGCTACCCCTTGACCCCATGGACCGTCATGTTAGGCGGTCTCGTCGGGGTCCTCGGGAATACGACACGCACGTTCCAGCAACAATCCGGCCGTGACGACCAGCACTGAGATCACAGCGGCGAGGCCGGCCATGATCACTCTGTTACGAGGTCCCGAGGCGCTCACGCCTCGCAGGAAGGATAACGCGAACCCTGCGTACACACCGGTGCACAACGCGCCGACGAAAGCACTGGCCTTCCCGATCAGCAACAGGAACACGGCACGCTGCGGTTCGACCCGCTCCCGCCGTACCTGGACCCGCTGCTG
>NZ_BAAANF010000008.1:101606-364448 GCF_039529655.1 Kribbella yunnanensis | reverse complement strand
CAGCCAGGAGATGTTCGGCGCGACACCGTCGCCGGCCTCGATCGCCTTGATCATCGTGAAACCGACCGCGGCACCCAGTACGGCGATCGCCACCAGCAGCCGCCGAGAGGTCGGCCGCACCGAGCCCGGACGCCGTGGTTCCTGGCCGGAACCAGGAGCGCGACCGGACTCGGGACCGCCGGAGGCCACTACTGGAGCTCGAGATCGAGCTTGGTCACACCTTCGGTGCCGACCTTCTCCAGCAGCTCCGCGACCGGGCCGTGCCCGAGCAGGACGGCGTCCGGCTCGATGTCCAGCCACGGCGCCAGCACGAACGCACGCTCGTGCGCCCGCGGGTGCGGGATGGTCAGCTCCTCGGACTCGATCGTCTTCTTGCCGTAGGTGATCAGGTCGACGTCCAGCGTCCGCGGCGCGCCCTTCACACTGCGCTCCCGGCCGAAGGCCTGCTCGATCGCGTGCGCGCGGTCCAGCAGCAGCTCGACCGACAGCGTCGAGTCGGCCAGCAGGACGACGTTCAGATACGGGCCGGACTCGTCCGGACCGCCGATCGGCTGGGTCTCGTAGACCGGCGAGACATCGACCACGACGACGTCCGGGGTGTCCCGCAGCGCGTCGATCGCGCCCTGCAGGTTCGCCTCACGGTCGCCGAGATTACTGCCGAGCGACAGGATCACCTGGCGGATCGGCTTGAGGCCACCACTCAGGGTGTCCGCGTCGATGACGTAAGGACTTGGGGTCTCGGTCACGAGAATTCTCCGGCTCTGCGCTGCACGGTCAGGACAACGTCGTCGAACGGCACCGAGATCGGCGCCGAGGGTTTGTGGATGGTCACCGCGGTCGCTGTCACCCGCCGGTCGGCGAGACACAGGTCGGCGATGCGCTGGGCGAGGGTCTCGATCAGATCCACCGGGTCGTTCTCGATCGCCCGGTGCACCTGCTCGGCCACCACGCCGTAGTTCACGGTGTCGGCCAGGTCGTCGGAGGCCGCCGCGGGACGGGTGTCCAGCTCCAGCCGGACGTCCACGACGAACTCCTGCCC
Organism: Kribbella yunnanensis; assembly: GCF_039529655.1. Lineage (NCBI taxonomy): Bacteria > Bacillati > Actinomycetota > Actinomycetes > Propionibacteriales > Kribbellaceae > Kribbella > Kribbella yunnanensis. Next base: position 363,409 of record NZ_BAAANF010000008.1, on the reverse strand, counting down.
GTCGGCCCGCTCGTGCTCGAACACCCCGTGGCGTCCGAACCCCCGGATGCCCCGGATTTCAATCACGTCAGGAGGGAGCACGGGACTACTCATTCCGCCTCCTCCGGTTGACCCCCAGACGACAGTACCGGGGAGGCATGGTGGATCCACAACCGCCAGCCGGTGGAAGTTCTGCGGAAGACATTGGTGGCGAGCGCCTTGCCGCCCGCGAAACCCTCTTCCGGAGCACCTTCACCCGACGACAGGACATTCTCCGTACACGTGACGTATGCCACGTCTTCATCCACCCGCACCTGGACGTCGGTGAGGAAGAACTGGATGTACGGCGTGTTCGCGAAGATCATCGCCCAGGCCCGCATCATCTCGGAGTACCCGTAGATGGCGGCGTTGCCGGGGTGGATGCAGACCGGGTCCGGTTCCGGCAGCCAGACGGCCGCCATCAGATCCAGGTCGCCGGCCTCGAACGCGTTGTAGAACGCGGTGTTGGCGTTCAGCACGACGTCCTCGACCGTCGTCCCGCGGGCGCCTTCACTCGGCCGGGGGCTCCCGGATCCGTCCGTCATACGGTTCCCCATCTCTTCGCCACTCGGACCGCGTCCACGCTGGGGGCCACCGCATGCGCCCGGATACACCAGGCACCCGCGGCGGCGGCCAGGGCGGTAACGGCCGCGCTCGCATCGTCTCGTCGTACGGCCGGTCTGGGTTCGCCGGTTTGCTCGTCGGCGAGCAGCCTACCGAGGAACGCCTTCCGGGACGCACCGATCAGCAACGGCCGGCCCAGTACGGCGAATTCCGGCAGCCGGCGGAGGATCTCCCAGTTGTGGTCGGCGTTCTTCGCGAAGCCGAGACCGGGGTCCAGCGCGACCCGGTCCAGATCGACCCCGGCCGCGCGCATCACCTCGATCCGCTCGCCCAGCTCGGCGATCACCTCGGCGACCACATCGCCGTACTCGGCCTTGTTCTGCATGTCGATCGAATGCCCGCGCCAATGCATGCAGACATACGGCGTACGGCGTTCTGCGACCAGCGCGAGCATGTCCGGGTCGGCCTGGCCGCCGGACACGTCGTTGATCATCGCGGCCCCGGCATCGAGGGCCAGCGCGGCGATCTCGGAGCGCATGGTGTCGACCGAGATCAGCGCGCCCTCGGCGGCCAGTGTCTCGATCACCGGCAGCACCCGGCGGATCTCCTCGGCCGGGGCCGGCCGCACGGCACCTGGCCGGGTCGACTCACCACCCACGTCGAGCAGGTCGGCGCCCTCGGCGAGCAACTCGCGGCCGTGCTTGATCGCGGCAGCAGGTTCGAACCACTCACCGCCGTCGGAGAACGAGTCCGGTGTCACGTTCACGACACCCATGACGAGGCTCCGGTCCAGCACCGGTAGCCCGTCCACGTGACCCCACGACCCGATTCCCACCCGCCCACCGTAGTGGGCGGCACCGACAGCCGTGTCGCGTGGGCGGTGGGATTTGAGCGATAGCGGTGGCTGGGTGCGTGCATCGTGGTGCTTGAGGCGCGTCGTCGATGCGGTGTTCATCGTCGGCGTGACTCAAGTGCCGCGAGGTGCGTGCCCAGGCGCCGCTAGTGCCAAATGCCACCGCCCACGCGGCACCTAATCAGCTACCCAGGACGAGGCTGGTCTGGGTGCCGCGGAGGGCTTCCTCGATCGGTTGGGAGTAGGACTCGTTGGGGCGGTTGGACTTGTCCAGGCACTTGCCGTCGATCAGCGCCGCGCCGCTGGTGATGCCCTGGGCGTAGTTGCCGGTCATGTTGGCGCCACCGGAGTCACCGGACTCGACACAGGCGGTGTGCTGGAACAGGCCGCGGACGACGCGGTTGTTGCCGTAGTTCACCGTCACGTTGTTGGCAACGATCCGGCCGCAGGTCCACCCGGTGCTCTTGCCCGACTTGCACAGCTCGGATCCGACCGTGGGACTCGCCGTCCCGTACACCGCGACACTGCCGGAACCCCAACCCTCGACGTACCCCTGCTGGTCCCAGCCTTCGATCACGTCCACGCTGCCGAAGTCGTTGCCCGGGAAGCTTGAGGTGATCGTGTTGCCGAGAATGTAGCCGTTGCGCGAGAACGACGGTCTGCCGGAGGTGCAGTGGCCGGCCGTCAGGAAGACCCGGGTGCCCTTGCTGCTGCGGGCGTTGAAGCCGAGCGAGCAGACATACCCGGTGTTCTTGTCGACCTGGAGGCCGCCGCGCAGGCTGAAGTCATCAGCCGTCGGCGTCACCTTGCCGTAGACCGTCCGCACCGTGACCTGGTCGCCGTGCTCCTTGGCCCGCTCCAGGAACCGCTCGGTGAACACATCGTGCGCCCCCTTCGGAACGCTGACCACGACCGTGCCGCTGATCGGATCGACGTACCAGGACCGCACCTTGCCCGGCCGCGACTTGACCGCCAGCCGGTTCAGCTCGGCCTGCACGGAGTTCAGCTCGGAAGCGGTAAAACGCACCAACTTCGGCACCGCCCCAGCAGCCCGGACCAGCTCGGCCGTCGCCACATCAGACACCGCGACAATCAGCTCACCCGCGTTGTCGTAATAACTGCCGACCGCCCGCGACCCAAGCTCACTCTGCAGCGCATCCGCCGTTAGTTTCGTTGCAGCCTTCTGAGCGGTGGACTGTCCGACGAGTTTCGTCGGCTCCACCCGCGGCCCGTCCACCACTGGACGCTTGGCGTCATCCGCAGTGGCCCAGTTGGCCGCCACCAACCCGGCGGCTGTCAGTACAGCAGCGCCGGCGAGTGCGGCGCCGACCCGGTAACGCCCCGACATTCCTTGTCCTCCTCACCGCCGGCGCCCGTTCCCCGTCGATCGAACGCCCTTACGGAAAGTAAACGCATCGGAACGGAATGTCCACAGCTACCAGCTCACAATCCCCAACGACCGAGTCTCAATGGAGCTACGCACTGAGCTCGATGGGAAGCTCATGCCGGCCGCACGGCAGGCAGCTCACGGTGTTGCGGTCGTGCTCGGCTGAGCCTGGCGCAGGCTCTCGAGCAGTCGGCGCGCATTTTCCGGTACCCCCAGGAGGTGCGCTGTTTCCGCCAAGGCCCGGTACTCGTCGAGTGACATGAGCACGGCATCGCCGGCTTCCGACGTGATCAACACCCGGGTCCGGTCATCATTCACCTGCGCGATCAGCCGAAGCAGATCCCTGCGTGCGGCCGAAGCCGTCGACACCTCCATCGTTCTCCTCGGTCGCGGTCAGCTCATCGTCAGCCGACGATGAGGCTCATGGCTTCGGCTCGGGTGACGGGGTTGCGGAGCTGGCCGCGGACGGCGGAGGTGATGGTTTTGGCGCCGGGTTTGCGGACGCCGCGCATGGTCATGCAGAGGTGTTCGCACTCGATCACGACGATGACGCCGCGGGGTTCGAGGAGTTCGACCAGGGATTCGGCGATCTGGGTGGTGAGGCGTTCCTGGACCTGGGGGCGTTTGGCGTAGACGTCGACCAGGCGGGCGAGTTTGGACAGGCCGGTGATCCGGCCGTCGCGGTTCGGGATGTAGCCGACGTGGGCGACGCCGGTGAACGGGACCAGGTGGTGCTCACAGACGCTCCAGACCTCGATGTCCTTCACCAGGACCATCTCGTCGTGCTCGAGCTCGAACGTCGTACTGAGCACGTCCTCGGGCCGCTGACCGAGGCCGGCGGTGATCTCGGCGTACGAGCGCGCCACCCGGGCCGGGGTGTCCCGCAGGCCGTCGCGGTCCGGGTCCTCCCCGATCGCGAACAGCAGCTCCCGGATCGCGCGCTCGGCCCGGGCATGATCGAAGTTCGGCGACGTCATTCGGTCAGCGTAAGCAGAAGCCCCGCCAACCTGGTGGATGGCGGGGCTTCGAAGAGCGCTAGATCACTCGCTCGGCAACGGCGGGGTCGGGCCGCCACCGTAGTTCGGCGGGTTGACCGACTCGTCCGGGCCGACCGACCCACCGGGCAGTACGTCGGACAGTGAGCCGTTCTGCTGCGCGGTCGGCAGCGGCATCACCGGGGGCTGGTCGGACGGGATCCGGGTCGAGGACCCGGTCCAGGCCGGCCGCCGGTCCTTCTTCACGATCGGGCCGAAGATCTCGGCGATCTGGCCCTTGTCCAGGGTCTCCTTCTCGAGGAGCTCCTCGACCAGGTGGTCCAGCACCGCGCGGTTCTCGACCAGGATGTCGAAGGCTTCCTGGTGCGCGTTCAGGATCAGCTTGCCGACCTCTTCGTCGACCGCGGCCGCGATCTCCTCGGAGTAGTTGCGCTGGCTGCCCAGGTCGCGGCCCAGGAACGGCTCACCGCTGTCCTGACCGAACTTGATCGCACCGAGCCGCTCGGTCATGCCGTACTGCGTGACCATCGCACGGGCGAGCGCGGTCGCCTTCTCGATGTCGTTGCTGGCGCCGGTGGTCGGGTCGTGGAAGACCATCTCCTCGGCGGCGCGGCCACCGAGCATGTAGGCCAGCTTGTCGAGCATCTCCGAGCGGGTGGTCGAGTACTTGTCCTCGTCCGGCAGCACCATCGTGTAACCCAGCGCCCGGCCGCGCGGCAGGATCGTCACCTTGTGCACCGGGTCGGAGTGCGGCAGCGCCGCGGCGACCAGGGCGTGTCCACCTTCGTGGTACGCGGTGAGGACCTTCTCCTTGTCCGACATCAAGCGGGTACGACGCTGCGGGCCCGCGATCACGCGGTCGATCGCCTCGTCCAGCGCCTTGTTGTCGATCACCTGCATGTTCGAGCGGGCGGTCAGCAGGGCCGCCTCGTTCAGCACGTTGGCCAGGTCGGCACCGGTGAAGCCCGGTGTCCGGCGGGCGACCGCGGTCAGGTCGACGTCCTGCGACATCGGCTTGCCCCGGGCGTGCACCTTCAGGATCTGCTCACGGCCCGGCAGGTCCGGCGCGTCGACGGCGATCTGCCGGTCGAAGCGGCCGGGCCGCAGCAGGGCCGGGTCGAGGACGTCGGGCCGGTTGGTGGCCGCGATCAGGATCACACCGCCGCGGACGTCGAAGCCGTCCATCTCGACCAGCAGCTGGTTCAGCGTCTGCTCGCGCTCGTCGTGCCCACCGCCGAGGCCCGCACCACGGTGCCGGCCGACGGCGTCGATCTCGTCGATGAAGACGATCGCCGGCGCGTTGGTCTTGGCCTGCTCGAACAGGTCGCGCACCCGGGAGGCACCGACGCCGACGAACATCTCGACGAAGTCCGAACCGGAGATCGAGTAGAACGGCACGCCGGCCTCACCCGCGACCGCACGGGCCAGCAGGGTCTTACCGGTACCGGGCTGGCCGTAGAGCAGCACACCCTTGGGGATCTTGGCGCCGACGGCCTGGAACTTGCCGGGCTCCTGGAGGAACTCCTTGATCTCGCCGAGTTCCTCGATCGCCTCGTCACAGCCGGCCACGTCGGCGAAGGTGGTCTTCGGGGTGTCCTTGGTGATCAGCTTGGCCTTCGACTTCGCGAAGCTCATCACCCGCGAGCCGCCGCCCTGCATCGAGTTCATCAGGAAGATGAAGACCACCGCGATCAGCAGGAACGGGATCAGCGTCTGGAACACCTGGCCGATGAAACTCGGCTTCGGGTTCTCGACGTTGTACTTCTCGACCTTGCCGTTCTGGTAGAGGTCCTGCAGCGACGCGCCCAGCGAGTTCGCCTGGCCGTCCACCCAGTAGGCCCGGATCTTGGTGCCGTCGGCCTTCTCGAGCCGGATCTCCTGGTTCGGGTCGACCAGGGTGACGGTCTTGATCACCTTCTCGCCGGCCGGGGCGTCGGTGGCCTGCTTGATCACCTTGACGACCTCACCGGTCGGCTCGGTCTTGTAGCCGGACGAGCCGGTCAGGAGCTGTCCGATCACCAGCACGCCCAGGAAGGCGAGGATGATCCAGAACAGGGGTCCGCGGAAGATGCGCTTCACGTCCATGATCGAGGCCTACGCCCCGTCCCTCCTAGCTCGGCAGGCCCGGGTTTCGCGGGCTTGAGACGGTACTACCAGTCCAAGTGTCTCGTGCCGGGCAAGGTGGCCGACCACGAGGGTCACCGATAGACGGTACGACCTGTTGTACAGGCTGTCACCAAGTGCGGGTCAGGAGTAGACGTGCGGGGCCAGAGTCGCCACACAGCGCAGGTTCCGGTACTTCTCCGCGTAGTCGAGCCCGTACCCGACGACGAACTCGTCCGGCAGCGAGAGCCCGACGTACTTGACCGGGACCTGCATCTTGGCCGCGCCCGGCTTCACGAACGCCGTGCACAGCTCCAGCGAGGCCGGCTTGCGCGACTCGAGGTTGCTGACCAGCCAGCTCAGCGTGAGCCCGGTGTCGATGATGTCCTCGACGATCAGCACGTGCCGGTTGGTGATGTCGGTGTCCAGGTCCTTCTGGATCCGCACCACGCCGGACGACTTGGTGCCCGACCCGTACGACGAGATCGCCATCCAGTCCATCTCCACGTGCCGCGTGAAGGACCGAGCCAGGTCGGCCATCACCATCACCGCCCCGCGCAGAACGCCTACCAGCAGCAGGTCCTTGCCGTGGTAGTCCTCCTCGATCCGACCGGCCAGTTCCCGCAGCTTCGCCAGGATCTGGTCCTCGGTGTAATGGATCTGGGTCAGGTCCTTCTCGATGTCCGCCGCATCCACGGGCGTCAGCCTGTCATATCCGGACCGAAGATTATGAATCCGCCACGGCGGATGGCGCGGACGCCTTGGGGTAGGTCGATCCAGCGCTGACCGCGCCAGTCGGTGATCAGCGCGTCGACGGCTGCGACGTGGCCTGCGTTCAGGTCAGTGGCTCGGGAGCCGGCCTCCAACGCCGCCTGCCGCAGGACCCGCGTGCGGAGCGCAGCGGGCTCGTCGGCAACCATCCCGACGTCACACAACACCTCCCCATCAGTACGACGTACTGCCGTCTCCGCGAGGTCTGCCGCCAGCATGTCGAGGGCGTCGGCGTCCGCCCGAAGCAGTCCGGCCGTTCGGGCCAGCGCTTCGACCACGCCAGGTCCCAGAGCGACTTCGAGCACCGGCAGCACCTCATGGCGCACCCGGACCCGCGTGTACGACGGGTCGTCGTTGTGCGGGTCATGCCAGGGCCGCAGGCCGGCCGCGATACAGGCTGCTGCCGTAGTGGCGCGTGGAACCTCCAGGAGCGGCCGTCGGAGCAGTCCGGCGACCGCGGCCATCCCAGCGAGCGATCTGGCCCCGGAACCGCGTCCTAGCCCCAGTAAGACAGTCTCCGCCTGGTCGTCTCGCGTATGCGCCAGCAGTACGACGTCCGCCCCGAACTCGTCAGCGGCCGCCCGCAGAGCGTCGTACCGGGCTGTTCGGGCCGCACCCTCCGGACCGCCCTCGCCGCCGACCTCTACCGCGCGGACCTGGACGGGATCGAGCCCCAGCCCGCGACACTGCTCCGCAGCGATCTCCGCAGTCTGGGCGGAGTCCGGCTGCAGACCGTGGTCGACGATGACAGCCCCTGCCCGCAGCCCCAGCTTCGGCGCCTCGAACGCAGTCGCGGCAGCAAGCGCGAGTGAGTCGGTCCCTCCCGAGCAGGCGACCAGAGCGGTAGTTCCGGTCGGCAGATCGGACAGGCCGGATCGCACCGCCTCGCGAGTGCGCGCGATCGCAGGATGCAGCCGGCCGCGGCGCTCGGCGACCAGTTCCTCGGCGGTCTTACCGCCGGACTCAGCCGTGGAGTCGACTGACCCAGGCATCGGGGTTCGCGATCTCGTTCTTGGTGGGCAGTGTGTTCGGCCCGGTCCAGACCCGGTTGAAGCCTTCCATGCCGACCTGCTCCACCACGCGCCGCACGAACGCGGCACCGTCCTTGTACTGCTTCAGCTTCGCGTCCAGTCCGAGCAGCTTCTTCAGCAGTTGGTCCACCGGGTTCCCGCCCTGGCGCCGGGAGGTGAACTTCGACCGGATGGCGTCCACGGTCGGAATCACCGACGGCCCGACCCCGTCCATCACGAAGTCCGCATGACCCTCCAGCAACGACATGACCGCGGTCAACCGATCCAGCACCGCACGCTGCTCCGGCGACTGCATCAGGTCTACGAGGCTCAGGTCGGCCTCACCACGCACCGACCGCCCGAGCCGCTGCACGGCCTCCCGGAACATCGCCGCGTACGCCGATGCGTCCAGCTCGGCCTGGTCGAGGAACAGCCCGATCTCGGAGCGCAGGTGGTCCCGCAGCCACGGAACCGCGGTGAACTGCACCCGGTGCGTCTCCTCGTGCAGACACACCCACAACCGGAAGTCCCGCGGTACGACGCCCAGCTCGTTCTCGACCTGCATGACGTTCGGAGCGACCAGCAGCAGCCGGCCGGTGAGGTCAGGCCGAGCCGGGTCAGGCTCCGAGGGGTAGAACGGGTCGAACTGACCGAGCACACGGGACGACAGGAACGCCAGCAGTGCACCGGCCTCGATCGCGGTCACCCGGGAACCGACCGCGGACGACAGCCCGCCACTCCGCTCGGCCTTCTCGCGCAGCTTGTCCGCCAGCGGCTGCATCACGGTCCGGAAGCCATCGGCGTTCGCCTGGACCCAGCCGGGCCGGTCCACGATCACCACCGGCGCAGTGGCCGACGTGGCCCGCAGCCCGGTGAAGTCACGGACGTGCTGCTCGGAGTCGACCGCGAACTGGCGTAGCTCGGCGACCACCTGGTCCGCCTCGGCCCGGCTGACCACCGGGCCCGGGCGCAGCAGCTTGCGCGCCACACCGGTCGCCAGCTGCCAGTCGACCATCTCAGCCGCAGTATCGCCGTCCGCCGTACTCATAAGTTGACCCTAGGTCATGGAACAAGCCTCAGCACCCACAGTTGGCCAGAGCAGCGGCTGCTCTGTCCAGTGCGGCCCGGGCGTCGAGCGTCTTGGCGACCGGGACGCTGTCACTCGCCACAGCGAACGCCAGCAACGTGCCGCTCCGCGTCCGGACCATTCCGGCCAGGCTGTGCACCCCAGTCAGCGTGCCGGTCTTCGCCCGGACCAGTCCGGTTCCAGCGCCCGCGCTGGCTGAGCCGAAGCGGTCTTCCAGCGAACCGGTGAAGCCTGCGATCGGCAGTCCGGTCAGAAGGTGCCGCAGCTCCGGGTGGTCCTTCGAAGCGGCCACCCGGACCGCACCGGCCAGCAGATCGAGCGGGACCTTGTTCGTCCGGGTCAGACCGCTGCCGTCGTAGATCTGCGCCTTGCCGACGTTCAGTCCGAGCTTGGTGAGCGTCTCTTCGAGCCCAGTGACGCCCCCGGCGTACGAGCCGCCGTTCTTCGTCGCCAGGCCGACGTGACGCAGCAGCACCTCCGCACCGTCGTTGTCGCTGTGCAGGTTCACGTATTCGACGATCTGCCCGACAGTCGGCGACGCCACCTTCGCCAGCGCCTCCGCACCAGCCGGTGCGGTCTTCGGCTTCGCAGCACCCGCGACCTTGATGCCATTGGCCACCAGCAGCTTGCTGAAGGCAATGGCCGCGGCCTGCGACGGCGAGTCCGACCGCTTGGACATCCCCTTCGCGATCCGCCCCTCGTCCACCCACAGCGCCGACGTCCGCGCGGCAATGCCTTCGGGCAGGTAGTTCGACTCCCACTTCGCGTTGCCGGCCGGGCCGGTGAACAGGGAAGCGTCGTACCCGAGGGTGACGCTGGTGACACCCTGCGCCTTCAGAGCCTTCGCCGTGCTCGCGGCCAGGGCCGACAGTGTCGCGCGGGTCGGGTAGCCGTCCGACGGCTTCGCAGTCAGCAGGGGGTCGCCGCCACCGACGAGCACGATCGAGCCCTTGCCCCCGCTGACCACCTTCGTGGTGAACCGGTGCTCCGGTCCGAGCGCGGACAGTGCCGAGACCGTGGTCAACAGCTTCAGCGTCGACGCAGGTGTGTACGTCGTCGCTGCACCGGTCGAGAACACCACCTTGCCGCGGTCGACGTCGTACACATAAACACCGCGATGCTTGCCCAGCGACGGGTCCGCGAGGACTGCGGCCAGCGCCCGCTGCACACCCGCCGTAGTCGGCGCTGCACCCTCCGGCGTGGCCGGAGTGAGCACTGCGGGGGCGGATACCCCAGCAGATTGCACAGTGGCGCTCGCCCCGCCCGCCAGCCCGAGACACAGGGTTGAGGCGAGCAGCGTGACGAACACCGCACGAGGAGGACGGGCCACCGGGCTGCTCCTGTCATTTGGTCGGTCCGAACCGTGACAGTATCTGCCGTATGGAGTTCGACGTCTTCATCGAGATCCCCAAGGGCACCCGCAACAAGTACGAGCTGGACCACAAGACGAACCGGCTGCGGCTCGACCGCACCCTGTTCACGGCCACTCAGTACCCGTCCGACTACGGCTTCATCGAGGACACCCTGGGCCAGGACGGCGACCCGCTGGACGCGCTCGTCCTGCTGACCGAGCCGACCTTCCCCGGCTGCCTGATCAAGGCCCGGGCGATCGGCATGTTCCGGATGACCGACGAGAAGGGCCCGGACGACAAGGTCCTCTGCGTCCCCGCCGGTGACCCGCGCCAGGAGCACCTGCGCGACATCCACCACGTGCCGGAGTTCGACCGCCTCGAGATCCAGCACTTCTTCGAGGTCTACAAGGACCTGGAGCCGGGCAAGTCCGTCGAGGGCGCCACCTGGGTCGGCCGCGCCGACGCCGAGGCCGAGATCAGCGCCTCCTTCGAGCGCCTGAAGACCGAAGGCCACTGACCGCACCACCTGACCGCCGGCCCGCTACTGCGGCGCCGGCGGTTCGTCATTCCCCGCTGACCCGGCTGAGCAGCCCGAGCAGTACCTTGCGCTCCGCGGCGGTGAGCGGCGCCAGCAGTTCGTCCTCGGCCGCGTAGATCAGCCGGTCCATCGCCACCAGCTGCTTGCGGCCGGCCGCGGTGATCGCGACGATCTTGCGCCGCCGATCACCCGGGTCGACCCGGCGCGCGACGTACCCGACCTCTTCCAGCTCGTCGAGCACGTTGACGAGGTCACTGCGGTCGAGACCGATCCGGTCGGCCAGCGTCGCCTGAGCCGCCTCACCGTCGCCGTCCAGGCTGGCCATCACGTGGTAGTGCTGCGTCCGCACGCCCGCCTCGAGCATGTGCTGCCGGACCAGCCGCTGGGACTGCAGACTCGCCCGCCCCAACGCCCAGAGCACCCGATCGGCCAGGCGGTGGTTCGGCGATTTCTGCACCTGTCCACTGTAAGACTCTTGAGATATCGTGGGTATCACCCATTATTTACAGCACCCACAGTCTGGAGTAGTTCATGCGCGCAGTGCGCTACCACACCCATGGCGGCCCCGAGGTCCTGCAGCTCGACGACGTCGAGGTCCCCACACCCGCCACCGGCCAGGTCCTGGTCGAGGTCGAGGCGATCGGGACGAACGCGATCGACGGCGTCTTCCGCTCCGGCACCAGCCCGTGGCCGCGTCCGCTGCCCGGCAAGCTCACCGGCGATGTGGTCGGCCGAATCACCCAGCTCGGCCCGGACACCAGGTTTGCGGTCGGCGACCGAGTGGCCGGGCTGTCCGAAGACGCCTTCGCCGAGTACGCCGTACTGGATGCCGCCTTCCTAGCCACGATTCCCGACGGAGCCGACGCCGGAGCCGCGACGATGATGTCGATGTCCGGACCGCTCGCCCTCCGCCTCCTCGAAGCAGGCCGGGTCCCGGCTGGCGGCACCGTGCTGATCCAGTCAGCCGCGGGCGGAGTCGGTCACCTCGCCGTCCAGCTCGCCCGCACCTTTGACCCCAAGACAATCATCGGTACGGCGTCCTCGCCCGCCCGACTGGACTTCATCCGATCACTCGGCGCCGAGGCCGTCGACCTGACCGACCCCGATTGGCCGGCCCAGGTCCGCAGCCTGGCCCCCGACGGTGTCGACACGGTCCTGGACTCGGTCGGCGGAACCGTCTTCAACCAAGGCCTCGACCTGGTTCGCCCACTCGGCACGATGGTCACGTACGGCGCCATCACCGGCGAACTGCCGACCGTCCCGGCCTCCGCCCTCTTCAACCTCCGGTCCGTGACCGGCCTCTCGATGCTCGCCTGGCGAGCCGCCCGCCCGGACCTGGCCCGCAACGACATCGCCGAGGTCACTCGCCACTGGCAGTCCGGCGAACTCCAGCCCGCCGTCCACGCCAGCTACCGACTGGCCGACGTACAGGAACTCCACAAGGCACTCGACGCTCGTGTTGCCCTCGGCCGCCTGATCGCCACGACCTGATGCCTACCAGCCGATCAGCGAGTACGACGTGAACTCGTTCCGGCCCGCTATCGGCTCCACGGTGTCGGGCGCACCCGCACTCGGCAACGGCGACTCAATATCGTTGCCGACGGCACCCAACGGAGCACTCACCTCGTTGGGGGTCCGGCGGATCCAGGACATCGCGGTGGCGATCATCGCCCTGCTTCGCAAGGGATTCATCACGGGCGCCCGAAGAAGTCCGGGGGTTCCCAGTAGTAGACGCTCTGGATCTGGACCGGCTTACCGGACCGCGGTGCGTGGATCATCCGGCCGGCGCCGAGGTACATCGCGACGTGGTGAATGGTGCCGGGGTCGTTGGGGTCGATCGACCAGAAGATCAGGTCGCCCGGCCGCAGTTCGTCTTCGTCGATGTGCCGGGTCTGCTCGTACTGCGCCACGCTGTAGTGCGGCAACTGAACGCCCGCCCGTTTCCAGGCGCCCATCATCAGACCCGAGCAGTCCCAGCGGGACGGACCGGTGCCGCCCCACAGGTACATGTCGCCGAGCTGGGACAGCGCGAAGGCGATCGCACGGCTCGCGCCGCGGCCCGAACCGCCGTTCCCACCGTTGCCCGGGCGCTCCCGCGGCGGCTTCTTCTTGCCGGGATTCTTCTTACCCTGCTCGCGTTCACGGGCACGCTCGGCGGCCTCCCGAGCCCGTTCGCGGGCGCGCTCGGCGGCCTCGCGGGCCTCGATCTTGCGGCGCAGTTCGGCTGCCTTCTGAGCGGCAATTGCGGCGGCGCGCTGTCGCGCAAGCTCCTCGAGCCCCCGCTGCCGCTGTGCGGCGACCTGTACGGATGTGTTCTGCAGGACGGCCAGCTGCGCGATCGACTGCTGCCGCTGGACACCCATCGCGGTCACCGCGGCCGACTGCGCAGCCTCGGCGGCCTCGGCCGCCTTCTTCGCCTTGGCGGCCTCTTCGGTCGCGTGCTTCACCTTGGTGACGGCCTGGTCGGCCTGCACCTTGAACAGGTTGGTGACCACCTGGTTCGCCGAGTAGCGCAGGTACGAACCCTGCATCGCGCTCGACACCGTATGCGCCGTACCGGCCGAGTCGAGCAGCTGCTGCGGCCCTTCCGCGGTGAACAGCGGCGCCAGCTTCGCGATGTCGCCACCACCTTGGTACGACGCGACCGCGAACCGGCCGATCTGCTGCCGCTGAGTGTTCAGCGTCTTCTCGGCCTTGGCCGCCCGCTCAGCCGCCGTAGCGGCCTCCTTCTTGGCCTGCTCGAGCCGGTAGACCGCGCCGTTGTAGGCCTCGTCGGCAATCCCGGACTGGATCCCGAGCTGCTCCAGCCGGGCCTCGGCCGCGGCCAGCTGCTGCTCGATCGCCTTGACCTGCCCGGCCTTGTCGGCAGCGGCCGCCTTGGCCCGGTCGACAGCGGCCTGCGACGGGATCACCGGCGGCTTCGGCTTCGCCTGTGCCGTGACCGGAACCACCATCATGGAGCCGGCCAGACAGACCGCCAGCACACCGGAGAGCCCTGCCCGTGAGAGCACCGCCCTACCGGTCTTCCCAGTGCCGCGCATCTGGTAGTTCCTTCCACCCGGTCACGGTGCCCTTCCCTGGCCCCATGAGCGCTTTTGGTCCTCCTGGACCACATACGTGACACTAGTTGCCTATAGCCCCATTGGGAACACTTTTCCCACAAGTATCTTTGTTTCACCTGCGTGTCGACTTGACAAACTACAAGCTTGTAATTCCACGCAAAGATGCCCGCCGACCGAGGTCGACGGGCATCTGAACCGCTGGGGACGGTCAGCGAAGGGTGAACGAGGCAACCACCGGCAAGTGGTCCGAGGCCAAGCTCACCGGTACGGCGGCCTTCTTCGGGACCAGCTGCGGACTGTGCAGCAGGTAGTCGATCCGGGCGGTCGGGTTGCTCGCCTCGATCGTGTAGCCGGGGCCGACCCCGACCTCGACCCAGGTGTCAGCCAGTACGTCGGTCAGTGTCTTCAGCTCCGGCGTATCCGGCCGAGCGTTCAGGTCGCCGACCAGCAGCGTGGCCTTCCGGGACCGGCCGAGCAGCTCAACCGCCTTCTGCGCCTGCTCGAGCCGCTCAGGCGGGTTGATGTTCGTCAGATGCGTGTTCGCGAACCGCAGCTCGCTGCCCCGAACCTTCAGCGTGGCTACGGCCAGACCGCGCCGCTCACTGCCCGGGTAGAGCGGCAGCAGCGTGTTGGTGAAGTCCTTGATCGGGTACTTCGACAGGATCGCCGTACCGTACTGGCGGCGCGGCTCCCCCGGGTTCACCGGCGGCAGGTCGAGATTCGCGGCGTACGCGTAGTGCATCTTCAGCCGCTTGGCGAACCAGGCCGGCTGATCGACCCAGTTGCTCCGCTCACTCCAGTGCCGATCGACTTCCTGCAGTCCGACGACGTCCGCGCCGTTCTGCTCGATCAGGGCGGCGATGCGTTCCAGATCGAGTACGGCGTCCACTCCCGCGCCATGGTGGATGTTGTACGTCATCACGGTGAGGTCCCGACCCGGCCGACCACCGTCGGGCTGGGCCGCGGCCATCGCGGGAATCGTCATCATCAACGCGACCAGCCCGACGAGCGCACGCTTCACCGGCCGACCACCAACCGCGCGACCGCACCCTTGGCGCCCGATGCCCAGCAACCTGCCTGGACACCGTGACCACCACACTCGACGCTGTCGAAGTTGCCATCGGAGAACTGCGTCCAGCTCCGGCCGCCATCGCGGCTGACGTCACTGCCGGACGGACCGACCGCGATCACCGTGGTCAGCGACCGACTGACCGTCGGCGGCAGGAACGTCGATCCACTCCGATACCCCTTCGGCGCCTTGTCCGCCGGGACCAGCTTCCAGGTGCGGCCCCCGTCGTACGTGACCGATGCGGCCTTGACGGCCTCGGTCGGCTTCAGGAAGTCGCCACCGACCGCCACCCCGAACGACGAGCCGCGGAACGCGAGGCTGAAGATGCCGGCCGCCTCGCCACTGGCCATCGGCGAATCGGACGCCGTCCAGTGCCGACCACCGTCGACCGTGCGGAACACCCGCGGCCGATCACCGCCGCCGGTCGCGAACCACGCCGTACGGCCGGGGCCCGCAACCAGGCAGGTCCCGCTCGCGGCGAACGCGAACTCACCGGGCAGCGCCACCGGCATCCCGTCGTTCGGCTGCACCTTCCACGACTCGCCGCCGTCGCTGGTCGCGGCGATCCGGAACTTGCCGTCCACCGGGTCACTCAGCGCTAGGCCACGACTCTTGTCATTGAATGCGATGCAGTCGTAGAACGCCTTCTCGTCGGTGTTGCGGAACGTCTCCGTCCAGCTCTTACCGCCGTTCACGGTCCGATAGACACGTGAGTCGGTCCCCGGCCCGATCGACAGGATCACCGCCCGCTGCGCATCGAACGCCTGCACATCCCGGAACTGAACAGTCTCCGCACCAGCCGGGCTGACGTTCTGCCAGTGCTTCCCACCATCCACAGTCCGCAGCACCTGCCCCGCGGACCCACCGACCCAGGCGACATCCTTGCTAACCGCCGACAGCCCGCGGAACTGCGCCGTACTCCCCGTCGGCGTCACCTCCCACTTGTACGACGGCCCGCCACCCGCCTGAGCCGGGATCACCTGAGACAGCACCAGCAGACCTCCTGCCGCAACTGCGGCCACACGCAGGATTCTCATGGGCCGCAGACTAGGCGAGGATCAGGCTGCCGTCAGCTTGAAAGACTGAGCAGTGCCGCCATTGCACGTGGACTGCACTAGTTGGGTGCTGTCGGCACTGGATCCGCCCGGGACGGTCAGGCACTTGCTGGTGTGCCGTACGACGAAGTGGAAGTAGCCGCCGCCTTCGGAGACTGCTTGCCACTGCTGGTTGGTGCCACCGCCGTAGGTCCACAGATGCAGACCGGCGTTGTCCTCGGTGGACACGCCACTCACGTCGATCACCTTGGTGGCGTCGTTGCGGTTGTTGACCCGATTGAAGCCATCGGACGTCGGCTGGAACTGGAAGTTCTGCGCGGTGGTCGCGTTGCAGCTGTACTGCTGGATGACCGTGCCGTTGGCAGTACCGGCCGCGCGGGCGTCGAGGCACTTGCCGTTGGCCTTGTTCGCGACCGAGTACCAGGTGCCGGGGGCCGGCTGGTCGACCGGCGGCGTCGTACCGCCACCGCCCAGCCACTTCAATGCGTCCATCGTGAACTGGTTCTGTGCCGCGCTGTCGAACGTCGACGAGAGCCGGGTGTTGGTGTCGTAGTTCATCGCGTTGTGACCCCAGTTCGCGTAGATGACCTTGAAGTTCTTGTTGGTCCACGCGATCGGGTAGTAGCCCGACGTCCAGATGTTGCCGGCCTGGTCGCCGACCGGGAAGCTCGACGGGTCGATCGAGGCGAGCACCTGGATGTTCGGGTTCTGCCGCAGGTCGTTCGTCCAGCCGTACCACTCACTGACCGACGACCGGAACGTCGCGCCGGTGTTCACCAGCGACGGGTGCGAGCGGTTCTCGGCCTTCAGCGTGACCGCGGACGGGTGCCAGGTGTTCGACTTGAACCGGCCGGTGCCGAGCAGCGTGTTGTTGAACCACGGCCAGCCCTGGCTGGCGTCGTTGTAGTTGCTCACATGGAAGCCGAAGAAGCCGCCGCCGTTCTCCATGTAGCGCTGGAACCCCGCCATCTGCGACGAGGCCCACGGCCGGTTGTCCAGGAACATCACCACCTGGTACTGCGAGGCCTGCAGGTTGTTCAGCCGATTCCAGTCATTGGTCGCGGTATAGGTGAAGCCGTTCTGCGCGCCGAACTGCGGGAACCGCTGATTGGCCTCTTTCACCCAGTCGTTGTGCGCCGCGTCCTGGGTGTTGCCGTCGTAGAAGGCCAGCACGTTGAAGGTCGCTTGAACTTGAGCGGCCGCGGAACCCGTCAGCCCGGCCACCATCAGGAGCAGCGCGAGGACGAGTGCGGGCAGGCGGAAGCGAGCGGAAGGCATGGGGCGGTCCTTTCCGGAGGGCGATCCCGGAAAGGGCATTCCGAGACGTCGGGACTTAAATTAACTCCCGACGAAAGTCCTGTCCAGAGCTCATCGACTGACTTCCCAAAACCCCGAGCAGCCGCAACCGCTCGGCGCTTTCGCTGCCCGGCTCCGCGGTGAACACGATCAGGATCTGCTGCTGATCGGAGTTGTTGATCACCTCGCAGTACAGCTCCAACTCCCCGACGACGGGATGCCGGAAGCGCTTGGTCCGGCTGTGCGCCGGAACCACCTCGTGCGCGTCCCAGATCGCCGCGAACTCGGCGCTCAGCTTCGCCAGCGCGGTCGCCATCGAAGCGGCGTACGACTTGGGGCCGTCGGCGGTGGCGACCTGTCGCAACATCGAGACCAGCATCCGGCTGTGCCGGGACAGTTCAGGCTCGCTGTAGAGCGACCGCGAATCCGGGTACGCGAACCAGCGATAGACCTCGGCGCGATCGAGACCCTCGTAGTTGGTCTGCTCACCGGCGAACGCGATATGGGCCGGCGTCTGCGCGACCGTCTCACCGCAGCGGTTCAGCAACAGCGCCGGGGTGTCCTGCAGCCGATCCATGATCCGCAACATCCCGGGATCGACATGACAAGCACGCGTGGTCCGCGGCGGCACACCCTGCCCGGCGAGCACGAACAGATGATCCCGCTCGTCCAGCGTCAACCGCAGCGCGCGAGCGATCGCAGCGAGCATCTCCACCGACGGCTGCGGCCCGCGACCACCTTCGAGCCGGCTGTAGTAGTCGGTCGACATCGACGCCAGTACGGCGACCTCCTCGCGCCGCAGTCCCGGCGTACGGCGTCGTCGGCCGCGCGGCAGCCCGACATCCTCGGGCTGCAGGGCCTCCCGGCGTTTGCGGAGGAAATCGGACAGATCGGCGTACTCCATGTCTCCAGTGTGACCACCCGCGCGAAGTTATCCACTGCTTGCCGAGCAGTGGCTGAATGCGACCTGGTTGCCCCCGGCATCCGCTTCCAGGCTGGAGCCATGAAAACCACTGGCAACACGATCTTCCTGACCGGCGGTACGTCGGGTATCGGCCTCGAACTCGCCCGTCGCTTCCGCGACCTCGGCAACACCGTCATCATCAGCGGCCGCCGCAAGGACCTCCTCGACCAGATCGCCACCGAGGACAACATCGAAGGCCTCGTCCTGGACGTCGCCGACCCCGACGCCCTCAGTACCGTCACCACCAAGTACCCGGACATCAACGTCCTGGTCACGATGGCCGGCATCATGCGCGACGAGGACCTGCATACCCCCGACCTGGCCGTCGCCGAAGAGACCATCGCGATCAACCTGCTCGGCACGATCCGCGCCATCGCGACCTTCACCCCGCACCTGCTCCAGCAGCCCGACGCGGCGATCATCACCGTCTCGTCCGGCCTGGCCTTCGTCCCGTTGGCCCTGACCCCGACGTACAACGCCACCAAGGCCGCCGTACACAGCTACACCCAGAGCCTCCGCCTGCAACTGGCCGACACCGGCATCCAGGTGATCGAACTGGTCCCACCCGCCGTCCAGACCAACCTCCTGAACGGCGCCGACCCAGACCCCACCTGGATGCCCCTCGACGAGTTCACCGACGAGTCCATCGCGCTGCTCCAGCAGCACCCCGACTTGGAAGAAGTCCTCGTCGACCGAGTCCACTTCCTCCGAGCCGCCGAACGCGAAAACCGCCACGCCGAAGCCGTGGCGATCCTCAACTCATCGCACTAATCCGCCAGCGCTTGCTCGATCCGCTCCACCTTCGCAGTGAGCTGTCCGGTGAACCCAGGCCGAATATCGGCCTTCAACACCAAGCTCACCCGAGGCGAAACCGCCGCCACCGCCTCAACAGCCTGCTTCACAACGGCCATCACCTCATCCCACTCACCTTCGATGTTGGTGAACATGGCGTTGGTCTCATTGGGAAGACCGGAGGCGCGAACGACGCGAACGGCCTCGGCCACCGCGTCGCTCACACCTCCGGTCTCGTCACCTGACAGGGGGCTGATGCTGAATGCGACGATCATGCATCCAGTTTGTCAGGCTCCCCTTCTTCGGCCGCGCGGCGTTCGGCGCCGGAGGTGGTGAGGAGTGGCTTCTCCTTGATGAAGACGACGGCGATGAGGGCCAGGACCGCGAACGGCACCGACATCATGAAGAGCTCGGCGGTTGCGTCGCCGTAGGCGTTCTCGACGACGGTGCGGATGGCGGGTGGGAGCTCGGCGATGTTCGGTACGGCGCCGCTGCCGCCGGTCGCGCCGCCGCCTGGGTTTAGGGTCTCGGCGATGTTGTTGGCCAGGATGGCGCCGAGGACGCTGACGCCGATGGTGCCGCCCATGCTGCGGAAGAAGCTGACCGCGGAGGTGGCCGCACCGAGCTCACGAGCCGGTACGTCGTTCTGCGCGGCCAGGACCAGGTTCTGCATGACCAGGCCGATGCCGACACCGAGGACGAGCATGAAGCCCCACAGCACGTACTTCGAGGTCTGCGCGTCGATCGTGCCGAACAGCGCCAGTCCGATCGGCAGCAGCACGCTGCCGGCGACCAGGTAGATCTTCCACTTGCCGGTCTTCGTGATCAGGCCACCGGCGACCGTGGAGGCGCCCATCATGCCGATGATGAGCGGGAGGCCCATCAGGCCGGCGGCGGTCGGCGAGTAGCCCTGGGCGATCTGGAAGTACTGCGCCAGGAACACCGAGCCACCGAACATCGCCACACCGACCAGCGCGCTGGCGACGATGGACAGACTGACTGTGCGGTTGCGGAACAGGTCCATCGGGATGATCGGCTCGGGGTGCTTGCGCTCGACGAGCACTGCGACCAGCAGCACCAGCAGAGCCCCGGCGACGAGCAGGAAGCTTTCGAGCGACACCCAGCCGAGCTTGCTGCCGAACGAGGACCAGACCAGCAGCATGCTGACACCGGCCGTAATGAGGAACGCGCCCCACCAGTCGATCTTCACTTCTCGACGCACGGTCGCCAGATGCAGTGTGCGCTGCAGCAGGAACATCGCGACGAGCACGAACGGCACACCGACCAGGAAGCAGGCTCGCCAGCCCAGCGGCGAGTCGACCAGGAAGCCACCGAGCAGCGGCCCACCAACGGTCGCCGAGGCGAAGACGGCACCGAAGATTCCGGAGTACCGGCCGAG
The DNA here is from genome assembly GCF_039529655.1 of Kribbella yunnanensis. NCBI lineage: Bacteria > Bacillati > Actinomycetota > Actinomycetes > Propionibacteriales > Kribbellaceae > Kribbella > Kribbella yunnanensis. The sequence goes on along the minus strand of NZ_BAAANF010000008.1, from coordinate 343,094 downwards.
CTCACGCGGCGGGATGATCGCCGCCATCACGATCTGCACCAGCGCGGTCAATCCGCCGCCGCCCAGACCCTGCAGAACCCGGCTGCCCAGCAGGACCTCGATGTTCGGGGCGAAACCCGCGACCAGCGAGCCGACCACGAAGAAGCCCAGCGACAACTGGAGCAGCAGTTTGTTGTTGTAGAGATCGGCGAGCTTGCCCCACAACGGCACGGTGGCCGTCATCGCGAGCAGCTCGAGGGTGACGACCCAGGTGTACGACGATTGGCTCGCCCCCAGGTCGTGAATGATCCGCGGCAGCGCGGTCGACACCACGGTGCCGGCCAGGATCGCCACGAACAGCCCCATCATCAGACCCGAGATGGCCTGCACGGTCTGCCGCGGCGTCAGCGCCGCGACCGAACCGGTCCCCTCGGCCGAGGTCGTCGTCATGAAGAACCTTTCTGATAGTCAGGGTCGAGGCCCTGAGCAAGTAGTTGGAACGCTGCGTCGACCAGGTCCGCCGGGACCGAGCCCGGAGTGTCCTTGTGCATCTCGACGGCGACCCGGCAGGCCGCCCCGGCATTGGTGACGATCAGCCGCGCCCGGAGCGGGTCACCGATCCGCTCGGTGAGCGCCTCGGACAGCTGCCGTTCGTCGTCCATGCTCGACAGCATCAGGTGGTACAGCAGGCTCGGCGAGCCCATGATCAGCTCACCGCGCCGCGACAACGCCCCCTCACTGATGAGGTCGCGCAGTACGTCGTGAACGATCAGCGACATCGTGGACAGCGGCGACTGCTCGGCCGGCGCCGTGGCGATCAGCTCCAGCGCCCGCTCCAGGTGCGCGGGATTGCGCCCGAGGATCGCGTGCTCCTTGTGCGGGAAGTAGTTGAAGAACGTCCGCACCGACACGTCGGCGGCCTCGGCGATCTCCTCGACCGTGACGTTGTCCGGCCCCTTGGCCAGCGCCAGCCGCAGCGCGGCCTCGGTCAGCGCCGCCCTCGTCTGGAGCTTCTTCCGCTCCCGCAACCCACCCTCTGCCTGACTCACCCGATCAGAGTAGGCAGATTCTTGCACTCACTGCAAACTATTAGGCCGTGAAATTTTGCAGCTCTGCACGAAGGGGCACCAGCCACTCTAGGCGCGGTCCGGCGACATGCCGAATGTATTTCACTTCCGTGATCACTCGACTACGGTGCGTCGAGTGACTTCCGAGACTCTTCCGTCCGCAATGACCCGCCGCCGGTTCGCCGGCCTGACCGCCCTCACCGCGGCCGCCGCGACCGGCCTCACCCGGATCGGGCCGGCCGAGGCCGCGCCGTACGTGCCTGCCCTCGTCGTCGGGACCGGGTACGGCGCCGCCGTCACCGCGCTGCGCCTCGGCGCGGCCGGGATCCGGACCACGATGATCGAGATGGGCCAGCTGTGGAACACCCCCGGGAAGGACGGCAAGGTGTTCTGCTCGACCCTCAAACCGGACCGCCGCTCGATGTGGTTCTCGAGCCGCACCAAGGCGCCGCTCGACACCTTCCTCTGGCTCGACGTGGTCAACCGCGACCTCGGCAGGCCGTACGCCGGAGTCCTGGACCGGATCGATTTCCCGAACATGGGCGTGTACGTCGGCCGCGGAGTCGGCGGCGGTTCGCTGGTCAACGGCGGGATGGCGCCGACGCCGCAGCGCGCGTACTTCGAGAAGATGTTGCCGACGGTGGATGCGGACGCGATGTACAAGCGATACTTCCCGCTGGCCCGCCGGATGCTCGGCGTGAACACGATCGATCCCCGGTACCTGGAACAGACCCCGGTCTACAAGTACGCGCGGGTCTCCCGGCGGCATGCTCACCAGGCCGGCTTCCGGACGAGCGTCGTACCGAATGTCTATGACTTCAACTATCTGCGACGCGAAGAGAACAAGCAGGCGCCGCGATCCGCGCTGGCTGGTGAAGTGATCTATGGCAACAACCACGGCAAGCAGTCACTGGACAAGACCTACCTCGCCGACGCTCTCGGTACCGGCAATGTCACCATCCGGACCCTGACCCGTGTGACCACGATTCGCCAGCAGGGCAAGGGTTATCTGGTCGGTCTCGAACAGATCGATGTCTGGGGCAAGGTCGTTCGCCGGAGCGAGATCTCCTGCGGTTCCCTGTTCCTCGGCGCCGGCAGTATCGGCACCACCGAACTGTTGCTCAGAGCAAGAGAAACCGGAACCCTCCCCGATCTGCCAACCGCGATCGGCAACGGCTGGGGAACCAACGGCAACGTGATGACCGCGCGCGCCAACCACCTCTGGGACCCGACCGGCTCACTCCAGTCGACCATCCCAACCCTCGCGATCGACAACTGGAACGACCCGAAGCACCCGGCGTTCGCCGAGATCGCTCCCCTCCCCGTCGGCCTCGAGACCTGGGCCAGCCTCTACCTCGCCATCACCGTCAACCCCGAACGCGGCCGCTTCACCTACAACCACACCACCGACCGCGCCGACCTCCATTGGTCCGCCAGCCAGAGCACCCCATCACTCCGCTCAGCCCAAGCCTTGTTCGACAAGATCAACAACGCGATCGGTACGACGTACCGCCGCGACCTCTTCGCCGGCAACCGAGCCTTCGCCGCCGACTTCTGCTACCACCCCCTAGGCGGCGCCCTCCTCGGCAAAGCCACCGACAACTACGGCCGCGTCCGCAACCACCCAGGCCTCTACGTCACCGACAGCTCCCTCATCCCCGGCAGCCTCGGCGTCAACCCCTTCGTCACCATCACCGCCCTGGCCGAACGCAACATCGCCCACGTCCTCGCCACCGACCTGAAGCGCCGGTAGAATATGTGCAGAGCCTCCGACGCAGACTTCCTGCGGTCGGAGGCTTTCGCGTATGACGACCATCCTGTACCGAGCCGCGATCCACGACCTCCGCGGCGACGCCGTCCTGCCACTCAACCTGCTGCGCGAACAGCACCCCGACCTCTACGAACGCGAGGCCGCCAAGTACGCGATGCGCCCGGAGACGATGGGCTACCCGGTCCATCCCCTCGGCTGCACCTGGACCGACGTCGTCTTCCTCTCTCCGGTCCACCCAGCCCCACTCTTCGAGGCCCTCCACGAATCCGGCCGCATCGGCCGCGTCGTCCCCGACTACTGGACCCTCGACGCCGACCTCCTGGACCCCGCCAACACCTGCATCCTCCTCAAACGCCACGACCCCGAACTACGGCCGCAACCACCCGAAGACTTCATCCCCTACTCACCCGCCACCGTCGCCACCCTCACGCACCCCACAGAAAAAGCGTTGCACCGCCTAAGAACCCTCAACCCCACCGAGCCGCTCTTCCCCTGGGCCGACATCCCCCACATCCTCCACCGCGGCCCCATCCCGATCTCCCTCTTCCGCACGACCAACGGCGTACAGCAGTGAGTAGTAGCCGGCCGGATGCCCCTCGCCCACCGCCACTCCCTCGGCCTCCACCCAGGCGTGCGCACCGAACGGCGGGTGCCGACGAACACCGACACACCAGACCGGCCACTGGCCGCGCGCCCGGCACAACAACGCCGTCGCGATCGACCTCGGCAGACAACCCTGCGGTCCGGAACAATGGATGCTGACAGCAACAACAGCCGCCCGGGATTGCGTGGTGAGTCGCTCACCCGCAGGCCGGGATCCCTTGGCCAGCAAGGACATCGCCTTGCGCAACTGCCCGGGCGGCCGCTTCGCCAGTACGCATGCAATCGGTACGACGAACCACACCGCGACCCGCCATCGCCACGGTACCGATGTCGGGTCGAAGGTGATGACGCCGGTGGCGCTCACCTCGTGACCAACTTCGCCGCAGCGAGTTCACCCAGCAGCTCCTCGACATCCACCCGCGCCGTGGCGACATCGACGGCGTACCGATCGGTGATCGCTGCAACGGCCTCCTCGACCCCACCACCGTCGAGCATCGTCCGTACGGCAAGCACCCCGGACGGGTTGAGGCTGAAGAACCCGCCGGCAGCTTCATCCAGCAGCACCCATCCGTACTCGGTCTCGACCATCGTCACCGCACTCCCGAGCTTCATCACATTCCCTTCAACCAGGCTTCGACTTCGAGCAACCGCCGGACCGGCCCGCAGGTGTCCACGTCGTACGGTCCGCGACAGATCCGCCGTACGGCGTCGACGTCGATCAGCCCGAGTTGCGCGGTCCCGGAGTCCTCCAGCAACGCCAGCAACCCACGCCGGTGCTCCCTCCAGCCTTTGCTGACCGTCATGGAGATGTCCGACTTGCTCGTCCGCGCGAGCGCCCGCGGCGGAAGCACATCGGCCATCGCCTGCACCAGTTGCGGCTTGTAGCGCCGCGGATCGATCGCCTCATCAGGCCGTACGGCGAGGCACGCCTCCAGCACCCGATCGTCGAAGAACGGGGACGCGACCGGTACGCCATCGACTTCTCCGAGTTGCGCCACGTGCCGGGCAGCCAATGCGCCGGTGTGGACGAACTCGAGCGTCGCATGCATTCCGCGCGCCTCGGCCAACGGCTCGGCCGCTTCAGCGAAGGCGCCTCGCACCAACTCGACCGCGTGCCCAGTCAGCCAGTGCGGCAACTGCGGCGGGACACCCCAGCCCAGAACATGCATCTCCGTTGACTGCTTGCGTTCGAGGCTGGTCGCAAACCAGTCGGAGTACGTCGTCCGATCCGCCAGCAACCCTGCCACTGCACCGGCCGTCAGCCGGTACTTCGCCTGCACTCGCCGCGCCAACCGGGCCGCGCGCAAGGGATGCCGGCGCGCGATATCGGCCAGCCAAACCGGCGGTGGCATCAGCAGTTCGTCCCCACCGTGTCCGGCGAACCGCAGCTCCGCTCCATACTTCGCGGCCCGCGCACTCGCCGTACCGATCCGGGAGCGGTAGGCGGAGACCCAAGTCGGCTCGTCGAAGAGACTGCCGTCAACCCCGTCGAACGGCAACGGCGCCTGCTCGGCCGCCAGTATGTCGTGCTCCGCCCCGAAATGCTCTGCCAGGTACTGCGCGGCCGCGACATCCTCGTCCATCGGATCATCGGCCTGATAGGTCAGCGCGACCACCGGACCACTACGAACCGCCAGCCCGAACAGCGAGCTGGAGTCCAGCCCACTGAGATCACAAGCCACTTTCGCCTTACCCTGCTGGCGAATCCGGACCGCGTCCGCCAACGCCTCGCGCAACGCAACCGCCGCGTCGGCCAACGCCAACTCGGGCTCCGGCGGAGTCCACCACCGATCGAACCGTCCCGAAGCCAGGTCCACCCAATGCCCCGGCGGTACGGCGGCCACCCCCGACCACACCGAATGCCACGCCAGCGGCCACGGCGCTTCGGGCGAAAGCAACCGCAACGCAATCCCCAACGGATCAGGGCCTGCTCCGGCCAATCCGGCCAGCACATCCGCCCGGTCGGACGCGATCCCGAGACCGTTCACCCGCGCATGAAACACCCGCCGCAGCCCAGACGCCGTACCGCGAACCCGGACGTGCCCGTCCACAACCTCCAGCACATGCACGCTGCCCGCTTCACCCAGTACGACGCGCAGTCCGTCCCGCGCGTCGATCGCCACCTCGGCGCCGCGCGCGAGCACGAACGGTCGCCCCGACGGATAGCAGATCTCGTGCTCCGCCTCGATCCGCGCCGCGATCACCCCAGCGGCCTCGACATCGGGCAGCGCCACGAACCACGACGTACGGGCAGCCCGCCCGGTCTCCCGGACGGGCTGCCCACTCGCGAGGATCAGAGCCCGCGCCGCCCGCCGGACCCGTCTTCCCACTTGCCGGTCCGCCCGGCCGTCACCTGCCCGAACTCACCGTGCCGCGTCAGCGTCGGCCGCTCGTACTCCTGCTTGTCCGTCTCCTCGTGCATCTGTGTCTCCACATCTCCCGATGACATGACGTTCCCCGTTCTACCCGCCACCGCCATCCCCGGTCACGCCCTTTCGAGCCTGCCCGAACCTCTTGCCAATCCGGTCTGGACCGCGATACGTCAGTCCGCGCTCTCACTGTCCGGGCTGGTCATGACGTCGCCGAGGAGCGGCCGCAGCCGGGTCCGGGCTCGGGCGCAACGACGCACGACCGCAGCCCGAGAACAGCCGAGGATCAGGGCCGCCTCGTCCAGCGAACGGCCCTCGATGTCGACCAGGACGAGTGCCTCTCGCTGTCCGGCGTCGAGCCGTTCCATTGCGGCCAAGAGGTCAAGCCTGCGCTGGCGTTCCTTGGCTGTCGGCGGGCCAGGCTCATCACTGCCTCGGCCCTGGCGGCGACGGAGGCAGTCCAGGCACGCGTTCACCACGATCCGGTGCAGCCAGGTGACCACCTTGGTGTCGCCACGGAACGAGCCGGCCCGGAGGAACGCCGTACCGAACGCTGTCTCGAGCGCTTCGGCCGCTTCGTCGGACTCGCCGAGGGTCCGGATCGCGACTGCCCACATCCGGTCCCGATGCCGCTCGACCAGGACGGTGAACGCATCCGGATCACCCGCCGCGTGCAGCTGCATCAGCTCGTCGTCGTCCATCGACCGATCGCTCTCGGCCACGAGAGTCACCGTGCCGTCCGCTGACCGGGCCGACCTCGCGCGGGCCCACGCCATCTGCAGGTCGCGGTCCGCAGCATGGCGACGTACCAGGTCGAGTTGCTCGTCGGTGGTCCGGCGGCGGAGGCTCTTGGCTGCGTCGCTCCCCAACGACGACTTCCCGATCAACTCGTGGATCGTGGGTTCTTCCGCTGTCATCACTCCCCCTCTCGCTGCAGGCGGGCCTTCTGGGTGGTGCGGAAGCGGTGCAGGACACCCTCGACGGCACGCACCGAGGTCTCGTCGAGCATGTCGACGATCTCTGCGTGCGAGTAGCCGTTCATGCTCAGCTCGACGATCGCCCGGGTCCGGGGATCGAGCTTCGCCAGGCAGTCGTCGACCCAGAGGTTGCCGGCGACGAGGCCGGCCGGATCCTGCGCTGTTGCCTCACCCGCGGGCTCGATCAGGTCCTGCCGCTCGGCTCGGCGATACCGGCGGAACTCGTTCGGGAAGACGAAGACACAGCTCCCGGTGAAGTAGGTGGTCAGGCTCGCGCCGCCGTCGACGTTCCAGCCACCTCCGACCAGCGCGCGACTCCGGAACTGGCCTAACGCCTTCGCGACCGTCATGCTCGCGAGCTCCTCGCGAACGGCCGGATCGCGCCGCAGGCGGTCCAGTTCGCTCGCAGTCGGCGCGAGCCGGAATCCACGCTCGGCCGCGAGCGGAAAGATGTAGCCCGAGAACATCCATCCGCACAGCACCGGGATCGCGTAGCGCGCCAGCTCGTCCGCGAACATCTCGTACTCGATTCCTCGAAAGCCGCGCTCCCGCAATCTGTTCAGCAGTTGCTGATCACCTTGCCGGCGCCGCAACCGGTCGGCGGCGGTCGCCGGGTCTCGGTCGGGCAGGTGTGCAGGTTGTAAGTCCTGCGCTTCCCCCTGCTCGCTGGTGCTCACGGGACCTCACTTCGCTCGGAACCACCTGATCGACGGTGGTATGTCGCCCCCACCCGACCACCCCACGCACAAGATCCAGAAATCTTTCGCCGTGGGGCCCTCGCCTGCGCACGACCTATAGCTCCGCGCACGATCCAGCCAAGGAGGTACCAGTGAACCAGTCCCGCGGTCTTCTTTCAGTGCGCGCGGTAGTCATCCTGCTCATTGCATCCGTCGTGGGGTGCATCGCGGGAACCCTCGCCTTCCTGGCCGGCCAGCCGTTGGCCGCAGCCGTCCTGGTCGGCGGTGGCTCGGCGGGCGGCACCCTCGGCCTCGCCCACACGCTCATCCAGGAACGCTGAGCCGACCTGATACTTCCGACCTGAACGCCATCGGCGTCTGCCCGGTCCGCTGCACGAAGTACTTGGCGAACTGCGTAGGTGTCCGGAACCCAAGCTGCTGCGAGATCTGTACGGCGCTGTCATCGCTGTGCGCCAGCAGTCGCTTGGCCTCCAGCACCACGCGGCGATCGATGAACGCCTTCGCGCTCACCCCCGCGGCCGCCTGAGTCGCCCGCGCCAGCGTCTTCGCCGAGTAACCCAGCGATCGCGCGTAATCCTCGACGCGCCTAGTCCGCGTGAAGTCGCTGTCGACCGCAGACCTGAAGCGCAGGTACGCCGGATCCGCCGCCACCGCAGGCTCGGTCACCGGCACCGCAAGGTGTGTCAACCGCAGCACCAAGACCGCGAGCAGGTATCGAAGCGAGGCCGCATGAGATTCCAGCGGCATCCGACCGAGCGCACGAAACTCAAGCGCAAGGTGGTCAAGCGCCATCCGCACACTGGCCGCATCGTCCGCCGACGGCTGTCGAAGTACCGGCACGTTCGGGTCGTCGAGCTGCACCCGGCCGGCCGTCTGCGCATCCAGATGGCTCGGCTGGAACAGGACGAGGTCGCCCGTCACCCCGGCCAGCGCGCCCCACTGCTGCACCTGACCGGGCCGAATCCACAGCCAGTCCCCCGCGGCCAGTTCGTAGGTCCGGAAGTCGATCGTCTGCTGCAGCGATCCACCAGTCACCGCGATCAGCTGATGGAAGTGCGGTCGCTGCGGCCGCGCCAACCGCTCCGGCGACATCCGGCCGGCGAGCTCGGTCAGCGACATGACCTCGATACCGGCCGGCGTCCCCGCCGGGGCGGCGAACTGCAGGCTCGGGATCGTCAGTCCGGTTTTGACCATCATCGGTCTCGATCCTCACACAATTTTGCGGTAAATGGCTCCTAGATTTCAGATGTCAGCGTCCGAAAAGGACCTTCACAGGATAGGAGCTCCCGATGAGCGCGAAGAAGATCGTGATCCAGGCGACGACCGAACTGTTCGGCGCCAAGGACCCGTCAGCGGTCGACCGCTGGGTCGCCGCCGACTACCGCCAGCACAGCGCCCTGGCCGCCGACGGCCCGGCCAGTCTCCGCGAACTGGTCGCCGGCCTCGGCGACGACTTCCGGTACGACGGCGCCCGCGTCCTCGCCGATGGCGATCTGGTCGCCCTGCACGGCGTTTACCACGGCTTCGGCCCGGAACCGCTGGTCGGCTTCGACATCTTCCGAATCGATGCCGAAGGCAAGCTTGCCGAGCATTGGGACGCCCTCACCCCGCAGGTCACCGACACCACCTCCGGCCGCACCCAGGTCGACGGCCCCACCACCGTCACCGAGCCGGACAAAACCGAGGCCAACCGCGCACTCGTCACCGAGTTCGCCGAGCGGGTCCTGGTCGGCGCCGACTACTCGATCCTCACCGACTTCATCTCCACCGAGACCTACGACCAGCACAACCCCGAGGCCGCCGACGGTCTGGCCGGCTTCGGCGCGGCCGCCGCGAAGTGGGCCGAGGAGGGCAAAACCCTTGTCTACAAGACGATCCACCGCGTGATCGCCGAGGGCGAGTTCGTGCTACTGCAGTCCGAGGGCGAGTTCGGCGTACCGGTCGCGTACTACGACCTCTTCCGCGTCGCCGACGGCAAGATCGTCGAGCACTGGGACGTCATCACCCCGATCCCGGCCACCCTGCCGCACACCAACGGCCTGTTCTAGTGACCCGCTTCACCATCGATGGCGATGCATAGCATTCCTATGTATATTCGAAGGTGTGGACCTGAATGAGCTGGGTGTCGAGATCGTGGTCGCGTCCGCGCGGTTGACGCGGATGGCGAGCCGGGACGTGAGTGCGTTACCGCACGCGGCGATGCGGTTGCTCGGCCGGCTGGACGAACTTGGCCCGACCCGGATCAGCGATCTGGCCAAGGCGGACCGGACGTCCCAGCCGACCATGTCCACGCTGGTGCAGCGCGTGGAAGAACAAGGGTGGGTACGGCGTGCGCCGGATCCCGCCGATTCGCGCGCCAGCCTGATCAGCCTCACGAAGACAGGCCTGACCGAACTGCAGCGCGCCCGCCGGGAGGCGGGCGCCGCGGTCGCGGCCAGACTCCGTCACCTTCCGGCGGCCGACCTCGAAACCCTCGAGGACGCGGTCGCCGTGATGCACAAAGTTCTCACCCAGCGTCCTGAGGGGGAGAGGCTTTGAGTGATTGCGGTGTTCAGGTGCGTGCATCGGTGTGCTTGAGGAGCATCCTCGATGCGGATCCATCGTGGATGTTCCTCAAGTGCGCCGAGGTGCGTGCCTGGGCGCCGCAAGCGCCAAAGGATCTTCCCCTCAGGACGCTGTAAGTTCTGGAGGATGCTCCCCAGTGAGCTCGTTCTTGAAGCAACCCAAGTCCGTCTGGGCCGTCGCGTTCGCCTGCGTGATCGCGTTCATGGGCATCGGCCTCGTGGACCCGATCCTCAAGCCGATCGCCGAACAACTGCACGCCAGCCCGTCGCAGGTGTCGCTGCTGTTCACCAGCTACATGGCGGTCATCGGTATCGCGATGCTGATCACCGGCGCGGTCTCCAGCCGGATCGGCGCGAAGCGCACTCTGCTGATCGGTCTCGCGATCATCGTGGTGTTCAGCGCGCTGGCAGGTCTGTCCAACTCGATCGGCATGATCGTGGCCTTCCGGGCGGGCTGGGGTCTCGGCAACGCGCTGTTCATCGCGACAGCCTTGGCCACCATCGTGAATTCCGCAGCAGGTTCGGTCGCCGAAGCGATCATCCTGTACGAGGCCGCGCTCGGCGTCGGAATCGCAGCCGGTCCGCTGGTCGGCGGTGAGCTCGGCACGATCTCGTGGCGAGGCCCGTTCTTCGGTGTCGCCGTACTGATGACGATCGCCTTGGCCGCAACCGCCTTCCTGCTGCCGTCCACGCCACCCGAAGCCCGCCGTACGTCGATCCTCGAACCCCTGAAGGCGTTGCGCCACCGCTCCCTCGCGACCGTCGCCGTCACCGCATTGCTCTACAACTTCGGCTTCTTCACGCTGCTCGCGTTCACCCCGTTCCCGCTCGCGATGTCCGCGCGGCAGATCGGCCTGATCTTCTTCGGCTGGGGTATCGGGCTCGCGGTCACCTCGGTATTCGTGGCGCCGCGGTTGCAGCGCTGGTTCGGCACGCTGCCGGTGGTGATGACGTCGCTACTGCTGTTCGGCGCCGACCTCGCCATGATGGGCATCTTCGCCCACCACAAGGCAGTCCTGGCGATCGGCGTGATCGTCGCCGGCCTCTTCCTCGGCGTGAACAACACCCTGATCACCGAGGCCGTGATGGGCGCCGCGCCGGTCGAGCGCGGTACGGCGTCCGCGGCGTACTCGTTCGTCCGCTTCTCCGGCGGCGCCGTCGCCCCCTGGCTGGCCGGCAAACTCGGCGAAGAGGTCAACATCCAACTCCCCTTCTACGTCGGCGCCTTCGCCGTCATCCTCGCGGTCGCCGTCCTAGCCACCGGCTGGAAGCCCCTCGCCCACCTCCGCATCCCCGCCCCCCACTCCGAACCCGAAGCCGAAGCCCTAACCGCCGCCGACGCCTAGCCCACCTTGAAGCGCGGAAGTCGATTTCCGGGGTCGGTGATCGCGGTTAGGGTCGGTGGGTATGACGACGACAGCGTGGCCCTTGCTTCGTACGTACACCGGACATCAACTGCGGCGGATCGCCTTACCGCTCGGCGGAATCGGCACCGGCACGGTCAGCTTCGGCGGCCGCGGCAACCTCCGTGACTGGGAGATCGTGAACCGCCCGGCAAAGGGATTCCACCCCGGTACGGCGTTCTTCGCCATCCGCACCGAGTCGCCCGACGGCACCGTCACCACCCGAGCCGCCGAAGGCCCACTCGACCTCAGCGAATACGAAGGCGCCCACGGCAGCCCCGCCCAAAGCCACGGCCTCCCCCGCTTCCGCGAAGCCACCTTTGGTACGGCGTACCCGTTCGCGCGACTGTCCTTGCGCGACAACGACGTGCCGGTGGAAGTCGCCGTCGAAGCATTCACCCCGTTCGTCCCCACGGATGTCGAAGCCAGCTCCTGGCCGATCGCCGTACTCCGCTTCGTAGTCACCAACCCAACCGATCAGCCCCTCGAAGTGTCCCTGGCCGGCTCGTTGCAGAACTTCATCGGCCGCGACGGCACCACCGACGTTGCCAAAGGCAACTACAACACCACCGCAACCGGCAGCATGGGATCGGGCGGCGGCCTCCTCCCCAAGCGCCAAGCGGATGGAACGATCTCCGAAGGAGGTGCCGACGGCGAGTTGCAGGAGACGCGTGCCGACGGGGTGCTTCTCCAGAGCCGCGGCGTCTCCCCCGATGCCGAGCAGTTCGGGTCGATTGCGCTTGCGGTGCTCGACGGGCGGGACGTGACCCGTCGTACTGGGTGGGCGGATCGGACGTGGGGGGACAGCTTGCTCGACTTCTGGGACGACTTCAGCGCGGACGGCCGGCTCGACGAGCGCAGCAGCGAGTCCGCAACCCCGGTCGCCTCGGTGGCAGATCGTCGTACCGTCGCCGCTGGCGCGACCGAGCGCTTCACCTTCCTGCTCGGCTGGCACTTCCCGAACCGCCGCGCCTGGGAGAAGCCCGACCTCGTCGGCAACTACTACACGACCCTCGCCGACGACGCCTGGACCACGGTCTGCCGATTCGCCTCCCAGCTCGAAACGCTGGAACGCCGTACCGTCGCCTTCGTCTCGGACTTCCTCGCCAGCGACCTCCCCGACCAGGTGAAAGAGGCCGCGCTCTTCAACCTCAGCACCCTGCGCACCCAAACCGTCTTCCGCACGCCGGACGGCCGGTTCTTCGGCTGGGAGGGCTGTTCGGATCACGTCGGCAGCTGCTTCGGAAGCTGCACCCACGTGTGGAACTACGAACAAGCGACGCCGTACTTGTTCGGCGAGATCGCCCGCTCCCTGCGCGAAGTCGAGTTCGCCCACGCCACCGACGACCAGGGCCTGATGAGCTTCCGCGTCGGCCTCCCGTTGGAGACCAGCGCACAGGACTGGCGAGTTGCCGCGGCAGACGGTCAGCTCGGTTGCCTCGTGAAGCTGTACCGCGACTGGCGACTCAGCGGTGACGACCAACTACTCGACAACCTCTGGCCGGCCGCCCGCCGCACCCTGGAGTTCTGCTGGATCAAGGGCGGCTGGGACGCCGATCGCGACGGCGTGATGGAGGGTTGCCAGCACAACACCATGGACGTCGAGTACTACGGTCCCAACCCGCAAATGCAGTCGTGGTACCTAGCGGCACTCCGCGCATCCGAGGAGATGGCCCGCCACCAAGGCGACGACAAGCTCGCCGACGAGTGCCGCCGCCTCTTCGACCACGGCAGCACCTGGATGGACGAGCACCTGTTCAACGGCGAGTACTACCGCCACGACATTCGCCCACAAGCCCTAGCCGACATCGCCCCCGGCCTCCGCGAATCCATGGGCGCCGACGACCCGACCAACCCCGTCCTCCAACTCGGCGATGGTTGCCTCATCGACCAATTGGCCGGCCAACACCTCGCCCGCATCGCCGGTTTCGACTCACTCCTCGACCCCGATCGCGTGCGAACCACCTTGACCAGCATCCTCCGCCACAACCGGCTCGAAGGTTTCCACGGTCACTTCAACCACATGCGCAGCTACGTGCTCGGCGACGAAACCGCCGTACTGATGTGCACCTATCCGCGCGGCAACCGTCCCGAGCGCCCGTTCCCCTACTTCAGCGAAGTGATGACCGGCTTCGAGCACATCCTCGCCGTCGGCCTCATCCAGGAAGGCCTGATCGACGAGGGTCTCCAGGTGATCACCGACATCCGCGCCCGGTACGACGGCGAACGCCGCAATCCGTACGACGAGGCCGAGTGCGGTCATCACTACGCCCGCGCAATGGCGAGCTGGGGCGCGGTCGTCGCCCTCACCGGCTTCGACTACGACGGCCGCACCGGCGCCATGCGCTTCGGCACCCCCGGCACCCACTTCTGGTCAACCGGCAACGCCTTTCGGCACCCTCGACGCCGACGGCCTGCACGTCCGCGAAGGCACCCTCTTCCTCACCTCCCTCAGCCTCCCCGGCGAACCCCCAATCACCATCACAGCCGACACCCTCACCGCCGGCCAATCCCTCCCCTTCACCTGACCTGCCGAAGAACAGGACGTATACCTCTACTTGGCAGCCCGATCACGCTCAACCTGGTCCGCCTCGGGCGCCGCATCGGGGACACCTCCTGTCCTTAGGAGGATTACTCGCGGGCGGCGAGCAGGGCGATCGGGCGGCGCCTGGTCGCCTGATGGGCGGTGAGCGCGGCGGCGCCGCCGACCACGACGAGCGCAGCCCCGAGCAGCAGACCCAGCAACCGCCACGGGATCGCGACCGCGGCGAGGCCATACGGACCGGCCGCGATCCCCGCCAGCGCCGCCGCGGCAACGACCGCTCCCAGCAGTACCCCAACGACCACGACCGTCGCCGACTCGACCACCGCGACCGCCACCACCTGCCCGCGTGTCAACCCGGCCATCCGCCCGAGGGCGAACTCGCGGCGCCGGTCCGCGGTCGACATCACCACGGCGTTGACGACAGCGACGGCGGTGAAGATCCCGGCCAGCCCCATCAGCGCAGCGAACAGGCCGGTGTTGTTGCGTTGTTGCGCATCACCTCGCGCCTTCGCCCATTCGCCAACCGTCTGAATCGAACCCGGCAGCCCCGCCGCAACAGTCTTCGGGTCGATGCCTGGAGCAACCTTCACCAGCGTCTCGGTGCGACCACCGGCCGGTAGCAAGGCCAACGGCAGGAAGAAGTTCTCGCTGACATCAAGCGTCTCCGGCATGATCGCGACCACCTTGACCGCGACCTTCTTCTTGCCCATAGCAACGGTCAGCGTCGACCCGAGTTTGAACCCCTCAGCCGCCATCCCCGGCCCGATCGCGATCGTCCGCCCGGACAGCTTGTCGAGCGATCCCTTCCGCGGCCGCAACGCGTGTGTCTGCTGATACGCCACCGGATCGATCCCCACCGCCTCGGAATACACCGTGTTCTTCCCCCGCGAAACCACCACCGGTACGGCGGTCTGTCGCGAGACGACCGCGATCCCGGGGCCGGCCGGTACCGCGCGGTCGACGACCAAGTCGGCAGTGATCAACCGCTGCTGCTCAACCCCGACCGCCTTGGCCTGCGAACCGAACGTTCCCCACAGACCGACGACCAGCCCGACCAGGACGATCAGCGGTGCCGCAGTCGCCGCACTCCGCCGTACGGCGTGGAGAACGCCAGCCCGAGCAAGGTCCGCGATCAGGTGACCGCGGAGGACCGCGGCCGGCAGCCGACCGGCCCACGGTACGACGATCGGGCTGAGCTGGCTGAGCGCGACCGAACCGCTGACCAGCACCATCAGTCCGATCAGCAGACCGGCCACCAGATCCCGGGCGGCCTGAGCGGTGATCACCATGGCAACGGTTACCGCGGCAGCCGACAGTCCCCAGAACCACCGCCAGCCGGTCATCACCCGTTGCGAAGAACGGCTCTCGGCCAGGGCCTCCAGTGCATTGACCCGAGACGCCCGCCACGCAGCCGCGAGTACGCCGGTGAGCGCCGTACCGACGCCAACGATCACCGCAGACCACATGGCACCTTGACTCCACGGCGCAGCGAACCACTCCGGCAGCATGCCGAGCTTGATCATCAACGCCGACTGAGCCCACGTAGCAAGCAGTCCGACCGGCACACCGATCGCCGACCCAAGCAGACCGAGGAATGCGGCCTCACAGACCAGCATCAGGCACAGATAGCCCCGCTGCGCGCCGACCAGTCGCAGGAGGCCGAGTTCGCGCCGCCGCTGCACCACGGTGAACCCAAACGTCGTACTGACGATGAACACCGTCAGAAACACCGCAAGCATCACCGACATCCCCAGTAGCGTTCCGGCGCCCACATACCCCTCACGGATCTGGGCGCGCTCGTACGCCGACAGTCCGGCCGGCAGCGCGGGTCGGCCGGTGGCGGCCAGCATCTGGAGACCTGACTGGACCAGTCCGACGCCGAGAGCCACCGCAACGACCGCTCCGGCGAACAACTGCCACCTGTCCCGCACAGCACCAACCGACAACCTAAGCATGCCCTCAACCCAACAGGGGCACGGGTTTGATCGCTCTGGCCCGCGCAACCCAGTCGGGGTAGCTCACGCGCTACCGCAGTACGTCGAGCAGTGCCGCAATGTCAGCGCGGTCGACCTCGCGCGCCCCGATCAGGCACTGCATCAGGAGACCGTCGAGAGCGGCGACCAGGAGCTGCGCCCTCCGCGGATCCGCCGTGAAGGTCCGGGCGATATCGGTCATCGGCTCCAGCCAGGCGGCTGCGGCAGACCGCAGTTCCGGGCGACGAGCGGCGTACAGGTAGAGCTCGTAGAGCGCGAGCGTGCGGCCGCGTCGCCGTACCAGGTTGTGTTCGATGAGCCGGGCGAGCTCGTCAGTCGGCCGTGGGCCGAGTTCACTGCCCCAGCCGTGCAGTTCGGTGGCCAGGTCGTCGGCCGCCCAGGTCAGTGCCGCGACGAGCAGATCGTCGAGGGTCGCGAAGTGATAGGTGATCGACGCGACCGAGACATCGGCCTTCGCGGCGACCGCACGATGACTCACACCTGCGACTCCGTCGCATCGGATCACCTCGACGACGGCCTGCAGAAGCTCGTTCCGCCGCAGCTCACCGCGCTTGCGGCGGCCGTCGGGAGTCATAGTCGGCAAACTATCAGGACACCTGTACGGATTGTTTTTGGCCGCCGGAATCATGGGATCGGGCGCATTTCCGCCCCTAGGCTTTGGTGACGTGACAACCAACGAGCTGAGTACGGCGATGCGCCGAGCGCTGAAGCGGGCCGATGACGGCAAGACCCTCGACCCGGCCGAGGTGGAGGTGCTGCTGACCGCCTCGGGGACCGCGCTGACCGCCCTGATGGCGACCGCGGCCCGAGTCCGCGACCAGGGGCTGGCCGACGCCGGCCGGCCCGGGATCATCACGTACTCGAAGAAGGTCTTCATCCCGCTGACGCGGTTGTGTCAGGACCGCTGCCACTACTGCACGTTCGCGACCACGCCCGGTCGGGTGCATGCGCCGTACCTGTCCCCTGACGAGGTGCTGGAGATCGCGCGCCAGGGTGCGGCGTTGGGGTGCAAGGAGGCGCTGTTCACGCTCGGCGATGCGCCGGAGAAGCGGTGGGACGCGGCGCGGGTGTGGCTGGAGGAGGCCGGGTACGACAGCACGCTGGACTATGTCCGGGCGATGTCGATCCGGGTACTCGAGGAGACCGGTCTGCTGCCGCACCTGAACCCGGGCGTGATGTCCTGGCAGGACCTGCAGCGACTGAAGCCGGTCGCGCCGAGCATGGGCATGATGCTCGAGACCACGTCGCGCCGGTTGTTCGAGGAGAAGGGTCAGCCGCACTACGGTTCGCCCGACAAGGACCCGGCGATCCGGCTGCGGGTGCTCGAGGATGCGGGGCGATCGAATGTTCCGTTCACGACCGGTCTGCTGATCGGTATCGGCGAGAATCTGACCGAACGATCAGAATCGATCTTCGCGCTGCGGAAGATCGCGCGGCAGTACAACGGCATCCAGGAAGTGATCATCCAGGGGTTCCGCGTGAAGCCGGACACCGCGATGCGCAACGACGCCGACGTACCGCTGGACGAGTGGCTGGCCGCGATCGCGGCCACGCGGATCGTGCTCGGCCCGCGGGTGCGCGTCCAAGCCCCGCCGAACCTGGTCGACCTCGCCGAGTGCCGCGCGCTCCTGGATGCAGGTGTCGACGACTTCGGCGGCGTCTCCCCGCTGACCCCCGACCACGTGAACCCCGAGCGCCCCTGGCCCCAGATCGACGACCTCGCCAAGGTCACCGCCGACGCCGGCTTCGTACTGCGTGAGCGTCTGACCGCGCACCCCGAATACCTCCGCGAGCCCTGGCTCGACCCGCGCCTCATCTCCCACGTCGAGGCCCTGATCGACCCCGAAACCGGGCTCGCCAACGAGGACGCCAAGCCGGTCGGCCTCCCTTGGCAAGAACCCGACGGCGGCTGGGACAGCGTCGGCCGCACCGACCTGCACACCGCCATCGACACCGAAGGCCGCCGTACCGAAACCCGCTCCGACTTCGACGCCGCCTACGGCGACTGGGACGTAATCCGCGAAGATGTCGCCGCCCGCCGAGCTGCAGGGACCTCCCTCCCGCTCACCGCAGGCCGCGACGCCGCAGCCTCAGCCACCGAGTCGGGCTCGGGCGACGCCTCCCCTCCCCCTCACCACAGTTCTGCTCCGATCCGCATCGACGCGGATGTCAAGGCGGCTCTTGCCGCGGCTGCGGACAACCCCGCCGGGCTGTCCGACGCTCAAGCCCTCACGCTGATGACCGTCACCGGGCCTGCCCTCGACCACCTTGCGAAGATTGCGGACGATCTGCGCAAGGAGGTTGTCGGGGACGACGTCACCTACGTCGTGAACCGGAACATCAACTTCACCAACGTCTGCTACACCGGCTGCCGGTTCTGCGCGTTCGCCCAGCGCCGTACCGACGCCGACGCGTACTCACTCTCGATGGACGAAGTGGCCCAGCGCGCCGAAGAAGCCTGGGTGATCGGCGCCAGCGAGGTCTGCATGCAGGGCGGCATCCACCCCGACCTGCCCGGTACGGCGTACGCGGATCTCGTCCGAGCCATCAAGGACCGCGTCCCGCAGATGCACGTCCACGCGTACTCGCCGATGGAGATCGTCAACGGATCGGTCCGCACCGGCTTGTCGATCGAGGAGTTCCTGATCTCGGTCAAGGATGCCGGCCTGGACAGCATCCCCGGCACCGCCGCCGAGATCCTCGACGACGACGTCCGCTGGATCCTGACCAAGGGGAAGTTGCCGACGGCAAGCTGGATCGAGGTCATCAGCACCGCCCACAAGGTCGGCCTGCCGTCGAGCTCGACGATGATGTACGGCCACGTCGACGAACCCCGGCACTGGGTCCAGCACCTGCGCACGATCGCCGAGGTCCAGGACCAGACCGGCGGATTCACCGAGTTCGTACTGCTCCCGTTCATCCACCAGAACTCGCCGATCTACCTGGCCGGCGTCGCCCGCCCGGGCCCGACGTACGACGAGAACCGCGCCGTCCACGCGATGTCGCGGATCATGCTGCACGGCCGGATCGACAACATCCAGTGCTCCTGGGTCAAACTCGGTGTCGACGGCTGCGTCGCCGTACTCAACGGTGGTGTCAACGACATCGGCGGGACCTTGATGGAGGAGACCATCAGCCGCATGGCCGGCTCCAAGCACGGCTCCCGCAAGTCCATCGAAGAACTCACCGCGATGGCGACGGCTGCCGGACGACCCGCCCGGCAGCGCACCACGACGTACGGCGAAGTCCCCGTCCGCTCCAACACCCTCCTAGAACTCGCCTAACGTCTGGGCCACGTACGCCGTTCCTTTCGGACGCTAGCGGGTGATGGTGAGCGTGGCCGTTCGGCGGATGCCGTTGACCTCGACGGTCACCGTTGCCGCACCTTGGTTGAGTGCGGTGACGGTGCCGTCGCGGTACCGCAGGTTCCGACTGGTCGACCAGTCGACGCTGACCGGATACCCAACCGGTACGGCGCGTCCGGCCTGAGTCAGCGTGGCTTTCACCGGCACGGACTCGCCTCGCCGGATCGTGCTCGGCACGTCCAGTGTCAACTCGTCCACATGCGGACGAATCTGCGCGGACAGCCAATCCTTCCCGCGCCGATCCACCCCGAACATCGTCCAGCCGGTGAACCCGCCGTCCCCCGGATCGGTGGCCGGCGCCTTCCCCGAGTTCCCGTTGATCAGGTATGGCACGCCATCCACGTGAGCCGCGCTGAACGTCCCGACATGACCGCCGACGAACGCCGCGCCCTTCCCGGTCGAGTGCTGGAAGTCGGCCAACCACTTCTCCAGCAGCGCAGCCTCGTGCCGATCACCCAGCTGACTGTTCCGCGCCGGCGTCGGATCCCGCGGCGGATGATGCTCGATCACCACCACCGAACCGATCTTTCGATCCCGCGCCGCGTCGTCCAAAGCCCCACGCAGCATGGCGATCTGGTCGAATCCACCACCGCGCAACGTCCCCGACGACGAGTCGAGCGTGATGAACCGCGTCCCGCGATGATCGAAGACGCGATGCGTCGCGCCGAAGTACTTCTCGAAGTTCGTGATCGCCGCACCCATCACTTCGTGATTCCCGGGCACGTAGTAGTACGGGACCGACGTACCGATCTCCTCGTCCAGCACCCGCTTGGCCAGCTGGAAGTCCGCCTCGGTCGCCTCGTCCACGAAGTCACCGGCGATCACGAAGAAGTCCGGTTTGGCGGCTTTGATCTCGCGCAGAGTACGGCGGGCTGCCTGCACCAGCGGTGAATCCGGATCGCGCGCCACGAACTGCGCATCCGACATCACCGCGAACCGCCAGTCCCGCCCGTCGACCGCTCGCGCGGTCTGGATCAGCGGATCGACCACCTTCGCCGGGGTGGGCGCGGTCACCGCCGGGGCCGCCTTCACATAGGCGTTGTCGATCACGACCTCACCTTGGTACTGCGCGGTCGCCTTCGTCTCCAGCGTGTAGATCCGGCGCAATCGCACCGGCTGCGGAAGCCCTTCTGGCACAGGGAGTTCGACCGTCTGCCACCCGTTCCAGGTGACATACGGCCCGTAGACCGCGGTCAGCTTCCCAGTCGCGTCGACGAGACCGAACGCGGTCCACTCCCCCTTCCCATGCCCGAACATCGACACCCCGAAAGCACGCGCTTGCTCAGTACCACCAAGCGGCGTCGGCGAGATCGCGTACGCATTCCGAGTCAGCGCGGACTGCCCAAAGTCATAACTCAACTTGAGCCCCGCCCCGTCCTGCCCCCCAGGCGTCTTGCTCACCGACACCGTCGCCCGCGCCGACCCCGAAGTCCACTTCTCGGCGGCATCGAACGTCTCGATGATCCGCTTCTCCACCCCCACCGACACCGCAATCGCAGCCTCCGCCGACCCGATCCGCGCCGACACCACGCCCGCCCCAGACTCCTTCTTCGGCGTAACCCCGAACCGCCCATCCGCAGTAGGAGTGATCGCCAGCAAACTCGCGTCGTACTTCAGCTCAACATCCCGCGGTTCCACCGGAGCCGAGTTGCCAAGAGCATCGAACCCAACCAGCCCAAAGCTGCCGCTCCCCGTCAGATTCAACGTCCCACTAGTAGCCGCAAGCCGAACGAGAGGCCCCAAAACCTCCAACTCCGCCCGGCCCACACCAACCGCCGCCTGGTTGTCGGACGCGGCCGCGACGCCCACCCCCGTCCCCACTCCGATCGCGGTGGCGCGGATCACCGCCCGGCCAGGCGCGCGTGCGGTGAATACCCCGTCCCGAACCGTCCCGTGCGAGCCCGACCAGACCACGTGCGGCTTTTGCTTCACCGGGCCGAAAACCTCGTCGTACGGCGTCGCCGTCAGCGTCCGCGTGGTTCCGACGAACACGCGGTCCGGCCGACCGCCTGGTACGGGGGCATCACCGGGAGCCGTGCGACCGTCGGCCGCGGTCTCGACCCAGGCGCCGTGTACCCGCCCGCTCCCCTTCGGCCCCATCACCGCAAGCCCATTCGGAACCGGACGGATCGACCCGTCCCCAGGCACGTTGTCCACCTGAACCCGCGCATCCCCCGGCCGCCGCGACACCAGCGTCGACGAACCACCGCCATCCAGCTCAACACCGACGTACGCGCCGCGAGCCGCAAGGATCCTGCCCATCTCGGCCAACGTCGCGCCCCGACTGTGGGTAACCCGGTTGCTGTCGATGGTGACGACGACCATCTTCTTCCCGTCAGCCGAGAACCCGAGCCCGGTACGACCGGCGTACACGGTGTCGTCGACAGGCTGAGGCTTCCCCTGGTCGACCAGCAGAGCATGCGCGCCGACGGCGGTCCAGACCGTACTGCCGTCAGACGCGCGCGGCGTAAAGGACACCGGCACCTTGTCGCCAACCTTCAGCGCACCAAGCTCGTCCGCACCAGCCTCGCGACCGACCAGAATCGTCGTACCAGCGGGAATCTCACCAGCACCCGCGACCGGGTTGATCGCACTCACGGTGTCACCCGTGATCACCACCTCAACCACCTTGGTCGCGCCCGCCTGAGCCCGCGAGTAGCTCCCCCACAACGCGGTGAACGCACCGATCTCGTCCTTGCCAATAACCGGGCTGTTCAGCCGATCGAGCCGGAACGGCCCCGCCGTACCCTCAAACAGCACCTCAAGAACCCGCCCAACCCCACGCGGATCAAACGCGACCGCACGATACGGATCCTCCGACTGCGACTTCACCAACTTGCCATCAGCAACCACCGGCCCCAGCGGGGCACCCGAGTTGTTGATGTCAAAGAAGTCCGCGTTAACCGCCGCGACCGCGCCCATCTCATTGGCCTGCTGATCGATCGGCTTGGTCGAACTGACCTTCCCCGCCGACAGATAGTCGATCCGAGCCCCCTTGGTCAGATCGACAGTCAAGGTGTTGCCCTGCTGCCACCCGCGCGCGTCAAACGTCTCCAGCGCCCCAGCCGTCACCCCAGGCGCAACCGGCCGACTCCGCTCATACGTCTGCACCCCACCAACAGCCGCCTGCTCAACAGGCCGAGCACTCGCCACCACCCCCGGCCCAACCAGACCGGCCGCCAGCACAACCCCCACCACCGACAAGGCACGCACAAGACCTCCACCGTCAACGATTGACGAACCAAGTCAACCGCCCCGGCAGATGTTCACGCCAGACCTATCACGGTGAACGAACACCGAATAAGAAACGCCGGTCGCGCCGGGTGTCGGTCGCCACCTCACTGGCGACCGGCACCGCTGATGGCGCGACCGGCGTCCTGCTGTTGCCCCGAGAGGGCAGTCGGCCCGAAGGAGGGCGGAGCCGTCGTCTCATTCCGTAACCGGCAGGGGAGGTACATTTCCGGTCGCGGACGGGAGTACATCGGCTTTCCGCCTGGAGCCTGTGTCGGCGACCCGTCCGTCGCTGACAACAGAACGTTGTCATGGGGCCACAAGAACCGGCTACTGCTCGGTTCAAACATTTGCATTGCCTTTGAACAAGGCAACGCTGAGTGTTTTTCCAACTACGCTCCGTCTATATGTTGCCTTCCGCAACAACAAGACGCGCTGAGTCGGGGTCAGTACGGGTAGGTGTCGTCGCGCCGGGTCGGGTCGAGGTCCCAGAGGGAGAACTCGACGATCTTGTGCGACTCCTCGCCGCCGGCCGGGGTGAGACCGGCCTGGTCGTAGTCCTTGGAGCCGAGTCCGTCGAGGTAGCAGAGCAGCTCGAAGGCCGACTGGGCGTCCTCGATGTCGTCCGCGACCTCGTCGTTCTGGGCTTCGCTGTCCGCGCGGTCGCGGACATAGCGCACGAACGCCTCCGGGTCCGTCACCACGAAGTCGTAGCGGGCCTGGTAGCTGAGCCGGACGCCGTCCTCCGGCAACAGCACCTCCTCGAGCTCGTCCAGGTCGTCGCCCGCGACGATCTCCCGATAGTCGTCGGGGTCGTCGAAGTCGTCCGGTCCGAGCGGCAGGTCGTCCAGCTCGTCGGGGTCGTAGGAGTCGATCCCGAGGAAGATGTCACCCCAACCGCGTTCGTTGACGGCCTCGGCCAGCACCCTGGCCTGAACGCGTACGTTCTCGATCGCTGTGGTGGCCCGCAGGTCGTGCAGGTCGAGGGCATCGGCCTGCTCCAGCAGCACCCGGGCGAGTTCGCGGGCGGCCTCGGCAGCCGACGCGGGTTCGATCGACTCACTCATGCTGTGACGGTACAACCATCGGCACCTCGACCGCCGCGCCCGGTACGCCGAACGCCTCCACGAGCTCGACCGCGACCGGCCGGACGACGCCGCACAACTCGTTCACCAGGGCGGTGATCGCCTTGGAACGAGCCGGTGACAACCGTCCGTGCTCGAGGTACCACGCACGCTCGGCCTCGATGGTTGACAAGGCATGCAGGTCGTAGACGTCCTTCAATACCTCCTGGATCTCCTCCGGCGCTCCCTGCACCGCCGCCTGGAAGGCCTCCAGCACGACCCGGTCCACATGCGCCCGGCCGGCCGCGATGACGTGGTCCTGGCAGCGGTTGAACACGTCGAACGCCTCGTCCCCGGCGTCGATCCCAGCCTTCAACCGGCGCGCAACCCCGGACAGCATGTGCTGCTCCCGGAACCGCAGCAGCCCCGAGTGGTACGCGTCGTCGCGCAGCCCGGCGTCCGGATCACTCGGATCGTTCCGGTTCGGTACGACGTCGCGCAGCCGATCGATGAGTGGTCGCAGCGCGGCCTTCTCGACCGCTATCTCGACCGCCTGAGCCGCGATGAAGCGCGCGGTCCCGAGCGGATCGAGCTTCCCGAACGACTCCCGGTAGTCGGTCAGCAGGCCCTTCGCGACCAACTGCAGCAGGACGGTGTTGTCCCCCTCGAAGGTGGTGAACACATCGGTGTCCGCCTTCAGCGTCGCCAGCCGGTTCTCCGCGAGGTAGCCCGCACCACCGCATGCCTCCCGACACATCTGGATCGTCTCGGTCGCGTGCCACGTCCCGAGCGCCTTCGTCCCGGCGGCCTGCGCCTCCAGCGCCCGACGATCGTGCTCACTACTCCCGTCACCGAACACCCGGACGAACTCGTCAACCAACTCACCCTGGGCGAAGTGCAGCGCATACGTCCTCGCGAGCAACGGCAGCAGCCGGCGCTGATGCATGCGGTAGTCGAGCAGCAGCGTCTCCTCATTGCTCCCCGGCGCCCCGAACTGCCGCCGCTGTGCGGCATACCGTACGGCGATCTCGAGCGCGACCTTGCTCGCGGTGATCGCGGCACCGCCGACCGACACCCGGCCTTGGACCAACGTGCCGAGCATCGTGAAGAACCGGCGGTCCGGATTCTCGATCTCACTGTGGTAGTTGCCATCGGCATCGACCTGGGCATAGCGGTCCAGCAGCGCCGCGCGTGGGACCCGGACGTTGTCGAAGACGATCCGCCCGTTGTCGACACCGTTCAGCCCCAGCTTCGGTCCGCAGTCCGACAGCGTCACGCCAGGCAGCGCCGTACCGTCTTCATCGCGGATGGGCACCAGCAGACAGTGCACGCCATGGGTCTCGCCACCGACCACGAGTTGAGCGAACACGGCCGCCATCCGCCCGTGCCGAGCCGCGTTGCCGATGTAGTCCTTGCGAGCGGCCGCCGACGGTGTGTTGATGACGAACTCGCCGGTCGCAGCGTCGTACGTCGCCGTGGTGCCGAGCGCCTGGACATTCGAGCCGTGCCCGGTCTCGGTCATCGCGAAGCAACCGAGCAGGCGGCCGCCGATTGCGTCGGCGAGATAGGCCTCGTGGTGCCGCTCAGTGCCGAGATGCAGGATCGCGCCCGCGAACAGACCGAACTGCACACCGGCCTTCACCATCAGCGACAGATCCCCGAACGCGAGGGTCTCGAAGCCGGCGATATACCCGCCGAGATCGCCCTCGCCGCCGTACTCCTTGGGGAAGCCGCGGGCCGGATGGCCCTGCGCAGTGATCGTCTGCAGCATCTCCAGCACGGTCTCGCGATACTCGTCGCGCGGCTGCCGCACGGCGAACTCGAACAGCTCCGCGTTCGCCGCCAGGCCGGCGCGCACGACGTCGCGGGCCGCCTTGTGCGGCCCGTCCAGGTAGTCCCGCATCCCCGATGTCCTCATACCAACAACATATGCGGATTCGTGCCCACTTTCGGTGACCAATTACGACTTGTGGACAACTCTGAGATCGAAGCTTCGGGGCGCAGTTGCGGCAGTATGCTGTCTACCGTGCCGAATTTGCGGATCAGTGAGGCAGCAGCGCTGCTCGGTGTGAGTGACGACACCGTTCGCCGCTGGATCGATCAGGGCCGATTGCCCTCGGTTCAGGACGGCGGCCGGATGGCCGTCGACGGGCGGGCGCTGGCTGCGTTCGCCCAGGAATTGGCCGATACCCCGGAGCCGGGCAACACCACCGCGGCCTCGGCTCGCAATCGCATGCGCGGGATCGTCACCCGCGTCGTCAAGGACGGTGTGATGGCTCAGGTCGAGATGCAGGCAGGCCCGTTCCGCGTCGTGTCGCTGATGAGCCGCGAGGCCGCCGACGAGCTCGGCCTGGAACCAGGTGTGGTCGCCGTCGCCTCGATCAAGTCCACCCACGTCGTCGTCGAGATCCCGGAGGTCTGATGTTCCGCCGTACCACCTTCGCCGCGCTGACCGCCGTCGCCGCCCTGACTTTGGTCAGCTGCGGCACCGACCAGCCGGCCGCCTCATCGCCGTCCAGCCCTGGTACGGCGGCAGTCTCCGGGACCGTCGCCGTATTCGCGGCGGCGTCGTTGACCGGGACGTTCACCCAGCTGGGCAAGGATTTCGAGGCTGCGCACCCGGGCGTCAAGGTGGTTTTCAACTTCGCCGGCAGTTCGGCTCTGGCCCAGCAGATCAACCAGGGCGCACCGGCTGACGTTTTCGCGTCCGCAGCGCCGAAGAACATGGACCAGGTGACCGACAAGGGCACAGCGACGACATTCGTGACGAATGCGTTGGAGATCGCCGTACCGAAGGGCAACCCGGGCAAGATCACCGGACTGAAAGACTTCACCGACAAGAACAAGAAGATCGCGCTGTGCGCCGCACAGGTGCCGTGCGGTGCGGTCGCGGACAAGGTGTTCAAGGCGGTAGGACTGACACCGCAGCCGGACAGCCTGGAGCAGGACGTGAAGGCCGCACTGACCAAGGTCAGCCTGGGTGAGGTCGACGCGGCACTCGTCTACAAGACGGATGTGCTCGCGGCCAAGGACAAGGTGGACGGTATCGAGTTCCCTGAGGCGAGCAAGGCGATCAACGAGTACCCGATCGCCACCTTGCGCAAGGCACCGAACGCGGTCGGCGCCAAGGCGTTCGTGGACTACGTCCTGTCCGACAAGGGCAAGGCTGTCCTCTCGGCCGCAGGTTTCGGCGCACCGTGAGTCGCCGCAGCAGGAGCACGAGTGGGCGACTGCCTCTTGTGCTCTTGCTGCCTGCGCTGATCGGTCTGGCGTTTCTGCTGATCCCACTGATCGGATTGCTCGCCCGAGCGCCATGGTCGACGTTGCCGAGTCGATTGTTCAGTGAAGACGTGTGGATGGCACTACGGCTCTCTTTAGTCTGTGCGACCGCGGCTACCGTGCTGTGTTTGTTGCAGGGGATCCCACTGGCTTGGCTGCTGGCCCGAGGTGACCTCCCTGGCCGCGGTCTCATCAGGGCGCTGGTCACCGTCCCGCTGGTGTTGCCGCCGGTCGTTGGTGGCGTTGCGTTGCTGCTGGTCCTCGGCCGACGCGGACTGGTCGGTGAGCACCTCGATACCTGGTTCGGGTTCTCCTTGCCGTTCACAACGGCCGGAGTGATCGTTGCGGAGGCCTTTGTCGCCATGCCGTTCCTGGTGATCTCGGTCGAGGGCGCACTGCGGGCCGCAGACCCGCGCTACGAAGAGGCGGCCGCCACACTCGGCGCAGGTCGCTGGCTGACGTTCCGCCGGGTCACACTGCCTTCCATTGCGCCGGGAGTCGTGGCCGGAACCGTACTGTGCTGGGCCCGCGCGTTAGGCGAGTTCGGAGCCACCATCACCTTTGCCGGCAACTTCCCGGGCCGTACGACGACTATGCCGCTGGCTGTCTATTTGGCTTTGGAGACTGATCCGGATGCGGCCGTCGTACTGAGCCTGGTCTTGTTGCTGGTGTCCGTTGTCGTCCTGGCGTCTCTTCGCGAGCGCTGGATCAGCGGGCTGCGATGACCCTGTACGCCGACCTCCGCGTGGCCCGCGGTTCCTTCGACCTCGAAGTGGACCTCGCGATCGCTCCCGGCGAAGTCGTTGCACTGCTCGGCCCGAACGGCGCCGGCAAGAGCACCGCACTGCGCACCATCGCCGGACTGCTCCCGCTAGACACCGGACGCATCGCCCTGGACGACGAGACCTGGGACGTACCACCCCGCACGTTCCTCGCACCGGAGCACCGTCCCATCGGCGTCGTCTTCCAGGACTACCTCCTCTTCAACCACCTCTCCTGCCTGGAGAACGTAGCCTTCGGCCTCCGCGCCCGCGGCGTAGACAAACACACAGCCCGAACCGAAGCCGCCCGTTGGCTGGAGACCGTCGGCCTCACCTCCTACGCCCGCACCCGCCCCCGCGCACTCTCCGGCGGCCAAGCCCAACGAGTAGCCCTAGCACGAGCCCTGGCCACCAGCCCCGACGTACTACTCCTGGACGAGCCGCTTGCTGCTTTGGACGCCGGCACAACCCTCCACGTCCGCGCCGAACTCGGCCAGCACCTGACCCGCTTCCCCGGCCGCACCCTCCTGGTCACCCACGACCCCCTCGACGCCATGGTCCTCGCAGACCGCCTAGTCATCATCGAGAACGGCCGAGTAGTCCAGTCCGGCACCCCCACCGACATAGCCCGCCACCCCCGCACCGACTACGTAGCCCAACTAGTAGGCCTGAACCTCTACCGAGGCACCGCCAACGGCACCACAGTCACCCTCCCAACCGGCGGCACCATCACCCTCGCCGAACCAGCCCAAGGCCCAGTCCACGTAGCCTTCCCACCCACCGCCGTAAGCCTCTACCCCACACCCCCCACCGGCAGCCCCCGCAACACCTGGCCGGCCACAGTCACCTCCCTGGAACAACACGCCCACACAGTCCGCATAACCCTCGACGCCACCCCCACCGGCCCCCCAACCCTCCTGGCCGACATAACCCCCGCCGCCCTCGCCGACCTCCACCCCACCCCCGGCCACCCCCTACACGCCACCCTAAAAGCCACCGAAGTAACCACCTACCCGGTGTGATCCCCCCGCTCCAGGTCTCGTAGCCGGGGAAGGCTCCCGCACGTGCGGCATCCCCCGACCGACAGGACGTATCCGTCTGCGCATACCGCCCAGTCCGCTCAACCGTGGACCCGATGACCGTGGTTGGGCATATACGTCCTGTTCTTCGGAGGATCGGGGCGTTGCCACAAGCTGCAAGTTGCTTGCTCGTCGGCGTTTGCGCATGGGTGGATACCGGGGTGAAGCGTCTTGGGGTGGCGGTTGTTGTGGTGGGGCTGGTGGCTGGGTGTTCGGGGGTGGGCGAGGGGCCGTTGGGGCAGGGGGACGGTGGGGTGTCGATGTGTATGCCGCTGACCAAGGGGCAGCCCGACGTGACGTTCGGACCTGATGTGTTGCGGAACAGGGGGCATGAAGAGGCGACCGTTACCGGGGTTTCGGTGGTTGATGCGGTGGGGTTGCGGGTGGTGGATGCGTTGATCGTTCCGGTCGGCCTTGGCGACTCGCTGGTCGGGCTGAAGCGTGGATGGGCGCCGCGGGGACAGCCGGCTGTCGGGTACGCGGTGGCTGCCGACGGCAAGGCGCACAACCTGGTGCTCCACCTGGTCAGGGACGACGAACTGGCGGAGGAAACGGGGTTGCGGGGTGTGCGGGTGGACTACGCCGTGGGTGAACGGTCCTATCGGATGGTGTTCACCACGAGACTGACGCTGACCTCCACTCGGTGCTGAAGGCCTCAGCTGAAGATGATGGCAGCGCCGAGGGCCTCGTCGGCTGGTACGACGAGCTTTCCGGTGCGGGTCCGGTGATACGACACACCTGCGGCCTTCAGGTGGTCGGCTGTTCGGGTGATGTCCTGGACGGCGATCTGGTACGCGACGAAGGCAGGCAAGGCCGGCGGTCGCAGCCCGGGAATCAGATCGGACACGGCGGAGTCCGCAACCACAGTGACCGATGCGTCGCCGAGGTCGAAGGTCGCCGTGCGGCCGGTGCGGTCGGCAGCGCGACCGAGATAGATCTCGTAGCGCTTGACGGTCGCACCCCAGGTGTCGTCCGGCACACACAGCACGCCTCCGATCAGGTCGATCGCACTGTTGGCGTGCATTACCCGGTGGGGGTCGACGGCGGAGTTCTGGGCGATGCCGAGCCTGCCTTCCGGTAGCCGGCCGGGTGCCGCACCCGGCTCGTCGCTGTTGACTTCGAGGAAGCGGGTGGCAGCCATGCGGGTGCCTTCGGCGGTGTGTACCGGGCGTTGAATGGAATGCACGCCGCCATGGTCGACATCTGCGGCTCGCAGCCGGGTTGTGGCCCGGTCGATGTCCGGCGAGTCGAAGATGAGGATGTGCATCCCCGGGAACCGGTCCAGGCAGTCGCTCAGGTTCGCCGCAGTAGTGCGAACGGCGGTCAGCAGGCCGGGCAGTTTGTCGTCGGGCACGCTGAGCGGCAGCAGTTCGGCCTCGGCCGGAAGCGACTCGTCAGCTCTGACGATCGTTACCAGCTCGACGAAGTTGCGCCGCAGGTAGATGTGAGCGTTCGCCGCGCCGACCGGCCGGGGAGGCGCCCCCGGAGCGGAGGGCAATACCGGATAGGTCGGTGCAGACACGGTGAATCCGAGCCGCCGGTAGGTCTCGACCGCCGAACTCATATCGGCCGCGACCAGGCCTACGTGGTGCAGGCCGGTGATGTCGTTCTCCACCGCGATCACTCCTGTTCTCCGCCGTAGGCGGCACGGCGGTAGTCGTTGGCGTGCTGATCGAAGACAGCAATCACCGCCGGTGCAGCGGCAGCCAGGCGCGCCGACGACGGTGGCCTGCCTGGTTCGAACGCATGGCGCAGGGTGTCGGCCAACTGATCGGCCTTGCCGGGCAGGCTCAGCGCGTCCTCGGCGGGAAGAAAGACCTCGATCCCGAAGAACCCGTACACGACCGCGGGCAGGGCGTAGTCGAGATCCTCGGGCCGCAGACCCGAACGCAGCAGGCCGTGCTCGGCGAGAACGCTCAGGTAGTCACGGGAGGCCACCAGCTTGGCGCTCTGCAGCGGACGGCGGGCCGGGCTGGACAGGAACCGGTCCAGCACCTCGGCATCCCGGGTGAAGATCGCGCGGAGCACCGGCCGCGACATCGCCTCCAGGAAGAACCTCCGCAGGTACCGGTGCAGGGCGATCTCCTGCGGATCCTCGCGCATCGCGGTGGCCACGGCGGCGACCATCGCGGCCGCCTCCCGCGCGCCGACCGCGAAGAACACCTGCTCGCGGCTGCGCCAATGGAGATAGACAGTGCCCTTGCCGACGCCGGCATGCCGGGCGATCTCGTCGACGGTCACCCGGCGGTACCCCCACCGCAGCAGCAACTCCTTCGCCGCGTCGAGGATCCGGTCGGCCCGCTCGGCCTGGTCCGCCCCCATCGATCCACCCCCTGATGACTGATGACCATAATAGCATTCTGGTCATCAGTCACAAGATCCTTCCTTTGCGTGGTGGTCGAAGGGATTGCGGTGTAGGCCGGAAAGCGGTCGGCTAGGGGTCTGACTAGTTGATCGGGAGGGGCTGTGCGGAGGACTGCGTTGGTGGGACTGGTTGCAGTTGGGGTCTTGATGGGGCCGGTGGGGGTGGCCTCGGCGGCGGGGGTGCCGGTTTGTACGGCGTCGGTGTTGGCACTGCCGGCGGGTACGCCGGTGGGGGCTCAGAGTGATGTGACCAAGGCCGATGATTCGGGGCGGTTTGTGGTGGGCCGGGTGTGGTCGGGGGACGACATGCGGCCGGTGTTGTGGACGGACGGCGTACCGCGGGTGCTGGATGATGCGCCGGGGGTTGGGCCTGGCGTGGTCGACGTGAACAGCAGCGGGGTGGTGATCGGGTCCAGTACGGCGAAGGACGGTACGACGTTGCCGTGGGTGTTCGCGGACGGGACGTACCGGGTGCTGGAGGTTCCGGACTACATGAACGGCACGACCGGGGTGGCGGCGATCAACAACCGGGGCGACATCGTGGGGTCGGGGATGAGCAACTTCACTGAGGATCTGGCGTCGTTGGTGTGGCCGGGTGGTGGGAAGCCGCGGGTGCTGTTGACGCCGGAGGGGCAGCTGTCCAGTGCGACGGATATCAACGACGACGGAGTGGTGGTCGGTTGGAGTCTGATCGAGGAAGGCGGTCGGGAGCGCGAGATCAGCTTGCGCTGGAAGGCCTGGGACCAGCCCGGTGAGTACGTGTACGCCCGGAACAAGAACCGGGGCGTCGTCTCGGAGATCCGGGGCAACTTCAGTGGTGGGTCGGAGATCTTCGTCGACACCGGGACGTTCGCCGGCCTGGTGTGGGACGACCTGCACGGCAAGTTCTATCCGCTTCCGACCACGCCGGAGTCGATCAACGACAGTGGTGACGCTGTCACGATCGACGAGCAGGACGGTAGTCAGGTGGTGGTTGCGGTGAACGGTACGACGCGGTGGAAGTTCCCGCAGCGCACGCGGATCGCCACGCTGCCGGACCGCAGCCCGGTCACCGGACCGGAGCCCGATGCGGTGGGGACCATCGGTGCCGTCGGCAACAACCAGGCCGTCCTCTGGCACGGCTGCAGCGACGCCATCATCCACTGACTCCCAGCTACCGCCGTATTCGACGGAGGTCGAAGGGGCTGCGGGCGGGTCGGCAGCGGCCGGATACTGCAGCATGTCCGCGTCTCTGCGCAGCGTCGTAGCACTCCTCATTCTCCTGACCGCACTGGTCGCACCTGGCAGTACGCCGGCAACCGCAGCCGCACCCCTGCCCTCAGTACTGCCGGCTGTGGAGTCCTGGCAACCGGCAGCAAGTGGCGAGTTCCAGTGGCGTCCAGAGTCGCGTCTGGTGGTGGCGAGCGCCGAGCTGCGAGCCGATGCCGACACGTTCGCCGATGACCTGTCCTACTTATTCGGTACGGCGCCTGTGGTGGCGGACGGTCCGAGCGCTGCGGGCGACGTCGTACTGCGACTCGACCCGAACGCTACCGGGGATGAGGCGTACCGCGTCGATCTCGGGGAGACGGCGACTGTCACCGCCAAGACCGCGGTCGGGGTCTACTGGGGCACTCGGACTGTGCTGCAGCTCCTCAAGCAGAAGCCGACCCTGCCGGCCGGTGTGATCACCGACTCGCCGCGGTACCCCTCCCGTGGTGTGCTGCTGAGTGTGGCGCGGATGCCGGTGTCGTGGCTGGACAACATCCTTCGCGACATGAGCTATCTGAAGCTGAACGAGCTGACGCTGAACAGCTTCAACATGACCGACGCCGACATCAGTGCGGTCAACCAGCTCGCCCAGCGGCGACACGTCAAGCTGATCGGCTGGGTGAACGCTCCGAAGTTCGGCACCGGCTACATCCCGCCGCACTACCGGCTGGTCGACGCGGCCGGCGAGACCGACAAGATCAACCTCGACGTGACGAATGCGGCCGGAGTGTCGTGGGCGAACGCGGAGGTGGAGCGCCTCGCCCGCCGTTTCCCGTCCGACGCGTTCAACATCGGCGGTGACGAGTGGCCGCGGTTCAACCTGCGGGCCGACAAGGTGACGGTGAACGACTACCCCGATCTCTACCGGCGGGCCATGGCGACCTACAACGAGACCGGTGCCGTCCAGGACGCATTCCGGGCGTACATGAACAAGACGAACGGTGTGGTCCGCAGTCTCGGCAAGACGACCCGCATGTGGACGGACGACATCACACCGGCCACCAAGGTCCGGCTGGACAGCAACCTCGTGCTGATGCACTGGATCAACTACGGCCTCACCCCGACGCAGCTGGCCGCCAACGGCAACTCACTGATCAACTCCAACCTCAGCTACCTGTACTTCGACCTCGCCACCGACGACAATCCGCCGGAGCGGACCTGGAACGACTTCGACGCCGGAACCTTCCATGGCGGCCTCAAGCTGCCAGGTGGCGCAGCTGACCCACACCTGGCCGGTCTGCAGTTCTGCGTCTGGACCGCAGGTGCGGTGTACGACGCCGGTCGGCTGGAACGCGACCTGAGCCCCAGACTGCGACCGCTCGCCCAGAAGGCCTGGGGCACCACACCCGTGGCCACCAAGTACGTCGATGCGCTGCCGGCCATCAACGCGGCGGGGCGTGCACCCGGCATCCTCGACACGCCTCGGTTCGGCGATGTCGGGCTCGGCGCCAACCCCAGTGGGCCGGCAGTCCGGTACCAGCAGTCGCAGCAACTCTTCACCACCTCGCCTACCGGCGCTCTGCGGCATTCCTTCTGGTCTGCCGCGCAAGGGCAGGTCGGTGAGGACCTGCTGCCGGCCAATTCGATCACCGGCCGCCCACTCGCGTACGCCAACCCGGACAATCGCCTGAGCGCATTCACTCGCACAACCACGGGCACTGTCCGCGAGACGTCGTACGTGAGCGGCAGCGGCTGGAAGACGGCGGACTGGTCCGCCGCAGCAGCAGGCAACGGCTTTGGCACCTTCAACTTCGGCGGCGACCTGGCCGGCTTCCCCTACGGCGCCGAGCGGCACGTGTTCGGAGCCGACACCGATGGCAACCTCAGCCACCTCTGGTACTCGCCGGGCGACGCCAAGATCCACGGCGACCGTTGGGGCAAGATCACCGGTCCGCCGGTCGCCTTCGCTTGGGGGCGGACGCAGGTCGTCTACGCCCGCGGTGCCAATGGCAACCTGCAACGCTGGTGGTGGCAACCGACCGACGCGAAGAACGTCCAGCGCGCCGATCTCGGGATTCCTGTCGCTGCGAACACCAAGATCGGCGGCTGGACCACCTCGGGCACCCGCAAGGACACCCAGGGCCGCGCGGTCCTGACGGCCCGGCAGAACCTGGTCATCGTGGACCCTGATGGCCGGATCCGGCTGTGGACTCTCGACCTCGACGGTGACCGGCCGACCACTCGCGACTTGACCACCGAAACCGGTGCAATCGCCACTGGCGGACCGTCCGGCTTCGCGGATGCCGCAGGCAACCCGGTGATCTTCGTACGGCGCTCCTCCGACCAGCACCTGCTGCGGATCCGCGTGCCGAGCACCGGCGCCGCCGTACTGAAGGATCTGACCGCTGTCACGCCGGGCACGCAGGTCGCGCCGACCGGCGATCCGGACGGGCTCCGGTTCGACGCCGAACTCCATGCGTTCGCCCCCGGCGGCGGTCTGCCGAGGCACCACTGGTGGTCGTCGCCGGCCGACACTCCCCAGCAGGACAACTGGAACTGAGACCTGACACGAACGCATGAACCAGGGGACACGAAGGATGCCGAGGGAAGTTACGCCTCGTGACCTCACTGCCACGAATTGACATCTTGTAACAGGCCGATTCACGCTCAGAACGCACGGACTGGTAACAAAGAGTGTTTACTTACCCACTCGTAGTGTGTGGATTCTTCACATCAGAGTGATGACATCGTGCACTACGCCACCCCCTCTCACGCCGCCCAAGATGGCGGAGCACCACGAGAGGGGGGTGATCGGTTATGCGTGACGGAGCGCAAGAAAGCTACGAGTTCTACTGCTTGGCAGACCGGACGTTCTACGACACACCCACCCAGCGTGGGGTGGAGCATCCGGACTTCGAGCCGGCCACCAGGCCGGTGCCCGAGGGCTGGCAGCACGTCCCCGGCGAGACCTGGATGCACTACGCACCCGAGGGTCTGCAGTTGCCGCAGCAGGGCTGGAAGATCCATGTCTCGGCCCGGCTCGACGATGTGATCAAGACGCTCGAGGCCGTCTGGGAGTACTGCGTCCCTCGCGGCATCGCGTTCAAGTTCCTCCGCAACGAAGCCGTGCTGGTGATGGCGAACTCGAAGGCCGCCCCGCGCGGTTCGAGCGGCAAGCTGGTCACGATCTACCCGGCCGACGAGGCGCAGCTGGAGCTGGTCCTCAAGGAGCTCGACGACATCCTCGACGGTGTCCAGGGCCCGTACATCCTGAGCGACCTGCGCTACGGCACCGGTGCACTCTTCGTCCGGTACGGCGCCTTTGTCAGCCGCTTCTGCCTGTCGCCGAGCGGTGAGCGCGTGCTCGCCCTCGAGAACGAGCACGGCCAGCTGGTTCCGGATCATCGCGGTCCGACGTTCAGCATCCCGCCGTGGGTGCCGCTGCCGGACTTCCTGCAGCCGCATCTCGAGGCCCGCAACGCGGTCTCCACCAACGAGCTCGCGTACACGATCGAGAGCGTCATCCAGTTCTCCAACGGCGGCGGCGTGTACCTCGGCCACCACAAGGAGTCCGGCGACCGCGTCGTCCTCAAGGAAGGCCGCCCGCACGCCGGTCTCGACCTGGCCGGCCGGGACGCAGTCGCCCGGATCGCCCACGAATACGAGATTCTGCAGCGTCTCGAAGGACTGGACGTCGTCCCGAAGACCTACGAGCGCTTCGAGCTCGGCGAGCACCACTTCATGGTGCAGGAGCACATCGACTCGATCTCGCTGCAACGCGACCTGGTCGGGCGCTACCCGCTGAGCAAGCCGGATGCGACCGAAGCCGACAAGGCGGCCTTCGCCGAGTGGGCGACGGCCGCTGTCGAGCAGGTCGGCCGGGCAGTCGCCTTGCTGCACGAGCGGGGCGTGGTGTTCTGCGACCTGCACCCGGACAACGTGTTGCTCGACGTCGACGGCCGGATGGTGCTGATCGACTTCGAGGTGGCGACGAACGCCGCGGACAAGGCCCGCTCCACGCTGGCCCACCCCGGGTACGCCGCACCGCCGGACCGCGAGGGTGTCGACGTCGACCGCTACGCGCTGGCCTGTATCGGGCTCGGTGTCTATGCGCCGCAGACGACGATCCTGCTGAATCTCCATCGGGGCAAGGCGTTCCAGCTCGCCGAGATGATCACCGAGACCTTCCCGGTGCCGAGGGCAACGATCGACGAGGCGGTCCGGACTGTGGTCGGCTCCGACGCCACCAGCGATCCGGAGATGGCCGAGCTCGCACTGCCCGGCAAGGCCGAGTGGACCGACGTCCGGGCCGCGCTGACCAAGGCGATCGTGGCCTCGGCAACGCCCGAGCGCACCGACCGGCTGTTCCCCGGCGACATCGCGCAGTTCCGCGGTGGCGGCGGCATCGACCTCGCCAGCGGCGCAGCCGGTGTCCTCTACGCCATGGCCAAGACCGGCGCCGGCCGCTTCGAGCAATACGAGGAGTGGCTACGCGAGCGGAGCCTCACCACCGCAGCCGGCCCGGGCCTGTACGACGGCCTGCACGGGGTGGCCCATGTCTTCGATGTGCTCGGTCATCGCCAGCACGCACTTGACCTGGTCGACCGCACTTTGGCCGACGACTGGAGCACCCGCGAGCTCGGGCTGCACTCCGGACTGGCCGGGATCGGTCTGAGCCTCCTGCACTTCGACACCGAACCCGCCTTGCGCGCCAAGGCGGTCCGGGTGCTCGATCTGGTCGCAGACCGCCTCGGCGACGTGACCGACGTACCGGAGATCAGTGGCGGGCAGTATCCGCACGCCGGCCTCATGTACGGCTCGTCCGGTCCGGCGCTGCTCTTCATCGAAGCGTTCGAGCAGCTAGGTGACACCGGTCTGCTCGACTTGGCCGAGATCGCGATCCGGCAGGATCTGCGGCGGTGTTCGGCCTCACCCGACGGCGACATGCTCCAGGTCAACCAGGGTTGGCGGACCCTGCCGTACCTCGAAGAAGGTTCGGCCGGGATCGCACTCGCCCTCGCGCGCTACCTGAAGCACCGCCCAAGTGACGAGCTGACCGCGGTGCTCGCGCAGCTCGAGCGGGTGGCGCACTGCTCCTTCTACGTCCAGCCCGGCCTGTTCATGGGTCGCGCCGGTCTGCTTCTCACCGCAGCCTCACTCGGTGCGCAGCAGACGACGGTCGACGACCTGGTGTACGGACTCGGCTGGCACGCGATGCCTTACGCAGGTGGCCTCGCGTTCCCCGGCAACCAGCTCCTTCGCCTGTCGA
This sequence comes from Kribbella yunnanensis, assembly GCF_039529655.1. Taxonomy (NCBI): domain Bacteria; kingdom Bacillati; phylum Actinomycetota; class Actinomycetes; order Propionibacteriales; family Kribbellaceae; genus Kribbella; species Kribbella yunnanensis. The sequence goes on along the minus strand of NZ_BAAANF010000008.1, from coordinate 305,521 downwards.
TGGACCTGGCCACCGGATCGGCCGGCGTCCTGCTGGCTCTTGGATCGGCACTGCACTCGGTGCCCGCATCCCTCCCGTTCCTCGGACCTCCCCAGTGGTCCGAGTCTCCATCCCTACAACATGAATCGAAGGAGGTGTAGAACATGGCACTTCTCGACCTTCAGGGCCTCGAGACCCCGGGTTACGGCGGCGGCCACCACGGCGGCGGCTCCACGCTGACCGTGCTTGGTTGCGCGTCGGGTCGCCCGAGCAACCTGAGCCTTCTGCTCTGCCACTGATCGGATCCTGGATCGTCAGGTTCCGGAGGCCCTGGGTGGGCGGCATACCCACCCAGGGCCGAACCTGTCTGCGGGATCCGTCGCTTCACCCGACGGAAGGAGCTCTTTTGCCCAATTCCGTGCAGTCCTATCCATGCGCCGAGCGGCTACCGCTCGTGGAGCAGGTGCACGGCCACACCATCGCGGATCCCTACCGCTGGCTGGAGGACGCCGAGTCCTCCGAGACCAAGCGCTGGCTCGCGGCCCAGGACGAGCTCTGGCTGAACCATGCAGTCACGCTGTCCGGCCGGTACCAGTTCCGTCACCGGGTGAAGGCCCTTTCGAACGTCGGCACCGTCTCCACACCTTCGTGGCACGGCGGGCGCTGTTTCACGCTGCGCAGCGACCCCGGTCAGCTGCACCCGGTCCTGTACGACGGCCGGCGCGCAACCCTCGACCCGATGGCGATCGACCCATCCGGTCTCACGACTTTGGACGCGTGGCAGCCATCACCCGATGGATCGCTGGTCGCGTTCCAGACCTCCCGCGGCGGCACCGAACAGTCCGTCCTGTACCTGCTCGACGTGGACAGCGGTGAGCTCATCGGCGAGCCCATCGACGGCTGCCGGTATTCGCCGGTCGCCTGGCTACCGGACGGGAAGTCCTTCTACTACGTGCGATTCCGCCAGGTCCGCTGCCGCCACCTGGACGTCGCCGACGACACCGTCGTGCTGTCGACCGAGGCGTCGTACGGACTGGAGCTCAGCGCCGACGGACGCTGGCTGACCATCTCCGCCGCCCGTGGCGGGGCGAACGATCTGTGGCTGCAGGATCTTGAGAGCGCTGATTCGCCGCGCCCGATCCAGCAGAGCATCGACGCGCTGACCGTGATGTCGGTCGGCCCCGACGGTCGTCTCTACGTCGTCACCACCAAGGATGCGCCGACCGGCAAGATCTGCGTCGGTGATCCACACAATCCGCTGATCTGGCAGGACCTCGTCACCCCGGATGTGCCGCTCACCGGCCTGGCGATCCTGGACGGCGCACTGCTGCTGGCCAGCCCGAGCGGAATCGCCGTGCACAACCTGCAGACCGGTGCGCATGTCAGCGATATCGCCTTACCTGGCGTCGGTTCGGTCGGTTCGCTGACCACGCTGCCAGACGGCGGACCGCAAGCCTGGTTCAGCTACACCGACAGCGTCACCCCGTCTGCCGTCTACTGCTACGACCACACCACCGGCCAGGCGACGCTCTGGTCGCAAGCCCCCGGCGTGACTGCCGAGGCGGAGTCGCAGCAGCTCGTCACCACGAGCCCGGACGGCCACGAGACCCGACTCCTGGTGATCGCCAAACCCGGCAACCACGGACCACGACCGACACTCCTCTACGGGTACGGCGGTTTCGGGCAGACGCTCACTCCGACGTACTCGGCCTTCGCGCTGGCGTGGGTCGAGGCCGGTGGCGTCTTCGTCACAGCCAACACCCGTGGTGGTATCGAATCGCATCGGGCCGGGATGCTGGATCGCAAACAGGGTGTCTTCGACGACTTCATCGCGGCGGCCGAGCACTTGATCGCGACCGGTTGGACGACCGCCGAGCAGTTGTCGCTGTGCGGCGAATCCAATGGGGGCTTGCTTGTTGCGGCGGCCTTGACTCAGCGGCCGGAGTTGTTCGCGGCAGCGGTCTGCTCGGCGCCGCTCACCGACATGTTGCGTTACGAGCTGTCTGGTCTGGGCGAGCGTTGGGTGCCGGAATTCGGATCCGCGAAGGACCCGGCGCAGTTCGAGAACCTCTTGTCCTACTCGCCGTACCACCGGGTCAACGAGGGCGTGAAGTATCCGGCCGTGCTGTTCACGGTGTTCGGCAACGACACTCGCGTTGATCCACTGCACTCTCGCAAGATGTGCGCGGCGCTGCAGCATGCGACCGCGAGTGAAGGCTCTGTCCTGTTGCGGTTGGATCCGAATGCCGGCCATGGCAGCGGATCGGCGAGTCAAGGCATCGGGTTGGCTGCGGACATGCTCGCGTTCCTCGCGGAACGCACCGGCCTCAGGCTTTCATCATGATCACCTTCGGATCGGTGGCGAAACGCGGCCGCGGCTGGTTGCCACTGATCGGGCTGAACGCACTGATCGGCAGCGCGGTCACCTTGGCCCTGCCGTCGATCCTCGGTCGCTCGGTGGACTCGATCGTCGCCGGCACGGGCTACACGCAATGGTTGATCGCCGCAGCGGCCGCCATCGGGCTCGGCATCGTGGCCAGTCTGATCGACGCCTTCGCGGGTGCCGCTTGTGTCGCCGAAACGACCGCCTGGCTGCGGCATCGCCTGGTGCGGCAGGTCGTCCGCGGCGGGCCCGAGGGGAGCCGCGGGTTCGAGACCGGCGACTTGGTCACGCGAGTCTCCGCGAACGCGACCGACGCCGCGCAGGCCGGACCGGCTGCGGTGACCGCGATCGCGGCGATCGCTCCTCCGGTCGGCAGTCTGGTGCTGCTCGCTCTGATCGATCCCTGGCTCGCGGCGGCGTTCTTCGGTGGTGTGCTGCTAGTGATCCTGGTGCTGCTGGCGTTCGCGCGGCGGACCGCCGATGTGAGTCTCGCCTACCAAGAGACGCAGGGCCGGATCGCCGCCCGGCTGTCCGAGTCGCTGACCGGTATCCGCACCATCGCGGCCGCCGGGACGACAGACCGCGAGGAGCGACGCATCCTCGGTCTGCTGCCCGAGCTCCACAAACAAGGTGTCGTTACGTGGCGCATTCTGGCCCGCTCCGGCGCGCAGGCCGCGGTGGTCGGACCGCTCGTGCTGGTCGCCGTGCTGGCAGTAGGCGGCATCCAGTTGGTCGCTGGGCACATCACTGCCGGTGAGCTGTTCGCCGCCTCGCAGTACGCCGTCCTCGGTGCCGGCCTCGGCAATCTCACCGGTGTGATCGGGGAGATCGCGCGCGCGAAGGCCGGTGTTCAGCGGGCTGCCGAGGTGGGCGCGATCGCCGAGGTTCCGCACGGTTCACTCAAATTGCCGGCCGGTTCCGGACACCTCACCTTCGACCACGTGAGCGTCGTCGCAGACGGCAACGTGCTGCTGAACGACGTGAGCCTGGATCTGCCAGGCGGTATGACGGTCGCGGTCGTCGGCCCGAGTGGCGCCGGCAAGTCCGTGCTCGCCGCGGTCGCAGCGCGGTTGCGTGATCCGTCGACCGGGCATGTCTCGCTGGACGGCGTACCGCTGCAGGCCGTCAGCCGGCATGCGCTGCGTCGCGCGGTCGGCTGCGCCTTCGAGCGGCCGCAGCTGGTCGGCCGGACGATCGGTGAGTCGATCGCTCCCGACGCGATCAACCCGGTGCGCACACTGGCCGCGGCCCGGGCCACGCACGCCCACGACTTCGTCAGCCGACTACCCAACGGCTACTTCACTTCGTTGCGCAGGGCCCCTATGTCGGGTGGTGAGCGGCAGCGACTCGGACTAGCCCGCGCCTGGCCGGCCAACCGGCTACTCGTGCTGGACGACGCGACCTCGAGTCTCGACACCGCGACCGAGCGGCAGATCGGCCGGACTCTCACCGAGGACCGCCACCACCGGACCCGCTTGATCGTCACTCACCGCCCGGCCACCGCCGCTCGCGCGGATCTCGTGGTCTGGCTCGACCACGGCCAGGTCCGAGCAGTGGCACCCCACGCCGACCTTTGGAACAACACGTCGTACCGCGAGGTCTTCGGGTGATCCGGCCCGCTCTCGCCGACGGGCCCCTCCGCGCACCGCGGTGGGGCCGAAGGACGTGGGCGGGATGAAGCGGGAACTCGAGTACGGCGCTCTGTCCCTGCGCAAGCGGGCGACGGTCAAGCTGATGGCTTGGTCGGTGCCGGAGATCCTGCCGACCGCGATCTACGGAGTTGCGGTCGCGCGCGCCACGGACAGCTTCCTGGCTGGACATGTCTGGCAAGGGATCGCGTGGCTTGGTGGGTTGGTCGCGACCGCCGGATTGGGTGCCGCCGGAGCGCGGCAGGTGTACACGCGGCTCGGCGATCTGGTCGAACCAGTCCGCGACGACCTGGTACGGCGGGTTGTCGCCGGCGCGCTGCGCACCGGCGACGACAGCGCGGTGGCCCGCCTGAACCGGCAGGTCGAGATCGTCCGGGACACGTACGCCGGACTGGTCATGGTGCTCCGGAGTTTCGCGGTCACGCTCTTCGGGGTGCTGGCCGGTCTGCTGTCGCTCGCGCCCATGGTGGCTGCGTTCGTCGTACCGCCGTTCCTGATCGGATTCGCCTTGTCGCTAGGCGTTTTGGGGATGGCCGCCGACCGGGTGCGAGCCTCGCTGCAGGCCGATGAGGACCTGGCCGCCTCGGCCGGGATGGTCTTCGGTGGCGTGCGCGACATCACCGCGACCGGCACCGAGGAGTACGCCGAGTTCCTGGTCGGCGAACCGATCGAGGCGCAGGCATCGGCGGAGCGGGCGCTGGCCAAGGTCGCGGCGCTTCGCACCTTGTGTTTCGCGGTCGGTGGCTGGCTGCCGCTGCTGATCCTGCTCGCCACTGGCCCGTGGCTGGTCGGGCGCGGCGTGAGCACGGGCACGCTGCTCGGCGGTCTCACGTATGTGCTGATCGGCCTGCAACCAGCGCTCGGGCAGGTGATGGCCGCGCTGGGCGACAGCGGCCTGCGGTATGTGATCACCCTCGGCAGGATCCTCGACACCAGTCAGCCGGATGAGCCGGTTCGCGTGATCGACGCCGTACAAGGGCATCAGGTCCATGCTCAGCGGCTGACGTTCGCGTATGGGCCGGCGGCCGAGCCGGTGCTTGATCGTCTCGACCTGACCATCCCGGAGGGTGACCACCTGGCCGTGGTCGGTCCGAGCGGGATCGGGAAGTCGACCTTGGCCGCGCTGATCTGCGGGATGCTGACGCCGAGCGGCGGCCGGTTGCTGCTGGGTGGCGTACCGCCGACTGAACTGACCACCGAGCGGCTGGCCGAGACGCGCGTACTGATCCCACAGGAGGCCTATGTCTTCAGCGGGACCGTCGAGGAGAACCTGTCCTATCTACTCCCCGACGCGACGACCGACGAGCTAAGTGCAGCCGTCGACGCCATCGGCGCGACCGCCCTCATCCAGCGCATCGGCGGTCTCGGCGCGGTGGTCAAGCCAACCGAGCTCTCCGCCGGTGAGCGGCAACTGATCGCGCTGGTCCGGGCCTACCTGTCGCCCGCACCACTCGTCGTACTGGATGAGGCGACCTGCTTCCTCGATCCGGAGGCCGAGCGGCAAGCCGAGGTGGCCTTCGCGCAACGCGGCGGCACGCTGGTGGTGATCGCGCACCGGATCAGTTCCGCGCTGCGAGCTCGCCGGATCCTCGTGCTGGATGGCAACAAGGCCGCGATCGGTACGCATCAGGCTCTGATGCGCAGCTCCAGCTTGTACCGCGATCTGCACGGCAACTGGGACCCGATCATCAATCAGATCCAGCCGGCGTCTTGAGCCTTCCGAATGGCTTCGATGCGGCTGCGCGAACCGGTCTTCGCCAGGATCCTCGACAGGTAGTTCCGCACGGTGCCGGCACTCAGACTCAGCGTCCGGGCAACCTCCTGCGCAGTCGCACCCGTGGTGACCTGCCGCAGCACCTCGCACTCGCGATCGGTGAGCGGGTTGTCACCGGCCTTCAACGCCGCGACCGCGAGCCGCACGTCGACCACCGGCAGCCCCTTCGCCACGTCGCGGACCGCCTGGACCAGCTGGTCTGTGGTGGCATCGGTCGCGATCAGCCCGATCCGCGGCGCTTGCTTCACCAGCGCGAGACTGGTCGCGGCGATCGCCTCGTGGTCGATCAGCACCAGCACCCCGCGACCGGCGAGTTTGCGGCACAGCTCCTCGATCCGGATCCGCCCGGGCAGCTGTGGATCGAGCAGCACGACATGCGGCCGTCGGCCGGCCACCTGGAGGACGTCCTCCGAGCGGTCCAGCTCAGCCACGACCTCCATGTCCGTCTCGCCTGCCAGCACCGCGGCCAGTGCACCTCGCACCATCGTGCCGCGGTGGCCGAGAGCCACTCGGATCACCGCATGCCCCCATCACGTCCGTCGCCTCATCTGCCGGCCTACCGCCCCCGCAACGGCGAAAACCAGCTGCCGGACGGCGGTGCCCGTGTTTCCATCAACGAGTGAACTCCGGAGATGGCACGCACGAATCCAGCCGCTGCCCCGGCTGCCGGGTCGAGCTGCCGATCTCGCAGTGGCCGGAAACGCCGAAGTACAACGCGTCGCCGGAGTGTCTGCAGGTCGCCGGCGACCTGCTCGGGTTCGAGATCGAGCACCAACTGAGGCTCGGTTACCTGCACCAACTGCGGATCGACGCGTACGGCGCGCAACATGTGAGAGTCGGCGCTCCGCGAATCGGACCGGTGTTCGCGCTGAACGGTCTCTACATGTTCCTCGAACGCGGTTCCGGGAACATCGACGTCCGCACGGCCCACGGCATCATGGCGAACTCGTTCGGCGACTGGCCCGAACTCATGCCACCCGAGTCCGTCGGGCGATTGACGGCGTACGACGTACTGTCCGCCGGCGGTGTTGACGAGGTCGAGCAGGCGATGCTGGCCTGGGCCGAACAGGTCTGGACCAGTTGGCCGGAGACTGACCGGGAAGTCATCCGGAAACTCACCGTCGACCTCGTTCCGGCGCGCTATTTCAGGCGCTGAAACCGATCTGTTTGCAGCTCGGAAACCGTTCTGTTGTTGGGCTTTCGGTACGTCAAGGGACCGAAAAAATCGGGGCAGATTCCGATCTGGCCTTGCGCTCCGGCGACGCGTCCCACAGGATGACTCACATCGCGTCGTGACCTGGACGTGATCATCCGGACTCCCTTTCGTTACCTGTCCGGGTGCCCCCTCCCCTGCCTGGGGGGCTGGTGTCCTCCACCATGCCCAAGCTCACGAGGAGCGCCTTACCGATGTCCAAAGCCCGACATGCGCGCCCCCGGCGATCTACTCGCCGGGTGGTCCGGACCCTCTCCGTCGCCGGTCTCGGCGCCGGGATCACCGTCGCAGCCACCGGCGCGGCGTTCGCGACCGACTACAAAGTGAAGGCCGGAGACACCCTCTCCGAGATCGCCCAGGCGAACGGTGCCGACTGGCACCACCTGGCGAAGATCAACAACCTGAAGGACCCCGACCTGATCCTGATCGGTCAGACCCTGACGCTGGACGGTGTGAAGAAGGCCACCGCCCCGAAGCAGCGGGTCACTCCGAAGTCGAAGGTCGTCACCAAGAAGAAGACCGTCTCGAAGCAGACCGTGCGCAAGCCGCGGACCAACCGCTCCGCCGAGCGCCCGTCGAACAACAGCGGCAACGTCAGCATGAGCGCCGCGTGGCGCAAGGTCGCCAACTGCGAGTCCAGCGGCAACCCGCGCGCAGTCAGCCCGAACGGCAAGTACTTCGGCCTGTTCCAGTTCGACAAGCAGACCTGGCGCAGCGTCGGCGGTAGCGGCAGCCCGGCCCAGGCCTCGCCGGCCGAGCAGCTGATGCGCGCGAAGAAGCTCTACGCGCAGCGCGGCAACTCGCCGTGGCCGGTCTGCGGTCGCTTCCTGCCCTGACAGCCCTGATCCTCAGGAGTGCGTGAGGACGAGCATCTCGTCGGCGCCCGCCTGGAACTCGTAGGGAACCTTGCGGATCTCCCAGGCGACGTCGGCGAGCTCGTCCAGCACCTCCGGCAGGAACGGCACCGGCTCGCCCGTGCCCTGCAGCACCAGCGGGAACACGCGAACCTCGCCGCTCGTCACCCGGATCAGCTCCCGCAACGCGGCCAGATGCCAGTCCCGGCCGAAGGTATCGGCCCAGGTGAACAGCAGGTGTGAGCACAACGCCAGCTCGAACCGCCCGTCCTCGAACGGGAGCTCCGGCAGCGCGGCCGCGACATACCGGTCCGGCTCCGCACCGATGTCCTGCAGGAACCGGTCGGCCGCCTCGAGCCGCATCTCATCCCGCCGCTCGGGCGTCCCGTACCACTTCCAGACGAACCGCGCCTCGTGATCCTCGATGATCTCGGTCGTGGCCGGCAGACTCCGCCGGACCGTGTCGACGAGCTCAGGCATCGTCAACTCGTACGCCGGATCCACGGCCACCACGTCCACCCCACGCGCGGCGGCTTCGGCGGTGAAACTCGATCCACCGGCCGAACAGTCCAGCACGGAGTCAGGCAGTTCGGTCAGATCGAACATCGCTTCGTACTCGGCGTACGAGCGAGAGGTCACCAGCAAGGCACTTACCCTTCGACGGTTTTGCTGAGGCGACGATCAAGGGCTGTGGCCCCGGCCGCCAGAGCCAGGAACAGTACCGCGACGAGCAGACAGTTCAGGAGAACCTGTCCATACCCGTGCTGGTTCACGTCCACGAACGGGTAGGGATAGAAGCCGACGAACGCGCCGCGGATCAGCGTGAACGCGAGCCACAGCAGCGGGAACACGACAGACCAGGCGGCGATCCGCAAGTCCGTCGTACCGCGAGGTCCGAACAATGCCCATCCCAGTACGCCGAGCACCGGGGTGGCCGTGTGCAGTAAGAAGTTCGCCACTGCGGCCCAGCCGGTCAACGAGTCCAGACCGGCGAGCACCAGGTGATAGACGATCCCGGTGACGGCGATACAGAGAACGCCGTTCAGCCGCAGGGTTTTGAACAGGGTGCTCCGGCGATCCAGCGTCAGCACGGTCACACCGAGGATCAGATTCGATTGAATCGTGAAGTAGGCAAAGACGTTGAGGACGCGGTCCGGGTTGTCCGGGAAGAAGCCGTCACTCCCGGACGCCGTCACGAACAACTGGATCACGATGCCGGCCAGGACAGCTGCCGCGGTGACCCAGGACCAGACCCGCCCGATCATCGTCATGACCGCAATCTACGACGACCGGGCGGGGAGAACCGGGAGGTCAGACCGACTGCGACTCGCGCGGCGCGGGCTCGTCGTCCTTGGCCTCGTCGAAGGTGTAGCTGAACGAGACGAACCCGTCGATCACCAGCGCCACGGTCCAGCCCCAGGCCGGGCCGGTGGCGGCGTCCCATCCCTTCCCGGACAGCAGGCCGAGGGCGATCATGATGCCGACACCGACGACGTACGCGAGCAGGTGCCGGAACCAGCCGGCGCGCTCCCGCTGCGCCCGCGCCCGGCCGCCCTTCGGCGGCTTCACCGGCCGCGGTGCACCGGCGAACTTGTGCGCCGCCCAACCGTCGGCCCACTTGAGCGTCTGGTGACCGAATCCGACGCTCACGCCGATGAAGATCGCGGCCAGCGAGTGCTTGAACGACGGCTCGCCACCGCGGTGGATGTCGAGCACGCTCGCCACCAGCATGACCACGTCGACCAGCGGAACCATCAGCAGCAGGATCATCCCGGCCTTGGGCTTCCGGAGCAGATAGCGCGTCGCCATCCCGGCGGCGAGCAGGACCCAGAAGCCGATCTCACACGCGGCGATCACAGCGAGCAGCACAGGGATTCACCCTTCCCGTTGTTTTAGTACGACTGTGTTGTGAAACGACGATAACACAGGTGTGCTAAAAAGGGCACATGCCGAAGATCGTCGACCACGACGCCCGCCGCGAGGAGATCGCCCAGGCCCTGTGGCGCGTCGTCCGCCGCGACGGCATCCGCGCCGCCTCGGTCCGCACCATCGCCGCCGAAGCCGGCTGGTCGGCCGGAGCCGTGCGCTACTACTTCCCCGACCAGGACGGCCTGCTCAAGTTCGCGATGGACCTGGTGGTCCGCCGGGTCGGCGAGCGCTTCGCGGCACTGACCGCGCGCGGCGGCACGAAGGGTAGCGCCACGACCGTGGCCCTGCGGTACCTCGAAGAGGTGCTTCCGCTCGACGCCGAGCGGATGGCCGAGTTCGATGTCTGGCTCGCCTTCATGGTCCAGGCCCAGGCCGAGACCGGCGCCGACACCCTGCACAACAACGTCGAGACCGCGAACGACGGCCTGCGCGACCTGTGCGCAGAGCTGCTCAACGCGCTGTCCGACGCGGGCGCACTCCGCGACGATCTGGACCTGCGTCTGGAAATAGAGCGTTTGCATGCCTTGCTCGACGGCCTTGCCCTGCACGCGGTCATCCAGCCCCGGCGGAGCACGCCGACCCGGGTCCGCCGGCTGCTCCGCCTTCATATCGACTCCCTGGTGCAGCAAAACCCCTTACAAACCAAGGATTTCGCGTCCGCGGAACGACAAGTTCGCCACAAACCTGACTAAAACATTGCGTACCGTGGCACCATCACCAGCATGGAGTCCGCTGGGGTGATCGTCGTCAGCGGAATCATGGCGGCCGGGAAGTCCGCGGTCGCCCAGTTGCTGGCCGAGCGGTTCCAGTACGGCGTCAACATTCCGGGCAATCTGTTCCGCCGGATGATCGTCAGCGGGCATGCCTCGATGACCGACGATCCGGCCGAGGCGCAACGGCAGATGCAGCTCGGATTCCGCCTCGCCTGCCAGGCCGCCGACTCCTACGCCGAGGCCGGTTTCACCGTCGTACTGCAGGATGTCGTGATCGGCGAGCTGCTCCGCGAGTTCCTGGACGGGATCCGCACCCGGCCGCGCTACCTCGTCGTACTGACGCCGCGTCCCGATGTGATCTCCGGGCGGCTCGGCGGATCGCATCATCTGGTCGACGAGCTCGACTACGAGCTGCACGCATTCAGCCCGCGGCGCGGCCTGTGGCTGGACAACTCCGACCTGTCGGCCGGCGAAACCGTCGACGCGATCCTCGGCCGGCTCGACGAGGCACGCTTCGTGTGATGGCGAGCTTGGCTACCCAGGGGTAGTTTGGCTGGATGGCGACCACGGTACGGCGGACCTCCTGCAACCTGTGTGAAGCGATCTGCGGCGTCCTGGTGACGATCGAGGACGGGCACGTCACCGATATCCGGGGCGACGAGTCGGATCCACTGTCCCGCGGTCACATTTGCCCGAAGGCGGTCGCGCTGCGCGACCTGCAGGAGGATCCGGACCGGCTGACCACGCCAGTACGTCGTACTGCCGATGGCTGGCAGGAGATCGGGTGGGACGCGGCGTACTCGTTGATCGTCGACAAGCTCACCGCGATCCAGCGCGAGCACGGGCGGAACTCGGTCGGCGTCTATCTCGGGAACCCGAACGTGCACAGCCTCGGCGCGCTGACGCATATGCCGACGATGGTCCGGCAGCTCCGGACGCGGAACAAGTTCAGTGCCACGTCGATCGACCAGTTGCCGCAGATGCTGTCGTCGTATCTGCTGTACGGACATCAGCTGATGATCGCGGTCCCCGATATCGATCGGACGTCGTACCTCCTGATGCTCGGTGCGAACCCGCTCGCGTCGAACGGCAGCATGATGACCGCGCCTGGATTCGGCCGGCGGATCAAGGAGGTGCGGAAGCGCGGCGGCAAGGTCGTCGTGATCGACCCGCGCCGTACCGAGACCGCAGCGGTCGCCGACGAGCATCATTTCGTCCGACCGGGGACCGATGCGGCGTTCCTGCTCGCGCTGATTCACCAGGTGATCGCTGACGGGAATGCGCGACCGGCGCCGTACGTCGATGGGCTGGCGGCCGTCGAGGCCGCGGTCGAGGAGTGGACGCCGGAGCGCGCGGCCGCGCTGACTGGGATCGACGCTGAGGTGATCCGGCGGATCGCTGGTGAGTATGCGACTGCTGGGCGCGCTGCGGTCTACGGGCGGGTCGGAGTGTCGACGCAGCAGTTCGGGGCGCTGTGTCAGTGGGCGATCCAGGTGCTGAACATCATCACCGGCAACCTCGATCGGCCGGGCGGGACGATGTTCCCTCGGCCTGCGGTGAATGCGCTGATCGGGCTCGGGCGTGGGCACCTCGGTGTGTGGTCGAGCCGGATCCGCGGGCTGCCGGAGTTCGGCGGTGAGCTGCCGGTGTCGGTGATGGCGGAGGAGATCCTGACGCCGGGTGACGGGCAGATCCGGGCGATGGTGACGATCGCCGGCAACCCGGTGCTGTCGACACCCGACGGGCGGAAGCTCGACGAGGCGTTCGAGTCGCTCGAATTCATGGTCGCGGTCGATCCCTACATCAACGAGACCACGCGGCACGCCGATGTGATCCTCCCGCCGGCTCCGCCGCTCGAGCGCGATCACTACGACGTGATCTTCCACAACCTCGCCGTACGGAACACAGCTCGCTGGAACGACGCCGTACTGGACAAACCCGCGTCGGCCCGGCACGACTGGGAGATCTTCCGCGACCTCGGCACCGCGCTGGTACGACGTACGCCGCTGAGCCGGAAACGTCTTGTCACCGAGGCGCGACTGCGGTTGGCGCCGCGCCGCGTGGTCGACGTGGGGCTGCGGATCGGCCCGTACAAGCTGTCACTACGCAAACTGCGGAAGTCGCCGGGCGGGATCGACCTCGGACCGCTGCAACCGGCCTTGCCCGGAGCCCTGTTCCACAAGAACAAACGGATCAACCTCGACCAGCCGATGATCCTGGCCGACCTCGACCGGCTCTCCGAACTGCAGGCGACGGCCGACGGCGAACTGCTCCTGATCGGCCGCCGGCACCTGCGCAGCAACAACTCCTGGATGCACAACTCGGCCCGCCTGGTGAAGGGCAAACCCCGCCACCACCTGCTGATGCACCCCACCGACCTGGCCGACCGCTCCCTGACCACCGGTCAGCTCGTCACCATCACCTCCGCCGCCGGCTCCCTCGCCGTAGAAGTTGCCTCCAGCAACGACATGATGCCCGGCGTGGTCTCCCTCCCGCACGGCTTCGGCCACACCCGCCCCGGCGTCCACCTGACCGTAGCCACCCAACTCCCCGGCATCTCCCTCAACGACCTAACAGACTCCTCCCTGACCGACCCCATCTCCGGCACCGCCGCCGTCAACGGCACCCCCGTAACCATCACCCCCACCCCCTAACCCCACCCCCGCCGTACCCGCACAACCCCCCCACCTCGAGTGGCAACCCCCCACCTCGGGGGATGCCCACCTAGCCGAGGGGTTGCCCCTTGAGATTTCCGATGGGCAACCCCCCAACTCCGGGGATATCCACCGAGTTGAGGGGTTGCCTGGCGGAGACGGGGGTTGCCCGTCGCAATGGGGGGTTGCCCACTCAGATTTTCGGGGGGCAAGGCCCCATCTGAGGGGATATCCATCGAGATGGGGGGTTGCCCCTTGAGATGGGGGGGGTTGGGGTTGGGGTTAGGGCGGGGGGTGGGCTGAGGAGTCTCGGATGATGAGGAGGGGGGTGGTGTAGGGGTGGGGTTGGGGGCGGGCGTTGTTGAGGAGGTTGAGGAGGACGTGGGTTACTTCGGCGCCGAAGCCGACGACGTTGTTGGACATGGCGGTTAGGCGGGGGTGCGTTATGCGGCAGAGGGTGGAGTCGTCCCAGGCGACGAGAGTGAGGTCTCGGGGGACTACGGCGCCCAGGCCTTGGGCGACGGAGAGGCCGGCTACGGCCATCAGGTCGTTGTCGTAGATGATCGCGGTCGGGCGCGGGTCGGCGGCGAGTAGGTCGCGGGTGGCGGCGGCGCCTTCGTCGGCGGAGTAGTCGGTGTGGATGACCTTGGTCTCCAGGCCGTAGCGGCTGCTCGCCTCGACGAACGCGCGGTCGCGGATCCACACATCGCCGTACTCCGGCGGTCCGGCGACGCGGGCTACCCGGCGGTGGCCGAGTGTCGCGACGTGGCCGAGGGCGGTGTGCATGGCGGCGGTCGCGTCGGACCAGACGCACGGCAGGCCGTCGGCGAGCTCGGGGTGGCCGACCAGGACGGCGGGCAGGCCGAGCTTGCGCAGTAGCGGGATCCGCGGATCGGTGACCCGCAGGTCGACCACGATCACGCCGTCGACGCGGCGCTCGGCGGCCCACTTGCGGTACGTCGCCAGCTCCTCGTCCAAGTTGGTCACCACCTGAAGGGCCAACGCGTACGAGCGCTCGGCGAGCACGGACTCCACACCTCCCACGAAGCCCATGTAGAACGGTTCCTCGGTCAGCGTCTGCGCGGTCCGCGCAAGCACCAGGCCGAAGGTCTCACTGCGCGCGGCGGACAGCTGACGGGCGGCGCGATTCGGTACCCACTCCATTTCCTCGGCAACTCTCAGAACCCGCGCACGGGTAGCCGCGGACACTCCGGGCTGATTGTTCAGCGCGTACGACACCGCGCCTTTGGAGACGCCGGCGCGGCGCGCGATCTCCTTGATGGTGACTCGGGGCACAACTAACTCCTCACGGGCGGCCGGACCGCTGACGGTCGGTCCGGAATCCTCTAGTGTGCGCGCGTTTCCACGCCGTGTCACCAAGTGGGAGCAGAGAGTGATCCTTTTGATCACATATCGGAACTCGCCGGTTCCGGTCGCGAACGCCCGAGGTCTGGGCGGACCCTAGTCGGGGCGCCCGCGTTTGGGATACGGTTGCCAGCGTTACTTAACCGGTTCGGCTATCAGGACGGTACGGCGGCTCCAGGGCAGCGGGCGCAGTGCCGGTCACGAGGAGAAACCATGGTCGCAGTGGACAACCTGTCCCTCCAGTTGTACACAGTCCGCCACAAGCTCGAAGAGGACTTCGACGCCACCCTGGCCCGGATCGCGGAGATCGGCTTCACCAAGGTGGAGCCGTTCGGCGTCCCGGGTATCGCGGACCAACTGGCCGAAGCGCTGCCCAAGCACGGACTGTCGGCGCCCACCACGCACGCCGGCCTGCTCCGCGACGAGGACGCCGCGCCGATCTACGCCGCCGCCCAGAAGCTCGGCATCAGCACGGTCATCGAGCCGTTCATCGACCCGGCCCGCTGGCAGTCCGCGGACGACGTGAAGGCGACCGCCGAGGCGCTCAACCAGGCGTCCGTCGAGGCCGCCAAGCACGGCATCACGGTCGGCTACCACAACCACCACTTCGAGCTGGAGTCGAAGATCGACGGCGTACACGCGCTGGAGATCTTCGTCGACCACCTGAACGACGACGTCGTCCTCGAGCTCGACACGTACTGGGCGGCCGTCGGTGGCGCCGACGTACCGGCCCTGCTGAAGAAGTGGGGCAGCCGCGTGGTCGCGCTGCACGTCAAGGACGGCGACGGCACCCTGGACAACAAGGCGCAGACCGCTGTCGGTGACGGCACCATCGCGGTCGCCGACATCCTGGCCGCGGCCCCGCAGGCGCTGCGCGTGGTCGAGCTGGACGACTTCAGCGGCGAGATCTTCGACGCCGTCGAGGGCAGCTTCAAGTTCCTCACCGGAGAGGGCGCGCCCGCATGACGGCTGTCGGCGTAGGTGTGATCGGCGCCGGGGTCATCTCGGACGCCTACATCAAGAGCATGCAGAGCTTCCCGGACCTGAAGGTCGTCGCGATCGGCGACCTGCGGCCCGAGGCGGCGAAGGAGAAGGCGAGCCAGTTCGGCATCGAGAGCCACGGGGCCCCCGAGGTCGTGCTGAACCACCCGGATGTCGAGATCGTGGTCAACCTGACCATCCCGGTCGCGCACGTCGAGGTGGCGCTGGCAGCCGTTGCCGCAGGCAAGCATGTCTGGAGCGAGAAGCCCTTCTCGCTCGACCAGGAGAGCGGCCGCAAGCTGCTCGCGACCGCACAGGACGCCGGCCTGCGACTGGGCTGCGCTCCGGACACGATCCTCGGCCCGGGCCTGCAGGAGTCGCGCCGGATCATCGACCGTGGCGACATCGGTACGCCGTTGACCGCGCTCACGCTGATGCAGTCCCCCGGCCCGGAGTCGTGGCATCCGAACCCGGCGTTCCTGTTCCAGGAAGGCGCCGGACCGCTCTGGGACATCGGCCCGTACTACCTGACCACGCTGGTCCAGCTGTTCGGACCGGTCGCGGCGGTGGCCGGGATCGGGTCGAAGTCGAAGGAGAAGCGCACGATCGGATCGGGCCCGCTGGCCGGGACCGACTTCGACGTGACGGTTCCGACGCACGTCAGCGCGATTGCGCGGTTCGAGTCAGGGCAGTCGTCGCAGAGCATCTTCAGCTTCGACTCACCGCTGTCCCGGGCCGGGTTCGTCGAGATCACGGGCTCCGAGGCGACCCTCGCCGTACCGGATCCGAATGCGTTCGACGGCGAGATCAAGATTCGCCGCCGGGGTGCTGAGGACTGGGAGACGCTGGAGACCACCAAGGCGACGGCGCAGCGCGGTACCGGCGTCCTGGAGATGGCCCGCGCGATCCGTGCGGACCGGCCGCACCGGGCGAACGGGGCGCTCGCGTTCCACATCGTCGACGTGATGTCGTCCATCACCCAGTCGATCGACACCGGCGCGTTCGTCGACGTGACGAGCACGGTCGAGGTCGCTCCGGTCCTTCCGGAGGACTGGGACGTGCACGCGGCGACCCTGTAAAGATGACCCGGTGAACAAACTTGAACTGGATCCCCGGTGGACCGTTGTGTTCGCCGGGGACTCCGTCACCGACGGCGGTCATCGCACCGACCCCACCGGACTGGGCAACACCTACGTCCGGGACATCGCCGAAGACCTCGGCGACAACCGGCCGCGGATCGTCAACGCCGGAACCAGTGGCAACCGCGCGGTCGACCTGGTCGCGCGGTGGTCCACCGACGTGCTGGCGTTCGAGCCGTCGCTGGTGTCGATCCTGATCGGGATCAATGACACCTGGCGCCGGTACGACAAGTTCGATCCGACCACGGTCGAGGCCTACGAGGCGTCGTACCGTCTGCTGCTTGAGCCGCTGGAATGCCCACTCGTGTTGGTCGAGCCGTTCCTGTTGCAGGTTAAGCCCGAGCACGCGGAGTGGCGGGAGGACCTGGACCCGAAGATCGAGGTCGTCCGCAAGCTGGCCCTCGAGTACGACGCGATCCTGGTACCGGCCGATGTCGAGCTCAACCGGCTCGCCGGCGAGGTCGGCGCCGCGACCTTGGCCGACGACGGAGTACACCCTTCTGCCGCCGGCCACGAGGCGCTTGCCGACCTGTGGCAGCAGTACGTTCTCGCACCCTGAACTACAGCTCCCGGACCTCACTCCGGGGGCTGTAGTTTGTCCTGACTAAACCGGTTCACGCTCTGGAGACGCGCTGTGACTGCTCGCAAGGATCTGACCATCGAAGGTGGCGCCAGCTGGACTGTCGAGTCCAGTGACAGACACCCGTTTGCAGCGACTGTTCCTGGTGAGGTGCATACCGATCTGCTGGCGGCGGGGCTGATTCCTGATCCGTTCGATGGGGACAACGAGAGCAAGCTGGCGTGGATCGGGTCGACCGACTGGGTCTATCGGACGACGTTCGACTGGGTTGCGGACGGGCACGCCGTACAGGAGTTGGTGACTGACGGGCTCGACACGGTCGCGACTGTGACGCTGAACGGGACCGAGCTCGGGCGGACTCAGAACCAGCACCGGGGTTACCGCTTCGACGTCACCGGCCTTTTGGTTGCCTCGGGCAATGAATTGGTGGTTGCGTTCGCGGCGCCGGTCGAGGCGGCGAAGAAGTTCGCCGAGACGCTCGGGCTGTGGCCGCACACGAACAAGCACCCGTACAACGCGATCCGGAAGATGGCCAGCAACTACGGCTGGGACTGGGGTCCGGACCTCGCCACCGCCGGGATCTGGAAGCCGATCGGGATCGAGTCCTGGTCCGGCGTCCGGATCGCCTCCGTCCGCCCGCTGGCGAGCGCCGACGGCGTACTCACGACGCACGTCGCATTCGCGTGGGATGGGAACGCGGCGGCCAGCACCACCGCCACGAGCGCGGATGCGGGCGACACCACCGTGACCGTCGAGGTCAGCGGCACCACGACCACCACGACAGTTGCCGTCGGCACCGAGAGCGTCGTACTGACCAACACGGTCGCCGATGTCGAGCTCTGGTGGCCGCGTGGTCACGGCGAGCAGCCCTTGTACGACGTCACTGTCGCGGCCGGCGATGACCGTTGGACCGGGCGGGTCGGGTTCCGCGACATCACCATGAACGTTGCCCCCGACAAGGACGGCGGCCCGTTCGTCCTGTCGGTGAACGGCAAACCGATCTACGTCCGCGGCGCGAACTGGATCCCCGACGACGCCTTCGTCACCAGGCTGAACCGCTCGACGTACGAGACGAGCATCCAGGACGCACTCGACGCCGGCATGAATCTGCTGCGCGTCTGGGGTGGCGGCATCTACGAGACCGACGACTTCTACGACATCTGCGACGAGCAAGGCGTGCTGGTCTGGCAGGACTTCCTGTTCGCCTGCGCGGCCTACTCCGAGGACGAGCCGCTGTGGAGCGAGGTCGAGGCCGAGGCGCAGCAGGCGGTCACCCGGCTGAGCAAGCACGCCAGCCTCGCGGTCTGGAACGGCAACAACGAGAACATCTGGGGGTACGTCGAATGGGGCTGGCGGGCGCCGTTGGCCGGGCGCAAGTGGGGTGAGGGCTACTACTTCGACCTGCTGCCGAAGATCGTCGCCGAGCTCGACCCGCGGACGCCGTACTCGGAGGGCAGTCCGTACTCGTACGACCACTTCATCCACCCGAACGACGACCGCAACGGAACCATGCACATCTGGGATGTGTGGAACCAGGTGGACTACACGACCTACCGCAAGTACAAGCCGCGGTTCGTGTCGGAGTTCGGATTCCAGGGACCGCCTGCGTGGTCGACGCTGACCTCGGTGGTGCACGACGTACCGCTGGATCCGTACGGCGACCAGATGCTCGTGCACCAGAAGGCGTACGAGGGCAACCTTAAGCTGGAGCGCGGTCTCGGTGATCACTTGCCGATCTGGAAGTCGATGGATGACTGGCACTGGACGACGCAGCTCAACCAGGCGCGCGCGATCATCTACGGCATCGAGCACTTCCGCAGCCTGTTCCCGCTGAACACTGGCGCGATCATCTGGCAGCTCAACGACAACTGGCCGGTCGTGTCCTGGGCCGCGGTCGACGGGCACGGGATCCGCAAGCCGCTGTGGTTCGCGTTGAAGAAGGTGTACGCCGATCGCCTGCTCAGCGTGCAGCCGACCGACGACGGTCTGGTCGTTGCCGCGCACAACGATTCCGACGAGGCGTGGTCGACTCGGTTGACGCTGACCCGCCGGGCGACCGGTGCCGGTGGTGAGGTGTTCGCCCGCGAGAGCATCGCTCTCGAAGTAGAGCCCCGCTCCGCGACACTCGCCACGGTGCCGGTTTCGCTCATCTCCTTCGACGCCACCACCGAGTACCTGGAAGTCCGCGCGGACGACGGCGCGACGGCGTACTGGTACTTCGTCGAGGACACTCAGCTGCAGCTCTCAGCCGACGCCTACACAGCAGAGGTCACCCCGACCAGCGATGGGTACGACGTGACTGTGACGGCGACCGCGTTGGCCAAGGACCTGGCGCTGTTCCCGGACCGCCTGGACGCGGCCGCTCGGGTGGATTCGTGTCTGATCACCCTGTCCGCGGGTGAGACGCACACCTTCCGCGTCACCGGAGCGAGCGCTCCGGCTGAGGTCGGCGTACCGGTACTGCGCTCGGCGAATGACCTGCTGACCGGGGAGTGACGCATACTGGTCGACTGTGACTGGGGCACGGGGGATTGCGCTACTGCTGGTTGCCGCACTGGTGATGGCTGGTTGCGGCGAACAAGAGTCGTCGACGGGCGTCGTCCCCCTCAGCACGACGCCCACGGCGAGCCCGCCGCCTAGCACCGCGACGCCGAGCACTCCCCGGCCCGGCTCCCCCGCCCCGAGCACTCCGCGGGTCAGCACGCCCACTCCGGTCGGTACGCCGAACGGCCGCCCCGGGGCGTCGCACAATAGCAACCTGATGCCGATCGTCGACCATGGCCCGCGGGACCAGAAGCTGGTCGCGTTGACATTCGATGCGGACCTGACAGCGGCCATGCGGAAGCGCCTGCTGAGTGGGAAGGTCACGTCGTACTACAACGCCACTCTGATCAAGGAGCTGCGCACTCTGCAGGTGCCGGCCACCATGTTCCTCACGGGGATGTGGATGGAGGAGTACCCGGAGGTCACCCGGGAGCTGGCTGCTGACCCGCTGTTCGAGCTCGGCACGCACACGTACGACCACCGCGCCTTCACCAAGCACTGCTACACGCTGGGCTCGGTTCCGCGGTCAGACATGCTGGCCGACGTACAGAAGGCGGTCACTCAGCTCGACAAGCTGGATCCGCACGCCACGCGCTGGTTCCGGTTCCCCGGTGGGTGCTACGACGGTACGGCGTTGCACGAGCTCGCCCCGGCCGGAGTGACAGCCGTGGGATTGGACGTACCGGGCGCGGACGGGTTCGCGAAGTCCCCGAAGCCGATCGTCAAGCAGGTGCTGTCCCACGTGCAGAACGGGTCGATCGTCGTACTCCACATGCACGGTGGTGACAACGCGCCGTACACGGATGAAGCGATCACGCCGATCGTGAAGGAGCTGCGGACACGCGGCTTCCAGCTCGTCACTGTGACTCAGCTCATGAACGGGAACCGCTGACTCGACCACCCCGTCAGTCCTGGTGTGAACAAGCGGCGGATGCGGAGTGCCGGCATCACGCTCGGCCTGACCGCACTGGTCGCCGCCACGCTCACCGGGTGCTCCAGCGAGGACGACACTGCCGACTATGCGGCGATCTGCGTCGATCCGCAGACAGAGACCCGGGTCGACGACGGCAACTGCAAGGACGAGCAGGAGTACCACGGCTCGGGCGCGGGCTTCTTCTGGTTCTACATGGCCACTCGCGGCAGCGCGCATGTACCGGCCGTCGGTGGGAAGTACTACGCCGGCAACGGCACCTACACCGTGCCTCGGGAGCGCGATGACCGCACTGGTGGCGGTAGCGGTTCGCCCACGATCCAGCGTGGCGGTCTGTCGAAGAGTGGCGGCGACATCAGCACCATCTCGCGCGGTGGCTTCGGTCACTCGAGTCATGGGAGGTCCGGCGGCTGATGTGGCGGCACGCGAGTAAGCCGCGGCTCGGCTGGCGGGAGAAGGTCGTCGAACAGGGACTGGTGTTCCCGATGACCGACATGCCCGATGGCACTGAGCGCCCGTACTGGAACGAGAGCGCCTGGTACGAGGTGACCATGGACGAGGTCCTGCACCTCGAGAGCGTCACCGAGGAGCTCTACGCGATGTGCCGTCAGGCAGCCCGGGTGATGGCAGACCGGTTCTCAGACGCAGAGCTCGGTCTGGCCTCCGGCACGCTCGCTCTGGTTCAGCAGTCGCTCAAGCGCGACGACCTGTCCATGTACGCCCGCTTCGACCTGGCCTGGAACGGCGCCGACCCGAAGATGCTGGAGATCAACGGCGATACCCCGACCGGCCTGGTCGAGTCCGCAGTGATCCAGTGGAACTGGCTGGAGGATGTCTTCCCGGACGCCGACCAGTGGAACTCGGTCCACGACCGCCTGGTGCAGTGGTGGTCCCAGCACCAGTTCCCCGGCAACGAGGCGCACTTCTTCAACTCCGCCGCCGAAACGTCCGGTGAGGAGGAGATGACCGTCGCCTACCTGCGCGACACCGCGGCCATCGCCGGACTGGCGACGTACGGGCATGAGATCGAGGACGTCGGCTGGGACTCCGCAGAGCGCCGTTTCGTCGACTGGGGCAACCGGCCGATCCGCACTGCCTTCAAGCTGTACCCCTGGGAGGACATGCTCGACGAGGAGTTCGGCCGCTTCGTCCTGGCCGGTACGGAACGTCAGCCGGTGCAGTGGATCGAGCCGATCTGGAAGACGATGCTCTCGACCAAGGCGATCCTCCCGGTGCTGTGGGAGCTCTACCCCGACCACCCGAACCTGCTCCCGGCGTACTTCGGTCACCCGGGCGATCTGACCGAGTGGGTCGCCAAACCGCTGCACGGCCGCGAGGGCAGCAACATCGTCATCCATACAGTCGACCACGACCACACCCAGGACGGTCCGTACGACATGTCCACCATGGTCTACCAGCAGTGGTACCCGCTCCCGTCCTACGACGGGAACCAGGCCGTCATCGGCAGCTGGATCGTCGACGGCTCGGCCGCCGGCATGATGGTGCGCGAGTCCGACGGTCCCATCACCGACTACTACGCTCGCTTCGTCCCGCACGCCATCGGCACCAGCCCGCGCCCGGACGCCGAGACCGTACGACGATGGCTGGCGGAATAGGAAACATTTCCCACCCCACCACCCCGGTCGTAATCAGATGTTGATCGCGATGTACTTGGTCTCCAGGTACTCGTCGATGCCGACCGAACCGCCTTCGCGGCCGAGGCCGGACTGCTTCACACCACCGAACGGCGCCGCGGGGTTGGAGACGATGCCCTGGTTGAGGCCGATCATGCCGGTCTCGAGGCGTTCGGAGATGCGCAGCGCGCGAGTCAGATCGTTGGTGAACAGGTAGGAGACCAGCCCGTACTCCGTGTCGTTCGCCATCTCGACCGCTTCGTCCTCGGTGTCGAAGGCGGTCAGCGGGGCGACCGGACCGAAGATCTCCTCCTTCTGCAGACGGGCCTCCCAGGGCACGTCAGCGAGGACGGTCGGCGGGTAGAAATAGCCGTTGCCTTCAGCAACCGACCCGCCGGTGAGGACTCGTGCGCCGAGCTCGACGGCGTCGTCGACCAGCTCTTTGACCTTGTCCCGTTGGGTCGCGTCAATCAGCGGCCCGACGTCGACACCTTCGTCGGTCCCGCGACCGACAGTCAGTGCGCCCATCCGCTCGGCGAGGCGCCGCGAGAACTCATCCAGTACGGCGGTCTGCACGTAGATGCGGTTGGCCGCCGTACAGGCCTCGCCGCCGTTGCGCATCTTCGCCAGCATCGCGCCTTCGACGGCCTGGTCCAGGTCGGCGTCGGCGAAGACCAGCAGCGGCGCGTTGCCGCCCAGCTCCATGCTGGTCTTCAGCACCTGCTCAGCGGCCTGCTCGATCAGCTTGCGGCCGACCTGGGTGGACCCGGTGAACGACAGCTTGCGGGCGCGGCCGTCGCGGATCAACGGTTCCATCACGCCACCGGAGTTGCTGGTCGTCAGCACGTTCAGGACACCGGCCGGCAGCCCGGCCTCGGTCATCAGCTCGGCCAGCTTCAGCATCGACAGCGGCGTCTGCGCGGCAGGCTTGATCACCATCGTGCAGCCGGCCGCAACCGCCGGGCCGATCTTGCGGGCGCCCATCGCGGCCGGGAAGTTCCACGGCGTGATCAGCAGGCACGGGCCGACCGGCTGCCGCATCACCAGGAAGCGCCCCTTGCCGTTCGGAGCGACCTGGTAGCTGCCCTCGATCCGCACCGCCTCTTCGGCGAACCACCGGAAGAACTCAGCGGCGTACGCGATCTCGCCCTTGGACTCGGCGACCGGCTTGCCCATCTCCAGCGTCATCAGCAACGCCAGCTCGTCGGCGCGCTCAGTCATCAGCTCATAGGTACGACGCAGGATCTCGCCACGCTCACGTGGTGGAGTAGCAGCCCAGTCCGCCTGTGCGGCGACCGCTGCGTCGAGCGCGGCCTTGCCGTCGGCCGGACTGGCATCAGCGACCTCGCAGAGCGTCGTACCGGTGGAGGGGTCCTCGACGGCCAGCGTCCGGCCGCCCTCACCCGCTCTCCACTTGCCTCCGATGAAGAGCTCGGTCGGACACTGCGCGACAACAGCCTGCTCCTGGTCCATGTACCCACCATAGGTCGCTGTCAGGCGGTGGCAATGAGCGGCGGAGCGTGCCGCGGTACCGTCCGGATCGCGCGCGTCAGACCGGCCGCAATCGTGCGCAGGATCGACGACCGCACCAGACCGTCGAAGGCGAGCGGAACCAGCATCAGCTCGTCGGCCGTCGTACCGGCGACCAGACCACCGAGTGCCGACACCACTGAGGTCCGGGAGCCGACTACATGACCCGGGTCGTCTAGGAGGCGCTCGGCGCGACCACGCTCGCGTCCAGTCAGAGGTGGCTCCAGCAATGCCATCAGCTCGGCCGTGGTCGCGCGAGGTGACGCCACACTGAGCCGCGTCTTCACTCGCACGTACTCAGCAAACCGGATGATCGCCTCTTCCTCCGTGTCCGCAGCCACCACTCCGATCGTCACAGCGAGGTAGGGCTTCACTGTCGGCCCACTGGCCTCGAAGTGCTCCCGGTACGCCGCCACCGCCGCACTGGTCATCGCCGTCGCACTGTGGTGCTGCACCACGACCGGCAACCCCCGTACGGCGGCAACCGCAGCCGCACCGGGGTGGTCGGCGCACACAAGCACCGGCGGCGGCAGTCCGGCAAGTGACAGCCGTACGTCGCCCACGGGTGCGCGACCGGGCATGCCGTCCCGGAGGAACCCGCACAACTCATCCAGTCGCCGCGGGAAGGTGTCTCGGGCGCTACCGCCGAGCGCGGCCGCCGTACTGGGTGCATGACTGAACTGCTGGCCCACACCGAGGTCGATGCGACTCGGGTAAGCCGCAGCGAGCGCAGCGAACTGTTCGGCGATCACCAGTGGCTGGTGGTTGGTCAGCAGTACGCCGGCCGAGCCCAGCCGGATCCGGTCGGTCCGTGCCGCCAGAACCGCAGCAAGAACGGCAGGCGCCGCGCTGCCGACGCCCCGGACGCCGTGCTGCTCCCCCAACCAGAACCGGCGGTATCCGAGGTCGTCGGCAGCCTGTGCAACCTCCGCGGTCTCCCGGAGTGCGGCCGCAGCCGACTGACCGGGCAGCTGCGGAACGGTGTCCAGCACCGAGTGCGCAGACACCGGCAAACCAGGAGTGACGGGAGATAGCACCTGCCCACCGTCGCAGCGCCCCGCCGTTTCCACATGGGGGTCCTGCCCCCATGTTTCTGTCAACCGCCACCCCGAAAGATGGGGGACCCGATCCCTTGCCGCCTGCCTGAGTCGTCAGGCATTGTTCCCGGCGTTCCTTCCAGAAATTCGCGGCAGAGGAGGCCGAGCTTTGGTGCAGACGACGAACTGGGAGCCGTAGCGCTCCCCACCCGAACCGGCCCGCCTTCCACCAGAGGCCGGCCGGGCGCTGCTGCCGCGGGGTGATCAACCCCCAGTCGTCGCCCCGCGGCAGTTGCCCACCGTTGTCCCCCCTTTCCGGCCCGCCCAACCGCAAAATATGGGGGCTTCGTACCCATGCCCAGGACAAGGTGCCGATGGCAGCCTGAGCAAGTGCTCAACTCAGTGACCGCCGGCCCGCCCCGGACCGACCAGCGCACCGACGCCTGGTGGTCCGCAGCGTTGCGGCCGGACGAACGGTCCTCGATCACAGCACCGCCCTGGGCGCAGTACATCGAGCGCGGTACCGCCGCCCACCCGAGCACCCCACCCGCCGCCGCTGACGGCGACTGGCGCCAGGCGATGATGCGCTGCCTGCACCCCCTGCTCACAGTCGCGCGCGAAGACCTGACCGCCGCCGGCCACACCGGCGTACTGACCGAGCAGTTCCTGAACCGTCTCGGCCTACAGCTGGTCAAACAGGCCTCGCGCACGCTGGTGCTAGAGCTGGCCCGAGCCCGCGACCGCGGCGACCTAGTCGGCGCCACCCCTGCTTTGCGCTTCCAGAACTTCACCCACCGGCTCGTCGGAGGGAGCGAGCTGGCGGAACTCCTGGCCGCCTATCCGGTGCTGGCCCGGGTCCTGGGCGAGTCGTGCCGCCAAAGCGTCGAGGCCCACCTCGAACTGCTGGCACGACTCGCCGAGGACCGAGAGTCACTCACCAAGGCCCTCTTCAACGGCCAAGACCCCGGCCCCCTCACCTCCATCGAAACCACCGGCGACACCCACGCCGGCGGCCGCTGCACCGCCATCCTCACCTTCGCCGATGGCACCCACCTCGTCTACAAGCCCCGGTCCCTGGACCTCCACGGCCACTTCAACGAGCTAGTCGACTGGCTCAACACCAAAACCGGCCTGGACCTCCGCACAGTCCACCTCCTCAACCGCCCCGGCTACGGATGGCTGGAGTACATCACCGGCGCCCCCTGCCCAGACGCCGCCTCAGTCCGCCGCTTCTACCACCGCCAAGGCGCCCTACTAGCCCTGCTCTACGTCCTAGACGGCACCGACATGCACTACGAAAACCTGATCGCAGTAGGCGAGCAACCAGTCCTCGTAGACATCGAAACCCTGTTCCACCCAAGTCTGTTGCCACCCGGAGCCCTCAGCCGCGACCCGGCGTTTCGCACCTTGCTGAGCTCGGTCTACCGCACAGCGATGCTGCCGTTGCTGGTAGTCGGCAAGCACGGAGTTGCGGACATGTCCGGTTTCGGTGGCGACGCGGGTAAGTCGACCCCCGCCGATGTGATCGAGTGGGCTGACGCCGGGTTCGACACGATGCATCTGGTTCGGCAGGCCGGTACGACTCGGGAGGCACACAATCGGCCGAGGTTCGACGGCGTCGCAGTCGAACCGCGCGACCATGAGATCGCTGTGCTGACCGGCTTTCGCGCCGGGTACGAAGCGATCAGCGGGCACCGCGAGGAGTTGCTCGGACCGCGGGGCCTGCTGGCGCGATGTGTCGCGGACCAGGTGCGTTTCGTGCCGAGGAACACCAGCCTGTACACACGTTTGCTGGACGAGGCAACGCATCCGGACGCGCTGCGCGATGCCTCCGACCAGAGCCAGTTGCTCGATCTGTTGTGGGAAGCCGACGACACGCTGAAGATCCTGGTGCCACACGAATTGAGGGACCTCTGGGCGGGCGACGTACCGCTGTTCACGGTACGGCCTAACAGCACCGACGTGTGGGCTGCTGACGACACCCGGATCCCGGGCATGCTCGCGACTGAAGGCCTGCGGGTCGTGGAGGAGAAGATCGCCGCGCTCGGCGATGTCGACGCGCACCGGCAGAGGTGGCTGATCTCTGCCTCGTTGGCAACCCGCCCGGAGCCGGTCCTGCATGTCAGCACCGCGAGCCGACCCGGCCTCGGCGTGGCCGATGCCAGCCAGGAACGCCTGCTCGCCGTAGCGACGGACATCGCCGACGAGATCGTGGCCCAGGTGATCAGCGACCGGGACGGCGCCGCCAACTGGCTCGGACTGGAACTGCTCGACGACAGCCACTGGGCCGTGCGGCCGATGGGAGCCGGCCTGACCAACGGCTACACCGGTACGGCGCTCTTCCTCGCCCAGATCGGTGCACTGACTGGGGAAGGCAAGTATTTCGAACTGGCACGCGACGCGATCCGCCCGATCCCACGGCTCCTTGAGGGCCTCGCATCTGACCTCGGGTCCGCACAGTTGGTCGGTCCCGGACTACACGGCCTCGGTGGCATCAGCTATGCCCTCAATCGCCTTACCATGCTGCTCGGCGACACCGAGCTCACCGGCTGGCTGTTGAGCTCGGTGGAACTGACGGGGCAGCTCGCCTCCGAGAGCACCGAGTTCCCGACGTACGCCGAGGGTGCGGCTGGCGGACTGGCCGCAATGTGCTCGATCGACAATCTCCCGCAAGCAGCCAGGCTGGCGAAGCGGTACGCCGACGAACTGGTCCTGGCGGTCGAGCAAGGCGTAGTGGGCGACCGGTGCGCAGCCGATCACGGGTTCGCCCGTGGATACCTGGGCATCGCCTGGGCTCTCGGGCGCTACGGCCTGACAGGCGACAGGTACCTGGACGCTGCCCGCACCGCAACCGATCTGGACCAAAGCGGCCGGGCGGCCGGCGACGGCTGGTGCTCCGGTGCCGCCGGCGCCGCGCTGGCCAGGATCGCTACCGGTGTACAGGTGAACCTGGACTCATACCTGAAGTCCGCCACAGAACGTCCGGTGCTCGCAGACCTCAGTCTGTGCCATGGCGAGCTCGGCGCGGTGGAGCCACTGACTTGGCTCGCCGAATGCGACCTTCCAGCCGCTGAGGCAGCCCGGCTCCGCCGGGCCCGGCTGGCGGTCGCGGCAGTACAGCAGTACGGACCACAGTGCGGCACTCCCCGAGCGGTTCCATCTCCAGGTCTGCTGACCGGTCTGGCGGGAATCGGATACGGGTTTCTCCGGCTGGCGTTCCCAGAGCGCGTTCCGTCCGTGCTGTTGCTTGCATCAACCACTGGGGGATAGCGCATGTCGCGCGGAACGTCACAGCACAAGGGGAGAACACCATGACCGCCCAGAACGAAGGCAAGGACACCGTCGCTCAGCAGACGACGGACACCACCGATCCGCTCGGACCGATCACTCTGCCGACTCGTAGCAAGGTCGGCGCTCGAGCGATGGCCCTGGTAGGAACGGTCGGCCTCACGGCTTTTGCACTCGCCGCTGCCACCAGCGATATCAACAGCACGTGGCCAACGATCATCACCGAGTGAGGCAAGCAGCAAACGCTTGATCGGCGCGGCCTTCCGCAGTACGGGCCGCGCCGATCCGCTGCGCACTCAGCAATCCGTCGTTACAGTTGCGCCTATGCAGACCCGTTCGCCCAAGGTGGTCGGCAGAGACGGGGAGATCGATGGTCTCCACCGGCTGCTTGGCTCGACTCGTGTGGGTCGAGGTGGTGCTGTCTTCCTGGTCGGTGAAGCAGGCATCGGCAAGAGCCGGTTGGCCGCGGTTGCGACCGCGCAGGCACTGGACGACGGGATGGCAACGCTGCGCGGCCGAGTCGGCGCGCTCGGCGCCACGGTGCCCTTCCGTCCACTCAGCGAGGCGCTCCTGTCACTTATCCGTCGAGGCGAGATGCCGACGCCTGACGGTCTCGGGCCCTACCAGAAGGTGCTCGGTCGCCTCGTCCCGGACTGGGACGACGGGACGGCACACGAAGCAGCAATCTCGGCCGTTGTGCTCGGCGAGGCTGTACTGCGGCTGCTCGCACTGGCCGGCAAAGACCGCGGATGCCTGCTGGTTCTGGAGGATCTGCACGGCTCAGACCCCGAGACACTGGCTGTCATCGAGTACCTGCTCGACAACCTCGACGACCAACCGATCGCCTTGATCGCGACTGTCCGTCCAGGGACGGGTGCGGCACAAGAGCTTGTCGAGCTGTCGGCACAGCGCGGGACCGCGGGCTTGCTCCACATCGGTCCACTTGTCCACGCCGAGGTAGGAGAGCTCGCGGCAGGATGTCTCGAGATACCGGCGGGCAACCTTCCCGCGACGCTGGTTGACCGTTTGTGGCAGGACAGCGCCGGGATTCCGTTCATTGTCGAGGAGTTGTTGCAGGAGGCCAGCAGAACCGGGCAACTGATGTCCAAGGAGGACGGCAGCGTCCAGGTCGTCGATGGTCTGCACACCAACGTTCCGGCAGCAGTTGTCCGTAGCATCAGCAGCCGCACGAACCAACTCGGCCCGGAGGCCCGCGACCTGCTCGTGCTGGCTGCGGTGATCGGGCACCGCTTTCCACTCAGTGTGGTCCGCCAGGCAACCGGCACCGACGAACGGTTGCTACTGGCCACCTTGCGGGCCGGCCTGGCCGCGCAACTGGTCGGCCCGGACGAGCCAGTGCCGGACTGGTACGCGTTCCGGCATCCGCTGACTGCCGACGCGCTGCTGGCTGGGCTGACGCCGTCGGAACGGGCGACTCTCGCCTTGCGCTGCGCCGACGCAATCGAAGAGCTACATCCTGGACTGCCGGGAGAATGGTGCCCGATGGTCGCCGAGCTCGCCGAGGCCGGTGGTGATCCGAGCCGGGCCGGCCGCCTGTTCGCCGAGTCCGGGCGACGGTCGTTCGACGAAGGATCGATGGCCTCGGCCGTGAATCTGCTCCGGCGAGCGAACATGCTCCTGGCCGACGACTCCGACCCGTCCTACCGGGCAGAGGTTCTGGGGTCGTTGCTGATCGGGCTGAGTGAGACCGGCCAGTTCGAAGGCGGCCCGGAGCATCTTGAGACCATCGAGGAGATGGCCGACCGCGGTCTCGACAGCCGCAAGATCGCCGCCTTGCACGTCAAACTGGCGAATCTCGAACACATGGCCGGCCGCTGGTCCGCGGCACTGACGCACGTCGCGACCGCCCGGTCACTGCTCGGCGTCCACGCGAGTGATGCCGACCTGGCGCCGGTCGACGCAATCGCGGCTCATCTCGAGCTCGCCCGATCGAGCCCGGGCCGGCTGCAGGTGGCGACCGAGCTGGCGACTCGGGCGGCCGAGGCCGCCGAACGGGCCAATCTCCCTGCAGTGGCTTGTGAAGCCCTGCAGTTGCTGGGCATCCTGGCCCGCGAGCGCGACCTCGACCAGTCGATCGACTACTTCCATCGCGCCCGGCTCGTCGCCGAGGAACACGCGATGACATTCCTGCGGGTCTGCTCGCACATCTATCAGGCAGGGTCCATCTGCCTGGCCAGCGGGAGCATCAGAGAACTGGAGCAGGCCCGGCAGCAGGCCCTGCGCATCGGCGCGATCCCCTTGATGTACGAAGTGGACGGGATTCTCGGCCAGCAGGCGATACTGCGTGCTGAGTACGGCCGGGCCGCGGTCATCATCAACGACTGCTTGGAGGTCACGCGGCGACTCCGGCTCGGCCGCTCGGCGTCGTACTTCCTGGCCACCAAGGCGATCCTCGAGGCGCACCAGGGCCGCCGGGCGGCGATGGAGGAGACCCTGGCCGAGGTTGCGAACTGGGGAGGCGAACGCGCGTCGTACGAGCTGCCCTACTCCTACGGACTTGCCCGCACGTTCTGCGCGCTGCTGGAAGAGAACCGCGAACTCGCGGACTCCGACCTGGCTCAAGCACTCGCGTACGACGCGCAGAACCCGACGACCCTGCACACGTCAGGCAGGAACGGCCTCGCACTCCTGCTCGGCGTACTGGCCGGGCGGAACAGTTGGCCGCATTTCGAGGTTGTGACGGCTACGGCCGCGAGCGGGATGCGGTGGAACAAGCAGTTCGTGCAGATGGCTCACGCGATCCTGCTGGGGCGTGATGGTCAGGTCGAGGCTGCGGGCGCCAAGATGACGGAGGCACTCGAAACCTCCTCGCTGTATCCGATGGCACGGCATCTCGGGATGCGGCTGGTGGCTGAGTCGGCTCATGCGGATGGGTGGGGGGATCCGGTCGGGTGGTTGCGGCAGGCTGAGGAGTATTTTCACGGGGCTGGGATTCAGCCGGTGTCGAGTGCTTGCCGGAGTTTGTTGCGGCAACTGGGGGCGACCGTGTCGCAGCGGCGGTCGGGGAGTGATTTGGTGCCGGCGGATTTGCGGCGGTTGGGGATTACTACGCGGGAGTACGAGGTGTGCCGGTTGCTGGTGGATCGGATCGGGAACAAGTCGATCGCGTCGCGGTTGCACATCTCGCCGCGGACGGTGGAGAAGCATGTGGCCAGCCTGATGACGAAGACCCAACAGCCCGACCGGGAGGCGTTGAGCAGTTTTGCGCGGACCGTGCTGCAAGACTGACCCCGGAACGTAATTTATGAACGCTCGCTTTGTATATAGAGTGGGCGAGTGGCAGGCAAGGGGTCGGACATGAGCAAGGGAACGGTCGGCGGCGGCGGTACGACGATGCTGCGGCGGATCAACGTCGCCGCGGTGCTGGACGCGGTTCGCCGGTCCGCGCCCGCGCCGTTGCGGGTGGCCGAACTGGTCGAGCGGACGGGATTGGCGCGGCCGACCGTTGCGCAGGCTGTTGACGAGCTGCTGGATGCGGGGTGGTTGCAGCAGCACGGGCCTGATTCGGCGGACCGGTCACTGGGGCGGCCGGCGATCCGGGTGTCGTTGCGGGGGCGGGCGGCGCCGGTGCTCGGGCTGGATGTGGGTCCGCACCGGGTGACTGTGGGTGTTTCCGATCTGGCCGGTCGAAAGCTTTCGCTGGTACGGCGTTCTGGTCCGGGCTGGACTGCTCAGGAGCTGCTCGGGGTCATCAGCGAGGTGATCACCGAGGCGCTCGCGGAGGCCGAGGTGCCGGCTGATGACATTGCCGCCGCGGTTGCGGCGAGTCCGGGCATCGTGGATGAGCACACCGGCCGGGTTCAGCTGGTTCCGAGTGTGCCGGGCTGGTCGGCGATCGACCTGATCAAGCACGTGCGCAGCCTGCTCGACTGCCCGGTCATCCTCGACAACGACGCGAACCTGGCCGCCTTGGCCATCGCGGCGGCTCGGGGTGGTACGGGGACGCTGCTCGCGGTTCAGTGGGGTGAGCGGCTCGGTGCCGGCATCGTGATCGACGGGCGCCTGCACCGCGGGACGGGCGCGGCCGGTGAGATCGGCTTCATCGCGACTGCTCCGGACGATGTCATCAACCCCGAGGACAGCCGGGGGCCGCTGGAGCGCGCAGTGGGCTCCGAGGCGATCGCCACTCTTGGCCGACAGGCCGCGCTGGACAACCCGGACTCCCGGCTGGCCGAGCTGGGCGGTGACCAGCTCGACACCGCCGACGTCTTCGCCGCCGCGGCCGAGCGTGATCCCGTGGCTCAGGCGGTCGTGCAGCAGGTCGCGCGAGACTTCGCCCGCGCGCTGGCGCCCGCCGTACTGGTTCTGGACCCGACGGCTGTGGTGATCGGTGGCGGTGTGGCTCGGGCCGGTGCGGTTCTGCTGGACGCCATCTCCGACCAGCTGCGGCTGCTCACGCTGAACCACCCGAAGCTGGAGCTGTCCGCCCTGGCCGAGGACGCGGTCGTGACCGGCGCCATGCGGATGGCACTGGACGAGGTCTGGCAACGCAAGCTCCCGACCCCCACGTTGACGAGCACGACCTAGCCGCGAACCGCCTCGGCGATGGCGTCGGGGCGGTCGAGATGGACGAGGTGCGCGGAGTCGGTCAGTACGTCGACCGTGCCGGACAAGGCCGCAGCCAACTCACGCTGCCCGGCCAGCCAGGTGTCAGCCCCGGCCCGCGAGCTACCACCGGTTGCCACGAGCAACCGAGTCGGTACGCCGCTTGCCGGAAGCAACTTGCTGACCTCCCGAGCGGTAGTCCAGCTGGACGTGAGCTCGGCCCAGAAGCGTTGCCAGGAACGAGAATCGCCGTACCGCGCACACACTGTTGCCTTTGACAACGGATCGCGTTTAGTCACACTACCGACACGCACCATCGAACGGCGGACCAGTGGGCCGACGAGTCGCGGGAGCCCCACGAGGCCGTAGAAACTCAGGACCGCGCGGACCACTCGCTCCGCACCGGTTCCGGGGTAGAGCCAGCGACGGCCGTCTTCCGAAGGCAGGGTGGTGTCGACCAGAACCAGCCGAGCGACCTCCTGCGGCCGGGTCAGGGCCCAGCGCATCGCGGCCAGCCCACCAATCGAGTGCCCGATCAATCCGATCGCGACACCGGAAGGGGCCCCGGCCGCAGCCCGCAGTACGTCGGGGTCGGAGTTCACCGGGGTTTGCCACGGATCGATCACGTGCAGCTCGACATCCGGAAGCAACGAGCGGAGCCCGTCGAACTCCTCGGCGGTCTCGGCCATCCCCGGCAACACGATCCAAGTGGTCATCGCTGGAAACCTCGCTTCAAGGCGGGAAGCAACACCCCCAGCAGAACACACACGAGCAAGATCGCGACCCGCTGCAGGACGCCCGGCGGGTGCAGATCATCACCGCTGAGCACCTCCAGCCCGGTCTCGAGCCCGAGCCAGGTGTTCGTCACGAAGACCGCTCCAGCCAGTACGGCGACCGCCCGGCCCCACGCGCCGCCCCACCCGATCCGGCGCAGCACCAGGACGGCGAAGACGCCGATGGCCATGGTCCCGAGCCCCGCCAGCGTCGATGTGACCTCGTGCACCACCAGGTCCGCGCCCTCATGCCCGCGTTCCTCCGCGAGCCGGCAGGCCTCGCTGGCCGACGGAGCACAGTCCATCGGGAAGAACGAGTCGAACAGCGTGCCGATCCCGAAGACCGCCGTACTGATCATCAGGCCCTTGACGTCCCGGTGCATCCGCGCCGCCGGCCGAGCCAGGATCGCGGCAACCAGGACCAGCACGCTCGCCCCGAGATCCATCGCCCGCGCATATGGGCTGGTCGACTGATCTCGTGCGCCCAGCTCACTGAGGAACGAGGTGTGGATGTTCAGCGGATAGCCGGCGGCGGCCTCCAGCAGCAGGCTGCAGTAGAGGATTCCCGCGGCGATCATCAGGTTCCTGGTCAGGCGGTACGGGAACCCCTTGGGTACGGCGAGCATGGCGGTAAGCCTCGCATACCGGCCAAGGCGTTGGCTGTCGCCTCAGGTATACCCAGAAGGTGGAGCTAGCACGACCGAAAGTTAGTCCTGGGGAGTGGGATGATCGCAAGGTGGTGTCTGAACAAGCGAAGGTGATTCCGGCGTGGCAGCACCGCGCTGCGGTGTGGGTCGGGCGGATCGTGATGCTCGCCGCGGTGTGGTCGTTTCTTGCGATTGTGTTGCATCTGTTCGCCCCGGCGTACGTGAGACGGGTCGACCAGGCGTTCGACTTCTTCGGGATTCCGGCCGGGCACACGTTCTTCCCGGCCGTCTACCTGGCGGTCGTCGGCAGCGCACTGCTGCGCGGGAAACGTGCGGCGCTGCTCTGGGTGCTCTGGGTGTTCGAGGGGCTGTGGCTGCTCGGGCTGATCGCGTACGTCGCCTTTGGCAGCGTGCAGCTGAACAACCCCGAGACCGCCCTGGTCGACGACCTGGACCGGATCACCATCCAGAAGCTCGAGTTCGGCATCCTGCAGGTTGTCGTGGTGAGCGCGCTGATCGTGCTGCTGTGGAAGATCCGCGGCGCGTTCCCGGCGCGGCTGGCCCCCGGTAGCCGGCGGCTCGCCATCGGCGCCCTGATCACCGGGATGCTGATCTCGGTGGCCGTCAGCATCTCGCTGACCCAAGTTTTCCCGAACACGCTGACCGGCCAGCGGCAGAAGATCGGCTGGGCGGTCGTGGCCGCGTTCGGCCAGCAGCACAGCAAGCTCGACGGGCACAAGGGACACACCTGGGTCGGCCTGGTTGTCAGCGCGATCTCGGCCGCGTCGCTGGTGATCGCCTTCGCGATCTTCCTCCGATCCGCACGCCGGGTCCGGTACCTGACGCAGCCCGAGGAGCTCGGCGTACGGCGGTTGCTGCTCGAGAGCGGTGAGCGGGATTCCCTCGGGTACTTCGCGACTCGCCGGGACAAGGCGGTCATCTTCTCCGCGGCCGGTGACTCGGCGATCGCCTATCGGGTGGTCAACGGGGTCAGCCTGGCCAGCGGTGATCCCCTCGGCGAACCAGCGGCCTGGCCCGGGGCGATCGAGGCCTGGACCGCGGAGGCCCGCCTGTACGGGTGGTCGCCAGCGGTCCTGTCCGCCAGCGAGGAGGCCGCCCGGGCGTACGTCGACGCCGGGTTGCGGGCGCTCGCGATGGGCGACGAGGCGATCATCGACGTCGCCGACTTCAGTCTCGAGGGCCGCACAATGCGTCCGGTTCGGCAGGCGGTGACGCGGGCTCAGCGGGCCGGTTACCGCGCCGAGGTGGTTCGGCACGGCGACCTGTCCCCCGAGGCTCTGGCGAGCTATGTCGAGCTGGCCGAGAAGTGGCGCGGTGCCCAAACGGAGCGTGGGTTCTCGATGGCGCTGGGCCGGCTGGGCGATCCGGCCGACGCGCGCTGCGTGATGGTGATCGCGCGGGACTCCGATGGCAAGGTCCGCGGTCTGTTGTCCTTCGTGCCCTGGGGTGTGCGCGGTGTCTCACTCGACCTGATGCGCCGCGATCCGGAGTCCGTGAACGGTCTGATGGAGTTCATGGTCACGTCGCTGGTGGAGGCTTGCGGGGACCTCGGTCTGCACCGGATCTCGCTGAACTTCGCCATGTTCCGCGAGATCTTCAGCGACGCCGAGCGCGTCGGCGCAGGCCCGGTGCTGCGACTCACGAACGCACTGCTCACCGCCGCCTCCCGCTTCTGGCAGCTGGAGAGTCTCTACCAGTCCAACGAGAAGTATCTGCCGCGCTGGTCACCACGATTGATCTGCTACGCCCGTGGCGCCTCGCTGGCCCAGGTGCTGCTGGCGGCCGGTACGGCGGAGGGCTTCCTCCCCGCGCCTCGGCCGTGGACGCGCGTCGACCGGGTGACCGGTGGCGAGCGACACGCGATCCAGGCCGGCGACGGCGACCAGTTCGCGGCCACGGTTCGCGAGCAGGAGGAACACCTGCTGCGGCCGGCGCTTCCGGAGCGCAAACTCACCGAGCAGGAGCAGATCCGCCGTACCAAGCTGGTCGGGCTTGTTGCCGCAGGCATCGATCCGTACCCGGTCACGGTGTTACGGACGGAGACGATCGAGCGGATCCGCGAGCTGCACCAGAACTTGCCCGCCGACCATCGCACCGGCGAGACGGTCTCCGTGACCGGCCGCGTACTGCGGATGCGGGATCACGGCGGTCTGTCGTTCGCCCAACTGCAGGACGGGCTGGTCCAGCTGCAGGTGATGTTGTCGGCCGATGCGTGCAGCGAGGCGGCGCTCGATCACTGGCGGCGGCTCGTGGACATCGGCGACCACGTCAGCGTCACCGGCGAGGTCGTGACGAGCAAGCGCGGTGAGCTGTCCATCGCAGCCACCGAGTGGATGATGGCGGCCAAGTGCCTGCACCCGTTGCCGGACAAGCGGAAGGGGTTCACCGACCCCGAAGCCCGGGTCCGGCAGCGGCACATCGACCTGGTGATGAACCCGGACTCGCTGCGGATGATGCGGCACCGCAGCGCCGCCGTACGGGCGATGCGGAACGGGTTCGAGACACGTGGGTTCATCGAGGTCGAGACGCCGATGCTGCAGGCGGTGCACGGTGGCGCGAACGCGCGGCCGTTCCAGACGCACATCAACGCCTACGACACCGATCTGTTCCTGCGGATCGCGCCGGAGCTGTTCCTGAAGCGGCTCAGCGTCGGCGGGCTCGGCAAGATCTTCGAGCTCAACCGCAACTTCCGCAACGAGGGTGCGGACGCAACGCACAACCCGGAGTTCACGTCGGTCGAGGCCTACCAGCCGTACGCCGATTATCACGTGATGCGCGAGTTGACCCGGGAGCTGCTGATCGAGGCGGCGACCGCGGTCTTCGGCAAGCCGGTGGTGCAGCGGCCGGACGGCGAGATCGACATCTCGGGCGACTGGCCGGTGGTCAGTGTGCACGACGCGGTCGGCCGGGCGGCCGGCGTACCGGTTGATCCCGGCACCTCGGTGGAGACGCTGCGGGAGCTGTGCGTGAAGCATGGTGTGCACACGACGTTCGAGCTGAGCGCGGGTGAGCTGGTCCTCGAGCTGTACGACGAGCTCGTCGAACCGCACACCACGTTGCCGACGTTCTACACCGACTTCCCGCTCGAGACCTCACCGCTGACCCGGACGCACCGGACCGAGCCCCGGCTCGCCGAGCGCTGGGACCTGGTCGCCTTCGGGGCCGAGATCGGTACGGCGTACTCGGAGCTCGTCGACCCGGTCGAGCAGCGGCGGCGGCTCACCGAGCAGTCGCTGAAGGCCGCGGCCGGTGATCCCGAGGCGATGTCGCTGGACGAGGACTTCCTGAGTGCGCTCGAGTACGCGATGCCGCCGACCGGTGGGCTGGGGATCGGGGTCGACCGGGTGATGATGATGCTGACCGGGCAGAACATCCGCTCGACGCTCGCTTTCCCGTTCGTCCGCCCTGCTTCGCGAGATTCTTAACACTGCGCTGGGTCGTCTCCAGTTGGTCGGCCCCGTAGCCTGGAGCAGGGCGCGGGGTTGGGGCTACTGGGGCGGGGTTGATGAAGCAGGTTGCGGTAAGTGGGGCGCTGCTGTGCGTGCTGGTGGGGTGTGCGGCGCCATTGGTCGATGGTGGATCGGAGCCGACACCGAGCGGTGGGACGGCTGTTGCTGCGCCCTCGGGACCACAGGGGCCGTTGGGTCAGGCGGCCTATCAGGGTGAGTTGGCCAAGGCTGACAAGTCGTTGGCGACGAGCTTGAGGGCGCTGGCTGGTGCCCAGACGGCCGAGGGGCTGGCTCAGGCGATGGGTGACGTGTCGAAGGCGTTGAACACCGCCTCCGGGAAGCTGGCCGCATTGACGGTGGAGGGGCGACTGAGCGCCGTACACCAGTTGTTGCAGGACCGGATCGGGGTGGCGGCGTACAAGCTGTCTGATCCGGAGCAGGCCGAGCTAGACGCGCGGTGCGGCGGTGGGCCGTACACGTCGC
The DNA here is from genome assembly GCF_039529655.1 of Kribbella yunnanensis. NCBI lineage: Bacteria > Bacillati > Actinomycetota > Actinomycetes > Propionibacteriales > Kribbellaceae > Kribbella > Kribbella yunnanensis. The sequence continues at coordinate 267,405 of NZ_BAAANF010000008.1, read as the reverse complement.
AGAAGGTCCAGCGGCAGTTGCGGACCGACCTCGCGCCGGCGCTGGCGGCGCTGACCAAGCTCAAGCTCGCCTTCGGGCGTTCGCTGCCCGACCCGGGACCGGCGCCGAAGGTGGTCCGGCCGGAGAACGGCGAGACCGTCGTACGGCGTGGGGACGCCGGAATCGGGCGGTTGTCGATCACCAACGGTACGGCGAAGGATGTCGTGATCTCGGTGGTCACGGACGGGAAGCCGCCGCGGGAACCGCACGTGATGACGTACATCCGGGCCGGGAAGTCGGCCGCGATCACGCGGATCGGCGGGGCTTATCACCTGTACTACAAGAGTGGTGCGGACTGGAGTTCCTCGCGGCGTCAGTTCGCGATCGGCTGCTCGTTCCTGAAGTTCGACCAGGCGTTCGGTGCGGACAAGGCGTGGAAGATCAACCTCCGCCCGACGGTCACCGGGAACGCGTCGACGAGTGAGGTCGAGGCTTATTAGGGTTATGTGACATCGACCATGTCACGATGACAGAACGCCGTACCGGGGTCACGATGAGGTCATGAGTGCAACCGCGAGCGTCACCGTGGCCGGGGTCCCAGGGGTCGAGGTCGCCTACTACCGCAAGGGCTCGGGCGACCCGCTGGTGCTGCTGCACGGCATCGGCCACCACTGGCAGGCCTTCGACCCGATCGTCGACCAGCTCGCGGAACACCACGACGTGATCGCCCTCGACTTCCCCGGTTTCGGCGAATCCCCCGACGTACCGCTGGGTGTCCCGAACGAGCTCGACAGCTTCGCCTACACCGTCGACGCCCTCTGCAAGGCCCTCGACCTCGACCAGCCGCACGTCGTCGGCAACTCCCTCGGCGGCCTGGTCTCCCTGCGCCTCGGCCAACTCGGCCTGGCCCGCACGGTCACCGCACTCTCCCCGGCCGGCTTCTGGTCACCCCGCGAGAACCGCTGGGCGGTCGGCGTACTCACCAACCTCCGCCGCATCGCCCGCCGTACGCCGGAACCCACCGTCCAGCGCCTGTCCCGCACCCCCGCCGGCCGCCGCGTCCTCACCGGCACCATCTACCACCGCCCGGCACTGCGCGCCCCCGAAGCCGTAGTAGCCGAATCCCGCGCCCTCCGCGACTGCGTAGCCTTCGACCGCGTCCTCACCCACGCCCGCCGCGGCACCACCTTCGAAGGCGACGTCCCCGACGTCCCCGTCACCATCGCCTGGGGCACCCACGACCGCATCCTCCTCCCGATCCAGGCCGCCCGAGCCCACCTCCAACTCCCCCAAGCCCGGATGATCCCCCTCCTCAACTGCGGCCACGTCCCCATGAACGACGCCCCAACCTTGGTCGCCAACACGATCTTGGAAACCACCCAGGCCTGATCTCCACAACAACAGGAGGTATCCGCCAAATCGGCATCGTCTCTGCTCGGCTCAGGCGTGCGGAGAACTCTACGTACCCACCTACGTCCTGTCGCTCGGGCCGTTTCAGAGATCAGCACGGTCGAAGGTCGGCCAGTCGAGTGGCTCGTCCCAGACCCGGCTGTTCATCGCAGCCAGCCGAATACCCTCGCGGAGGAGCCGGGCATCCCCGTCGGCTGGGTGGATCCTCCGTCGGACAGGACGTATACGTCTGCTGGGCCCCCGGACTGCTGACGGCCAGCGTGGTGGCGACGTCTGATTGCGGTATACGTCCTGTGCTTAGGAGGATGCTCAGCATTCGATGACGTTGACGGCTAGGCCGCCACGGGAGGTCTCCTTGTACTTGATCTTCATGTCGGCGCCGGTTTCGCGCATGGTTTTGATGACCTTGTCGAGGGTGACTACGTGGACGCCATCGCCGTGCATGGCCATCCGGGCGGCGTTGATCGCCTTCACCGCGGCCATAGCGTTGCGTTCGATGCAGGGGATCTGGACGAGGCCGCCGACCGGGTCGCAGGTCAGGCCCAGGTTGTGTTCCATGGCGATCTCGGCTGCGTTCTCGACCTGTTCGGGAGTGCCGCCGAGGAGTTCGCACAGGCCGGCTGCGGCCATTGAGCAGGCTGAGCCGACTTCGCCTTGGCAGCCGACCTCGGCGCCGGAGATCGACGCGTTCTCCTTGTACAGAACGCCGATCGCCGCAGCGACCAGCAGGAACCGTACGGCGCCATCGTCGTTCGCGCCGGGGATGAACCGCCGGTAGTAGTGCAGTACGGCGGGAATGATGCCCGCGGCACCATTTGTCGGGGCGGTGACGATGCGGCCGCCGGAGGCGTTCTGTTCGTTGACGGCGAGGGCGAAGAGATTGACCCAGTCCATCACCTTCAGCGGGTCGACCGACCACGGGTCGCGGGTGAGCTTGTCGTGCAGGGCGTGCGCGCGGCGCGGGACCTTCAGCCCGCCGGGCAGGACACCCTCGGTCTCGCAGCCCTCCTTGACGCAGTCCTGCATGACCTGCCAGATCTTGAGCAGGCCGCTGTGGATCTCGTCCTCGGTCCGCCACGCCAGCTCGTTCGCGAGCATGACATCGCCGATCGACAACCCGGACTCGCGGCAACGGTCCAGCAACTCGGCACCGGTCAGGAACGGGTACTTCAGCACCGTGCTGTCCGGCACGATCCGGTCGCCGGCCGCGGCGTTCTCGTCGACCACGAAACCGCCGCCGACCGAGTAGTACGTGCGCTCCCGCAGTACGGCGCCGTCCGCCCCGCGAGCCAGGAAGGTCATCCCGTTCGGGTGGTACGGAAGGGCTTTGCGGCGATGCATGATCAGGTCGGTGTTCTCGTCGAACGCGATCTGATGAGTCCCGGCCAGCCGCAGCCGGCCGAGCTCGCGGATCGTCTCGACCCGGGCGTCGACGGAGTGCGTGGCAACGGTCTCGGGGTCTTCACCCTCGAGGCCGAGCAGCACCGCCTTGTTACTGCCGTGGCCGTGCCCGGTCGCACCGAGCGAGCCGAACAGCTGCGATTCGACCCGGGTCGTCGCGGTCAACAGACCGGCGTCCTGCAGGCCGAGCACGAACGTGCGGGCCGCGCGCATCGGTCCCACGGTATGTGAGCTCGACGGGCCGATCCCGATACTGAACAGGTCGAAGACACTGATCGCCATGATGCGGAGGTCCCTTCCGGTCGTCGTTGACCGAGAGTGGTGTCCTCCCCGCTCTGTTGGACTGCTGTCCTTCAGAGGTGCCTCGCCCGTGCGGTGAAGGTGCCTGAGAGATTCTTGGGGAGAGTTGCTCCTACGGCGCCCGGGTCAGTGGGTATCTCTCCCAATCCCACGCCGTAGCGAGCATGTGCTCGGTGCGGTGCATCGGTGCGCGGGGGCGAAGGGCTAGATGCGGCGCATCTTGCCCTTTGCACCCGTGCGGCGAGGTGCCGTGCCGAGTGCAGCGCAGTAGGTGTGGGATTGGGAGAGATGCCCTAAGCCCGGGTCTCTCCCGCACGGGTTCATGCGGCTGTTGAGTTAGCTTCCGGACGCGACGGTACGGCGGCCTGCTGGCTGCCGTCAATCCGGCCGGTCCGCACTGCCCAGATCTCGAAGAACCAGGTGAACAGCGGCGGAACACTCGCGGCCAGCGCGGCCAGGGTGACCGGCCACGACCAGCGCAGTGGACCGCGGACGAGCAGCACGGTCACGACGTACGCGACGAAGATGCCGCCGTGGATCGGGCCGAAGATCTTCACCCCGATCTCGTTGTCGGACAGCACGTACTTGAACAGCATGCCGATCAACAGGCCGGTCCACGAGATCGCCTCGGCGATCGCCACTGCCCGGAACCACCGTGAGTGTGTCATCGCGCCCGACCCTAACAAGTCCCCCAAGCCCGGCCCGGGGTGGTCTAGGGGCTGCTCCCCGATGTGCGGAGCAAGCGGTTACCGAAGGATCGGGGAGATGAAGAACCCCAGAACGCTGCTCAGGATCACCGCGTGGGGTGTGGTCCTGACAGTCACCGCGGCAAGCCTCGCCGCACTCCCCGCCTCGGCCGCCCCGGCCTCGGCCTCGGCCGCACCGCAGTGGACCGACTGCAAGCCGGAAGGCAAGGACGATCCGGCAGTGGTGCAAGGCTCGCAGTGCGCCACCTTGAAGCTCCCCGTCGACTGGCGGAACCCGAGCGGCCCGACCTTCAACCTCGAGATCGCCCGCCGGACGGCGAAACAGCCGGCCGAGCGCGTCGGCGTACTGGTGTTCGGTCCGGGCGGCCCGGGTGACTCCGGCATCGACCGGATCAAGACCGGGATCAGCCGGTTCAGCCCGGAACTGCAGGACCGCTTCGACATCGTCAGCTTCGATCCGCGCGGGATCGCGCGCAGCAACCCGATCAAGTGCACGAGCAGCCTGTACGCCGCGATGCCGTCACCGCTCGTCCGCGACCAGGCCGAGTTCGACGCGCTGATCGACTACAACCGCCGACTCGCCGACGATTGCCGCAAGCACACCGGCCCGCTCTACGACCACGTCGACACCTGGCAGACCGTCCGCGACGTCGACGCGATTCGCCGGGCACTCGGTGAGCGGCAGATCACCTTCCACGGCAGCTCATACGGCACCCCGCTCGGAGCGCAGTACGCCGAGACTTACCCGCAGCGCGTGCGTGCGATGGTCCTGGAGAGCGTGCTCGACCACAGTCTCGCGACGCCCCGCCAGTTCCTCGATCCGCAGGCCGCGTCTGTCCAGGACTCGTTCGACGAATTCGTCGACTGGTGCGACCGCACGACGACGTGCGCCCTGCACGGCCAGGACGTCCGCGCCCGCTGGGCCGAGCTCCGGAAGCAATCGGACAACCCGTTCATGGCCTCGTTCGCGGTGTTCCGGATGCTCTACGGCCCGCAGTGGAGCGCACTCGCCACCACCCTCCAGAAGGGCGTCATCCCCACCCCGCCCCCGCCGACCACGGAACTCGTCGCCAACACCCTCGTCCCGTTCTGCCAAGACTGGGACCTGCGCGTCGGTACCTACCCCGAGTACGCCGGCCTGCTGGCGCGGCTCGCTCGCAACAACCCGGACATGCCGTACCCCGGTCAGTTCATGGCCATCTCGCTCTGCCTGGGCGCACCCAAGGCGAACAACCCGCAACACCGCCTCGACGTCGACCACCTGAAGACGCCGATCCTGCTCTCCAACGCCCGCCACGACCCGGCCACGGCGTACTCGATGGCACAGAACGTCCAACGCCAGCTAGGCCGCGACGGCGTCCTGCTGACCTACGAAGGCTGGGGCCACGGCAGCTACAACAAGAGCCCGTGCATGACCGACACCATCGACAACTACCTGATCAACCGCAACATCCCCAAGCCCGGTACGACGTGCGCCGCCGTACCGCCGGTTGGGTAGTGGATCAGTCGCCGGACAGCAGCTCGCTCCGAAGGTTGTTGAGGAAATCGGAGAACTGCTGTCCGGTGCGAGCCGCCTTCTTCAGTACGGCGAACTGCCTGCGATACAGCTCGACGTCGTCGGGCCGACTGACAGTCAGGTAGGCGTGGATCGTCTCGACCTGAACGTACGGGTTCTCGTCATCGACGTCTTCGTTCAGCGTGAAGCCGTGCCACGGAATCGCCTGGGTCTCGACGTCCATGGGGATGATGCCGATGGAGACATTGCTGAGGGTGGCAAGGCTGGCGATCCGGTCGAGTTGGGCGATGAGGACCTGCTTCGGCCCGGGACGCCAGCGCAACGCCGCCTCGGTGAGGATGAATTCGAACGAGTGCCCCTGCTCATACAGAATCTGCTGCCGGTCGATCCGTCGTTGAACAGCCGCGGCATAGTCCTGTCCGCCAGTGAGATCTGAGGCGATGAAGACGAGACGAGCGTATTCGGCCGTCTGCAGCAGCCCTGGCACCAAGGTCGGCAGGAAGGATCGCTGAGTTCTCGCGACAGCTTCCCGTTCGCGGACTGTCTCCTGCATGTCCGCGAAGCTGTCCGCCCGCATGAACTCGTGCCAACTGTCGGCCTCGTTCAGTGCCGCCTCGGTGGCAGCAACCATCTGCTCGAGTCGGTCGATGGCACCGGCCTGCTCCAGCCACCGAGTCAGCTCAGGAACTGAGGCGAGCGCATCGCCGCGCTCGATCCGGCTCACCCTGGACTGACTCAGCCCCGTACGGAGAGCAATCTGGCGCCCACTCAGACCGGCCAGCGTGCGCAGCCGTCGCAGTTCAACTCCCAGGCCTTGCCTGGGAGTTCGCGGGGTCTGGTTGTGATCACTCACTCCGGTACGACGTCTGCCTTCCGTGCTGCCAGATAGGTGTTCAGACCGACTGAATGCCGCAACACGACCGCACGCTCGTCGCGGCACCTCTTCAGAACGGCCGGATCATCAGTGTGCTCGAAGCCGACGAAGTGACCTGCCTCGTCATAGTGCATCAGTACGGCGTACGCGTCCGGCGACTCGCTGTCGAACAGCCAGAAGTCCTCGCCGAGCGTGGACAACGACGAATCTGTCGCCCGATCCGCGATCCGGATCTGCTCCCCGGCCGCCTGCGACTCGACGTACCCGACAAGTTCGTAGCGCAGGTATTCCGACAACGGATGGTCGACGACATGGACTCGGGCCCAGCTCTTGCCGGCGACGGTCGTGGCAGCGATGCGCGCCAGCCAGGGCTCGGTACGCACCGACCGTTCCGGGCGCGCCGTGCCCTCCCGGAAAGCTCGCACGCGTTCGTCCTCCGCAGAGATCGCGTAGTGCTGCAAGTTCTCGAGCCGGAAGACATCCTGGGTGAACCGATCGAAGTACGAGTCGAACTCGTCGAAGTTCACGCCACGACTCCGCTCTGGACCTTCCTCGCGTAGTCGATCAGCAACGCCCGCGGCACCAGCACGACGGTCTCGTGGGCCGGCATCTGACTGAGCTGTGCCAGCGCATCCGGATCGAGGAGCTGAGCACCCTGGACGGCGACCATTTCCCCTTCATCAGTGTCGAACACATTGGGGCAAGGACCGTTCTCGCAAGGGCCCGAACGATGGATGAGTCGCATATCGCCTCCACTGATTCGAAATGAGTCAGTCTTCACCATCGCACTCGCCCACACGGCGGTCAACCCCGACCATTCACCGCTTGACATGCACCGTGTCAGACGGCACCCTCAGTCAGGTGAGTCAAAATGAGTCACTCGGAAGGAGCTGACATGACCGCCGACCTCGATCCGGACCGCGTCGCACCTCGCCGCTTCTGGCTCGTTCGTCGGCGCGCCGGATCCGGCACCGGCGGCATCGTTGCCGAGGGCACCTTGTGGTCGAGTGGACGGATCGCCGTGCACTGGCCGGGGCGACCGCCCGCAACGAGCTCCTGGGTATCACTCGACGATCTGCTGGCCCGCGATCGCTCGACCACCGTCGAATGGCTCGATGCCTCGAACGACTGGCGTTGTGAGCACATCGAGTGCGTCGAGTACGACGGCGGCGCGATCTGGATCCACTAGACCGGCGAGGCGGGTGCGCCGATCCCTGCATCCGCGCCCGTCTCGCCTACCAACCAACGAATCAGACCGCGACGCCGCTGATCTCGAGGACGCGGTAGAGATGGTCGCCGCGGCGGGCCTGGGTCGACAGGGCCGTCAGCTCGCTGCAGGCGGCCTCGAGGGCTTGCGCCTGGGTGCGGCAGTGGTCCAGGTACCAGAACGGGTCGTCCGGCTGCGGATCGTCCGCATCGTCGATGTCGGCGTACCAGTGCGCCTGGCCGTAATGGATGACTTTCACTCGCAGATTCATGACCCCACCCCCGTGGATCTCCCCTGATCCGGTGTCGGAATTCGGCCGGCGCGTGACCGCGGCCCCCCACTGTCACGCGCCGGGCCGAGTTCGACCCTCCCCGACGACTACATCGTGTGGACGCCGGTCTTCGTTACTACAGGTGACCAAATAATTTTCGGTGACCATTCAGTCACACTCTGTTGAGGTGCTTGCGGGTCCACTTCTCGAGCCCGTCGGTGTCGATCGGGAGCGCCTCGGTCAGGATCTCGAGGCGGTCGGAGTGCACCACGACGTTGTCCTCGATGCGGATTCCGATGCCACGCAGCTCCGGCGGCACGGTCTCGTCGTTCGGATGGAAGTACAGGCCCGGTTCGACCGCCAACGCCATACCGGCCTCGATCTCACCGGCGAAGTACGTCTCCGGCCGGGCCGCGTCGCAGTCGTGGACGTCGAGACCGATGTAGTGGCCGGTTCCGCAGACGATGAACCGCCGGTGCTGCTGGCCGTCCGGCCCGAGCAGCTCGTCCATCGACACGTCGAGCAGCCCCCAGTCCCGCAGCCCTTCGGCCAGCACGACCATCGCGGCGTGCTGGAAGGCCCGGTACGGCGCTCCTGCCTTCACAGCATCGAGTGCCGCGAGCTGTGCCTTGTGCACCAGGTCGTGAACCTGCCGCTGAGCCGCGGTGTACTCACCGGTGGCCGGGAACGTGCGGGTGACATCCGCCGTGTAGAGCGTGCGGGTCTCGACCCCGGCGTCGAGCAGGATCACGTCACCTTCGTTCACGGCGCCGTCGTTGCGGACCCAGTGCAGCACCGGCGCATGCTTGCCAGCAGCAACGATCGACGCGTAGCCGACGCCGTTACCGGCCGTCCGCGCTCGCCGGTCGAACGTGCCCTGCAGCCAGCGCTCGCCGCCGCCGCGGATGGCCTCCGGCAACTCGCGCGCCACGTCCTCGAACGCGAGCACACTCGCCGCGACCGCGTCCCGCAGCTGGTCCAGCTCCCAGTCGTCCTTGATCCGGCGCAGCTCGGCGATCGACTGGCGCAACGAGTTCCCGTCATGTGGCGAGGTCTGCACGAGCGCGTCGAGCATCGGGTCGACCCCGGGCACCGAGAGCATGAACGGAACCGCGCCACGCAGCGCCGACGGCAACTCCTCGATCGGGCGGCAGGCGATCTGCAGCGCGTCCGACCAGTCCTTCAGACCCGGCACCGGGCCGATCCACAGCTCACCGTCGCGCGCATTCGCGAAGAAGTCGGCCTCCTCCGGCCCGGCCGCCTCGCGAAGATAGAGCGTGGCGTCACCATCGGCCGACAGCACCAGTACGGCGCCCTGGGCCTGGCAGCCGGTCAGCCAGACGAAGTCGCTGTCGGCGCGGAAGTCGTAGTCGGTGTCATTGGAACGCACCGGCGCATGTCCGGCACCGAGCGCGATCCGGCGCCCAGGCAATGCCGCGGACAGCTTGCGCCGATGCTCGGCGGCCGCTTCGGCCAGCCCCTCCGGCACAGTCACGGACCGGTCCACCGGTCCCCAGCCCCGCGCGATGGACTCGCGGAAACCTTTGGCGTCGATGGGGCGGTAGGACTTGGGCGTCTGATCGGTCCGCTCGTCGCTCATACACTCATCAACTCAGGTCGCACCGGGGGCGCGCAACCCCATAATCGTCAACGAGATCGGAAGGCCTCGAGGATCGCGATCTCGGAGTCGAGGAGGTACTGGTGCAGGGTGGCCGCGGCCTCGTCGTACCGGCGGGCTTCGAGTAGCTCGAAGAGGGTGCGGTTGCGGGCGATGTAGGGCTCGTGCAGCTCGCGCGGTGCCGCGATCACGTGGAAGAGGAGTCGCAACTCCGCCAGCAGCCGGCCGGTCATCGCGTCCATCCGCGCGCTGTCGGCCAGGCCGATCAGGTGCTGATGGAAGCGCATGTTCGCCGTACCGACGGCCGGCCAGCGGTCTGCGAGGGCCGCAGCCTCGGCCGCCTCGACGTCATCGGCCAGCGGCTCGAGCCGTGCGGCAGGCAATTCGGGATCGCGGTCGGCCAGACCGCGTACGACGTCGACCTCGAGCACGCGGCGCAACCGGTACAGGTCGATCACGTCCGCCTCGTCCAGCTCGGGGACGAAGACGCCGCGGTGCAGTTTGTAGATCAGCAGGCCCTCGTGGGTGAGCAGCCGGAACGCCTCGCGCAGCGTGTTCCGGCTGACCTCCAGGACCTCGGTCAGCTCGACCTCGGACAGCTGGGCACCGGGCGGGAGTGCACCCTCGGTGATACTGCGACGGAGGATGTCAGCAGCGCGCTCGGCAGAGCTGCTTCGGTCGAGCCGCGCCACATCGGCGGCCACCGTCCGCAACCATTCCTGCCGGCTTCCGTCGGCCGCACCCGTACTCATGGGCGAATCATAGAACAAACCTCTTGCAGGATTGTTCAACAATCTCTTAAGGTTGCGTATGGACCTGAACGCGGATCTGGGTGAGGGTTTCGGCTCCTGGCCGATGGGTGACGACAGCGCGCTGCTCGACGTCGTCACCAGCGCCAATGTGGCCTGCGGCTTCCACGCGGGCGACCCCTCGATCATGCGCCGGGTGACCGGCCAGGCGGTCGAGCGCGGTGTCGCCATCGGCGCCCACGTCGGGTACGCCGACAAGGCCGGCTTCGGACGGCGGTTCGTCGACATCGAGCCGGCCGCATTGCGCGACGAGATCGTCTATCAGCTCGGCGCACTGGACGCATTCGCGCGAATCGCCGGGGACCGCGTCCGCTACGTGAAGCCGCACGGCGCCCTCTACAACACGATCGGCCATCACGAGGCTCAGGCCGCGGCCGTCGTCGGCGCGGTCGCCGACTACGACCGCACGCTCCCAGTCCTCGGCCTGCCCGGATCAGCCTGGCTCCGCCTCGCCACCGAAGCCGGCCTCACCGTGGTCCACGAGGCCTTCGCAGACCGGGCGTACACGCCCGAGGGCACGCTGGTCTCCCGCCGCGAGGCCGGATCAGTCCTGCACGACGCTGATGAGATTGCAGCACGCTGTACGGCGATGGCCACCGGCCGGCCGATCACCGACCACACAGGCGGTGCGCTGACCGTCGAAGCTGCCTCGATCTGTGTGCACGGCGACACCCCCGGCGCGGTCGACATCGCGCGCCGGGTGCGCGCGGCCCTGGAGGACGCCGGCGTCACGCTGAGCCCGTTCGGCCGCTGATGCAGATCCTGCCCGCGGGCGACCGGGCGCTCCTGGTCGAACTCGACGACCTCGACGAGGTGCTCGGCTACTACGCCGCGCTGCTGGCTGACCGGCCACCCAACGCCGTCGATATCGTCCCCGCCGCGCGCACCGTGCTCGTCACGACCACCGGCAGTCTGAGCGCGCTGAACCGCCACCTGCTCGAGGTGCAGCCGCTGACCACAGCCCGGAGCTCAGGTGACCTACTGGAAGTCCCGGTCGTGTACGACGGCGAGGATTTGCAGGACGTGGCCGAGTTGCTCGGATGCACGGTTGGCGAGGTCGTCGAGCGCCATACCGGTGAGGAGTGGACGGTGGCCTTCTGCGGATTCGCCCCCGGCTTCGGCTACCTGACCGGTACGGCGGACTGGAACATCCCGCGCCGTTCGTCACCCCGCACCAAGGTTCCGGTCGGCGCGGTCGCCCTCGCCGGTGAGTTCAGCGGGGTGTACCCGCGGGAATCACCCGGTGGCTGGCAGCTGATCGGGCGCACCGACTTGAAGATCTTCGACCAGCAACGCGATCCCGCTGCGCTGTTCCACCCCGGCCGCCGGGTCCGCTTCGTCGATGCGGGCCGCGGATGATCACCGTGCTGGAAACGGGGCCCTTGGCAACGATTCAGGATGCCGGTCGAGTCGGCCAGGCCGCCCTCGGCGTTCCGGCCTCGGGCGCGTGCGACCCCGCGTCGTACGCGCTATCCAACCGGTTGGTTGGTAACCACCCCGGCGCCGCCGCGCTCGAAATCACCTTCGGCGGCCTCGTCCTGCACGCCGACACCGACCTGACCATCGCCATCACCGGCGCCCCGTGCACCGGCGTACCGCTGAACGCGCCGTCGATCGTGCGAGCCGGCACGGTACTGCGATTCGGTCCGCCGCGATCCGGGCTGCGCACGTACGTCGCGGTCCGCGGTGGGATCGACGTACCGGCTGTGCTCGGTTCCCGCTCGACCGACCTGCTCTCCGGCCTCGGCCCCGAGCCCCTGCAGGCCGGCGTCTCGTTGCCGGTCGGCCGCTCATGCGGACCGATGCCCGGCGTCGACCTCGCCCCGGTCGCGGACCCTTCCGCCGGGACAGTCGCCGTCCGCGTGACTCCGGGTCCGCGCCGCGACTGGTTCACCGACAGCGGCTGGTCGTCGTTCCTGAGCCAGACCTACGACGTCAGCAGCAACAGCAACCGGGTCGGCGTCCGCCTCGACGGCACCCCGCTGGAGCGCGCCCGCGAAGGGGAACTCTCCAGCGAAGGCATGGCCCTCGGCGCGATCCAGATCCCGCCCTCCGGCCTCCCCGTCATCTTCCTCGCCGACCACCCCGTCACCGGCGGCTACCCGGTGATCGCCTACGTCTCGGCGGCGTCCCTGCCGGCCTGCGCCCAGCTCCGCCCCGGCCAGCCCGTCCGTTTCACCACTTAGCCGACCAGTCGTAGGTCTTGCAGTACGGAAGCGTCGGGGTCTTCGTGCCGCCTACAGGGTTGCCGTTCGGGTCGACCCAGCGGTGCATGCACGGCTCCTGGGTCGGCAGATCGGCGCTGTCGTACACCATCCGGTTCCCCGCGTCGTACCCCCGAACGACGAAGTCCTTCAGGCTCGGGTCGTCGGCGTCGTGCGGACCCCAGTTGGTTCGCCCGACGGTCGGCGCGAACCAGAAACCGTTGGCCAGATAGGCATCCGCCTCGGCTTTGCCTTGCTCCTGCACAGTCACCCGGACCACCGGGTCGACCAGGACACCGGAGTTCCGCGACGACCTCCACACCGGATGGGGGTACGGCATGTGATCGCCCTGCCGGATGCTCGACTCGCTGATCACCCCGCCCTTCGTCCGGCTGCACAGCCAGTACCCCTCCTCGTCCGGCACATCGACCGACGGCGAATCGTCCTGCCACTTGTCAGGGATGCCCTTGGTGATCAGCCAGGTGTTGACGACCCGCGGATCCTGCACATCAGTGAACTGGAATGCCCGCACCGGGGTGTACCCACGGAACGGTCGCGGCAACTGCTTGAGCGTGATCCGGTCGGCCTCCGCCAGGCACTGAGCCTGCAACTCCGCGGTCTCCTGCGCTGACAGTTCACGGATCGACAACGCACCTTGCCCGGCGACCGACGTACCGGAGTCGTTGTTCCGTAGTGCCGGTACGGCGACGGCAAGGCCGGCGGCGACCATCAGTACGGCGGCCGCTGCGGCGACCGGGACGAGCACGCGGCGCGGCGTACGGGCTTGCTCGGTCTCGATCGCGGTGAGCAGGTCGGCGCGGAGCTTTTCGTGCTGCCCGGGCGGCATCGGCTGGTCGGGACGGCGGTTGAGCAGCTCTCTCATGACAGGTCCTCCAAAGCTTCAGTACCGACGGCGACGCTCAGGTCGCGAAGACGTTTGCGGGCGCGCGACATCCGGGACTTCACGGTGCCGAGCGGGATGTCGAGGGCGACGGCGGCCGCGGCTGCGTCGAGACCCGACCAGAAGCAGAGTTCGACGATCTCGCGCTCGTGCCGCGGCAGTTTGCGCAGCAACGCGCGCAGCCGCTTGGCCTCTCGCTCGTCGTCGATCCGCGCCGCGACCCACTCCGCGTGGTCCGGCTCATTGGCGGCTGGCGCCTGGCGCAGGAGGTTGAGCCGCCGGAAGTGCTGTTTGCGCCACTCGTTCCGCAGTACGTAGTCGGCTGTCCGCAGCAGCCAGGGCAGGGCCGAGTCGTGGACCAGCACCACCTCGGCCCGGCGCCGCCAAGCGTGCAGGAACACCAGTGATGTCAGGTCCTCGGCGTCACTCCACGAGGCAATCCGCCGGAAGACGAAGTTGTAGACCGCCTTGGCATGCCGGTCGAACAGGGACCCGAACGCCTCCGTCTCCCCCTCGACCGACCGTCGCCAGAGCTCCGCATCGCTCATCGTCCTCGGCAATCCCTCGGGTATCCCAGCCGGCGCTATCGTCACGTCACCACCTCCAGATCGTCCCCCATCGGGGGTTCTCACTGGGTATGTGTCGTGACCGGCCGGCTGGGATCCCGCTGGGGCTCAGCTCGGGTAGATCGCGATCTCGTCCACGAAGATCCAGTCGGCGGCGATACCTTGCGAGTACTTCTCGTACTCGACCCGCACGTACCGCGCCGTGGTCTGCACCGGGAACCGGAACCACTGCGCCGACGAGACTCCCGCGGAGCCGATCGGCGTCAGCGCGTCCGGACTGTTGCCGGCCGAGATCCGGACCGTGTCCGGCGAGTACTTCGTCACCCCGTCGAAGTTGTCGTGCACCTCGATCCGCCCGATCGGCTTCGCCGCGCCCAGATCCACGGTCACATTCGCCCTACCCGTCGTACCGACCGGGAAGGTGTAGCCGTAGTTGAAGGTGTCCTCGTGGTGCCCCGCGATCACTCCGTCGGTCGACTCCTTGTCGCCGGTGTCCGGGTAGTTGCCGTGCGGCGGCGTGCTCTTCGCGTACGACGCGCCTGCGGCGAGGTTGGCCGGCCCGTTACTCGCATAGGCCTCGATCTCGTCGACCAGCATCACCGAGGCGTCGTCCGTGAACGCCTTCGTCAGCGTCACCCGGACATAGCGCGCACTGGTCTCCGGGAAGTCGAACTGGAACCAGATCTTCGACTGGTCATTCGGCGTACCCGGCAGGAAGCCCTTCTGCGTCCAGGTCGTCCCGTTCGTACTCGTCGCGATCGTCAACCGGTCCGGCCGGTACGCCGGGTATTCCTCGTACGCGTGCAGCCGAACCTCGTCGATCTTCTGCGCCGACCCGAGGTCGAACTGGATGGTGGCAGTCTCCTGCCCCGCTCCGAACCCATACGTCCGCCCGTCGTCATGCGCGTCGGCCAGCACACCGTCGGTCGACTCGAATCCAGTGTCCGGCAGGTTGTTCGGAGTCGGGTTGAGCGTGTAGTTGCGCCCGCCCAACAGGTTCTGCTTCGCCAGCGGGCTCCCGGCAACCTCCAGACTCTTCAGCCCCGACACCCCACTGCCGAACTCGATCCGGACGAACCGCGCCTTCCCGTTGATCCCGGCGAACGCACCGCCACCACCCTCGTACGCCGTACTCCAGCGGGTGCCGTTGTAGGAAACCTTGACCGTGTAGTCAGCGGCCGGGGTACCGGACCAGTTCAGCCGGATCCCGTCGAGCTGGATCTGCCGCCCGAAGTCCACCTGGAACCATTGGTTGCCCGAGTCAACCGGCTGCCAGCTCGTCACGTCGCTACCGTCGACCGCCTTCGCCGCCTCGTGCCCGGCGGCCGCGCTCGACGCGCTCACTGTCTTCCCGGCGGCAAGGTCCGCCATCGGTTTCCCGGCTGCGGCGTCCAGCGCGATCTTGCGGATGCGTGCCTGGTAGCCCGTGTCCGGACTGTACTTGTCCGCCCTCTGGGTCAGTGCCGTCGCCAGATCCCTTGCCAGCTTGGGATCCGTTTTGCCGAGGATGTTCAGCACCTCGTAGTCCTCGATACCGTCGCGCAACGACTCGTACCGGATCGACGACTCGATGGTGTTGTTGTCCTTGTCCGGCCAGACGATGTAGTGGTCGCCCTTCGACTCCTCCTTGCCGAGCTCCGCCAGCCAGCCGTTCATGGAGTAATGCAAGTAGCCGTTGGCGCCACGCGAATACGCGTACCAAGGGGTCAGCCGCTGGTTGAACTGCGGCTGGTCGATGAAGCGGTTGAGATAGTTGCCGACCGGGATGTTGCAGTTGTAGAAGTACAGATCCTTGCCATCGGCCCGCAAATCGTCGTACGTCTGCTGGTTCTGGTCGTAGTTCAGCAGGTTCGGGATGACGACCGCCATCTCCTGGGAGACGCTGGCGGCCACCGGCTCGTGGAAGGCAGCGTCGCCGACCGGAACGTCCGGCCACGTCAGCCGCATCCGGTCCAGGATGCCGCGCCACGCCCGCTCCTCCTCTTCATGGTCATCGCCGATCCCCGGCTCGTCACCCACGTGCATCCAATACTTCAGGTCGGTGTCCCAGCCCTTGTCCTGCACGTGCTGCTTCAGCGCCGGGATGAACTGGTCGATGAAGTTGTTCGCCTTCTTCGTGTTCCAGTCCACGTAGTTGCGCCTGCCCTTGCCGCCGGTGCCGTCGATGATCTCGACATCACGGATCTCGTTGCTCGGGCCGGGCCAGCCGGAGGTGTCCGCCGATACCCAGAATCCCTCGAGCCGCTTGACCACACCGCGATCGACGAAGAACTTCACCAGCTCGTCGATCCGGCTCCAGTCGAAGGTGTAACGACCGGTCCCGTTGCTGTTGTCGGTGACGGTCGTGTTGCCGTCCAGCATCAGGTTGACCAGCGGCAGCGTCAACGTGTTCGTCCGGTGCCGCTTCATCTGCACCGCGACCTTCTCCAGCAGGTCCCAGTACTGCGGGCTGTACCGCGGGTAGTCGTACGTCTCCTCGATCGTCTGCCCGTCCGGGCCCCACGAGATCTCGCCGAAGAACGTGTTCCACAAGACGGTTTCGAACGTCTGGTCCGCCGGATCCGGTAGTTGTACGTCGCGGACGTCGACCGACACCGGCACTTCGAGCTCACCGTTGCTGGTGGCAACGACTACCTTCCCGGTGTAGACGCCGGGCCGGGTCCCCTTCGGTACGGCGGCGGTCACCCAGATCGACAACGCCGTCCGCGGGCCGACACTCGCCGTACGGGCGTTGGACAACGGATCGGGGAAGTCGGCTTCAGCTTTGCGCACCACCGGGTAGATCGGCTGGTCGCCGAACTTCGTGTTCGCGTCGAGGAACTTGTAGGTGACGAAGTTGTACGACAGGTTGGCGGCTTCGATCGATTGCGAACCGCTGGTGAGGTTGCCGAAGGTCACGCCGTCGACGGTCAGCGGGGCGGCCGAGCGCAGGACGATCTGCGCGCTCTCCTCCTCGTTCGCCGCGGTGTCGAGAGCGATCGAGCGGCCGGATTCCCTGCTGGGCAGGGAATCCTTGAAGATACTCGTGCTGGATGGTTCGGTCCAGTAGTCGATCCCGGGCGCGGCCTGGACGGCCTTGGGCGGCGTACTGGCTTGTGCATTCGGAGCGAACGCCAGGGCAGCCACCACAGCAGCTATGGCGAGACGGCGGACGGACGGCATGGCGAGGTCCTCTCGGGGGCGGCCACGTTTCTGTCGACCACGATCTACGGGTACCGCCGAAATGGTCCAGCAACCGGGGTAGACCATTCGACCCAGCCTGTATCAGCCGGTCAGCTGGAAGCGCCGCTTGTACTCCGTCGGCGTGGTGCCAAGATGCCGGGCGAACGCGCGGCGCAGCGTCTCGTCGCTCCCGAGACCACTGCGCCTGGCCGCTGCCGTGATGCTGTGCCCATCCAGAATCAACTGCTGAGCGCGATCCAACCGGACCCGTTCGATCCACCGCCCAGGCGTGGTCTGCAGCTCGGTCTGGAACAGCCGGGTCAGATGCCGCGGACTGACCGCCACCGACGCCGCCAACGCCGGCAGACTGTGATCGGCCGCCGGGTCAGCGACGACGGCCGCAGTCGCTTCGCGGAGTGGATCGCTCTTGGCGGGCGGTGTCGCGATCGCCGTCGAGAACTGCGACTGGCCGCCCGGGCGCTGCATGAACACGACCAGCTCGCGCGCCACCTCCCGCGCGACCTCCGGACCGTGATCGGCCTCGACCAGCGCGAGGGTCAGGTCGATCCCGGCGCTGATCCCGGCCGAGGTGACATAGCGGCCGTCGGTGATGTGCAGCGCGTCTGGCTCCACGTTCACCTGCGGATGCTTGCGAGCAAGCGTCTCCGCGTGCCGCCAATGCGTGGTCGCCCGCCTGCCGTCCAGCGCTCCCAACGCAGCCAGCACGAAGGCGCCGGTACACACGGACGCGACCCGCTCGGCGCCGTCCGACAGTACGGCGGCAGTCTGGCGAACGTCGTCCGGCACCTGCTCGGCGAGCTGATCGGCCCCCGCGATCACCACGGTGTCTAGCTCGTCAACATCGTTCGGTTTGACGGTGCCGGCGAGGCTCAGTCCGGCGGCGGTCGTCACGGTGCCGCCGTTCGGCGAGACCAGGACCGTCTCGTACCGCGCGGTCCCCCGATTCGCCTGGTGGAGAACCTCGAGTGGACCACTCACGTCGAGCAGCGTCACCCCGTCATACACGATGAACGCGACGCGGCGTGTCCGAATCTGTGGTTGTCCTGGCAATTTGGACATGGCAGCAGCGTAACCGCACCGGCCAACCTGGTCCCATGACCGAAGAGATCGCCGGTATCAAGATCCCCGACAGCCCTCTGGCCCGCGAAGCCACCGCCCTCGTCCAAGACGTCGCGACACCCCTCATCTACCACCACTCGCGCCGCATCTACCTGTTCGGCGCCCTCCGCGGTCTCGCCGACGGCCTCGCGTTCGACTCCGAACTCCTCTACGTCGGCGCCCTCTTCCACGACCTCGGTCTGACCGAGCACTACCGCCGTACCGACCAGCGCTTCGAACTCGACGGCGCCGACGAGGCCCGCCGCTTCCTCGAATCCCACGGCGTCCCCACTCCCCACGCCGACCGCGTCTGGACCGCCATCGCCCTCCACACCACCCCCGAGATCCCCCTGCACATGGCGCCGGAGATCGCCCTCGTCACCCGAGGCGTCGAATACGACGTTCTAGGCGTCGACTACCACCTCCTCCCCTCCCGCCAACGCGACGCCGTCCTCGCCGCCCACCCCCGCCCCAACTTCAAGCCCCAAATCCTCGCCGCCTTCACCGAAGCCCTCGTCGACCGCCCCACCACCACCTTCGGCAACGTCAAATCCGACGTCCTCCGCCACTTCCACCCCAACTTCCACCCCACCGACTTCGTAGAGGTCATCCAGAATTCCCCCTGGCCCGAGTAATCACCCCAAGGACAGGACGTATAGACCCACCGCCCGCCGGCACCACGCTCATCGCCGGCATTCCGAGGGCCGTCGGGCGGATACCTCCTGTTCGTCGGAGGATCCGTCGGCAAGGACACGTAGTAGTCGACGCACTGACTGCGGCGTACGCGTGGGGATGACCTGCCGGACCGCCTCGGCGGTACCACTACGTGTCGTTACCGACCGGAGCTTGCTTGTCCGGGGGACCTGGGCGGGTAAGGATGTGCGGTATGACGGAGAGTTCTGGGATCGACAGCGCGGTTCCGCCGAGTGGCACCGGGTGTGCGGAGTGTTTGAGCAACGACGGGTGGTGGTTCCACCTGCGACGGTGTGCGGAGTGCGGTCACATCGGGTGCTGCGACTCGTCACCCGCACAGCACGCCTCGGCGCACTTCACCGAGACCGGCCATCCGATCGTCCGCAGCTTCGAACCCGGCGAGGACTGGTTCTGGCACTACGGCGAGTCCCAGTACTACGACGGCCCCGCCCTAGCCGACCCCCAGTCCCGCCCAGCCGACCAACCAGTCCCCGGCCCGGCCGGCAACGTCCCCACCGACTGGCAGAACCACCTCAACTAGTCCAGCGGCCGCGGTGGATGAATGTCTCCGGTGCACGCCGCCTCTCGTCCATCTCGGGACGCTGCGCCGACAGGTCGTCGGCCCGGTGACCGATCGCAATCGCACCGATCGGATCGAGCCCCTCGGGGATGCCGAACTCCTCGCGGAACTGCTGCACGTGGGGCGGAACATCCGAGTCCGCGGACTTGGTCTCCGCGTCCGGCATCAGCCAGAACAGAAAGGCATCAAGCCCCTCGTCGACCGCGGTCAGCAGCATCAGCATCGCCGCCATGCCGGTGTCGATACTCCAGTACGGCGCCGGCCAGCCCTCCTCCGTATACCTCTCGAGGTACGTCGCGCGGTCGGCGAGCGGTACGACGACCAGGGGTGCGTTCATCACCCGTGGTTTGTACCGAGTTTGGTTGGGGGCGAACGGCCAGAACCGGTCGAGATCCGCCGGCTCGGTCAGCACCAGGAACGCGAATCCCTGGACGAATCCCGCCGACGGACCCCGTTGCCCGCTGGCGAGGATCCGCTCGACGGACTCCGGTGCGATCGGCCGGTCGGCGAACTCCCGCACCATGCGCCGCCGACGTACAACCTCGGCAAACTCCATGCGCGGGACTATAGGACGAAGCCGGTGGGGAACGGGTCGTCTGGGTCGAGGAGGTAGTTGGCGGTGCCGGTGATCCAGGCTCGGCCGGTGACTGTTGGTACGACGGCTGGGTGCGGGCCGACGGTGGTTTCCTCGATCAGGCGGCCGGTGAAGCGGGTGCCGATGAAGGACTCGTTGACGAAGTCCTCGCCGAGGGCGAGTTCGCCGCGGGCGTGGAGTTGCGCCATCCGGGCCGACGTACCGGTGCCGCACGGGGAGCGGTCGAACCAGCCGGGGTGGATCGCCATCGCGTTGCGCGAGTGCGCGCCGTCGAGTCCTGGTGCGGTGAACTGCACGTGCTTGCACCCGTTGATGCCAGGATCGAGCGGATGGACCGGGCGATCCGTCGCGTTGATTGCCTCCATCAACGACAGGCCGGCCGCCATGATCTGGTCCTTGTAGGCACGGTCGAACGGGATCCCGAGCTGCTCCAACGGCAGGATCGCGTAGAAGTTCCCGCCGTATGCGAGGTCGTAGGTCACCGGCCCCAGCCCGGGCACGTCGACCACGGCATCCAAAGAATGGCTGTACGACGGGACGTTCCGCAGCGTCACGTGTTCCGCGCGACCGTTGCGCACGGCAACGTCTACGACGACCAGGCCGGCCGGGGTGTCCAGCCGGACGACGGTCACCGGTTCCTGCACCTCGACCATGCCGGATTCGACGAGCACGGTCGCGACGCCGATCGTGCCGTGACCGCACATCGGCAGGAGGCCGGAGACCTCGATGTAAAGCACACCCCAGTCCGCGTCGGGCCGAGTCGGCGGCTGCAGGATCGCTCCGCTCATCGCGGCGTGCCCGCGCGGTTCGTTCATCAGGAACAGCCGCAGGTCGTCGAGGTGCTTGATGAAGTACTCGCGCCGCTCGGCCATCGTCGTACCAGGCACGACGCCGACCCCGCCCGTGACGACGCGCGTCGGCATCCCCTCGGTGTGTGAGTCGATCGCGGTGATCGTCCGGACGGACCTCATCGCAAAGACTCCACGGCCTTCTTCATGTCCTGCTCCAGTTGTGCGACGTGTTCGGGCACGAGCGGCCCACGCGGCGGGCGGCACGGGCCGCCGTACCGGCCGACGTAGTCCATGCCGTACTTGATCGCCTGCACGAACTCCACCCGCGAGTCCCACCGGAACGCCGCGACCAGCGGTTCGTACAACGCGCGCGCCTCTTCCAGCTTGCCTTGTACGGCGAGCTCGAACAACCGCACCGACTCGGCCGGGAACACGTTCGGGAACCCGGCGAACCATCCGGTCGCCCCCATCAGCAGCGCCTCGAGCGTCAGATCGTCCGCCCCGGCGATGACCGCGAGGTCCGGAGCCAGCTCCCGGATCTCCAGGATCCGGCGGACATCACCGGAGAACTCCTTGACGGCGACCACGTTCTCGATCTGCGCGATCTCGGCGAGCAAGTCCGGCGTCAGGTCGACCTTGGTGTCGATCGGGTTGTTGTAGACCATCACCGGCAACCCGGCCTTGGCGACCTCACTGAAGTGGTGCAGCACCTCACCCCGGTTCGCCCGGTACATCGTCGGCGGCAGGCACAGTACGCCGTCCGCCCCGTCCTCCGCCGCCTTCTCCGCCCAGGCCCGCGCCTGATGCGCACCCACTCCGTGCACCCCGACAACCACGACACCATCGTTGCCCACAGCATCAATAGCCGTCCGCGCAACCGCCCGGCGCTCGTCATCGCTCAGCGACGAGTACTCCCCGAGCGACCCGTTCGGCCCCACGCCGCGACACCCGTTGTCCACCAGCCACCGGCAGTGCTCCGCATACCGATCCAGATCCGGCCGCAACCCCGCCGGCGCTCCCGCATCCTCCAGATACGGCAACGCCGTCGCCACGATCACGCCATCCAGCTTCTCCGTCACAACGTCTCCTCAGCCTCTGCCAAATCACCCAACCGCACCGGTACGGCGATCGGCCGTTTCATCAATGGACTGTCGCCAACCAGCTCAGCCACGTTCCGCGAACAAACCCGCCCTTGACACAACCCCAACCCCACCCGACTACTCAACCGAAACGCCCGCCCCCCAACCCCACCAACCGCCTCAACGTCCCCCCGGCAAACCTCCTCACACCGACAAACCACGGTGTCGTCCCCACTCCACCCCTTCCACCCACCCCGAACCGGATAAGCCCGCCCCAAAGCAACCGCAAACCGCCGCAACCGCTCAAGCCGTTTGTCGGCAGCTGTGGTGGACGTGCCGGCCGTCGTGGCGTTGGCGGGTGTGATGGTGGTTGTGATCGAAGATGTGGCCGCGGATGTGCCGGCGGTTGTGCTGATGGGAGTAGGCGCGGATGCGCCAGCAGATGTCGTAGCGGGCGTGCCGGCGGATGTCGCGGCAGGAGTAGCCGCGGACGTGCCGGGAGTAGCCGCGGATGCGCCGGCGGACGTCGTGGCGGGCGTGCCCGCAGATGCGCCAGCGGATGTCGCGGCGGGTGTGCCAGTGGGTGTCGCGGCGGCGGTTGCACCCGCTGTCGGCTTGGGCGTCTCCGGCTCGCTCTCCCGTCGCGCCGCGCTCGCGTGTCGTGCTGCGGCTGCGCCGGCGATTTGGCCTTCGGCGGCTGATAGGTCGGCGCCGCCGATGCCGGTGAGTTCTCCGGCGGCGAATACGCCGGGGGTGGTTGTCTGTTGGTTGGAGTCCACGACGACTGCGAGGGCGTCGTCGGTGAGGTTGCAGCCGGCGGCTACTGCTAGTTCGAGTTGGGGTGTGAAGCCGAAGCCTACGCAGACTGCGTCGCACTCCAAGCGTCGTTCGGTGCCTGGGATCGGGGTCCAGCCTGCGTCGAGGCGGGCGATGGTTACTGCCTCGACCCGGTCGGTTCCGTGGGCTGCGACGACAGTCCACCCGTGCCGGAGCGGAACACGGTGTCGAGCCAGCGTGCGCGCATACCCGGCGGCCTCACCAAGCTTGCTAACAGCAACTAAAGTGTCTGGCGCCCACCCACGAACAACCGTGGACAAGCGATTGGCTTCGAACAATCCGACCACCGCAGCGCCGACGCCGATCAGCGATGAGGCGACCGGCAGCAGGAACGGTCCGGTCCCCGCAACCACCACTCGCCGACCGACCGCGACCCGCTGGCCCTTCGCGAGCGCCTGCGCAGCACCGGCGGTGTACACCCCCGGCAGATCCCAACCAGGGAAGGGCAAAAACCGATCGTAAGCACCAGTCGCCAGCACCACAGCCCGACCATCAACCGCAAACACCGAACGCTCAGCAGCATCCGCCGCGCCGCTCTGCACCCACAGCCGGGTCCCCTCGATCGCCCACACCGACGACTCCGGCAGATACGTGATCAGCTCATGCGACAGCACCCGATCACCCACAAACGACTTCCGCCGTACGCCGAACTCCGCCGCAGCCTGCCGATGGAACTGCCCGCCCAAAGCACGCCCAGCGTCAACCAGCACCACCGACGCCCCACCATCAGCCGCCGCCAACGCAGCAGCCATCCCCGCCGGCCCAGCACCCACCACCACAACATCAGCCCGAACCGTCTGACCAGCAGACCCGCCAACACCCCCACGAGGCAGCACAGCCCCAGCCTGCGAACGAATCTCATCCCCCGCCGCGACAGTCCGCTGGCAAGCCCGCACGTCCGGAACCCCGTTCACCACGACCAAGCAGTCGAAACAAGCCCCGATCCCACAAAACACACCCCGCGGCCGCCCACCACCCCGCGTAGTCCGCCAAGCGTCCTGCCCGCGCCCCAGCAACAACCCAGCCACGGTCTGCCCAGCAACCGCCTCGACCGGCGACCCGTCCACAGTCACCGGTACGACCTCCGCCGTACCAACCGGCCCAAGGAAGGAAGTCATCCGGAGATCACCGCCTCCCGATCCACCCGAAACGGCTCGGCCGCAACATGCGGCGTCAACCCCAAGAACAGCTCAGTCACCAACCGCCCAGTCGAAGCAGCCAACCCAATCCCCGCACCCTCATGTCCGGTCGCATGCCACAGCCCCGGCACCCGCGGATCAGCCCCGATCACCGGCAGATGGTCCGGCGCATAAGGCCGAAACCCGCCGTACGTCCGCATCACCGCAACCTCAGCCAGGAACGGAAATAGCCCAACGGCCTTCCGCGCCAACTCCCGCAACACTCGGACGCGCAGAGCCGAGTCGAACCCCACCCGCTCCCGACTGGACCCGATCAACACCGTCCCAGCCCGCGTCGACTCAACCACCGTCGACGTCTGCAGCTCCGCGTCCCCGCTCCCGACCGCGCCCACATAATCAGCGTCATAAACCTTGTGCCGGACACAGGCCGGCAGCGGCGCCGTCACCAAAATCATGCCCCGCCGCGGCAACACCCGAATCGGCGCACCAGCCTCGGCGCTGAACCCACCAGCCCAAGGCCCACAAGCATTCAGTACGGCGCCACACGCGATCACGCCGTCAGTCGTCTCGACCCCGATCACCCGACCAGACGCCGACCGCCGCACCCCGAGCGCGGTCACCCCCGACCGAACCTCACCACCGCGATCCCGCACCGCAGCGAGCAAAGCAGTTGCCGCCAGCACCGGTTGCAACTGCGCGTCATCCGGATAGTGCACCGCAACTGTCACCCGAGGCGTCAGCAACGGCTCCAACTCAAAGGCCTCAGCCGCCGAGATCACCCGAGCGTCAACCCCAGCAGCCTGCTGCTTAGCAGCGAACGCCTTCAACGGCGCCGGATCACCAGTCGCAACAACCACGCCGCCTTTGGCTTCCCACTCCACGTCCACACCCCGCAGGCGAGCAATCACCGTCTCCCACTCAAACCGCGACGCGACCGCCAGCTCGAGCTCCGGCCCCGGCTCCTTGTCCGAGACCAGCACGTTCCCCTCGCCGGCCGCCGTCGTACCGGACGCAGGTCCGTCGCGGTCGATCACCAGCACGCGGACCCCGGCCGCCGACAACGCCTCGGCGCAGGCCGCGCCGATCACGCCCGCGCCCACGACGACCACGTCGGGCTGCGGCACGGCGACCTCCTCGATGACCGTTCATTAAACTGAACGATTTCGAGAGTACGGCGCGCACTGCCCCGCGGTCAACGTCTCAACTGCGATGCGGTCCCGGCCCGGGCGGGGCGGCGTCCGGCGGGTACTCCAGCAGCAGCACCGACCGCACCGGCCCGTCCACCGCCGCGTACTCGTGCGGCCCACCGGCCCGGAACGCCAGGTAGTCCCCCGGCCCGAGCTCCTCCGTCCGGCCGCGCGATGTCACCCGCAGTCGCCCGCTCAACACCACATGATGTTCGATCCCGGGATGACCGTCCGAGTGCTGTACGGCGTCCGGCCGCACGTCCTGCGTGTAGATCTCGAACAACCCGCCGGCCGGTTCCAGCCGCCGTACCATCCGCAGGTCGATCGCCTCACCGGACAGTACGTCGACCTCCGCCGCCCGCACGAGGACCAGGTCGGCCGTCGGCGCATCGCTCAGCAGCGCCGAGACCGGTACGCCGAGAGCGTTCGACAAACTGAACACCGTCTCGATGGTCGGGTTCCCGCTCCCCGACTCGAGCTGTGACAGCGTGCCCTTCGCGATCCCCGACCGCCGGGCCAGCTCGGACAGCGAGATCCCCTGCTCGTCCCGGCGCGCACGCAGGTTGGCACCCAGCACCCGTCCCGCACCCATCGCCGCCACACCGGGAGCTTAGAGGGTGTACCGACGGACTGTTAATAGTCGCCGATTCGGTCGCCCGGGCGACGCTTCACGCATGCGATCAATGCCATGCCACCACTACTAACAGTTCGTCGGTACGCCATTCACGGAATCACCCGCCGCTGCCGAAGCTCCGCGAAGATGCGGAAGAACATCTCGTCGGTGGCGACGTACTCGTGGAAGCCCGCCCGCCGCGCCTTCGACCCGTCGGCGAAGAAGTCGTAGTCCCACCCGAACACGAAGTCCGCGAACGGCCAGGACGACACCTCGTCGTACGACGTCTCTGCCAGCCCGTGGGTCGCCTGCAACTGCTTCCAGGCCGACGCTTTGTCGGCCATCACGTCCTGCAACGACATCTGCAGCGGCGGCGCAACGTCCATCTCGAACCAGCGCGCGATCTTCGGCCACAACTCGTTCCACCGGAACAGATCGCCGTTCACGATGTTGAACGCCTGGTTCGCCGCGGCCGGCGCGGTCGCCGCCCATACCGCGGCCTTCGCGAGCAGCCCGGAGTCGGTCACCTCCAGCAACGTGTCGTACGCGCCCGGCTTACCCGGGAACCGCAGCGGTACGCCGAGCTCCTTCGACAGCGAGGCATAGACGGCGATCGCGACCGCGAGGTTCATCGGGTTGCCCAAGGCAACACCACCAACCACCGACGGCCGCAACGCCGACCAGCTCCACCCCTTGCCGACCTGTCGTGCCTCAAGGAACTGCTGCTGATCGACGTTGAACTCCGGCGGCAGATGCGGCGGATCGTCCTCCCGGGCCGGCGTCTTGAACGGGCCAAGGTGAGCGCCGTACACCTTGTATCCCTGCATCAAACTGACGTGCCGCAACCCCTTCGCCACCGGCTCGATCGCATCCACGACATTGACCAGCATCGCCAGGTTCGGCGGAACCAGCTCGGCCCAGGTCGGCCGATCCTGATAGGCCACGTAGAACACGTGCGTCACCTCGGAGAGCCCGGCGAGCTTGTCCCGGGTGTCGTTTGGATCGAGCAGATCCACCGCGAGGTGCCGAACCTTCCCCGGTACGTCGACGCCCCCGCGCCGCGACAACCCGATCACTCGCCAATCCTCCAGCGAGGCCAGGTGATCGACCAGATTCGTCCCGATCACACCTCGTGCACCGACCACCAACGCCACGTTCTCCATGCCTCACAGCCTTCCTGACCTGCGCAGATAAAGCCAAGGCATAGTTGTCACCGGTCGCATAAGCTGAAGTAATGACGACGTTGCGGCAGCTCGAGTACCTGGTCACCGTCGTGGACACCGGCTCATTCACGAAGGCGGCCGAGCAGCTGCACGTGACCCAGCCGGCGCTGTCCCACCAGATCCGCGCCCTCGAACGCTCGGCCGGCGGCCCGCTGCTCGAGCGACTGCCGCGCAATGTCCGCCTCACCTCGACCGGCCGCGCGATGATCCCGCACGCCCGAGCCGCCCTGGCCGACGCCTACCGCGCCCAATGCGCCGCCCGCCAAGCAGCCGGTCTCGAAGTCGGCGAGCTGCAGATCGCCACCCTCTACTCGATCACCTTGGGCGTCCTTCCGGCCGCACTACGCCGCTGGCGCCAGTCGTACCCCGATGTCGGCATCCGCCTCTTCGAGCACCGGCACACCGACGAGCTCACCGAGGCCATGTACGCCGGTCAGGCCGACCTCGCAATCGGACCGCAACCAACCGGTTGGTTGGGAACGCTGCAACCACTCGGCACCGAGGATTTCATGGTCGTGGTCGCCGCCGACGACCCAGCGGCGATCGGCGACACCGTCAGCCTGGCCGACCTGGCCGACCGTTCGTGGGTCCACTACACGCCGAGCCACGGACTGTCCGACGTACTCGATATCGCTTGTACACAAGCAGGTTTCGAGCCTCGCATCGCCATCCGTACCGAACAGACAGCTGCCGCCCCAGCCCTCGCCGCGGCCGGCCTCGGGCCCGCACTGGTCCCCGAGAACATCCTCCCGGCGAGCTTCGACGGTCACATCCTCCGCCCGAATCCCCCGATCAGCCGCGCACTGACGGCGTACACACGCGGCCGCCCGGACCCACTGGCCGCCGCCTTCATCAACCTCCTCAGCTGACCGTCAGCCTGTCCAAAGCGTTGACCAGCGGAGACAGCTCCGGCAGCTCGGCAGCCTTCTCCAGAGCGGAAGTCAGTACGGCGTCATGCGTCGGCTGAGCCTGGTCGAGTAGATCGCGACCGGCCTGCGTGACCTCGGTGTAGATACCGCGGCGATCGGTCGGGCAGAGGTAGCGCTCGAGGAGCTTGCGGTCCTCCAGCCGGCTCACCAGACGCGTGGTCGCGGACTGACTGAGCACGACTGCGTTCGACAGCTGGTTCATCCGCAGGTGGTGCTCGTCCTGGCGGGCCAGCACGTCGAGCACGCCGTACTCACTCACGGACAGACCGTGCTGCTTCTGCAGCGCGCGCTCCAGCTCGTCCTCGATCCGGGCGTGCAGAGCAGCCAGGGTCCGCCAGCCCTGCGCCCGCGCCTCGGCAGCGTCGTCCGGTAGTCCCATGACTCCTCCACTTGAAATCCACGATTGCGTACGCCATCATAGCGCTTGTGCAATAGTCGGCGTCTGCAACTATCGCGGACGCTGGTAACAGTCACAAGACTACATTCGAGGGAGACCAGAAACTATGCCTGCGGCGTTACTCGCTCTGGCGATCGGTGCGTTCGGGATCGGCACCACCGAGTTCGTGATCATGGGCCTGCTGCCCGAGGTCGCGACCGACTTCGGGGTCAGCATCCCGTCGGCCGGGCTGCTCATCTCCGGCTATGCGCTCGGCGTGGTGGTCGGCGCCCCGCTGCTGACCGCGATCGGGTCCAAGGTGTCCCGCAAGACCGTGCTGATCGCGCTGATGGGTGTCTTCATCGCCGGCAACCTGCTCGCCGCGCTCGCCCCGACGTACGGCGTACTGATGACCGGCCGGATCGTCGCCGCCCTGGCGCACGGCGCGTTCTTCGGTGTCGGCTCGGTGGTCGCGGCCTCGCTGGTCCCGAAGGCCAAGCAGGCCAGCGCGATCGCGCTGATGTTCACCGGGCTGACCGTGGCCAACGTGCTCGGCGTCCCCGGCGGTACGGCGCTCGGTCAGCAGTTCGGCTGGCGGTCGACGTTCTGGGCGGTGACCGCGCTCGGCGTGATCGGCCTGCTCGGGATCGTCTTCTTGGTCCCGCGGCAGGACACCGCCGAAGGTCCCGGGCTGCGGGTCGAACTGGCCGTGTTCAAGAACGTGCAGGTGTGGCTGGCTCTCGCGATGACCGCGCTCGGGTTCGCCGGGGTGTTCGCGTCGTTCACCTACATCGCGCCGATGATGACCGAGGTCGCGGGTTTCTCGGCCGGCGCGGTCACCTGGCTGCTCGTGCTCTTCGGCGGCGGCCTGGTCGTCGGCAACCTGCTCGGCGGCAAGGCGGCGGACCGCTCATTGATGCCGAGTCTGTACCTGGCCCTCGCGCTGATGGCCGCCGTACTGGTCGTGTTCGTGTTCACCGCGCACGCCAAACTGCCGGCCGCGATCACCATCGCGCTCTTCGGCGCAGCCGGGTTCATGACCGTTGCTCCGCTGCAGAAGCGGGTGATGGACAAGGCGGCCGGCGCTCCGGCACTCGCCTCCGCGGCCAACATCGCCGCCTTCAACCTCGGCAACGCGATCGGCGCGTACCTCGGCGGCCTGACCATCTCGCACGGTCTCGGCTACACCGCCCCCAACTGGGTCGGCGCCGGACTCGCCCTCGCCGGCCTGAGTGTCGCCGTGCTCTCCGGGGCACTGGACCACCGCCGCCGCGCCGCCACCGAACCTGTTCTCACAACTGTCTGAAGGATTTGATCCACCGATGATTCCCACCGTGAAGCTCAACAACGGCGTCGAGATGCCCCAGCTCGGGTACGGCGTGTTCCAGGTCCCGGACGACGAGACCACCGCGGCCGTGACGGCGGCTCTCGAGGCGGGCTACCGCAGTATCGATACCGCGACGGCGTACCAGAACGAGGCCGGTGTCGGGAAGGCACTGGTTGCCTCCGGCATCGACCGTGACGAGCTGTTCGTCACGACCAAGCTGTGGAACGCCGACCAGGGCTACGACAAAGCCTTGCAAGCCTTCGACCAGAGCCTCGGCCTGCTCGGCCTCGACTATCTCGACCTGTACCTGATCCACTGGCCGGCCCCAGACCTCGACCTGTACGTCGACACCTGGCGCGCGCTCTCGCAACTGCTGGCCGACGGTCGGGTTCGCGCGATCGGCGTGTCCAACTTCCAGCCGCACCACCTGGATCGGCTCAACGAACTCGCCGGCATCACGCCCGCGGTCAACCAGGTCGAGCTGCACCCGTTCCTTCAGCAGGACGAGGTGCGCGCGTACGGCGCCGACTTCGGCATCCGTACCGAGGCGTGGAGCCCGCTGGCCAAGGGCGGTTCGCTGCTGACCGACCCGGTCATCGAGGCGCTCGCTTCGAAGCACGAGCGCACTCCCGCGCAGGTCGTACTGCGCTGGCACCTCCAGCTCGGCAACATCGTCATCCCGAAGTCCGTCACGCCGGCCCGGATCAAGGAGAACCTCAACGTCTTCGACTTCGAACTGTCCGACGAGGACCTCGCCACGATCACCCCACTAGACCGCGACGAGCGCACCGGCCCGCATCCGGACACCTTCAACGCGGTCTAGCAGTTCGCGTAGTAGTTCGCGACAGCGTGGAAGGACTTCTTCGGTTCCCAGCGGTACGGCGACGCCGGGTCGTCGGGGTCCTTCCGCAGTACCTTGCACAGGCTGTACGCCGCGATGTCCTCATCGTGCGGGCGGTCGTCCGGCCGATGCGGCGCGTCCGGTGAGATGAACGTGTACATCGAGGCTCCGAGGAAGCCTTCAGCGGTGAATACCTTCAGCATCTTCACCAGGTGATCCGCCTGGGTCTGCTCATCACGGATGTACTGCGGCGGAATCTCGCCGTTGGTGTCGACGATGTCCCAGCCCATCCCGCCCAGCTCCGGCGCCCCGGTGAACGTGCAGCACCCGAACTCCAGCACCATGATCGGCTTGCCCCACCGCCGAAACGGCGCCAGCTCCTTCGGATCAGTTCCGTAGAAGTCCAGCCCCACGATGTCGAACAACGACCAATCCACGTTCTCCAGGTCGTGCGCGGCGCCGTACGTGATCCGCCCGTGAAAGTGGCGCCGGGCAACCTTCACCATCTGCGCCGTGAACACCCGGAACTTCCGCTGCAACTCGGTCATGTCGTAGTCGCCCTTCTCCAGGTACGCGACCCGCTCGAAGAAGTCCGCCCCCGGCACGATCCCCGGCGTGAACAACATGAACTCGCACCCGACCACCAAGATCACCTCCGCCCCGAACCGCCGCCGCAACCGCTCCGCCCCGATCGCCACCTCGCGCAACTTCGCCAACGCATCCGCCTGCGGCTCGTCGAACGCCCGAGGCTGCACCGAAACCGCCATCCCCTGCTTCAGTACTTCGGTCGCCGTCTCCACCAACCGCTCGACGTTGCTGCCGTAGACGCTCACCCAGTTGGCGTGCAGCCGATCGTGAATCGCCCGAACCTCCCCCCGCATCAACCCGCGACTCCACCGCACCCGGCTGTCATCCCCCAGGAACCCCGTCCCCACGTCATAAGCCACCCCCTTCAACACCAGCCGCCGCCCACCTCCACCCAGGGACCGGGCTTGCGTCTCACTCCCCACGGCGGCCGCGGCGGGTCGTGGCAGGGCCCCACCCGCCGCAGTACCACCTCCTGCAGCCGAAGCCGGACGTGCAGAACCGACAGCTCCCGCGGCCCCCGCGACCAGCCCGAGAGCGGCCGCACGTCGAAGGAACTGCGCCCGATCCATCCGCGATTCGCTCATACCCCGAGTCTTCGCCGACGGCGCGACCGAGTCGTCCACCCTCCGTCCCCGGTCGTGCGACTTTGGTTGCTAACACATTGTCTTCAAACCTGACACACTGTTTCAGTGCGAGCAGCAGACGAACGGACGGCACTCGGTTCGGTATGGCTCCGGACCGAGGCCGAGGCGACCCGGGCACCCCTCACCCGCGAGCAGATCATCAGCACCGCGATCGAGCTCCTCGACCGCGACGGCCTCGACGGCTTCTCGATGCGCAAGATCGCCGCCGAGCTCGGTACCGCCGCGACCTCCGCCCTCTACTGGCGGATCGCCAACAAGAACGACCTGCTGGAGCTGGCAGTCGACGAAATCCTCGGTACGGCGGTCGCCGACGCCGGCCCGGGCGATTGGCGGGACCACCTCACCCTCGCGTGCACAGCGGCGTACCGGGCGTTGTGGGAACACCCCTGGGCGCCGCAGCTGCTCGCGACCCACGCCGGTCTCGGTCCGAACTACCAGGCCTTCACCGACCAGCTCGTCTCGATCCTGGCCGGCGCCCGCTTCAAGGGCGAGCACCTCGACTCCGCCGTCTCGGCGGTCTTCCACTACCTGATCGGCTCGGCCGTCACGGACTCCGCCTGGTCCGCGATGGTCCGCCGCAGCGGACTGACCGAGCGCCAGTGGGCAAACAAGGCCGGCGACCAGCTCGGCGTCGGAGCGGAGAGCCTGGCCGCGTACCTCAACCGCGCCAACCGCGCCGGTCCGGAAGCACGGTTTTCCGCAGGACTCCGGGTGATTCTGGTCGGCCTGCGACCACGGCAGCTTTCCTGACGCTTGTGACACAGGGATGACCCGTCACCACTGTGCCCGGTCAATCGCTTGTGCTACTCCCTGTCGTCGTACAACTCTTCACGGTGATGGGACCGCGCCGCCCTGCGGTCCCAAACAAACCCTGGAGTGTGAGGCATGACAGGAAAGCTCAAGCTCGCCCGTGCCGCGTTCGCCGCCGTCATCCTGGTGGCAGCATCAGCCGGAGCAGTGGGTCAGGCGCAGGCCGCCAAGTCGAAGCCACCGGCCCCGATCGTCGGCGGAACGCTGGCCAGCACCGCACAGACCCCGTGGGCGATCGCGCTGAACAACACCCGCTCGTCCGACCCGTACGACCAGTACTGCGGCGCCACTCTCGTGAAGGCGAACAAGATCGTCACCGCGGCGCACTGCGTCACGCAACCGATCAGCACCTACACCGCAGTCCAGGGTCGCGACGACCTGCGCACCACGGTCGGTAAGACCTCGAAGATCTCCAAGATCTGGAAGGACCCGCTGTACGGCGTCCAGTCCGGCCACGACGTCGCCGTACTGACCCTGACCACGCCGTTCACCGGTATCGCCACCCTGCCGCTGGAGTCCAGCCGGGCTGCCGACGCGGTCGGCGCGCAATCGACCGTGTACGGCTGGGGCGACACCGAGGGCACCGGCCCCTCGGACCGCTTCCAGAAGGTGCTCACCCCGGTCCTCGGTGACTCCTACTGCCAGCAGCAGTACGCGAGCGAAGGCTACGTCGCCAACGGCGAGATCTGCGCCGGTTACAAGGCAGGCGGCAAGGACTCCTGCCAGGGCGACTCCGGTGGCCCGCTCGTCCTGAACGGCCGCCTCTTCGGCGTCGTCTCCTGGGGCATCGGCTGCGCCGACGCCGGCAACCCGGGCGTGTACGCCGAGGTCGCGTCGTACTACAGCGCACTGACCACCCAGATCAACAACTAGCTGTGACTTGAGTGGCCGGCCCACGGGGGCCGGCCACTCACCGCTTCGGTACCGCGACGACCACGGAGTTGCTGAGGTACGCCGTACCGTCCCAGTCCTCGCAGGTCACCAGCACCAGCCGCCCGGGGACGCTCTGGTCGAACAACTGCGCGGCCTTCTTGGCCAGCGCCTTCTTGCGGTACGTCGTGACCGACGTGACGGTGTATTCCGTCGACCCCTGCTTCGTGGTGACGCGGACCGACTCGCCACGCTTGAGCTTCTCCAGGTCGTCGAACGCACCACCACCGTCATGGACGGTGTGACCGGTGATCACCGCCGAGCCTTTCGCCGCACCGGGCTGAGCGCCATCCGCCCACCAGCCGACGACACGTGGGTTGGACGGCGGCACGAGTGTTCCGCCCTGAGCCCGGATCGCCAGCACCTGGGTGGAAATCCCCAAGCTGGGAACGGCGAGCCTGGTCGGGTTCCCCGGTCGCGCGGCCGCCGTACTGCGGGCCTCGGCGGGCGGGCGCTTCGTCGTACCGGACGGCTTCGGGTCCTCGACCTCTGGGCTGACCTGAGTCGGCGCCGAGCTGGGCCGTCCCTGCGCATCATTGCTGCGCAGCTGGACGTATCCGCCGACGCCGACCAGCGCGACGCCGGCCGCCAGGGCCCCGATCGTCAACCACGACGATCGGGCGCGCCCCGGACGGCGGCGCTGCGCGCGGAGGTCAGGCAGAGTGGTATCCCTTGCGCTGGCGAGCCTTCAGCACACCGGCGAACACGAGCACACCACCGAGACCGAGCAGTCCGATGCCCAGGATGCTGCGGCCGGACGTCTCGGCGGACGCGTTCCGGGTCCCGCCGTTCAGACCGGCGTCGACCTCGGTCGGTACGCCGATCGGGCTGCTGGGAGCCGTGGTCGGTGCGGTCGTGGTCGGCGTCTCGCTCGGGGTGTCCGTCGGCGTCGGGGTGTCGCTCGGCGTGTCCGTCGGCGTCGGGGTCTGGCTCGGGGTGTCCGTCGGCGTCGGCGTGTCACTCGGCGTGTCCGTCGGAGTGGGCGTCGGCGTCGGGGTGGGAGTCGGCGTGGGGGTCGGCGTCGGCGTGGGAGTCGGCGTCGGGGTCGGCGTGGTCGTCAGCTTGGCGACGCAGAACGTGACATGGCTGATGCCGTAGTACTTCTTGTTGTTGTCGTTCACCGGCGTGTGCAGGCTGGTCCCGGCGACGGTCCCGCCTGGGCGGTAGTCGTAGAAGTTCGCCATCGGGCCGCCCTTGATGATGGCGCCCAGCACCTTGCCGCCGACGGCGGTGAAGTCGACCAAGTCGCCACCGGTCTGGTCACCCTCGTGCTCCGGGTCGTCGACCAGGAGCACGCGCTTGCTCCAGGTGACCGTGACACCGTCCGCGGACTTGGGCCCGGGCGTCGGCGGGTCGAACTTGATCTCCGTCGATCCCGGCACCAGATCGGCGCAGTTCGGATTACCCGGCTTCACGATTCCGTCGGCCGACGCCGCCGGAGCGGTCGCCAGCGACAGGCCGCCCGCCGCGAGCGCCAGCGCGCCCGCTCCGCCGAGCACCGTGGCCAGCCGTGACTTCTTTCCCCGCAACTGCACCGATGTGTTCAAGGCTCTTCCTCTGGTGCTGGATTCTGGACCGGAACCCCAGGCTGGGCGCGAGGTTGCTCGCGCTCCGCCTCACCCCTGAGCGCCGGATTCAGCTCGCATTCTGGAGCCAGGAACTTGCTACGCGCAAGTATCGAGCCGAATCGTGTCCGAGCCCTACACCGTGGCGTCGCTCCCAGTCATCACAAGTCTGCGAAAGCAGATGCCGGATTCTCGAACGCATCAGCCACAAACCGCAGGAACCCTGCCGCCGTCCCACCGTCACACACCCGGTGATCGAACACCAGCGACAACTGAGTCAACTTCCGCACCGCCAGCTCACCGTCCACCACCCACGGCCGATCAATGATCCGCCCGACCCCCAGGATCGCCACCTGCGGATGATTGATGATCGCCGCACTGCCATCGACCCCGAAACTCCCGTAGTTGTTCAACGTGAACGTCCCACGGTTGAGTTCCTCCGGCGTCAACCGCCCAGCACGGGCCGTCTCCATCAACCGCCGAATCTCCACGTCCAGCCCACGCGCACTCAACTGGTGAGCGTTGGCAACCGCCGGCACCACCAACCCACGCTCAGTCTGCGCCGCCAGCCCGAGATTCACCCCATCGAACTGAACAAGCTCGTCCCGCTCAGTATCCACAAACCCGTTCAGCTCCGGATACTTCACCAACCCAGCAACCACAAACCGCCCCATCAAAGCCAGCAACCCCGGCCCCGAATCAGTTGCCGACCGCAACGACTCCCGCAACTCGAGCAACGCGGTCGCATCAACATCAACCCAAGTAGTAGCCTCCGGAATCTCCCGCCGACTCCGACTCAAAGTCGCAGCCACAACCTTCCGGAACCCACTCATCTGTTCCCGCTTCAACTCCCCAAGCCCAGTCCGAGAGTCAACTCCAGTCACGGCATCCACAAGCTGCGGGCTTCGACTGACAACAGGCACAATCTCATCCGCCGCAGGTCCGACACGGCGTGCGATAGCCAGCTCCACATCCCGCCGAACAATCAGTCCGTCCGCCCCAGACCCCACCAACCCCTTGAGATCCACACCGGCATCGCGAGCCAACCGTCGTACCAGCGGTGAAATCACCCGCACAACCCGCGACTCAACAGCAACGGCAGCTCCACGTGGCTTCCGCCGACGGCCGGCACCGGCGGCTTCCCCAGTCCCATAACCGATCAGCACATTCCCGGACCCCGCGCGCTCCTCCTCGCGATAGGCCGCACCGACCTCAGCCCCGATGGTGATCAGCGGCTTCCCCACCGGGATCACCGTGCCAACCTCACCATGCAGTTCCTCAACCACCCCCGCATACGGCGAAGGCAGCTCCACGACAGACTTCGCCGTCTCGACCTCAGCAACCGGCGTATCCACAGCGACGACATCACCAGCAGCCACCAACCACCGCACGATCTCGCCCTCGGTCAACCCCTCACCGAGATCCGGGAGCAGGAACGTGTTCACGAGTCCTCCCACTGCAAATCATCAACAGCGTCAAGGATCCGGTCGACCCCCGGCAGCTGGAACTTCTCCAGCTTCGGCGGCGGATACGGGATGTCGAACCCGGTCACCCGCCGCACCGGCGCGGCCAGCGAATGGAAACACCGTTCGGTGACCCGAGCAACGATCTCCGATGACACACTCGCGAAACCACTCGCCTCGGCAACAACCACAGCCCGCCCAGTACGCCGTACCGCAGCACAAACCGTCTCGTCGTCAAACGGCACCACCGACCGCAGATCCACGACCGTCAACTGCCGTCCCTCAGCCGCAGCAGCCTCCGCCGCCTCGAGAGCGACCGGCACCGAAGGCCCGTACGCAATCAGCGTCGCGTCCGCGCCTTCCCGCCGTACAACAGCCTTCCCGATCCCCGGCACAGATTCAGTCAGATCGACCTCCTCCTTGGCCCAGTAGAGCTTCTTCGGCTCCATGAACACCACCGGATCCGGCCACTCGATTGCCCTACGCAACAACGTGTACGCGTCCGCAACGGTGCTCGGGGCAACAACCGTCAGCCCAGGCGTATGCGCGTAGTACGACTCCGAAGAATCACAGTGATGCTCAACCCCGCCGATCCCACCGGCATAAGGCATCCGGATCACCATCGGCAGCGCGACCCGGCCGCGGGTACGGTTCCGCATCTTCGCGACATGCGAGACGATCTGCTCGAACGCCGGGTACCCGAACGCGTCGAACTGCATCTCGACCACCGGCCGCATCCCGTTCATCGCGAGCCCGATCGCCATCCCGACGATCCCGGACTCGGCCAACGGGGTGTCGAAGCAACGATCTTCGCCGAACTCCGCGGTCAGCCCATCGGTGATCCGGAAGACCCCGCCGAGCGCTCCGACGTCCTCACCGAACATCAACACCGAGTCGTCGGCGGCCATCGCGTCCCGCAGCGCCTGGTTCAAGGCCTGCGCCATCGAAATCTTCTGGTGCGTCATGATCAGGCCTCCTCTCGCGCCAGCTCGTCCCGCAGGAACGCAGCCTGCTCGGCCAACTGCGGCGTCGGTACGGCGTACAGGTGGGCGAACAGGTCTTCCGGATCAACACTCGGTTCCGGCATCAACCCGTCGCGCAACTGCTGCGCCACCTGCGTCGCCGCGTCCTCGGCCCGCTTCTTGATGTCGTCGCTCAGCAATCCAGCGCTGCTCAGATAGGCCTCGAGCCGCTTGATCGGGTCCTTCGCCAGCCACGGCGTCACTTCGTCGTCCTGCCGGTAGCGCGTCGCGTCGTCAGCGTTCGTGTGCGCCTGCACCCGATACGTGTGCGCCTCGACCAGCTGCGGTCCCTCGCCCGCGCGCGCCTTCGCAACAGCCTGCCCCAGTACGGCGAGCAGCCCGGCAAGATCGTTGCCATCGGCCCGTTCTCCCGGGACGCCGTACCCGATGCCCTTGTGAGCGATGGACGGCGCGACAGTCTGCTTGGACAGCGGCACCGAGATCGCGTACTCGTTGTTCTGCACGAAGAAGACGACCGGCGCCTTGAAGACCGCCGCGAAGTTCAGCGCCTCGTGAAAGTCACCTTCACTGGTCGCACCGTCGCCGCACAGCGCCATCACCACGGTGTCCTCGCCCTTCAACCGCGCCGCGTGCGCAACCCCAACCGCGTGCGTCAGCTGGGTCGCCAGCGGTGTGGACTGCGGCGCGACGTTGCGCGCGTACGGGTCGTAGCCCGAGTGCCAGTCGCCACGCAGCAGCGTCAGCGTCTCGATCGGGTCGACACCACGGCTCACGATCGTGACCGTGTCGCGGTAGGTCGGGAACAGCCAGTCCCCGTCGGCCAACACCATCGAGGCGGCGACCTGACAGGCCTCCTGCCCGTGCGACGACGGGTAGACAGCCAGCCGGCCCTGCCGGACCAGTGCACTGGCTTGATCGTTGATCCGACGACCCTTGATCAACTCAACGTAGCCATCGACCAGCGCCTGCTCACCAGGCAGCTGGTATGACGAATTTTCGTGCAGAACCCCATCCTGGTCGATCAACCGGACAGGTTCTGTGGAGGGGAGCAAGAGCTCCTCGACGGTCGTCATGAGCCCTCCAGGCGCAGGAGACGGACGGTGGCCACATCGTCGTACTTCTGGCCATTCGGATCCAGACCTGGGAAAATGCCGAGACATTTGGTCATCGCCGGTCGGAATTGGAGTGCGAATGTCCCAGGACGAGATCCCGCATCACGCCGGACCTGGACGGATGGTCATCGCTCCGGCCCTCGACGAGATCGACCGTCAGATCGTCGAGGCCCTGGGACGCGACGGAAGGCTCTCGATCCGCGCCCTGGCCGAGCAGGTGCACATCTCCCGCGCGAACGCCTACGCCCGCGTAGAACGCCTCACCAGCACCGACACCATCACGGGCTTCACAGTCACCGTGGACCCCCTGAAACTGGGCCTCGCCACCTCGGCGTACGTCACGCTGAGTCTCCGCCAAAGCTCCTGGCGCACACTGCGCGAACAGCTCCAAGCCATCCCCGAAATCAAGCACATGGCCCTGGTAGGCGGCGACTTCGACGCCATCCTCCTGGTCCGCGCCGCCGACAACGAGGGCCTCCGCCGCGTAGTCCTGGAGAAGCTCCAGGCCATCCCCGAAGTCCTGGGCACCCGCACAGCCCTCATCTTCGAAGACCTAGGAACCCTCTAACACCCGCAAGACTTCCGAACCACCAACTCCGTCGGACAAGCAGTCGCCTCACCGTCGGTCCCCTCAACCAACTGCCTCACCACCTCAGCCGCCATCCGCTCCACCGGCTGCCGAACCACCGTCAACCCCGGCCAACACCACTCCGCCTCCGGCGTCCCGTCAAACGCCACCACCGCCAAGTCCTCCGGCACCCGCAACCCCGCCTCCCGCACAGCCCGCAGCAGCCCAATCGCCTGCAAATCCGAACTGGCAAACACAGCCGTAGGCCGCTCCCCCAACCCCACCAACCACCGCCCCGCGTCGTACCCACCCTCCCGACTAAACCCCACCCTGATTAGCGGCCCATCCGCCAACCCCGCCCCCCGCAACCCGTCCCGCCACCCCAGCTCCCGCTCGGACTGTCTCTTTCCTCCGATCACCAGAGCAATGTGGGTGTGACCGTGGCTGACCAGGTGTTCGACGGCGGCTCGTGCACCCTCGCGGTAGCGGGGACTGACCGAGCTCACCCCGGGCAGCACGCGGTTGACGACGACCACCGGCACGTCGGCGCCGGCCAGGTCGGGGGCTTCGGTTGGCGTCACGAGCACCAGCCCGCTCACCTGTCGCGCCAGTAGCTGCGCGACCTTCGTGCGCTCGGTTTCCGGATCACCATCAGCACTCGTCTGCAGTACGACGTACCCACGCTCGTCAGCGGCCTTATCGATCGCCTTGGCCAGCTCGGCGAACAACGGGTTCCCACCGTCCGGCGTGATCAGCCCGAAGGTCCGCGTGCTCCCCGTCCGCAGCGCCCGAGCCGTAGCGTTCGGCCGATACCCAAGCACCCGGATCGCCTCGAGCACCCGCTCGCGCGCCGCCGGCGACAC
Organism: Kribbella yunnanensis; assembly: GCF_039529655.1. Classification (NCBI taxonomy): domain Bacteria; kingdom Bacillati; phylum Actinomycetota; class Actinomycetes; order Propionibacteriales; family Kribbellaceae; genus Kribbella; species Kribbella yunnanensis. The sequence continues at coordinate 227,625 of NZ_BAAANF010000008.1, read as the reverse complement.
CGCCCGCGGCCCGTCGTTCACCACGTAACTCACAACCGCCGTACTGACTCCGGCGTACCGCGCGACGTCGTTACGCGTGACTGGGGACGACATGAGCCCGATCGTACGACCGTTGACCCCTCGTCGAGCCCCGGGATAGCCTCGGGATCTACACGAGTAGATTCCTCCACGAGTAGAGAGGCCGCCGCCATGGCCCGCCGCTATGCCGTCGCCGGAACCGGCTCCCGGGCCCGTGAGTACGTCCGGGCGATCTTCCAGGACCACCCCACCGACGCCGAACTGGTAGCCCTCCTCGACCCGAACCCCGGTCGCCTCGCCTTCCACCAGCAGTACGTCGAAGGACTCGGCGGCCACCAGCTCCCGCAGTACGGCGCCGACGACCTGGAGCGCATGGTCAAGGAGCAGTCCGTCGACCGGGTGATCGTCACCAGCCCCGACTACACCCATGCAGCCGTGGTCTCCCGCCTCCTCCGCGCAGGCGCCGACGTGATCGTCGAGAAGCCCCTCACGATCGACGCTGACGGCACCCGTCAGATCGCCGCAGCGATGGCGGAGTCCGGCAAGTCCGTCGTCGTGACCTTCAACTATCGCTACTCACCCCGCAACAGCGCGCTACGCAAGCTGATCGCAGACGGCTCCATCGGCACGGTCACCAGCGTCGAGTTCCAGTGGGTGCTCGACACCAGGCACGGAGCGGACTACTTCCGCCGCTGGCACCGCCAGAAGCAGAACTCCGGCGGACTGCTGGTCCACAAGGCCTCTCACCACTTCGACCTCGTCAACTGGTGGATCGCCTCCAAACCCGCTCGCGTCTTCGCGTCCGGCGCACTCTCCTTCTACGGCGACCAGAACGCCGCAGCCCGCGGCCTAGGCCCCCGCCCACCGCGTGGCACCGTGGACGACTGGTCCGACGACCCCTGGCTGCTCGACCTCCGCCACGACGAAGCCAACCGCCGCCTCTACTTCGAGAGCGAGAAGTACGACGGCTATCTCCGCGACCAGGACGTCTTCGGACCAGGCATCACCATCGAGGACAACCTGGCCGTCATAGCCGAGTACACGAACGGCGCCCGCCTCAGCTACTCGCTGAACGCCCACTCCCCCTGGGAGGGCTACAAGGTCTCCGTCAACGGCACCGAGGGCCGCGCGGAGCTGGAGGTCGTCGAACGCGCCGCAGTGATCGACGCCAGCATCGACCCGAGCTACCCGGCCGGAAACCTGATCACCGGCGACATCCGCTCCGACGGCGAACGCCTCGTCCTCCAGAAGCACTGGACCGCCGCAGTCCAGGTCGAGATCCCCCGAGCCGCCGGCGGCCACGGCGGCGGCGACCGCCTCCTCTACGCAGACCTCTTCCAAGGCCCCGGCGACGACCCACTCGCCCGCGCCGCCGACATCAACGACGGCATCAACGCAGTAGCAGTAGGCATCGCCGCCAACCAGTCCCTCACCACCGGCCAACCAGTAACCGTCGCCGACCTAAACCTCGGCTAGCTCCCTGGTCGGTGAGTACCGAAGGTCCACTCGTAGCCCTCGGGGTCGGCGACCCGGCAGCGGTAGTTGCCCCACTCGCTCAGGGCCGCTTCCCAGATCGACTCCGCGCCCGCAGCTAGGGCAGAGCGATACACCTCATCCACCTGCTCACGACTGTCGAAAGCGAGGTACATACCGTGCCCAACGGTGTCTCCCTTGCGCACCGGTCGGTCATACCCGTCTCTGTCACTGAACAGCGTGAACGCGACGCCGCCGTACCGCATCTCCGCGTGCGAGATCCCGCCCTGCTCGTCCGGAACCTCCATGGTGGTCTCGAATCCAAAGGCACGCTCCAACCATCGCAGTGCGCCGACCGCGTCGCGGTAGCCGAAGTACGCATGGAAGGTCGCTGTGCTGACGTTGTGCTCACTCATGCACCCAGCATCACCGCCATGGCGGACACCTGCCGTCCGCTACCCCAACGGATTCGGCCGTCGCGCTGCCCGCTGCCGGCGGAACCAGATGAACAAGGCGATACAGGGCACCAGCAAGCCACCGATGCCGAGTGCAAGGAAGTCCCACTCCGCACCGATGTGGTCGACCAACCACCCGAAGTTCTGGCCGAAGAAGCCGGTCACGAAGGTCAGCGGCAGGAAGATCGTCGCCAAGATAGTCAACTGCTCGATGGTCGCGTTCTGCTGCACACCGACCTTGGTCTGCTCGACCGAGATGACGGCCATGTTCGCCTCGAGCACCGTCGCCAGCAGGTCCCGTTGAGCGGCCACCTCCTCGTTCACCAGCACCAGGTGATCGCGGACATCGCGGAAGTACGGCAGCAGCTCAGTGTTGCGAGCACCGCGCTCGATCGTGGCCAGTACGGCGATCAGCGGATGCACAGCGCGGTAGAAGTCGGTCACCTCGCGGCGCAGGAAGTAGATCCGCTCAGTCGGTGCGACCGCACCCGCGAACACCGTCCGCTCGACCTCCTCGATGTCACGCTCCAGCTCCGCGACGACGGGACCGTACCCGTCGACCACCTGGTCGAGGATCGCCCAGAGCACCGAGTTCGTCCCAGCCTCCAACAGCTCCGACCGCTGCTCCAGCCGGATCCGGGCGCCGTGCAGATCACTCGCGACACCTTGGCGGACCGTGATCACGAACGCCGGCCCGACGAACACGCTGACCTCGCCGAACTCGACCTCCTCCCGCTCCTCGTCGTACCGGGCGGTGCGCAGGATGACGAGCCGGATGTCGCCCTCGTACGGTTCGACCTTCGGCCGCAGGTGGAAGGTCTGCGCGTCCTCGACGGCGAGCTCGTGCAGGCCGAAACTCTCGCTGACCTGCGCGAGCTCCTCGGCGGTCGGATCGAACATCCCCAGCCAGACGAATCCACCCTTGGAACACTGCGCGGCGGCTTCGCGGACCGACATCGTCTCGACGTGCTGACGGCGGCCGTCCTGGTAGTAGGCGCAGTCGATGATCATGGTTGCCTCCCTCTCCCGAACCTCACCCCGGTCTCGATCGTCGCCGATGGGGTGGCCGGGAAACAGGGGCGAACAGGTGAACTTCGGTCCGGTTCCGGTTCAGTTCCTGTCCAGTTCCTGGGAAAGGGCAACCGGGTACCTGGTCCGGGCAGGATCGGTCGATGAGGATGGGACGCATGGGACAACCAGTGGTGCTGATGCCGAAACCGATGCATACCGCAGTCGCCGAAGGGCTGAGCGGTCACTGTGAGTTGATCCGGCTCTGGGAGGAGAGCGACCCCGACGCGGTCCTCGCCGACCGCCGCGACGAGATCGTTGCCGTCGCCACCGGTGGCACCCGCATCGACGACGCGTTCCTGGATCGACTACCTGCGGTGCGAATCGTGGCGAGCTTCGGCGTCGGCTACGACCAGATCGACGCCACCGCCGCGGCCGCGCGCGGCGTCGTCGTCACCAACACCCCCGGTGTCCTGGACGACGAGGTCGCGGACACCGCGCTCGGGCTGCTGCTGATGACGGTCCGCGAGCTACCGCAGGCCGAACGCTACCTCAGGGCCGGCAAGTGGCAGCAGGACGGCGCCTATCCGTTGACCAAGGCAACAATGAACGGCCGCCGCCTGGGCATCCTCGGCCTGGGTCGAATCGGCCAAGCGATCGCCGACCGGGTGACACCGTTCGGAATCTCGGTGGCCTACCACAACCGCAGCCAGAAGGACGTCGACTATCCCTACTACCCGACCCTGCTCGAGCTGGCACACGACGTCGACACCTTGATGGTGGTGATCCCCGGCGGCGACTCCACCCGTCACCTGGTGAACGCCGAGGTCCTCGAGGCCCTGGGACCCGACGGAATCCTGATCAATGTCGCCCGCGGCTCAGTCGTCGACGAGCAGGCACTGGTCGACGCCCTCCGCTCCGGCACGATCTACGCGGCCGGGCTAGACGTCTACGAGCACGAGCCCAAGGTCCACCCCGACCTACTCACCCTCCCGAACGCAGTGCTCCTGCCACACGTCGGCTCAGCCACCATCCCCACCCGAATCGCCATGGGCAACCTAGTAGTCGAGAACCTCCTCAACTGGTTCACCTACGGCACCGCCCTAACCCCAGTACCAGAGTCCCAAAACCTCTGACGGTGGTTGAGCGGCGCTCAAGGTGGTTGCCGACCCGCGATCTCGGGTCGTCGGGGGCGTCTGGCGCGTTGGTCGGAGCATCTTCGGCGCGCCTGGACCCGAAGATCCTCCGCCTAACGCAAGACCTCGAGCCTCACGCACCTCAGCCACAGCCCGTCAGCCCCACACAGCGCAAGCCGCGGTAGCCGACCTCGCCATCCCGCCCAGCCACCCGCGTGGCCAGCCCTCTTGCTTTGTCGGCCGCCTTTGGCGGTCGAGTCGGGGCACAGGCCCGAAAGGACTCGGCCGGCGACGTCCGCTCTGGCTGATCGCCGCTTCCGGCCGACCCAAAAGAAAGCGTGGCCGGGCGCCGCGGTGGCTGAGGTAGATGGCGAGGCCCGGCGACCGCGGCTCCACGTCGCCTGAGGTTGCCGGGCTGTGGTCGCCGTGCGGGACAGAGGCCTGCTGGCAGTTGACCCACCCCGCGCCTCACCAAACCGCGCCGCACCTCACCACCCCGCGCCTCACCAATCCAGTTCGCGCCGCGCCAACAAACCGCCCCGGTGCCGCACCAGCGCCGCGCCGCGCCCCACCTCATCAACCACGCCGCACCTCACCAAACCACCCCGCGCCGCGCCCTCACCACCCGCGCCGCGCCTCACCACCCGCGCCGCGCCGCGCCAAACCACCCCGCGCCTCACCACCCGCGCCGCGCCTCACCACCCGCGCCGCGCCAAACCACCCCGCGCCGCGCCGTCACCAAAAGCCGCGCCCCTCGTCGTGCGTGCAGTGCGGTGATGCGTTGGCCGGTAATTTTTTCGCGGATAACGCCCCAAAGTTACCGACCAACGCAACCTCCGCCGCCGGTAACGTCCGACGATCCGGAGACCCGAGCTGCGGGTTCTTCGGACGTTGTGGCAGCGGGACCCCGGGATGCCGCAGCGGCGGCGCTGGCCGGGATCGACTAGCCGGCATTCTCGTCTAGCCGGCATTGGGGTGAGCCCGCCAAACGGGAGAGGTTCTCCCCTCCGCGCCCGGCTGGCCGTAAGTCGGTTCGCGATTGGTGAGGAGCATGGGTTACGACGGTAAGCGTGGGGTTCGGGGTGGTCTCAACGAACCCGCCTCGATCCACCTCCCCAAACCGGTTCGGGGAGCACCTGCGCTCCGCGCGGGGCGATCTGGGGCGGATCCACCCCCCAAGTACGTCCCCGATCCACCCCAAACCGCTCCACACCGACCACCACCCTCCCCAAATCGGTTCGGGGAGGATCCGCCATCACGTCCCCACGAGACCGGGGACTCCTGCCTGCCGATTTGGTGGGGTAACGCTCCCCAGCCCCGTCCCACAGCACCGCTCGTGGTGCGGCCCGAACCACCCCAACTGACCGGGGTGGGGTTCACCCACCAAATGGGGGGTTCCCGCCCGAAAATCCGGTGGGGGAACCTCCCACCTCGTGGGTGCACCCACCAAACGGAGTGAGGAAGCGCGGGGATCGGTGGCGCGGGGGTCGGTGGGGCGGGGATCGGTGGCGCGGGGATCGGTGGCGCGGGGATCGGTGGCGCGGGGATCGGTGGCGCGGGGATCGGTGGCGCGGGGATCGGTGGCACGGGGATCGGTGGGGCGGGGATCGGTGGGGGCGTGGGAGGGGCTTCGGCTGATCTAGGGGGTCAGGGGGTGGGGAGATCCCAGATTCGTTCGGTTTGCCAGGCGTACTCCCATGCCTGGATGTCGGGAGGCTCGATGCCGAAACCCGTCAGGATGGCGCACACCTGCTCGCGGTGGTGGTTGGCGTGATTGATCGCCTGGGCGATGAAGATGCCGGCCCGGGTTCCGCGGGTGTTGTCGTCGACGATCAGGACCCGCTCGACATCGATCGGGCCGGCGAGGAACTCCTCCCACAGCACACCGGCTTCGTCGTTCCACTGTTCCAGGAGGTCGAAGTTCGGCGTCACTCCGCTGTCCACGAAGTCGAGTGGGCGGTCCGCGATTCGGCGCAGGTAGCTTCCGTCGCAGCGGACGATGTGATCCAGGGTCGCCACGATCCCGCCGTACGTGCCGACGCCGGTGACCTCGAGCTGTTCGGCCGTCAGTTCCTGATCCCGGCAGAACCGGATCAGACTCTTGGTCGCCCAGTTGTTGTGCCGGATCGGATCCCGCAGTACGTCGTTCTCTCCCATGACCTCAAGTTAGCCCGCGACCCCGTCCGGGCGAACCTGGTTTTCGCTTACCAGGGGACGGTTCCCTCGTCGTTGAAGAAGCCGCCGCGCGGCCCGTCGTCCGACAGGGTCGCCAGCCTGATCGCGATCGCCGCACCCTCCTGAGGTGTCCGCAGCCCGTTGAAACCATTGAAGTCGGTCGCGACATAGCCGGGGCAGGCGGCGTTCACGATGACGTTCGTGTCGGCGAACTGGCGGGCATACACGGCGGTGATGCTGTTGAGCATCGACTTCGAGGGCGCGTAGGCGGCCAGGATCGGGCCGGTCTGCAGGGTCAGCGATCCCATGGTGCTCGACAGGTTGACGATCCGCGGTGTTGCGGAACGCCGGAGCAGCGGCAGCATTGCGTTGGTCACCCGGACCACGCCGAAGACGTTCGTCTCGAGCACCTCGCGGAGCACGTCGAGGTCGAGCGTGGTCGGATCCTGCGCGCCATCGTCAATCCGGCCGGCGATACCAGCGTTGTTGACGAGCACATCCAGCCCCGCCGCGGTCTGCTCGACGGTCTCCGCAGCCGCGGCGACGCTCTCGTCGGACGTGACATCGAGGGCCACCCCGAACGCGTCGATACCGTCAGCACGCAACTGCTCGACGGCTTCCTTTCGCCTGATGTCATCGCGGGCACCGATAGCGACCCGGAAGCCGAGCGCCCCGAGACCCTGGGCGATGGCGAAGCCGATTCCTTTGTTCGCGCCGGTGACCAGCGCGGTCTTCATGTCATTCACAGCACCCATCGTTGGTCGACCGCAGGTTCCGCGTCCAAGACCGATCGGCTCCGCTGTGATACCTCACCGGTATCACGGCACGTAGGCTGGCGGCGTGGACGATCTCGAGACCCGCGAGCTCCGGTACTTCGTCGCTGTCGCGGAGGAGCTGCATTTCGGCCGTGCCGCCGATCGGCTCGGGATCGCCCAACCGCCGCTGTCCCGGGCCATCCGGAAGGTCGAGCACCGGCTGGGCGTGCAACTACTCGCCCGGGACCGCCGAGGTGTGGCGCTCACCGAAGCCGGCCGGGTCCTGCTCACCGAGGCCAGGACAGCCCTCGACGCGGTCGCCGCCGCGGCTCGTCGTACCCGGCGTGCTGGGGACCCGCAGCAATCCCTGGTCCTCGTGACGAAGGCCGGCGCCTCCCACCAGATCCTGCAGCGACTCCTCGACGCGCTTGCCGAGGACCCCGGTGCGACGCCGGTGGAGATCCTGCTCTGCGAGGTGACCGAACAGGCCGGCCTCCTGCGCGACGGAAGCGCCGACGTGGCGATCCTGCATCACCCGTACGACGACCTCGCCGGCTTCGACACCGAGGAGCTCCACGTCGAGGGCCAGGTCGCGATCCTGCCCGCGAAGCATCCGCTCGCGGCACGCGATCAGCTCACCCTGGCCGAGGTCAGCAACGTGGCGGACCTGCCGATTGCGCGGTGGCCGCGGCTCGACGGCTCCTACCCGGATGGACCCGGTCCCGAGGTCCGCACACAGTCGCAGCTGGCTCAGCTCGTGGCCCTCGGCAAGACGTTGCTCGTCATCCCAGCCTCGAGCCGCGCCTGGCAGTGGCCCGAACACGTCGCGGTGCCCGTCGTCGACGCCCCGGACGTCACCACCCTCATCGCCTGGCGGCCGGGCAGCCGCTCCCAGGCGGTCGCGTCGCTCGTCCGTTCAGCGACCGCTCTCCGCGTGACCGCTTAAGGCTGCCAGCACCGCCGGCCAATGCTCATGCAGTACGGCGAGATGGGTCGTCTGCGGGTGGACGACCAGCGCGGCACCCGGAATGCGGTCGGCCAGCCACTGCCCGTTCCGCGCCGAGGCGTTCGCGTCATGCTCGCCGTACCAAAGGTGCGTCGGGCAACGAACTTCTTCAGGGCGGAAATCCCAAGCACGGAAGGAGATTGCGGCATCGCGAAGGTAGCCGTCCGGGTTCGCCAACGCCTCGCGGACGGCAGCAGCGATCGCCCGGTCCGATCCCAAGCGGAGGCCATCGACCTCGCCGGTCGCACCCCGCAGTACGCCGGCGTCGTGCGGATCCAGCTCCGCCAGGAACCGCCGTACCAGCGACTCGTCGTCGGGGTCGGCGGGGTTGAGTTGGGCCACGTACGCCAGGAAGTCGGGGCGCATCAGCTCGACTGCCTCCTCGGGCGTGGATTGCGCCAGCCGCTCGAAGAACGACTGGGCGTCCGGTTCGAGGTTGTCGCGGTGGTACGGCGGATCCAGCTCAGGCACGCTGGCCGGGCCCGCCAGGACGCCCAAGGCGGTCACGCGGTCGGGATGCCGCACCGCGCAGGCGACGGCGTACGGGCCGCCGATCGACATGCCCGCCACGGCGAACCGCTCGATGCCCAGGGCATCCGCGACGGCCACGACATCATCGGCCACCGACAGGTGGGTTGAGGCGTGACTCGTCGAGCGGCCGTAGCCGGGCCGGTTGACACCCACCAGCCGCACATCGCGCCGGCGAGCGGCTTCAACGCCCGAGTACGCCGCGTGCCGTGTGTCCGGGCACCCGGCCAGGAAGATCACCGGGGTTCCGCCGGGCGCGCCGCCGTCCCAGAGCTCGACCCAGCGCCCGTCCGGAACCCGCACGCCGTCTACCGCCAAGTCCACTCCCCTACCTGCCGACCTGAAAAAGGCCAGGCTCACTACAGGCCGACAGAACGGCCCCTCGGGGGCTGAGTCGCCGAGGGGCCGGGTCCTGTCGCGAGCTGCGGTCAGCTGCCGGTGATGTTGAGCATCCAGTTGATGCCGAACCGGTCCGTGAGCTGGCCGAACTCGTCGCCCCACATCTGCTTCTCCAGCGGGACGGTGACCTTGCCACCGTCGGAGAGCTGGGTGAAGTAGCCGCGCAGGTCGTCGCCGTCGTCACCGCTGAGGCTGACCGAGATGTTCTCGCCGGGGTTGTAGGACATCCCCTGCGGGGTGTCCGCGGCCATCAGCGTGAAACCGCTCGGGGTCTCCAGCTGACCGTGCATCAGCTTGCTGTCGTCATCCGGCCCGTGACCGGCGCCGAACTCGCCGAACGTGCTCGTGGTCAGCTCGCCGCCGAACACGTCCTTGTAGAACTCCAGAGCCTCCCGCGCGCTTCCGTCGAACTGGATGTACGGGTTGAGTCGAGACGCCATCAGATCTTCCTTTCCCCCTGCAAAGATTCCTGTGAAACCACCCTTGGCCGCACAGTAGACCCGGCCACCGACAGTCCGCGACCCTCCGGAACCCCCGACCCCATCGCGTCACCGGCCGGACGCCCTCCGTTGGGAGTTAGGGTCTGCGCATGATCCTGCGACACATCACGATCGATGCCGAAAACCCGTACGAGCTCGCGCAATTCTGGAGCACCACGACCGGCTGGCCGCTGGGCGCGGGCGACGAGCCCGGGGACGACGAGGTCCTGGTCGAGGCACCGGCGCCGGTGCCGGGGCTGCTGTTCATCCGCGTGCCGGAGTCGAAGACGGTGAAGAACCGGGTGCACATCGACTGGGTGCCGACCGAGCGCACCCGGGACGAGGAGGTCGAGCGGCTGCTCGGCCTCGGCGCGAGCATCCACGAGGACCACCGCAAGCCCGAGGGACCCGGCTGGGTCACCATGCTCGATCCCGAGCAGAACGAGTTCTGCGTCGAGCGGAGTGCGGCCGAGCGCAGCGCCTGATTCCCGGAGTCCCCGATCCGCTCCCCAGTTGCCTAAGGCAACTCACAACTTATCCGGCGAACTGAGCATCGTCTCTGGTGTCAAGAACTTTGCAGCTGCTGGGGAGCAGCTCGTACCTAGGGGATTCCAGTGCTCAGACGTGTACTTTCGCTTGCCCTCGTGACGGCGACCGCGGGCGGACTCATCGTGTCCGTCCCCGCGACGACCGCCGCGGCCGCAGGCACTGCACTTGCTGCCAACGGGCACTACGCATGCCCTGGCTACAGCACCATCGACGACGCCGTACCGCTGAGCGCCGTGATGAACGACACCTTCATCTGGAGCAAGTTCAAGGCCACGAAGGTCGGTGACGGGAAGGGCAACATCAACTGGAAGGCCAACCCGTACAACAACCCGAGCTGGTGGATGTGGCTGCACTCGCTGCGCTGGATCGGCCAGGGCATCACCGCGGCGAGCAACGGCGACCAGGCCGCGCTCACCCACGTGACCGCGATCGCGCGGGACTGGGTCAAGGACAACCCGTACTCCTGGAAGGCGAACCCGGCCGCGCACGAGGCGACCATGCACCGCACCAACGTGCTGATCTGCCTGCGCCTGGCCGTGCTCAAGAACCTCAACGTCACCAAGCTGCCGAGCCAGTACGCCTGGCTGGACACGGCATTGGTGAACCACGCCAAGTTCATGACCGCGAACTGGGGTGGCCAAGGCAACCACGGCACGGACGAGAGCATCGCTCTCTTCGGTGTCGGGTGCACTCTGAACCGCAGCGACTACATGAAGACCGCGCAGGACCGGTTGGGTAAGGCAATCACCACCGCGATCGACGCCCAGGGCGCGACCAACGAGCAGGCCACCGGCTACGCGCAGTTCAACTACTCCCTCTGGGGCCGCGCCGCGAAGGCGATGCAGGACTGCGGCGTCAACCCGGGCACCACGATCGCCACCCGCCGCGCACTCCTGGCGACCTTCATCGCTCACGCCACCAGCCCGCTCGGCATGCTGCAGCAGATCGGCGACACCGAGTACGTGAAGACCGGGAACGTCCCCGGTACGCCGATCGAGTACGCCGCCACCAAGGGCGTCTCGGGCAAGGCCCCCGCCGACCGCGTCAAGATCTACTCGGCCGGCTACGTGTTCGGCCGCTCCGGCTGGGGTTCCGCGACCACGCCGTTCTCGGCAGAGTCGGCGTACAGCATCCGGTTCGGCCCGAAGCGGGTCCTGCACGGACACAGCGACCACACCGCCATCACCTACCAGGCCCGCGGCCGCGACATCCTCGGTGACACCGGCTACGCCGGCTACTCGAACAAGGCTTGGCGCGCCTGGATCGTCGGCCCGTCGGCCCACAACGTGATGACGACACCGAAGCTCGCCGACACGAACCCGATCACCAAGCTGACCCGCTCCTCGGTCCGGGACAACGCCGACTTCTACGAGATGACCGACGCCCCCGCCGCCGGAGTCACCCGCACCCGCGGGGTCCTGATCCTGCGCAAGCCGGACGTCGTCGTCACCCTGGACCGCGCCACCGCGAAGACCGCGCAGCAGTTCCAGACCCTCTGGCACCTGCCCTCCGACCAGCGCGCAACCGTCTCCGGCCGCTCCGCAGCCGTAGCCACCAAGAAGGGCGAGAACACCCGCACCGTCCTCCTCCAACTCCCCTACAAGGGCGCCCTCCCGGCCGGCTCCACCCTGGTCAAGACCGGCCAGACCAATCCGATCCAGGGCTGGCACTTCCCGCACATCACCACCCGCAAGGCAGCCTCCACGGTCATCTTCGCCCGCTCCGGCAAGTCCGTCTCGATCCTGTCCCTGATCATCCCGACCCGCGCCAACGGCCAGGTCACCTACAAGACCCGGATGGTCGGTACGACGTACGTCGTGGACCTCACGATCGACGGCGTGAAGGCGTCGTTCGGTATCACCGGCGGCGGTTCGCTGGTCCGCAGGTCCTGATCAAAGGGGGATGATCACCTGTTACCGACGATGCACAGTGAGCAATCTATGGCCCCAAACGTAATTCGTGGACGTCGGAGTCACGGCACCGACGAGAGCATTACTCTCTCTTTCTGTGTCGGATGCGCTCTGAACCGTCAAGACTACGTGCTGACCGCGCATGACCGGCTAGGCAAGGCGATCGATCCGGAGGACTCGGCCAACAAGCAGTCGATTGACTATGCCCGAGTCAGCTAGTCGTTGTCAGCCGCACGGTCACCGGCACCGCAAGGCTGCGGCGTCGATCCCGGAACCACCATCAGCACCCGGCGGGAACTCCTGGAGGCGTGGATCACCCATGCCGGCACTCCGCAGACCAGGCTGAAACAGATACGTCAAGCCGGGGGCCGAAGACGAAGCAGGATCGCCGGTACGCCGATGGCCCGCCAGGCAAGATAGGCACTGCCACCGTGGACCGGGTCAAGGTCAACTCGGCACGCTACGCGTTCGGCCGATAGGGCTGGGAATCCACGACGCCGTTCCCGAACGAAACGGCGTACGGCATCCGGTTCGGCCCGGCGCGAGACACAGCGACCGCACGTCCATCACCTACCAGGCACGCGGCAGCGAGATCCTTGTCGACGCTGGCTACTCGAAGTGGTTGGCGTAACTCGGTGCTGGGAGCACGCAACGCACTGATCACCCGCCCACACCAACGGAAGAGATTCCTACAAAGCCCACTGGATCAGAATAGGTGATCCAGTGGGCTTTCAGCCGACAATGCCCGATTCAGACTCCGAATATGCTACTTCCTAATTTTCAGAGGACCCCACACCCTTAGTTGAATCTCAGCAAACAGGAATCCTGCCAGCAAAGCGGCGAGAATTGCCCACAGCGTGGTCCAAGAGAGGAGACTTCTATCAACGATCCGGAGAATAATGATAACCAGAACGAAGATAGAAGGGACAAATATGCGTGTGATCAAGCTATTTGACATGCGCTACTCCAAATGGATTGCTGGCGACTCGCCGCTACCACCACGACTTGTGTCCCCTAATCAGACCATAGCCGGTTCCGGCCAGACTGCCATACCAAAGCCCGTACCCGCCACCGGTCAACGCGCCCGGGCCACCTCCGAAAATCCCGCCACCGAGCGCACCGAAGAACCCGCCGGCCGCGCCTCCACGTAACCCGTAGAAGAACCCGCCCTTGAGGCGGCGCGCCGACCAATGCCCAAACCTCTTCCACTGTTTCCTCGACAGGAAGTACCGGCGACTCTTGTGCGCTTTCTTCGGGGAATACTTGCGCGGCGCATACTTGTACGGATAGTGAGGAAAATATACCTTTCCATACAAGGCGCTGCGCGGACTGTACCACCACTTCTTGAATCGAAGGCGCTTTGGCGTTTCACTCTCTTCGTAATAGCGCCGCTTGCCATCAAGATCAAAGCTGTTGATCGGATCGCTCGGGTAGGTGTATGCGTTAGCATTCCCGCCCCGTACCGGGTCGATCGAAGTGAATAGTCCAGTTGCCGGATTGTAAAGCCTGACGCCCATCAGTGTGAGCCCGGCCCCGGTGACAGCGCGTTGCTTGGCGCCGAGCCAGCCATAGTCGAGGGATCCCGTGTTCGCAGTTACGCCGACCCCAATGCCATATTCATCGTAGTTGTTCCAGCCAGCAATGGTGGTACCTACAGCAGATGAGGCCGGGAGAGCGACTGTAGCGACCAGGTCGCCGTGCGGATTGGCGATCATCAACGCTCCAGCGGGACCATTGATCGTCAGAGCCAGGTCACCGCCCACGAGTTTGGCGTAGCGCTCGGTCGATGCGCCAGAGGATACCCAAGTCGGATCATCTGAGGCGTCGGTGTAGTGCCGGACGGTCTGGCTGCTCCCCGCCCCATCGGTTACAGATTCCGTGGACCGACGGTCGAAGGCATCCAGCTCGAACGTTGTGATGATTCCAGCCTGAGTGATCGAGCGTGCCAGATCATTGCTGTAGTAGGCGAGGGCTACATCGCCGTCCGTCGACCGTGGCGCGTCGGCCGCCGGGATTTTCGTCGTGCGACCCAGCGCATCGTAGGCATAGGTGCCAGTTCCCCCGGCCCCTGTAACTGGGCGATCGGCGGTGTCAAAGGCTCTCGTCGCAGTCACTGAAGCAGTTGTTCCGCAGGATCCGTCCGCGGTGGCCTGCGCTGTCAACTTTGAGAGCCTGTTGTCGTTACGATCGAAGCCGTAAATTCGCGTCACACACGCTGGAACCTCTGCTGGGTCGTTGATGTCGACCCCAGCAGCGCCTGCGGTCCGATCGTTGACCTGAATTAGCCGGCTGACATTGTCGTAGCCGTAGCGACGATCATATGGCAGCGCCCCTCCTGTCGGCGTGGAAAAGGCAGCACCGTCGGGAGTCCACTCGTGGGTGACGTTACCCGCGATGTCGTTCTCCAAAGACCACGACAGCCAAGGACCGCTTGGATCGACAGTTGCAGAACCATCCTGGTTGATGGTTGTTACCTGGCCCGTATACCGGAGGCTGAGTGATTCACCAGCGTTGTCCGTATCGCTGTGCCGCGTCACACCACCCGGGAGCCTCTGAGTGGATATCGAGCCGTCGGAATCGTACGCACCAGCCGAACTCCAGGTCGACCCGGCAGCGGTGACATCGACCTTGGTCGCCAGACCGCGGCGTTCTTGTTGGCCCTCGGCGTCCGTTCCGTCATAGGTATAAGTGGTCGATCCGTTGGCATCCGTGACCTTTGCAACCGAGCCAGCGGAGTCGTAGATCGTCGCGGTCGCGGACTCACCTGACGGCTGGTATGAAGTCAGCCGGCCCCAGGTGTCGTAACCGCTGCTGATCGTCCCTGCCGTCGTGTTGTCCGCATTCCTTGCGGTTACCAGGGTCGCCAGACCGGTCGCCGCATCGTAGGTGGTGATCTTCTTGGTGTTCGGCGTCGAGCTGGACAGACCAGTGACAGTGGTGGCGGCGGACTCGACGCGGCCATCGGACAAGTATGTCGACGTGCTCGTTCGGGTCACCGGCCCGGATACTTCCGTGACATTCTTCGGAGACAGGAGATAGGTAAATGCAGAAGACGTTGTCGACGGCAACGTCGGTGTCGCACCCGAAGCTGCGGTTGGCTGGGCCGCAGGGTACGTCTTGCAGACCAACCCTGCCCACTGCGGCTTCCCGCCACACTCGGCGAACGTTGAGTTCGCGGCGGTGGTGTAGTAGACAGTCTTCGACGTACCGGCATCCGCGCCACTTGAGGCTGGCTGCCTGGTTTCGACGACGCGGCCCTCCACGTCATAACGAGTGACCTTCACGATGTCACCCGCGCTGTTGGTTCCGTCGAGGTCGGCGTCTGTGATCGTCTTACCTGCTTGACCGAGGGCCCAGCCATCAGAGTCGCCAGACACAGGCGCCGAGTAGTCGGTCAACGTCCGACCGGTGATCTCCAGGTCGATGCCTGCGCCCGGATCATGCGCGTATGAGGTTTCACTGGTCGTCAGGCGGTACGGCAGCGAGGTTTCCGGATTGATTCCTGCGTTCGGTGCGCCCTGGTCGTAAGTGGTGTGGGAGTGCGGGCGGATCCAGGCGATGGCGCCATCTTTCATCGTGGCGTAGCGACTCGGACCGTAGGTGTCGGTGATCAGGGTCCCGGCCGGGGTCAAAACCGCGTCTCCGACGGCGTTCTTGACGTCAGGGTTGTAGACGGTGACCGTGGCGAGCTGGTCAGCGGTAGCCCCGGCCGGCACGGCGTCGTCGATGATCGCGCGCAATGCGCGTTCGTCGAGTTCGCGAACAGTGTTGCCCTGTTCGTTGTAATCAGTCGAGGTGTGCTGCCAGGCGCCAGCCCCGAACTTGGCCGAGTTGACCGTGTAGCCGGCCGCGTCGGTGTACTGCAGGTCGGCGTACGGCCAGTCGGCTGCCGTCGGAGCACCGGAGACCGGGTGGTCAGGGCCGAAGACTGCGAAGCCGTGGGTCGGTGCGGATTTCTGGTTCCAACGGCCCACTGAAGTGGACGTCAGGTCCGGAAGCCCATCGCCTGCCAGCGGGACGTCGTACACGTACTTGCCGAGTGTCGCCGAACCACCGGTTGGGTCACCGTCAGGGCGCGCCCGGGTGACCGAATCGAGCTTTTGGAGCTGGTCTATGGCGACATAGTTCAATTGGAACGGCACCTGACCGGGCGGCTTGATGGTCGAAATATCGCCCGCAGAGGTGTAGGTGTACCCCGTCGAGAGGTTCGAGCGTGGATCGGTGACCTTGATCAATCGGGCGTCGCTATCGTAGCTGTAGGCAGCGACCTTGATCGAGTCCATGCCGGCCCCACCAGCCTTGTCCGGGTTGAAGATGTCCAACCAACCCTCGGTTAACCTGCTCTGCGAGTCGCCAATAGGCGCATACACGAACCGCAGTGCGCGGCAGCCAGGATTCATGCCAGCCAACGGCGCGGCCGCGTTGTAGGCCCCGCAGATCACGCCCGGAGCAGCCGGCGCGAGGATCCTAACGACCTGTCCGCTGCCGTTGTAGGAGTATGTCGTCTTGGCGGCGATCCCCGGCTCCGCCACCCCGGTCGCCCGAAAAAGGGTTGCCGCATCGGCAGCCAACGCCGCGTTCGGCGACCAAGTGGTCACGGTGCCGTCTTCTTCAA
This sequence comes from Kribbella yunnanensis, assembly GCF_039529655.1. Classification (NCBI taxonomy): domain Bacteria; kingdom Bacillati; phylum Actinomycetota; class Actinomycetes; order Propionibacteriales; family Kribbellaceae; genus Kribbella; species Kribbella yunnanensis. The sequence continues at coordinate 211,119 of NZ_BAAANF010000008.1, read as the reverse complement.
AGTACGACAGCACCGTGTTCGTGCCGGTACCAGTGACCGTCAGTCGGGAGCCGTCCTGCTCGGTGCCCTCCTCGACCGGAACCCAGTCGCCGGTCTCAAAGGCGGCAGTCGTCCGGCGATTGCCGGACGGAGACTCGTAGATGAGAGAACTACCGTCGTCGTCCACGAGTGCCAAAGTGCCATCCAGGCGGGTCGAGTCGACGACCTCCATGCCTGCGGCTCCGGCATCTGCACCATCAAACCGCGCGACCCAGCCTTGGCCGAACGCGCCCGTGATCTGGTTACTCGGCGACTCGTAAGTCATGTGCGAGCGAGAGATCGACAGCTCACCGGTGTACCCGGGAACGGTGATATCGGTCGCCGACATGTTGAACTCACCGGTCCACAGGGCTACCTGTCCCGGACCTGCTTCGGACGTCGGGAACCCATTACCGAAGGCATGCGGCAAACGCTGGACGGTGGTGTCAGGAGTCTGTGACCAGGTGCACTGCTCGGTTGAGCCGTACTTGAAGCAGACTTGGACATCGAGCTTCACCGGGACGCGGTTACTCAGCAGCGTCGGCTCGATGACTGCAGTGTTGGGATTCGCATCCAGATGGATGTCAGTCTCGGCCTTGAGCGTGTCCCAGAGGGTGTTGACCGTGACGCCACCGGCGCCATTGTCTGTGACTGGCAGTTCAGTTGAGTCGTTCCAGCCGATCAAATCATCCGAACCGCCGTACCCGGAGACGCGCCATCTCACCAGCGCAGTCACAGACGAGGCTGTGCCCTTGGGTGGCCCGGACGCAGTGATGCGGACATTGTCGGCGGTGGTGATCCGTGGATTCGCGGTCGGCGAGGTCAACGCAGATCCGCCCCACCCGAACTGGTACGACACGCTCGAAGACAGTTTGCCTGCCGGGGTTTCAGCCTGTGTTCGAATCAGGTGCAACCCGGCCTTGTCACGCGGGAAGGTCACTGTGTATTTCGCGACCGCCGGGTCGCTGGACGGCGTGATCTTCACCTGGCCTTCTGCGCCATCACCAGTCGCCGGCGGACGCTTACCGTCAATGATCAGCCGAAGGTACCCAGGGGCGTTGTAACCGATTCCAGTCGCGGTGACTGTGCAACTGATGTCGGCAGCAGGTGCGGAATCCTGCCACGAATTGTTCGCATACGGCGCCGGGCACGACACCACCGGCGGCGCGGGCGTAGCCGTGCCGGTCCGCAGCCGCTGGTTGAAGCTAACCCAAGGCCCGTCTACCCGGCCGTCGTTCGCCTTAGCTCGGATATACAGCTGCGTGTTGTCTGGCAGATCCGTAGCTGGACTACACCCGGCGACGTTGGCCGACGGAACGACCGCAGACGTACAGGTACCCTTCACACTGAACGTAGAGCCTGCGCCGGTGTAGAACTCGAAGATGTACTTGACCGTGTTGCCGTCCGGGTCTGTGGCCTTGGTCTTTACCATCGGCCGCAAGGATCCCGAGTACAGTGTCGAAGCGGATTCGCCTGGTGCCGCGTAGGCCACGGCATTCGTTGGCTCCACGATCGCCGGCGCGTTCGGGGGCCGGTTCCACGTGAAAGACACGAACGGGTCAGTCAATGACTCGCTCGACCCGAATCGCTTCCACGCAGCGGGATCCGACTCGTTCGCCGCCTTCAGCGCGATGCCGGCGGTAGCGTATGACGCCGAGGACCATGTCTTCGCCAGCGGCGTCAGATTGATCCCGATCCGGCCAGCTGCACACGAACTCGAGAAACCCTTGGCCGCCGTGGCCGAGCCCGATATTGTCGCGCTCGTGACAGGCTGCGCCGACCAACGTGTCGATGTCGACGCCGGGTCGGCCGAATGCAGGTTCACGGTCGTCGGCGTACACGTCGTGGCACCAGTCTGATATAGCGACAAATAGGCGTCCACGACGTCCTTGCCTGCGAAAGGCGCCGTCGGGAAGTTGAAGAACGTCCGCTCCTGGTGTGTCCCTTCCTTACCAACCCGCAGATCAGCCGCGGTCGAGACGTCCGCCTCCAGCGAGGTGCTGACATAAGTGTCGAAACTCGGCAGGACCGACTCCGTCACGTACGTCGGGTCGACTGTCACTGGGAAGATCCGCGTGGCATCCATAAACCACTTTGCGTCCGGCGCGACTACAAGAGTTGCTTTGCCCGGCGACACCTGCTCGACCGACACCTTCACGATCGTCTTACTGACGGGCTCGCCCGTCACAGGCTCCTTGGCCGAATCCCACATGTACGCGACGGGAATGCGCGCCTGAACGACGCCCTTCGCGTCGGCGAACTCGATCGCCCCACCCTTGCCCGCACGGGCGGTCAGCCCCTTGGTGCGCAGGGGAAAACGCCACACCGGCGCTGACGTCGGGCGACTCTTCACAACGAGGTCGGTCTCGAAGCCATTGCGGCGCGCATCTACAGTCAGATCCACCCCCGGCTGCACGTCAGCGTACGTCGCCTTCGTCGCCGCGATCGTCGGCTCCGGCAGTCTCCAAGGCGCGATCCACTCCATCTGACGGCCGCTCCCCGCGGACGCCGTGGCGAAGATCCCTCCTGTCGTCGCGGAGCGCTTGCCCAGACGCAGACCGAGCTTGTGTCCCTTCGGCGCGACCGTCCCGTCCTGACGTTTAGCCAGCTCAAGGTTGATCGAACGCCACTGCCCAGACGCATTCCTGTATCGAACCGGTGCCATGTGGGCCTCAGTCGTCAACGTGCCATCCGGATTCGCCCACGTCGTCGCAGTCTCTGTCCGCATGGACTCGACCTCGACCTTGGACCCCTGCGAGCGCGCGGTTAGGACCGCCGACACCAGGTCAGGCCGCGACGGCACCTTCGCCACGGCCGATGGTGGATCAGTTGCCAGCGCCGCCTGCGCCGGCTGTCGGGCCTCCAGAGCGGTGGCCAGCAAGGCAAACCCTGCGAGGGCGGCTACAGCTCTTCGCAATCGCTGCACGCGGACACGCTGAGTACGATTCAGATCAAACACGGAAGACCCCCGTCTCTCGCCGGCCGAGGGACGGACTCCGACGATGGGACGATCGTCGAGCCGGGCCAGCGCTCGCTACATCGGGTGTACTCAAATCGCCGTTACTAGATTTGCAGGAACATGCAGAAACCATTGACAAGCTCGATGAGGAGTGCACAGCAGTGCGAGCGGGCCAAGCAACACCACTCCGCATCCAATCCCGTTGGTCTGCCGCTGGTGCGGCTGTCCTGAGCTCGTGGGGCTGTCCTGATTCTTTCCCCGCCCCGCCACCCCGGTCTGGTAGACGCTCTGGCGGGGTAAGTTAGGGCGGTCGGGAGCTGAGCTGTGGAGGGCGGGTTGAGTCGTCGGGATGCGGGCCGTGAGCTGTTTGTCGGTCCGTGGAGGCTCATTACCGGGCGGTGGATGGCGCTCAGTGGGGCGCTGACTGCGGTAGCGCTGGTTGGCGGTACGGCGGTCGCGGTGGTGAACGCGGCTGCTGAAGTGGAGCAGCCACTGGTCAATGTGGCGGCCTCTGGGTCATCCACGCAGGACGACCGGACACCTACGCCCCCGCCGGTGAAGCCTAAGCCGACCCCGGCACCTGCGACGAAGACGACTGCCGTGCCACCGGTGCCTCGGCCGACTCCGCCTGGGCGCTCTGGATCTGGGCGGCTCGGGTCGTGGGAGAACTTGAGCCGGCGGATCTCCAGTGTCGCGAAGATCCGGGCGACGGTTCGCGGTGACGGGGTGTTCATGTTCGGCGACAGCATCGCCGTACAGGATGGGCCGGCGCTGGAGCAGCTGGTGGCGGCACAGACCGGTACGCCGGTTGCCGTGCACGACTGGTCGGGGCAGCCGGCGTCCGCGGCGGTGGATGCGCTGGCGGACTGGTCCCGGAAGTACGGGCTGCCGGACCGGATCGTGATGGCGGTCGGGACCAACGACATCTTCGCGCCGGCGGCGTTCGCGACCGAGGTCGAGCAGGCGATGAAGATCGCCGGGCCGAAGCGGACGGTGTACTGGGTGAACGTGCACGCGAACCGGGTCGGGCTCTCCGCGGCTGTGGCGTCGGCCGATCGGGCCAACAGCGCAGTGATCAACGCAGCGCTCAACCGGGCGGCTGCACGGCACCCGAACCTGCATGTGGTGCGGTGGGCGGAGTTCCTCAAAGCGCGGTCTGGTCAGGTCTCGAAGTACCTGCGCGACGGGATCCACACCACGCAACCGGTTGGGCAGCGAGCCCGGAACGCGTTGATCGCGCAGGCCCTGGGAAGCGCGGAGTAGTGCCCGCCGCCCTACGCGCGCGTCATGCGGCTGTGGTGGTGGCTGCTGCGGTCGTGATCGGGTCGGTGGCGGTTCCGGACCGGGTCTCCGAGCCGTCCGCGCGGCCTGTGCAGGCGGATGTCCCGCAAGCGGCTCCGGTCGCTCCGGTTCAGCGCAACAGCTACACCTGTGCGACGTACTCCGGGATCGAGCGACCGAACCCAGTGCGGAACCTGTACCGCGACACGTTCGCTTGGGGCACCACACCGCCGTACCGGGTCGGTGATGGGCGTGGCGATGTGAACTGGCGGCTCAACCCAGCTGACAACCCCAGCTGGTACATGTGGCTGCATTCGCTGCGCTGGCTGGGACAGGGGATTCGGGCGGCAGGTAAGGGCGACCGGCGTGCACTGCAACGCGTTGACGCGATTGCGCGCGACTGGGTGCGCGACAACCCCTACCCGTGGCAGAACGACGCAGGTGCGACGGAATCGACCATGCACCGGACGAACGTGCTCATCTGCTTGCGACAGGCGGTGTTGTCGGGACTGCACGTCACGCGGCTGCCACCGGCGTACAGGTGGATCGACACCGCGTTGCTGCAGCATGCGCAGTACCTGCAGCGGAACTGGAGTGGTGACTGGAACCATGGCACCGAGGAGAGCCTCGCGCTGTTCGGAGTCGGTTGCACGCTGGGACGTGCGGATCTGAAGCGGACTGCGGCTGACCGACTCGCCACTGGGATCAAGACCGCGATCGATCCGCAGGGGTCGACGAACGAACAGTCGACGGCTTATGCGCAGTACAACTACTCGCTCTGGGGACGGGCGATCGACGTACTGGGGAAGTGTGGTGTCGACGCCAGTCCGACGATCAGAGAGCGACGGGAACAGCAGGCGAACTGGCTGGCGCTGGCGACCAATTCACTCGGAGAACTGCATCAGCTCGGGGACTCCGAGGTTGTGCGGACAGTGCCGGTTGCTGGCACACCACTCGAGTACGCCGGTACGTCGGGGAAGCGTGGGACTGCGCCTACTCAGCGGGTCGGGGTCTTTGCGGCTGGGTACGTGTTCGGGCGAACCGGGTGGGGTACGCAACGGCCTTTTGCGCAGGAGTCGACGTACAGCATCCGCTTCGGGCGAGTGCGTCGACTGCATGGGCATGACGACCACATGTCGCTCACGTACACGTCGTTGGGGCGTGAGGTGCTGGTCGACGGTGGACATGCCGGTTACAAGGGCGATGCGTGGCAGCGGTGGGCCAGGGGTCAGTCTGCGCACAATGTGATGACTGTGTCGGGTGCTGGGGCGTCGGCGACGCGGTTGACGCGGGCGGACGTGCAGTCCGAGTTCTACGAACTGCGTGATGCGGGGCGGACGCGCGGCGTACTGGTGCTGAAGGATCCGGATCTGATGGTGGTGCTGGACCGCGGTACGTCTTCGGTGCGGCGTGAGTACGAGACGCTGTGGCATTTGCCTGCTGGGCAGAAGGTCACGCCGTACGGCGCTGGCTCGGTCGTGGCGCAGCGGACTGGGGACACCGTGAAGACGGTCCTGCTGCAGGTCCCGTACGGCGAACCGACGACGCGGCCTCGGGTGTCGTCGAGCTGGCAGTACCGGACGATCGACAAGCGCAGCGCGTCACCTGTTGTGGGGTTCGAGCGGTCGGGGCGGACTGCTTCGATTTTGTCGGTGATCGTGCCTGCTCGGGCCGGTGCAGCCGTCAGCTACACCACGAGCCGGCGGGGTGGTCAGACGCTGCTCCACCTGCAGGTTGGAGCAGCGCGGGCGACCGTGGCTATTTCACCTGACGGGACGCTGAGGCGCGCCTAGGCTGGTCGGATGCGAAAGGTCGGGTTCGAGCTGCGGCCGCGGGAGGGCGGCGGTACTGAATTCGTGCCTCTGGTGAACGGCGTCAGCCTGATCGACCTGATCGCCCGCTACGAGCGCGGTGAGGGGCTCGATCCGGCCGGCGTGTACTCCGGTCTGGTGCTGGACGCTGCTGCGTTCGGCAGCCTCCGTAAGTACCTGCTCGGTGCGCCCAGCACGCAGTACGCGCTGCTCGGTTGTATCTGCGGTGACACGGGTTGCTGGCCGCTGCAGGCGCGAATCCACGCAGACGCCGACACCGTCACCTGGGACAGCTTCCACCAGCCGCACCGACCGGAGCGGGACTACAGCGGCTTCGGTCCGTTCGTCTTCGACCGGCCCCAGTACGACAAGGCCCTGCAGCTACTGAACTGACACAGTCGGCCGCCAACCAGCAGGCGGGTCCTCACCGGTTCGTCCGTCGACCGCCTCCCGGATCAGATCCGCATGCCCGGTGTGACGCCCGTACTCCTCGACCAGATCGCACAACAGCCGCCGCAAACTCGGATGCCGCCCGTCCGGCCAAGCGATGTGCGCAGGCAGGTCCAGACCACCCTCAGCCAACGCCGCAGCCACCCGCTCCCGCGAACGCTCCACAGCGCCGTCCCACAACGCGTACAACTCCTCCGGCGAGTCATCCACCGCAGAGTTGAACTCCCAGTCGTTGTCGTCCCGCCACCCGTTCTCAGTCCACGGCTCTCCGATCGGCAACCCCCGCAACTTCACGTTGAACATGTAGTCCTCATTGGCCGCCAAATGCTTCAGCAACCCACCCAACGTCACACTCGAAGCCCCGATCCGCACCTGCAACCCAGCCGAATCCAGCCCATCAACCTTCCACCGAAACGTCACCCGCAACCGCTCCAACGCCCCCAGCAACTGCTCAACCTCACTCCCCGCCAACGGCGGTTCCCACCAGTAATCACTCATGCCAAAACCGTAAACCCAATACCGGACACTCCCCTTCCGGAATCGATCCACGAGAAGGTAGAGGCATGACAGTGCGACGGCATGGCGGAGTGATGGCCACGTACAACGGACAGGCAGCCCTCCTCACCCATCCACGCTTCACCGGGTTCTGACGATGCGTGCGCTGGGGGCTGGACTGCTTGCTCTGTTGGGGCTTCCTCGGGTGCCTGAGGCGGCAGGGCTGTCTGCTGCAGCTCGTGAGGCGTTTGAGGACTTTACGAGGGCGCATGTCGATCCGCCTGGTACGTCGGATCGGGTGGAGCCGCCGGGGCGGGTGACGGACTACCTGTGGTGGTTGGCGGTCAATCGTGAGGTGCTGTTTCATGGGAGTCCGCGGGAGGACCTGCGGGAGCTGCGGACTGACCGGGAGACCGGGGACAGTACGGCGTACGGGCGTCAGCAGGCGGTGTTTGCGACGGATGATCCGGTGTGGGCGATGTGGTTCGCGCTCATGCCTCGTGGAGAGGACCTTCGGTCTACGCGGAACGGGGTGTGGTCCGTGCGGGTCGATAGTCGGAGCAGGTACTTCTTCTCGGTGGATAGTGATCTGCCGGATGGTGAGCTGCTGACCGACGGCTGGATGTACGTCCTGCCGCGTCACGGGTTCACGCGCGAGCCTGCACTGGCCCGGGTGCTGCAGTCTGGGCAGTGGGTTAGCCCGGACCCCGTTCGTCCGCTGGCTCACTTCGCGGTCACGCCGGCTGACTTCCCATTGGCCGCGGTGGTCGGCCGCCATACCGAGGGCGACTCCATGCTCAAGACCTTGCGTGCCGCCCGTACGGCGTTCCGTCGCTCAACGCGCGGCTCGGCCCAGGCGGAGGGCTGAGATGAGGAAGAAGATTCCGCCGAGTACGGCGTAGCCGGCGATGTTGGTCAGGGTCGGGCTGGCGGCGGAGGCACCGGCGATGAACGAGGCGCCGGCCAGGACGGAGAGGCCGCCGCTGAGGATCATCGGCCACTGACCGCCGAGCTTGCGGCGGCCGAGGCCGACGACCAGCTGGACGAGGCCGGAGGTCACGGCCCAGACACCCCACACACGCAGGACAGTCGGTACGCCGGACGGTCCCGCGAAGGCCAGCGCGATCGCGGCCAGTGAGCTGATCGCGATGTTCACGTAGAGCCCGCGGGTAGCGCGGGAGGAACGGGAGTCGACGATCGCGGCGCCGACGTCGAACAGCGGGTAGACGACGAGCAGCGCGATCCCGACCGGTCCGAGGCGGGAGTGGGAGGCGAACATCAGCACCGCCCAGACGATCGCGAAGGCGAACCGGACGAAGTACAACCGGCGCAGGGTGCTGGCGAGGTCGCTGGACGTGGTGTCGATGGTGGTGGTCACGGTGAGCCCTTCAAGGAAGTAGACCGAACGTTCTATCTCGAAGCCAGCATGGCAAGCGAGTCACCCCCTGTCAAGACAGAACGTTCTACCTAGACCTGCTACGCTCGGACGAATGGTGCAGACATCCACAGGCCGGGTTTCCGAGGCGCGCTCGCGACTCCTCGAGACGGCGACGCGCATCTTCTACACGGAGGGCATCCACGCGGTCGGAATCGACCGGATCGTCGCCGAAGCCAAGGTGACGCGGGCGACCCTCTACCGGCACTTCCCCAGCAAGGAAGAGCTGGTCGTCGCCTACCTGCAGGCCGTCAGCCAGCTGGACCGCGCGCAGATCGACGACGCCGTCACCAGCGGCCAACCGCCGACCGAGATCGTGCGAACCGTCGCGAAGTCGATCACCGACGGCATCACCTCCGGCCACTTCCGCGGTTGTGCCTTCCTGAACGCCGTCGCGGAGTACCCCGACGCAGAACACCCAGTCCACAAAGCAGTTCTGGCCCACCGCGAGTGGTTCGCCGACACGATCACCAGCCTGTTCGCCCAGATCGGCGACACGCCACCCGAGCCCGCCGCCCGCCACTTCGTCATGCTCCGCGACGGCGCCATGGCCGCCGGCTGCCTCACCAACCCAACCCAAGTCGGCGAGACCTTCCTCCGCGGAGTCGAAGGCCTCCTCGACTTCCGCACCAACGCCTAGACGCAGACCCAGCAATAAAGACGGTTGCCGTCGGTACGGCGTGCCAATGCGGCCAGGTCGACCAGGACGTCGGCGAGTACGTCGGGATCCGCCGTACCCCAGAACTCCTCAGTCTCCGACCACGGCACGGCAACCCGCTGGAGGTCCTCACCACTCGCCTGCGCGAGAGCCGTCGCCAGCGAGTCCGTGATGGTCAGCACCAGCCGCTCACCATTCCCCCGCACCGCCACGGCATGCCCACTCCGCGGGTCGTTGGCAACTTCGTCGTACGGGCGATTGGTCAGCAGCGCCTCAAGCGTGCCGAGCTGTACGACGGGTTCGATGCCGTTGACCGACAACGTGTCCATCTCCAAGGACCCCGGACCGCCGACGAGGTCGATGACGGCGGCGGCTTCCGCGTCGGATTTCGCGGCGAAGTACTCGAACAGGACACCCATGCCGAGCATCCTGCCCGGAGGCCGGTTCACACGGCGTTCACAGACGAGCAACAGGTCCGAAACAGCTCGTTGACACTGTCGATGGTGGCCGGTTCAGGAACACCTGAGGGGACGGCCGCGACGAAGGGACGGACGGTTGAGTTACAAGGCCGAGTACATCTGGATCGACGGCACCGAGCCGAGCGCGCGGCTCCGCTCCAAGACGAAGATTCTCGCTGACGGCGCCGCACTGCCGGACTGGGGATTCGACGGTTCGAGCACCAACCAGGCACCTGGTGACAACTCGGACTGCGTGCTCAAGCCGGTCTTCTCCTGCCCGGACCCGATCCGCGGCGGTGACCACAAGCTGGTGCTGTGCGAGGTCTACCTCGTCGACGGCACCCCGCACCCGTCCAACAACCGCGCCGCACTGCTGCCGATCGCCACTCAGTACGCCGAGCAGGATTCCTGGTTCGGTATCGAGCAGGAGTACACCTTCTTCCAGGAAGGCCGTCCGCTCGGCTTCCCGGCCGTCGGTTTCCCCGCCCCGCAGGGCCCGTACTACTGCGGCGTCGGCGCCGATGAGGTCTTCGGGCGCGAGATCGTCGAGAAGCACCTGGACGCCTGCATCGAGGCCGGCCTGGCGATCTCCGGTATCAACGCCGAGGTCATGCCCGGTCAGTGGGAGTTCCAGATCGGCCCGGCCGGTCCGGTCGACGTCGCCGACCACCTGTGGGTCGCGCGTTGGCTGCTCTACCGCATCGCCGAGGAGTACGACGTCGCCGCCACCCTGGACGCGAAGCCGGCCAAGGGTGACTGGAACGGCGCCGGTGCGCACACCAACTTCTCGACCCGCGCGATGCGCGAGGGCTACGACGCGATCATCACCGCCTGCGAGTCGCTCGGCGCTCCCGGCAAGGTCGACGAGCACATCCTCGGCTACGGGCACGGCATCGAGGAGCGCCTGACCGGCGCCCACGAGACCGCCCCGCACGACGTCTTCAGCTACGGCGTCTCCGACCGCGGCGCCTCGGTCCGCATCCCGTGGCAGGTGGAGGTCGACAAGAAGGGCTACATCGAAGACCGCCGCCCCAACGCCAACATCGACCCCTACACGGTCACCCGCCTGCTGGTGAACACCTGCTGCGAAGCGCTCGAAAAGGCCGGCCAGGTCTGACCTTCGCCGTACGGCGTCCGTTCAAGAACGGAGAATCTGGGTACGCCGCAGTGATGACTGTGGCGTACCGAACGATCGAGGTGGACGGGGTCCGCGTCTTCTATCGCGAGGCCGGACCCCCGGACGCGCCCGTGCTGTTGCTGCCGCACGGGTATCCGTCGTCGTCCTTCCAGTACCGCGCTCTGCTGCCGGCCCTCGCCGATCGTTGGCGGGTGATCGCCCCGGACTTCCCCGGCTTCGGCTACAGCGAGGCCCCAGACGACTTCGACTACAGCTTCGCCGGCTACGCGACGCTCCTGGACGCCTTCCTCGGCGAACTGGGCATAGACCGATTCGTCCTCTACCTGTTCGACTACGGTTCGCAGGTCGGCTTTCAGTTGGCACTGAAGGATCCGGACCGCATCACCGCGTTGATCATCCAGAACGGCGATGCCTACGAGGAAACGCTCGGTCCGAAGTACGAGCCGCTGAAGGAATACTGGGCTTCGCCGACCGACGAACGCCGTACAGAACTGGCGAAGGCGGTCAGCGCCGAGGGCCTGCGTGCCGAGGTACTCGGCGAGGTTCCGCCCGAGACGGCCGAGCGGATCAGTCCGGACCTGTGGCAACTGTCGTGGCCGCTGATGCAGCCGCACCGAGACATCATGGTCGGCTTCTTCCTCGAGATCCTCTCGAGCGTCCGCCTGTATCCGCAGTACCAGGCCTACCTTCGCGAGCATCAGCCGCCGACCCTCATCGTCTGGGGTCCCGAGGACGGCTACATGCCGGCTGAGTCAGCACATGCCTACCTCGCCGACCTCCCGAACGCCGAGCTGCACCTGTTCGGCGGCGGTGGCCACTGGCTCCTGGAGAGCCACTTGGACGAGGTCGTCCCGCTGATCCGCACGTTTCTCGCCCGCGTCACGTGATCAGGGGCGGCGATGAGCTGGCTCGTGGGTGTCGTAGTGCTGGCGGGCCTCCGCGACCTTGTCCAGGTTGGGCGACCACTCGGACAGTGACTGGAACAGCGGCGCGAGGCTGCGGCCGAGGTCGCTGATCTCGTACTCGACGCGCGGCGGAACCTCCGGGTAGTACGTCCGCACGATCAGCCCGTCCCGCTCCAACTGACGCAGCCGCTGGGTCAGCACCTTCGCCGTGATCACCCCGATCCGCCGCTCGAGCTCGACGAAGCGATGCTTGCCGAACTCGTTGAGCGTCCACAGGATCGGCGTCGTCCAGCGGCTGAACACCACGTCGATCACCGGCGCGATCGGGCAGGCCTGCACCGGATCAACCTTTGTGTCCTCGGTCACAACAACCCCCTTTCGCCAGTACTTTCCCCTAGGTACCTACTATCTCAGCGCCAGTAGCGTCCTCACCAGTCGATTGAACGAGGAGCACAAAATGATCGTGGTGACTGGTGCGACGGGGAACGTCGGACGACCTCTCATCGAGACCTTGGCGGCGGCCGGCGAACAGGTGCGGGCAGTCTCCCGACAGGCCGTCGCCGGGGCGCAGTCCTACCCCGCCGACATGTCCCAGCCGGAGACCCTGAAGCCCGCGCTCGACGGTGCGGAAGCTGCCTTCCTGATGACCCCGCCGGACTTCTTGGCGAACGGCGATTTCGGCGCCGTCGTGGACGTCGTACGAGCGGCCGGCGTACAGCGCGTCGTACTGCTGTCCTCCCAGGGCGTGGGCACGAAACGCCATCCGTCTGCGTTGGAGGACGCCGTGACGGAATCGGGTCTGGACTGGACGATCCTGCGGCCCGGCAACTTCAGCTCCAACGCATTCCAGTGGGCCGAGTCGGTACGAACCCGTCGCGTGGTCGAGGCGCCGTACGGCGACGTCGGCCTGCCTGCGGTGGATCCGGCCGACATCGCCGCCGTCGCTGCCGTGGCACTGCGTGAGCCCGGCCACGGCGGCAACATCTACACGCTGACCGGCCCAGAAGCGATTGGACCCCGGCAGATGGCCGCGGCGATCGCGAAGGCAATCGGCGAGCCGGTGCAGTTCGTCGAACTGACTCATGACGAGGCTCGGGCCCGCATGCTCGGCTACATGCCCGAGCCCGTCGTCGACGCGACGCTAGGAGTCCTCGGTACGCCGTCCGCCGCCGAGCAAGCCGTCAACCCGGACGTCGAACGCATCCTCGCCCGCCCGGCGCGGCCCTTCACCGACTGGGCCGCCCGCAACGCGCCCGCCTTTGCCTAGTCATCCAGGAGGTGGCCGAACAGTCGGCCGGCAAGGGCTTCGGCGTCGGCCTGGTCGAGGACTGTCCCCGGGATGTGCGGGTGGGCTGCGGTCCATTCGTCAGCGGCCTGCTGGGTGGCGAAGAAGTTGAGATAGTCGCAACAGCAGTCCACCGACGGACCGCCGCCCGCATCCGCGCCGACGAACACCACTGTCCCCTCCGGATCCCAGCGGGTGACGCCATCGGTCGTTATCACCGTTACGGCCTCGCCGGTGGTCGCGTCCGTCGAGTCGATGTGCGTATCGGCGCCGAGCATCGGAGCAATGCCCAGCGCGTCGATAGCGCACATCGCAAAGACGTCGACTGCCTGACCGATTCGGACGCGATAGCGAGTTGGCGTCGCCGAGAACGGATAGGCAAGCGCGATCTGCCCATCGGCATCCAGCCGAATCGCGTCGGCGTCGTGCAGCGCCTGCATTGCTTTGCCGGCCGTTGATTCCGGCGGATGTCCGGTGCTGGCGAAGGTTCGTAGGATCGTCTGATGCAGCGCCTTCTCCGTCGGGTCGAGCGGCAACGCCCGGGTCCTCCAGGCGCTCAGTACATTCTGTACGGCGTTCTGTACGGCGGCCCTCAACTGCTCGACCGACGGCGCTGGGACGGTCCGCCCGGCCTCATCGCGATACAGACGACACGACACCGAGCCGACGTCATCGCCTTCGGCGGCGAAGGGGTCGATCCCGTCGATCAGCAGTGTCGGCGAGCCCGCCATACCGGAAGCCTCGGTTTCGATCACGCGGGTACTCACCGGCAGATCGGTTGCCGCACGCAACCGATCGAGCATGGGCGCGAGGTTCGGGCAGTCCGGCACATGCAAAACCTCAAGCTTCACTGGGTTTCCCCCTCTGAGATTGCATCGAGCAACGCGCAGCGCCGATCCGGTCGCGGCAGATCACAGGTCGCGACCAACTCGGACAACGAGTCGTGCATCCGTTGCAGGTCGCGGATCCGCGCTTCCAGATCGGCACGACGACGTACCGCCAAGACCCGCGCAGCGTCACAACTCTCCGGCCCACCACCGTCGAGATGCAGTAGCTCGTCGACCTCATCGAGCGTGAACCCCAGTTCCTGCGCCCGCTTGATGAACCGCAACAGCTCCACGGCACCGGACGGATAGTCGCGATACCCACCCGCCGTACGAGGAGGCTCGGTCAGCAGGCCGCGACGCTCGTAGTACCGCAGCGTCTCGGCGTTCACCCCGGCCCGGTCGGCCAACTCACTGGTTCGCATAACCCCATGCTGAACCCCGGACCCAAGTACGGAGTCAAGCCCTCACGTGAAGGCGATAGAGCGCGAGGCCCGCGAGGAGACATCCGCCGGCGGCGGTGAGGATCAGCGGGGTGTATCCGAGGGCGGCTGCCATGGCGGCGGCAGCGAGGGGTGCGGTTGCTCCGGCGATGCTGACGGGGGTGCCGAGGATGCCAGCGATGGTGGCGTAGCCCTGGTCGCCGTAGCGGTCGAGGATGATGGCGGGTTTGGCGATGGACGCGACACCGAACCCGAGTCCGAAGGCGGTCAGGCAAGCCGCAGCTCCGACGGTGCTTCGTCCGGCCGCGGGGAGGAGCGCGAGCGCGATGCCTTGCATGCTGATGATGGCGGCACTGATCGCGGTCATCGGGAGCCGGCGTCGGAGGATCGTGACGGTGATTCGGCCAGTGACCGACAACAGGCCGAGTAGCCCGGCCAGAGTTGCGGCTGTGGTCGGCCTGTGGCCGAGCCGAGTCAGGTAGGTGACAACGTGTACGCCGATCACGGCGAGGGCCGCACTGTGCAGGACGAACGCGGTCGCGAGCAGCCAGAATCCGGGAAGGGCCTGCCGTGATTCGTGCGCTCGCGACGCCGCGGCAGCTGGGCCGGTACGGCGGATCGCCAGCGCATGCAGCGGAATGGTGCCGACGGCAACTATGCAGGCGAGGACGACAAGCGTCTGACGCCACCCATAGGCGTGAATGAGTTGGCCGGTCAGCGGGATGAAGATCGAGCTGGCGAAACCTGCGACCAGGGTGACTGCCAGTAGCGCGGTTGTCCGCCGCGCTGGTGCGGTGGTCGCAACGATGACGGCGAAGGCCGGCGGATAGAGGACCATGGCCGAAGCGATGCCGATGGCAACGAACACGACGTACAGCTGACCAGCGTTGTCGACGCGGGACCACGCGAGTACGGCGCCTGCCGCGATGATCGAGCCGGTGGTCATGAGGCCGTGTCCGCCTCGTCTGTCGAGCCAGCGACCGACCGGGATCGACAGTACGGCGGCCGTGAGCGCGGCGAGCGTGAGTGCGCCGGTCGCCGTGGTGGCGGAAATGTTCAGTTCGGCGCGCATCGGTTCCAGGAGTGCGCCGAACGCGTAGTACAGAACGCCGTACCCGATGGTGGTCGTGACCGCGAGCGCGGCGACTACTTCGTGGCGGATGCCTCCGCGACCGGTCGCCGTACGGCCGGTCGCGGAGGCGGTGGAGACCATCAGTTGCAGCAGCCCGATTGCTTGGTCGAGCCGTCGATCACGGTCAGGAGGCCACCGCTGATGCCGGTGGCGAGGCCTCTCCCCGCCGACGTCTCATCGAACGCCAGGTTGGACGAGCACACGCCGGTTTCGGGGAGGTCGAGTTGTACGTCGCGGGCGGCGTCCCAGTCGCCGGCCAGCGCGGCCACGACTGAGCGGGCCTGTTCGTAGCCGGTGGCTAGAAGGAAGGTCGGGGCGCGACCGTAGGACTTGGCGCCGACTGCGTAGTAGCCGGGCTCGGGGTGGGTGAGCTCGTCGACGCCATGCGGGGGAACCGTGCCGCAGGAGTGTTGGTTCGGGTCAATGAGTGGCGCGAGGGCGCGGGTCGAGCCCATGATCGGGTCCAGGTCGAGGCGGAGCTCGGCGACCATGTCGTGATCGGGACGGAAGCCGGTCGAGTTCACGACTATATCCACGACGATCCGCTGACCCCCGGCCACGAGTTCCACCCGACCGTCGGCGGTCGGCGCAAGCTCCTCGGTGCGGAAGCCGCTCACCAAGGTGACAGCCCCGGACTGCACTAGCGCCTTGAGCCGCGTACCGAGCGCTCCCCGAGCCGGAAGCTCGTCCGCGTCCCCACCGCCGTACGTACGAGCCTGGTCGGTACCCCGCACGACCCACAGGACCTCGGTTCCAGGTTCATCCTTGGCCAATTCACCCAGCTCCAGCAGGGTTGTCGAGGCCGAGTGACCAGCACCAAGAACCGCCGTACGACGACCTGCGAAGCGCTCGCGATCCCGGCCCAGTACGTCGGGCAGCGCACGCGCGATGTGGTCGGCCGCGACCGCTTCGCCCCGGGCGGGGATACCGGAGCCCCCGAGGACATTCGGGCGCCGCCAAGTCCCGGCCGCGTCGATGACCGCGGAGGCCGTCAGCTCGGTCCCGTCGACAAGGCGAATCAGGAACGGCGCGTTCTCGCGTCCGGCGGTACGGATTCGGTCGAAGCCCACACGGGTGACGGCGGCGACCTCGGCGTCGTACCGAATGCGCCCGGACAACTGCGGGGTCTTGGTGAGGGGCTCGAGATAGGCATCAATCAGATCGCCACCGGTAGGCAGCTTGCCGGGCGCGGGTTCAGTCCAGCCGCCGGCCTGTTCGAGCAGGCGTCGAGCCGCCGAGTCGATGTCGTAGCGCCACGGACTGAACAGCTTCACGTGCCGCCACTCGGCGACCGCCGCGGCCACGCCGGGCCCAGCCTCCAGAACCGTGAAGTCGATCCCGCGCTCGGCCAGGTGCGCCGCCGCCGCGAGGCCGATCGGGCCGGCGCCGATCACCACTACCGGTGCTTCGATCATGATCCCCATCCCAGCTGTCTAGAAGTTCATCTAATCAGCGCCCAGCTTGCCTCCTGATTCGATAGAAGTCAAGATAGACCTATGTCTAAACAGGAGCTCACGCTGACCGCTCCCCCGGCAGCCGGATGCTGCGCCCCGATCTCGTCCGCCGCGCTCGACGCGGAGCAGGCGGCGGCAGGCGCGGCAGCCTTCAAAGCGCTCGCCGACCCCGTGCGCCTGCGACTCCTGTCGATCATCGCTTCGGCCGGTGGTGAGATCTGCGTCTGCGACATCACGCCGCAGTTCGACGTCTCCGGGCCGACGATCTCCCACCACCTGAAGGTGCTGCGCGAGGCCGGTTTGGTCGACTGCGAGCGCCGCGGCACCTGGGTCTACTACTGGCCGATCCCCGAGCGCATCCAGTGGATCGCCGGCCTACTCGCCACTCCCATCAACCCGGGGTAGTTGACACGGATTAAATAGCTCAGTGATCATTGAGTCAATGAACGCTGAGCTATCACCTCTCGCTGCCCGAGCCCGGATTCACGCCGCACTCGGCGATCCCGGCCGGCTGGCGATCGTCGACACCCTGATCGCCGGGGACGTCGCACCGGGTGAACTCGGTACGGCGCTCGACATGCCGACCAACCTCGTCGCCCACCACCTCAAGGTGCTCGAAGAGGCCGGCGTGGTGATCCGCACCCGCTCCGAAGGCGACCGCCGCCGGACCTACGTGCGTCTCGTCCCCGATGCGCTCACCACCATCGCCGCGCCCGTCCTGTCAGCGCCACGGGTGGTGTTCGTCTGCACGCGGAACTCGGCCCGCTCACAGCTCGCCGCAGCCGTCTGGGCCAGACGAAGCCACGTTCCCGCCCTGTCCGCCGGCACCGAACCCGCGACCCGCGTTCATCCCGGCGCGGTGAAGGTCGCCCGTCGGCACGGGCTCGATCCGGCCGGCTGGCAGACCTCGCGGGTCGAGGACGTCGTCCAGCCCGACGACCTCGTCATCGCGGTCTGCGACAACGCCTACGAGCACCTGCATCCCGACGTACGGCCGCGGCTGCACTGGTCCGTGCCGGACCCCACACCCGTCGGCACCGACGCGGCCTTCGACGCCGCCTACCGCGAGATCGCCGACCGTGTCGACCGCCTCGCCCCCGCCTTCGCAGACCCAGACTCCCCGAGGAGCCGACCATGACCGTCCACCAACGCGAAGACCTGTCCATCGATCAGAACCTCGCGCTGCACACCGCCGCTGCGCGCTTGCGCGACGAGTTCTCCCAGTACTACGGGCCGGAAACGATCGAGCGGTTCCTGCACTCCAGCTACGATCAGTTCGCTACCGGCAGCACCATCCCGAACTTCCTTCCCCTGCTGGCCGAACGCTTCGCCCGGCAACGCCTCACCGCGCTCGCGCGAGTCGAAGGCCGCCACGACGACGGCAAGCCGGTCGCCCTGTTCTTGTGCACCCACAACGCCGGTCGCTCCCAGATGGCACTCGGGTTCTTCCAGCACCTCGCCGGCGACAACGCCGTCGCCTGGTCCGGCGGAACCGAGCCGGGAATCGCCATCAACGCCGCGGCCGTCGCAGCGATGACCGAACGCGGGATCGACATCTCCGGCGAATACCCCAAGCCGTGGACCGACGAGATCGTCCGCGCCGCCGACGTCGTCATCACCATGGGCTGCGGCGACGCCTGCCCGATCTTCCCCGGTACCCGCTACGAGAACTGGGATCTCGACGACCCGCACGGTCTCGAGGTGGCCGATGTCCGCCCGATCCGCGACGAGATCGAGCGCCGCGTACGGCGGTTGCTCGGCGAACTCGCCGTACCGCTGGAGCACGTGTGAGCCAGCCACTGTGGCGCCGCGCCACCGCCGAAGCGCTCGGTACCGGACTACTGGTCGCCGTGGTTGTCGGCTCGGGGATCGCGGCAGCTTCGCTGTCGAAGGGTGACGTCGGCCTGCAACTGCTGGAAAACGCGTTTGCCACCGCGCTCGGGTTGGCCGTCCTGATCCTTGCCCTCGGCCCCATTTCCGGCGCGCACTTCAACCCTGTCGTGTCACTCGTCGACTGGCGGCTCGGGCAAGCGAGCGGCACCGGCATCACCGCACGCGACCTCGCCGCCTACATCCCCGCTCAGATCCTCGGCGGCATCGGCGGCGCGGTCCTCGCCAACCTGATGTTCGACCGGGCCGCGGTCTCGTGGTCAACAACCGACAGGTCAGCCGAGCACCTGTGGCTGAGCGAGGTCGTCGCCACCGCTGGCCTCATCCTGCTCATCTTCGCTCTCGCCTGGACCGGACGCGCGAACATCGCACCCGCCGCGGTCGGCGCCTACATCGGCTCGGCGTACTGGTTCACCTCGTCGACCTCCTTCGCCAACCCCGCCGTCACCATCGGACGCGCCTTCAGCGACACGTTCGCCGGCATCGCGCCCGGCTCGGTCCTCCCCTTCATCGCCTTCCAGCTCTTCGGCGGCATCGTCGGCGCCGGACTCGTCGCCCTGCTGTACCCCGATGCGGGCCGTGCCGCCGCCGACATCGTCACCCCACACACCGACACCACCGGAGCTACCCAGTGAGCAACCCCACCGTGCTGTTCGTCTGCGTCCACAACGCCGGCCGCTCCCAGATGGCCGCCGGCTGGCTCCGGCACCTGGCCGGCGACACCGTCGACGTCCTTTCGGCCGGATCCGCACCTGCGGACCAGATCAACCCCATTGCCGTCGAGGCCATGCGCGAGGTCGGCATCGACATCACCGGCAACACCCCGCAGTTGCTGGCCACCGAAACCGTGCAGGCCAGCGACGTCGTCATCACGATGGGCTGCGGCGACGCGTGCCCCTTCTACCCCGGCAAGCGCTACGAAGACTGGAAGCTGACCGACCCGGCCGGCCAGTCCATCGAGGTAGTCCGCCAGGTCCGCGACGAGATCCGCGCCCACGTCGAGAAGCTGGTCACCGAACTCCACGCCGGCTAAGGCAATCCCACGGTGGTCTGCAGTGGCAGGCCGAAGCTGGGGAAGAGGTCCGGGCGGTGGAAACTGTGAATCGCCCGGATCCCGCCGCTGCCGATCGTGACCACTTGCAGCATGTGCGCCCGGAGACGCCCGCCGACTTCGTCGTACACCGCGAAGCCCGGTTGCGCGTTCGCCGAGACCGGCACCAGCCGACGCTTCGCCCGCGGGTCGAGCTTGCGGCGCAGCAGCTCCAGTACGTCGTCCCGCCCTTCGAACCACGTGGGGATCGGAGGCATCTCCCACCGCACCTCGTCAGCCAGCAGCCGATTCAGACTCTCCAGATCTGCCTTCTCGAAGGCCGTCGCGTACTGATCCAGGAGCGCTCGCCTGTCCGACTCCGCCGGCTCGGTCAGCAACTCCTCATCCGGCGCCGCGCGCGTCAGCTCGGCGCGGGCTCGTTGCAGGGCTGAGTTCACCGCGGCCGCCGTCGTACCCAGGAGCTCGGCAACCTCCGCGGCCGGCCAGCCGAACGCTTCGCGAAGGACGAGTACGGCGCGCTGCCGCGGTGGCAGGTACTGGAGAGCCGCGACCAGTGCCAGCCGCAGGCTCTGCCGTTCGACGACGAGTACGCCGGGGTCGGCCGGCGGCGGAGCGAACAGCAGATCCGGAAACGGCTCGAGCCACGGCAGGTCCGATGCTGCCGGTGCGATCTCCCTCGGGTCACCTGGGCTGCCGAGCGCGGAGGGAATCAGCCGACGACTGCTGTGCTGCAACAGATTCAGGCATTGGTTGGTCGCGATCCGGAACAACCACGTCCGGATCGACGCCCGGAACTCGAACTCACCATAGCCACGCCAAGCACGCAGGAACGTCTCTTGTACGACGTCCTCCGCGTCGTGGAGTGAGCCGAGCATCCGGTAGCAGAAAGCGACCAGCTCACCGCGATGAGGTTCGGTCCGAGCCTCGAACTCCTCGGTCTGCAAACTCATGCGCGATCCATTGCCATTGCGCTCGGCCGATCAGCAGCGCGGGGGGACAGACCGGCTCCGGCGACAGCCCCGGCCAGCGACAGCGCCCCGACAATGACCATCGCCGCCGTGAAGCCGCGCTCGAACTCGTGCGGCGACGCATAACCGCCGTACCAGGCGAACGCTGCGGCCGCGATCGCGATCCCGGCCACGCTCCCGACCTGCCGCGTCATTCCGTACACGCCGGATCCGACGCCGACCGATTCCCCCGGTACGGCGGCCACTGCGCCACTCTGCGCCGCGGTCATCGCCACCGACACACCGGCTCCGGCGATGACCATCGGCGCCAGCAATTCGCCGTACGTCAGCCCGTTGGCCGAGAGCGCCGCCACCGCGAGCAACCCGAGACCTTGGGCGGCAAGCCCCAGTACGACGAGAGGTCGCTCGCCGACGCGATCGACGAGCCGCCCGGCGATCGGCGCGATGACGAACAACGTCGCCGTCCACGGCAGCAACCGCAGTCCGGCCGCGAACGGACCGTCATGCAGGACCACCTGAACGAACTGCGACAGGAAGAACAACGTGCCGATCAGAGCGGCGGCCAGCAGGAGCCCGGCCAAATTAACTGCGACGAACGAGCGCACCTTGAACAAGCTCAGCGGCAGCATCGGCGCCGGAGCCCGACGCTCCCAGCCGACGAACGCGACACCAACGATCAGACCGATCACCAGGGAGCCCAGGACTTCGGTGGTCGACCAGCCGACCTCCGGTCCCCGGATCAGCGCCCACACCACGCCAAGGAGCGCGACGGCGGCCAGCCCGGCTCCGACGAGGTCGAGCCGGCGGTTGCCGCCGTGGCTCTCGGGGATCTGCTTGAGCGTCAACGGGACGAGCACCAACCCGACCGGGACATTGATCCAGAATACCCAGTGCCAATCCAGCCCCTGGGTGATCGCGCCACCGACGACCGGCCCGCTGAGCACCGCAAGACCGGTGAGGCTGCTGAAGACACCGGTCGCCCAGCCACGCCGTTCCGGCGGGAAGGTAGCGCCCAGAAGCCCCATCGCGAGCGGCATCACCACAGCCGCACCCACGCCCTGGACGGCCCGGGCCGCGATCAACCAGTCGACCGACGTCGCCAAGGCGCAAGCGGCCGAAGCCAGCGTGAACAGGGCGAATCCACCCGCGAAGACCCGGCGCCGCCCCCAGCGATCCCCAGCCGCGGCCGCACTCAGCATCAGTACGGCGAAGGTCAGGTTGTACGCGTTGACCGTCCACTCCAGGTCGGCCAGCGATGCGCCGAGCTGCTCCTGGATCGTGGTGAGTGCCGTCGCCACCACCAGCGAGTCGAGCGCGACCACCATGGACCCCAGCGATGTGAGGGCGAGCACCCAGCGCTGCTGGGTCGTCAGGCCCGTTCCCTTGCTCATCAATCCTCCATCAGTTCGGTTCTCAGGTGGGTAGACCGGTTGGAGCACCGAAACTCATCGCTGCGATGAATCCCGCGGGCTTCGGCTGTCCATACCGGCAAGACAGCCGAACCGAGGAGTTGCCATGCGAACGACCGTCATCACCTACCGCACGACCGTCGACACCGCGGACGAGAACCAGCACCTGATCGAGCAGGTGTTCGCAGAGCTGGAAACCACTGGCCCTGCAGGATTCCGGTACCAAAGCTTCCGCCTCGACGACGGCATCACCTTCGTCCACGTGGTCGAGGCCGAGGACGATGTCGACCCGTTGCCGCAACTACCCGCGTTCCAAGCGTTCCAGCGCACGATCGGCGACCGACTGGCCGCAGACCCACAGCGCTCCCCCGCCCATCGCGTCGGCTCTTACACCTCTCAGCGCTCGGTGACCACCGGGCGGTAGGTGAGGTTCGCCAGGCCCGGGTCGTGGCCTTGCCCGGCCCGGACCAGCTCCCAGCGATGCTCGTCCCCACCCTCGCGAAAGAAGGGAACACCGTCCGGAACGAAGACCGGCACGATCGTCAGGTTCAGCTCGTCCACGAGACCAGCGTCCACAAGCGTCTGACCGAAGCGTCCGTGGCCGTAGACAACCAAGTCATTGCCCTCGGCCTCTTTGAGCGCTCGAACCTCCTTCGCCACGTCACCACCGATGACGGTGGTGTTGTTCCACTCAGCCTTCGCCAGGGTCGACGAGAACACGAACTTCGGCATCCGATTGAGAAAGTCGGCGTACGGACCCGTTGCCTTCGGCCACTGTCGCGAGAAGACCTCGTACGTACGGCGTCCCATCAGCATCCCGCCGCTGCGTTCCAACGCGGCCAGCGAATGCTCCGCGCTCCCGTCCCCGAAATACGGCCCGGCCCAGGTCAGCGGCTCGCTCGTGATCCCGTTGAGCGACACGAGCACACCCTGCACCAATCGTCGATTCTTGTTGTCAGTCATGCACTATTGACCCCTCCCGCTCCGGAAAGGAATCGGTGCACTAGCGCTTTCGTACGTCGGCGAGTCGCCCGCTGAGAAATGTCCGCTCGACGCCGTTGTCGGTGAGCGCCAGCGCCTCCTGGTACGCCTCCGCCGACTCGTCCCAGCGCTGCAGTCGACGCAGGAACTCAGCCCGAGCGGCGCTGAGGTACCCATAGGTGGCCAGCGCCGGCTCGGACAAGAGCGGCCGCAACGCAACCAGACCGGCCTCGGGACCATCACGCTCGCCGATGGCGACTGCGCGGTTCAGCTCGACCACGGGATTCGGCCACAGTCGCAGCAGGACGTCGTACAGGCTGACGATCTCCGACCAATCCGTGTCGTGCCAGGTCGGCGCCTCCGCGTGGACGGCGGCGAGCGCGGCCTCGATCGCGTACCTCGTGGGTGGTCGTCGCCGCAGCGCATCGGTCAGCAAGGCGGTGCCCTCGTTGATCATGTCGGCGTCCCAGAGTGATCGGTCTTGATCCGGGAGGAGGACCAGGCTGCCGCTCTCCGACATCCGCGCGCCCCGGCGGGCGTCGACGAGCAGGAACAAGGCCAGCAGCGCACTGACCTCGGCGTCGGTCGGCATCAGGAAGTGCAGCAGACGAGCGAGGTCGATCGCACTGTCGATCAGATCCTGCCGAACCAGCTCGGCGCCGATCGGAGCCGTGTGCCCCGTGCTGAAGATCAGGTGTACGACGTCGAGCACGACGCGGACCCGGTCACCGAGTTGCTCCGGCGACGGCACCCGGTACGGGATCTTGGCGACGCTGATCTTCTTCTTCGCCCGGGTGATCCGGGCCGCCATCGTCGACTCCTGCACGAGAAACGCCCGGGCCACCTCAGGCGTCGAGAGCCCGCACACCAGCCGAAGCGTCAGCGCCGCCCTCGCATCAGGCGCCAAGGCAGGGTGACTGCAGGTGAAGATCAGCCGGAGCCGGTCGTCGTCGCGCTCATTCTCAGGTCCGGTCACGGACTCGGGCGGCACAAGCAGCGGCAACGCTCGGCGCGCGACCGAATCCCGGCGCAGCAGGTCCCTGGCACGGTTCCGCGCCGTGGTCGTGAGCCAGGCGCCGGGATTCCGCGGGATGCCGGTTTGCGGCCAGACCTCGAGCGCCTGGACGAACGCGTCCTGGGTGCACTCCTCGGCGAGGTCGAGATCGCGGATCAGCTGCGCGGTGGTCGCGAGCACCTGAGCCCACTCGCTGCGGTGAGCCTGCGCCACCGCAGCGAGGACCTCATCACTCATCCGTTCTGCACCACCGGCCGGATCTCCACTCCGCTGTGCGAGGCGTGCACCTCCGGCAACAGCTCCGCCAGGGCGATCGCCTCGTCCAGATCCGCGGCTTCCAGCAGGTAGTAGCCGCCGACGGCCTCCTTCGTCTCCAGGAACGGCCCGTCGGTCGTCGTCACCCGCCCGGAGGAAGCATCGGTCCGGAGCGTCGTCGCCGCGACCGCCGAAGACTCCAGCTCTGCGCCGCCGAGGACCTTCGCACCAGCCGCGGCCGCGAACTTCTCGTGTGCCGCTCCGTGCGCCACCCACTGCTCCTCGGTCATCGCACCCCACTCGCTGGCGTCGCCGTAGATGAGGATCAGGTATTTCGCCATCGTGCTTCCTTTCGCAGAGGCCCCGGTTGGACCGCTTACCCCAACGACGTGCTGGCCACCCCGTCGATCGACACCTCGCTCAGAGTTTTTCGAGCACCAGCCTCAGACCAGACCTCGTCACCAGATCAGGCTCGGGGAACGACGTGATCCCCCGGATCCCGGTCGGCGTCAGGTCGAGCACGACCAGCCCGTACGCGGCGTACGAGCCGTCGGCCTGCCGCTGGTAGCCCGCGGCGGCCGGCTGCGCGTTGGCAGCGGTCGGAAGCATCCGCCAGTCGCCCGGTGCGCCGAGCACCTGATTCACCAGGTACGGGAGGCAGGTCTTCTTCCCGGAGAACCACGTCTTCGTCCCAGCTGCCTCCAGCGTCGCGTCGTCGCGCAGGACGTCCGCGAGCGCCGAAGCGTCACTCGTCTCGATCGCCGCGATGTACCGGTCGAGCAATTCGCCGTACGCCGGATCTTCCGGCTCCGCGATGTCGTCGAGCCGCGGGGTCACCGCGGCGATCTTGCCGCGGGCACGCTGCAGCGTGCTCTTCACGGCCGTCGTCGTGGTGTTCAGGACCTCCGCCGTCTCGGCCGCCGAGAACGACAGGACGTCCCGCAGCAGCAGAACGGCCCGCTGCGAGACCGGAAGGTGCTGAAGGCTCGCAATGACCCCGAGCCGCAGCGTCTCCCGTGAGCCGACGATCGTCGCCGGATCGAGCAGCGCCTGCGGGATCGGCTGCAGCATCCCGACGTCACTGTCGAACTCCACCACCGGAGCATCCGGGTCATCCGACGGCGCACCGAGGCCGGACGGAAGGAACCGCTTGCTGCGGTGCTGGAGCGCAGTCAGGCAGGCGTTGGTCGCGATGCGGTAGAGCCACACCCGCATCGAGGCGCGGCCGTCGAACGTCCGGTAGCTCTTCCAGGCGCGCAGTGACGTCTCCTGGACCATGTCCTCGGCCTCGTGCACCGACCCCATCATCCGGTAGCAATGCGCGAGCAGCTCGTGCCGCCGACGCTCGAGCTCGCTCAGCAGAACGTTCTCCTCGAGCATGGTCATCGCACACCAATCGGTCCGTGGACGACTGCCGTCAAGTAGGTGTCGATGCAGCTCATCACCTCGGCCTCGATCCCGTCCTTCCACGCCGCGCTCCCGTAGAAGGCTGCCTTCTCGAGCTCGCGATCGGCCGGCGACGCGAAGGCGCGGATCAGCAGATAGGCGTTGGGATCAGCCGCGCAAGGACCGAAGTACACGACCTTCAGACCGGCGGCCGTCATCAGCGGCACGGCCTGGGAAGCCATCACCTGATGGAACTTGTCCCGCCCTGACTCGTGCAGCCGGTAGGTGCGAATTTCGGTCACTTGGTTGTCGTCCGGCATGCGGCCTCCATCGTGCGTGGCTCTGTCCTCAGATTACTGACCTCGCCGGGACCCGAAAGGAATCGGCGATCGACCGATCTCTTCGGCAGCGCCTCCGGGTCAGTACGTCGAGACCTACTGGCCCTGACACCGCGGGAGCTCGACGATGAAGTACAACCTGTTCCTTCCCACCGGCTTCGGTTCCGATTTCACCGCCTTCAAGGATCCCGTCGAGGCCGCCGAGCGCGTCATCGAGCTCGCCCGGACCGCGGAGAAGTCCGGGTTCTCGGAGGTCTGGTTGCCTGACCACCTGCAGACGATCCCGCCCTCGGACGGCTATCTCTTCGAAGCCTGGACCCTGCTGACGGCCGTGGCGCGGGCGACCGACACCATCCGGGTCGGACAGCTGGTGACCGGCAACGGTTATCGCAACCCGGCCCTCCAGGCCAAGATGGCATCGACCCTCGACGTCCTGTCCCACGGTCGCCTGACCTTCGGCATCGGGGCCGGCTGGTACGAGGCCGACTACGACGCCTTCGGCTACGAGTTCCCAACCGCCGGCCAGCGACTACGTGAGCTACGCGAGGCCGTACAGATCATCCAGTCCCTCTGGACCGACGAGGTCACCAACTTCGACGGCAAGTTCTACACGCTGAAGAACGCCTACGCGCAACCCAAGGGAGTCCAGGAACCCCGCATCCCGCTGCTGGTGGCCGGCGGCGGCGAGAAGGTCACGCTGCGGATCGCCGCCGAGTTCGCGGACGCCTGCAACCTGATGACCTCACCTGCCGAGGTAGAGCGCAAGCTCCAGATCCTGCGCGCCCACGCCGCCGACGTCGGCCGCGACTTCGCGTCAATCAGAATCACCGTGACCACCGCAGCCCTCCTCACCGACACCGACAAAGCTGCCCAGGCCCTGCTCCACCCGAGCATGGGCGCCTTCTACCCCGGCGACTTCGCCTCCTACCTCCTCTACGGCACACCCGAAACGATCCGGAACCGCATCGCCGCCTACGAACAAGCCGGAGTCACCGAACTAGCCGTCGGCTTCCACCACTCGACCGACCCCAAAGCAATCCAGGAATTCGCCCAGGCAGTCGCCCTCTGAGAGCGCGACAGGCGTCTCGGCGTCTTGAGGGCGGAGGAGCGAGCGGTGACCCTGGCTGGCCGCTCCATCGCTGTCCACTCTCGTCCAGGGCCTTGTTCGCACCGACCTGACGCAGCTTGCTCGCCCCTCCTCGGCTACGTGGCTAGGCAAAGAGTTCTACCTACGCCCTGCGGCTGAGTGCGCCACCGACTTCCTTGGCAAGGTCCTGGTGCATCACACGACGTCTGGTCGCGCAGCCGGGGTGATCCGTGATGTTGAGTCCTATCCGGCTTTCGCCGACGAGGTCCACCACGGAAACAAGAAGACGCCGCGAACCCAGGTCATGTGGGAGTCAGGCGGCGTGGCGTCCGTGTATCTGATCAAGCTGTGCAAGTCCTTCCAGATCACCAAGGATTTGTACGGCGCGGATCTGACAGGCGGCGAGGGCCTATCCATCGACTCCGCTAGCATCCGCACCGCCGAACGTGTCGGCAACCCTCGGCGTGACGGCCATGACGCCCCGCTCAGGTATCACGGGTCACTACGTCTGGAAGGGCACAACGGGCCATGATTCCTCGTATGACGACTGACGACGCCGTAGCTGTGCAGTTGGCCATGACGGACGACACCTGGGCTGCGCTACAACGTGCGGGTGTGACCGGTGGCAGCCTCTTGAGGCTCGACTTCACGTTCTTCGGCGGGGAACAGCGAGCTGCGGAGGAACTTGAATCAGCCCTCTCACCGGAGGTCGCGTCAGTCCAGGTGACGGTTCATCAGACTGGGATCTTCAGGAGACGCCGGGTCTGGACGGTGACAGGGACAACTAATCCTCAGCCCGTATCCCTGCCTCACCTTCGGGAGTGGGTGGAACGAATGGTGCGTGCAGGCGCCCAGTACGGCTTGGAGTTCGACGGGTGGGGAGCGGACGTTTCGGACACCTAGTCGCCACACCCACGCCGGCCATTGCTGACAGCACCAGGGCTGGGGCATAGATCGTCCATCTTCGTCTACGCCCTTGTCAGCTAGGCCGTTAGCAACTGCTCCGAATCGCTGCCTTACGGGGGAGCATCTTCAGGCTGTTACTCGTGGCGGACTTGCCGTTCCCGCGTTGAACGACACCGTGGATGTTGCCCGCGGCCCGGATCGACATCTGCAGGCGGCTGCTCGAGCTCCTGCGGATGCTCGAGGGTGCACCTGCGCCGTTCAGCGCCACCGGCAACCAGTCCCGCGATCTCGCCCATTCTCATCGATGGGTAATGGGGTTTCATCGATGAGTGATGGAGGTTTTTCGTAGCGTGATGCAGTCCATAACAAATGGCTCGTAGTTGCATCTTTTTTCAGTTGACAGCGAGCGACTTGGGCTACGGTTTGCCGCAAGGGGAGAAGCACAATCCGGGGGGCCGGCATGTCGAGACGTTTCGCGACCGCATTTTTCGTTCTGACTACAACGGTCGTGATGGTGCTAGGCCTCACCGCCTTGCCCGCGCGGGCAGCCGAGGGTGATCCTGTGCCGTCCGTTGTGGCGACGTGGTCCTGCACCAGCAGCCCGTGCCCGTGGGGCCCGTCGGACACCAGCAACACGGCGGTCTGGCCGGCCGAGGCCGAGCCGATCCGGACTCGCTACGGCTACACGCTCTCCCACGACGTGTACGCGCCAGTGTCCAAAGTGGCAGGCTGGAAGATCACCGTCACATCCGGCAGCGCCACGGTTTACGCGGGCCCGGCCGACGATTCCCACTCGCCAGTGGCCGCGCTGTCGGCCGGCGACAGCTACACCGTGTCCAGCGCATTGAGCAGCAGCAGCATCGTCAGCGTGCAGGACGGCTCACCGTTCGAGTACACGATCACCCCCGGCACCCCGGCCGAAGCGCCACTGGCCTCCGGTGACAGCTCGGTGCTGGCCACCTGGGACTGCACCAGCAGCCCGTGCCCGTGGGGTCCGTCGGACTCCAGCAACGCGGCTGTCTGGCCGGCCGCGGCCGAGCCGGTCCGGGCCCGCTACGGCTACACCGTCTCCCACGACGTGTACGCCCCGGTGTCCAAGGTGGCGGGCTGGAAGATCACCGTCGCATCCGGCAGCGCCACGGTTTACGCGGGTGCGGCCGACGGTCCGCACTCGTCGCTGGCCACGCTGTCGGACGGCGAGAGCTACACCGTGTCGAGTGCCCTGAATAGCAGCAGCATCGTCAGCGTGCAGAGCGGTTCGCCGTTCGAGTACGTCCTCGTGCCCGGCGAGCCGGGCCCGCCGCCACCGCCCGCCTGTACCGACCCCACCACCTGCGACCCGGTCTCCTGGGTCAGCGCCCGCTGGCGCTACGCCGGAACCGGCGAGGACCCCGGTGACTGGTACGGCGGCGTGGTCACCTGGCCGGTCGGCACGGCCTACCAGGGCAACGGCCGCTCCGGCTACAACGCGCGCACCGTCTACTCGGAGTCGGGCGCTCCGCTCTACCCGTACATGGGCGCCTGGGCCGACGGCTGCACTGTCCGCGTGGTCACCGGCCGGGTCCTGATCATCGAGTGGGAGCGCGGTACGGACGTGTGGCGGGAGACCCTCGTGGACGCCGGCGAGACGTACACCATCTCGCTCAGCGGCTCCGAGAACGGCGCCATGATCGAGACGAACAACGACCTCGAGCCCTTCACGGTCTCGATCAGCAACTGCACCCCGCAGCCGCTCTCGGAGCCGGCCAACCACGTCCCGGTGGCGAACGCCGGTGCGCCGCAGTCGGTCGTTGCTGGTACGACCGTGACCCTGAATGGGTCCGGCACCGACGCTGACAACGACCCGCTGACCTACACCTGGACCCAGACCGGTGGACCCGCGGTGACGCTGTCCAGTACGACGACGGCGAAGCCGACCTTCACCGCTCCGTCCACGGCATCCACGCTGACCTTCAGCCTGGTGGTGCGGGACGGCAAGGCCAACAGCGCGGCGTCGACCACCACGGTGACCACCACCCCGGTCAACCAGGTACCGGTCGCGAACGCCGGTACGGCGCAGACGGTCAACACGGGTACCGCGGTGACCCTGAACGGGTCCGGTACCGACGCCGACAACGACCCGCTGACCTACACCTGGACCCAGACCGGTGGACCCGCGGTGACGCTGTCCAGTACGACGACGGCGAAGCCGACCTTCACCGCTCCGTCCACGGCATCCACGCTGACCTTCAGCCTGGTCGTGCGGGACGGCAAGGCGGACAGCGCGGCGTCGACCACCACGGTGACCGTCACCGGTCCGCCGAATTTGGCCCAAGGCAAGACCGCCACCCAGTCGAGCACCAGCGGTTCCGCGGTGGCGGCCCGGGCGGTGGACGGCAACACCAACGGCGTGTTCTCCAGCGGCTCGGTGAGCCAGACCAACCTCTCCACCCAGCCGTGGTGGCAGGTCGACCTCGGTTCCGCGGCGGCCGTCTCCACCGTCACGCTGTGGAGCCGGACCGACTCGAACCGGCTGGGCAGCGGCTCGGTGTTCATCTCCTCGACCGACATGACCGGCCGGTCGTTGTCGTCGCTGCGGGCCGACGCCTCGGTGAAGGAGATGCCGTTCTCGGCGTTCTCGTCCACCACCAACAGCCTGACCCTGAACGCGGGCAACGCCACCGGCCGGTACGTTCGGGTGCAACTGTCGAGCATCCTCACCACCCTGAACCTGGCCGAGGTCCAGGTCGCCGGCACCACCGGCGCCGTGAACCTGTCCACCAACCGGCCGGCCACGCAGTCGTCCACCGACGTCGGCACCGCCGCCCGGGCCGTGGATGGGAACACCAACGGCGTCTTCGCCGCCGGGTCCGTCAGCCGGACGGCGTCCAGCTCACAGCCCTGGTGGCAGGTCGACCTGCTGACCAGTTCCCGGCTCAGCAACGTCACGGTGCACAACCGGACCGACGCCTCGGCTGACAAGCTGAACAACGCGGTGGTGTTCCTCTCCACCGCCAGCATTTCCGGCCGGACCTACGCCCAACTGATCGCCGACCCCACGGTGACCAAGCTGAACCTCGGGGCCACGCCGGGCGCAGTCACCAGCCTGCCGACCAACACCGTGGCCCGCTACGTCAAGGTCCAGTCGCCGGCCACCACCGCCGGTGTGATCAGCCTGGCCGAGGTCACAGTGACAGGCACCCAGCCCAACTGACGCATGACCAGGGATCCGCCTCAGTTCGTTCCATCGACGCTCTAACTTTTCATACTCTGGCCCGTACTTTTGCGGGTCGTATGTCTGAATCGTGCGCCAAATCGCACCCTTTAGGAGCTCCAAGGGGTACGGGTGGGGTATACGACCCGCACCTCGGATCGGTCCGAGAGTCCGGGGGACGAGGTCGTCTACTGGGGTTAGGCGAACCAGCAGATTACAACATTTGTACCCGAAACTGGGTACAATAGTTGCCATGGCTGATTCGACGCTGGTACGGCTCGGCTCCATCGCGGAACACCGGTGGGGCCTGGTCACTACTGCCCAGGCCGAGGATGCTGGTGTCTCCCGTAAGCAGCTCTCCAGGATGGCTTCAGCCGGCGCGATTGAGCGTGTCGCACAGGGCGTGTACCGCATGGCCGGCGCACCACCACAGGATCACGAGGCGATCTACGCGACCTGGCTGGCGCTGGGGGGAGCGACCGCACACCGCACCAAGACCGGGGTCGCATCGGTCGTAGGGGCAGGCATCACGGCGGCGATAGTCCACGATGTCGGCGACTTCTTCCTCGACGGCCTCGACTTCATCGTGCCCACACGTAAAGGAACCCGGCTTCCCGGGGTTCACCTACGCATCCGGCAACTAACCCGTGCCGAGGTCATACCCGTTGACGGACTCCCCACCCTGACCATCGAGCGTACCCTCGCAGACCTGGTCGAACTCGGCACCGACCTGTCTCTGGTCGCCGACGCCGTCCGCGACGCAGTGCGCACCGACAAGCTCGTGGCACCCGCCCGGTTCGCGGCTTACCTCGACTCCATCGCAGCACAGCGCAAGGGTGACGGCAGCTCTCTGGCAAACGACCTGTTCGAGCTGGCTGGCGTGAGCCCGGAAGGATGGGATCGTGGCTGAGAACGAAGGTTACGCCGACTGGCGATCACTGGAGCTGGCGATCAAGGACGCCGCCAAGAAGGCCGCCCAGCACGCCGGCCCCGGAGTCAGTGCTGCCAGCGTCGACGCGACGATCCGGCAGGCCCGCTTCGACCGGTTTCTCTCTCGCGTCTTCGCCCACGGCGAGCGGTCCGAGTGGCTACTCAAGGGCGGGATGAGCATGCTCGCCCGCGTGCCCCGTTCGCGCACCACCAAGGACGTAGACCTTGCAGCTCAGCAAGCGCCCAATCTCGCCGAAGCCGAGAAAGCCCTGACCGAACTGGTCGACGTGGAGCTCGGCGACCATCTCACGTTCCGGCTCATCCGCTCCACGCCCACCGGCCTCGGCGACAACCAGCCCGGCGTAGCGACGCGGCGCTATGTCTTTGCCTGCATCGACGTCGACCACGATAACCAGATCGACACCATCGTGGTCGACGTCGTAGTCGGACCGCCGCCGATCGGTCGACCCGAAGTGATCGAGCCGGCCAACCGGCTCCATCTGCGCCGACCACTCGTCACTCACCCCTACCGGCTCTACCCTGCCGCCGACCAGATCGCCGACAAAGTCTGCGCGACCATGGACACCAACTATCCCGGCGGCAAGCACAGCAGTCGCGTCAAAGACCTGGTCGACCTCGTCGTACTGGCCCACACCCAGACAGTCGACCTGCATGAGCTACAGCTCGCAATCGCCGCCAAACAGAACCTCAGCAACATCGAACCGTTCGAACACTTCGACATCCCCGCCGACTGGACCCGGACATACCCCAGAACAGCCAAAGGCGTACCAATAGCCGAACCCTTTACCGCCAAGACCGCAGCAGAACTCGTCGCCGCCTTCATCGACCCCACACTCGAGAAGAACTCGAACAACGCAACCTGGGACCCGCAGCACCTGACCTGGTCATCGGCCCGCGACGACTCAGGATCGATACCCGGAAACGAGTGATGCGCGATCGCGTCAGGGCCATCGCCGCCACCGACGGCGACGATGTCACATTCGACGGCGCAAGTCTGAGAACCGCGCCGATTCGAGATGACGGCCGTTACGACGGACCACGGCTCATCATACCTGCCACGATCGCCCCTGCGCAACTCAAGCTTTCAGCTTGATGTCAGCATGGATGATTCCATCACGCCTGAGCCCCAACTCATCGCAACCAGCAGCTACTGGAGGCTGGCACCTTCACCATCCTCGGCTATGCACTCACCACCGTCATCGTCGAGAAAACTGTCCACCGCCAACGAACTCGGCGGCTTGGGGAACGTTCGCTGAACCGGACAGACGCGGACCGGGATCCTGCAGGGCGCTCGATCGAGTTGAGTCAGTGCGACGACTGACGCCCCGCCCTGAGCCGGCCGTCGTCAGACCCGCTCGAATCGCAGCCGCTTGTACCCGGGCATGCGTCGCTGGAGCGAGGTTGCCAGCAACGGGACGAGCGGGTCATGGTAATCGTGGACCTCCGCGACGGTCTTGCCGGGTGCTGGGCGCACGACTCTCCCTGCACATTGGAGCAGGAGTCCATCGAAGGAGATCGGCGCCGCGAGGAACAGGGTATCCAGGGCCGGTGCGTCGAACCCTTCACCGACGAACGGTGTCGTACCCACGACCAGGACACCGTCCCCGGCCTTCACGTCGGCGAGTCGTTCGACGATGGCACGCCGTTCCTTGGCCGGCATCCCGCCTTGGAGCACAAGCGGTTCGTGGCCGCAACCGGTCAGGAGCGACGTCAGCGTTTCGAGGTGGGCTACCCGGCGGGTCAGGACCAGGCAGTTGCGCCCCTGGGTGAGAGAGGCGTGGACGTCGTCCAGAATCTGCTTGTTGCGGTCTCTGTCGACGGTGAGTGCCCGGTGAGCCTCGGCGATGGGTGACGGGGCGTCCTGAGCGATGTCTGCGGTGAAGATGGTCGTGCACATGCAGCACGCGCGCCGGTCCTGCAGTGGCGCCGGCTGCTTCGCCAAGCGTCCCGGGTATCTCGTCGGTCATCGTGTGCCGTACTGGTCCGAGCTGCCACCGCAGGAGCTCGCCGAGGCCGTCGCGGCGGTCAGGGGTAGCAGTGAGACCGAGCCAGTACCGGGCGGCGATCTTCTTGACCGAGTGGTCGTAGGCGGCTGCGGCGATGTGGTGAGCTTCGTCGACGATGACCTGCCCGTATCCGGCAGTCAGGTTCTCGACGTCGTCATGCCTGGCCAGGGTGGGCAGCATGGCAACATCGACGATCCCCGTCAGCTTGGTCCGCCCGCCGCCCAGCTGTCCTGGTTTGAGGCCGAGGAATTCGGTCAGTCGAGTCCGCCATTGGTCGGCGAGGGCCTTGCGGTCCACCAAGATCAGTGTGGACACCGCCCGTTCGGCGATGACCGCGCACGCCATAACGGTCTTGCCCGATCCTGGCGGGGCGACCAGGACGCCATCGTCGTGCGCGAGTAGCTCGCCGACGGCCGCGGCCTGCCGGTCGGCGAGCTCGCCGATGAGCGCGACGTCGATTTCCGTGCCCGCAATCCGGTTGTCGGTGACATCGAGGCGGGCGCCGCTGCGCTCGACGATGCCGGCGACCAGGTGCCGGAGTCCGCGAGGCAGTACGAGCCTCTCGTCCAGGGTCAGGTCGTACCCGGTAACGAACCGCGGGGTATCCCACGTGGATTTGCGCAGCCGTTGCAGCTCGTAGAACTTCGGGTTCGCCATCGATGCGGCATGCTTGAACGTCGCGAGAGCAGCAGGCGGGAGAGCGGTCACGTCCAAGACCATGCCGGCGGCGAGTTCGGCGCGCACCACCGGCGGCATGGGCGGGTGCACCTTCGTGGATTCGGCTCGTGCCAGGGTCGTGACATCGCGGCCGACGGTCGCGCGTGACGCCTTACGGGCCAGACGGGCTGCGTCCCCCGGGGTAAGCCTGTCCAGCGTCGAAAGGAACGCCCACTGGTCCTCGTACGGCTCCAGCGTGGCCGGGTCGAGGAAGAGCGTGAGCCCGTTCTTACGGCGATTGCCGTGGAGCGGTGCGGCGATCAGGTTGCCAGGTCCAGAGCCGGGCAGTACGTCCTGGCTCGGGAACAGACGGTCATAGGAGCCCAGGCTCATGGCGCCGCGCTGCAGAATGGCCTCATGGATCAGCGCGGTGCCGACCGCGCGTGCCGTCTGCGCGGGGATCGCCGCGGTGAAGAAGATCCACACATGTGCCCCGGCACCAGACTGGGAGATCTCCAGCGCCGCGGGGATGCCGGCACTTCTGGCGGCCTTGACGTATGCCAGGGCGTCGAGCATCGCGGTCTTGCCGTCGAAGTCGGCAGCCAACCACCAGCAAGTGTTGTCCGGGAGTATCGGGTAGAGGCCGATGAACAAATCCTGCCGCGACCGCGCGGCCAGGTGTTCCGCAACGACATCCGGAGTAAGCGGGAGAAGACGGGCGGTCGCGCGCGTCATACCCCTGCGCCACCCACCCGCCGCCACAGGCATCCATCCCTTCTTTCCCGTGCGCGGGTCCTCCCAGCGCTTGGCGTACGTGTCGTTCCTGGCACGGAACAGGTCCAAGTAGAGGGCAAGCTTCTGCTGCGGCGTCGAGCCTGCCATCGATACCAGCCCGCCAGGCCCGATGGGCGCGGCGAGTTGCTCAACAACAGGTGTGGTGTCCTGGCCTCGCAGCTCCAGCAGACGGGACAGCCGCACGTTCTCGACCCGGAGCCGGTCTCGCTCGGCCCGGAGCTCAGACAGCTCACGGCGCAGGGCAACGCCGCCGTCATCGTCACCGAGACTATCCTGCCAGGGCGAAGACCGCCCTCGTCCCTCAACGCCGACGCGCGCCCCCGACGTCCGTGCGTATCTGCGGGCACCCGAGGCAAGAGGCAGGGCCCCTCTGATTCGGGCGTTTTGCCCGGCCAGAGGGGCCTTGGTGGAGCCGCCTGTCGGAATCGAACCGACGACCTTCTCATTACGAGTGCCCGGGCACGTGGTCCACCGTGGTCCGCAGTCATTCGAACCTCCTTATTTACAAGGGATTCGAACCTTAGCGAACTTCTAAGGATCTGAGCGAACTGCAACCGCAACTGCAACCACAAAGACGGCCCCGGCACGGCGACTCAACCGCCGGCCGAGGCCTAGAACCGGACACTGGAGGTCCGACCATGAACGAAGTATCTCCCAGCAGTACCCCCAGCCCCATGACGTTCGTCCGCGAGGCCGTCGACGACATCGGCGCCTACCTGGCCATGTGGCGCGTCCGTGACGCCGCCCAGGACAAGAGCGCGGCGCGTGCCGCGGCTGGTATGGCTCTGGAGCGGATCGACGCCGCTACGGGGCATCTGGCGGCGCAGCGGCGGGTCCTTGCGGCCGAGGTCGATCGCTTCGACGCGACGAGGGGCTGATCGTCATGACCGCGACGTTCGAGGAAGGCGACAGGCCCAACGTGCCGGCGGCTGTACTCGTCCAGTTCAAGCGGGATCTGGACGCCCGGAGGGCGGAGCTGTTCGCCCTGCTGAGCCAGGTCCCGGCTGAGCAGTGGCGAGAGGGCTTCCGGGAGCTCGTCACCGAGCTGGACGAGTACACCGAGGGCCGTGCCGCTGAGCTCGGGATCGACCTGGACGAGTACGAGCGGGCACAGAAGAGGGGGTAGTGCGGGCGCGCAACGCGGCCTGAATCCGAGAGCGGGGCGAGGCTGGCGCAAGTCCGGCGGCGAGCGGGCCGCTGGGCAAGTAGCCGGCCTCGTCCCTTGCCGTGCCTCGATCGAGAATCAGTCGTTTGCTTGTCGTGAGCCTTCCGAAGCTGTACACGACCGCTGAGATCGCGGTGGCATTCAGAGTCAGTCAGCGGTTCATCTACGACAAGGTGCGCGACGGTGTCATCCGGCCGCTGCGCTTGTCATCAGCCCGGAACGCCGGAATGCGGTTCACCGAGGACAACATCGAAGCGCTGGTCGAGGCGATGCGGCCACCTGCACCCGCGGCATACATCCGTCGCCGCCGGCGGCGACGGTACTAGTCGGCGGGGATCTCGTAGACCAGCTCGTAGCGGTCGCCCGTGAGGGTCATCTCGTTGACCTCGATGGGACGGCCGCTGCTGTCGTAGGCGACTCGTTGCACGACCAGCACCGGGACGCCGGCGCGCAACTGGAGTGCCGTCGTCTCGTCCCGGTTCGGCATCCGGGTCTTCACTAGTTCGGTGTACCGGCTCGGCTTGTAGCCGGCTTCCTCGAGACGCGAGTAGATGCCGCCAGGGCCCGTGTCCATCTCTTCGGCCTGCGTGCCCCTCGTCAGGTCGCGCGGCAGTCGTGAGGTGGCGAGCTGCATCGGCTGACCGTCGGCCAGCATCAGGCGTTCGCGCACGAGCAGTTCACTGCCAGCCGGTACGTCGAGCACCGCGGCGTGGTCAGGTGACGCCTCCTCGAACCGGATCGTCACCTGCACAGTCGGGTTGAACGAGTTCGCGGTCGCATCGCCGAGGAAGTATGCCTGGTTGGCGTCACGTGCCGCCTTGCTCAGTCTGGTGCGGCTGAGGCGTACGACGGATGCTGTGGCGCGAACGAACACGCCGCGGCCGTGCTCGGCGACCACGAGCCCTTCTGAGCGCAGCACGGCGATCGCTTCCCGGATCGTGATGCGTGAGACATCGTAGGCGCCGATCAGAGTCCGCTCTGACGGCAGCTTGGCGCCTGCTGGATAGG
The DNA here is from genome assembly GCF_039529655.1 of Kribbella yunnanensis. NCBI lineage: Bacteria > Bacillati > Actinomycetota > Actinomycetes > Propionibacteriales > Kribbellaceae > Kribbella > Kribbella yunnanensis. The sequence continues at coordinate 173,312 of NZ_BAAANF010000008.1, read as the reverse complement.
TGCCGTCGCTGATCTTGCCCCGCAGGTCGGCCGCCACCTGGCGGTACGCCGGAACACCGCTGACGCGGTCGATCATCGAACCCACTCCGCACCCTCGTCATGTCGTCCTGATCGGGACAGTCTGCCACTCGCCGAAGCAGAACCAACCCCTTGGGATTGACGGTTCGCCATGGGAATTGGCACACTCCTAACTGGTCATGACGACATGACCACTGATCGTGATCAACAGACGCAGGGGGCAGCCATGGCAGCAGCGAAGAACGAGCACGATTGGCCGATCCTTCGCGCGGCACAGGATCTGCAGTGCGACGGGGTGCACCCGCTAACACACAAGGCATGCGTCGTCGGCGATCACCGGGGCTACCACCGGGACGAGTCCGGCGCCCGCTGGCTCGACGGCGAGGAAGACGACTTCCCGTCAGAGCTTCACACCTGACCCCGTCCCAAGCGTCAGCGCCTCCCAACCTGGAACTCCCGGGCCTGCCGGTCATCGAGTTCCCCTGCACGAACGTCGATGAGACGGGTGAGCCTGCCCTCGTCGAGTCTGACGTCGACCCTGGAGACGGCTTGGGCGATGGTCTGCAGGTCGCGGGCATCGAGCCGGACGATCGTCGTACCGCCACTGGCTCCGTAGGACGACCTCATGAACCGGTTCGCGTCGATCTGGGTCGGCGCGACCCAACCCGCCTGCGAGCCCATGCGCAGGATCTCCGGGCGTCCGGTCTCGCCGACCAGGTAGTTGCTGTACGGGGCGACGTACCCGCCGGCGGCGCGGGCGCCGGAGACCTTGACGCCGTACTGGGCGTTCGCGGCGCCGGCACCAATGAGGTTGGCCTGGTTCTGCAGGTTCTTCTGGGCCGCGTTCAGCGCAGCAATATAGCTGAGGCCTTGATCGAGGATCGCCTGGGCGAGGACACTGCCTTGCCCGGCGCCCTTGCCGACGATCTGCCCGATGAGGTCCTCGGAGAGCTTCCGGGCGCGGAGCTGGTCGATGAGCTTGCGGAACGACTCGAGCCCGGCGCCCTGCTGCTGCAGCCCGGCGAGCAGGTTCTCTCCGGATCCCCTGAACAGCGTGCCGATGTCTACCGCGCCGGTGAGGCCGGAGGCGACCTGCTGGGCGAGTTGGACCGCGGCCTCCTGAACCGCGATCAGTCTCTCGATCGAGTCCCGGTGCGCCGCGGCTGCCTTCGCTGCGGCGTCGGCCTTCGTCCGGTACACCGCGTCAGCGGCGGCGGAGGCCTTCGTCGCCGCGGTGACCCGGCCTCGCGCGGCGTACAGCTGGTCCTGGAGACCGATGGTCTCCTTCTGCTCGCGGCGGATCTCCGCCTCCGACGCGCCCTGAGCTCGCAGCTGAGCGACGTACCGCTGCTGCAGTGTGATAGCCCGCTGCAGCTGTGCGACGCGTGCCTTCGCTGCGGACTCGGCTGCCTCGGCCCGTACGGCGTTCGCGCGCGCAGGAGCCGCGGCTGCGTTCGCCCGGTTGAGGGCTGCGAGGGTGCCGGAGAAGTTGATGCCGGCCAGCGGGTTGAACGGCGTGTTCAGCTGCCGCAGCAGGTACGCCGGATCGACCAGCTTCCCACCGCCTACCAAGCCGCCGGTCGCGAACCCATCCAGACCCGAGTTGATCGCCTCGAGGAGACCGCGGTGCTTCTTGTTCTGGCGGGAGTTGACCACGAACTCGCCGGAGGCCGCCTTGATGATCATGTTGTCGCTCGCCGAGGGCGACCCCGGCAGGATCCCGCCAGCGGCCCGGCCCGGTGCGAGAACGCCGATCGGCTTGACCGTGTGGGTCTCGATCAGGTTCTTGTACATGTTGGTCGTGACGTTGACCGTCTTCGACTTTGGCAGGTTGTTCAGGCTGGTGTTGAGCCCGTCGACGTCGGTCTTCGACCCCTTCGCGCCCGGGGTCGACACGGTGGTCTTGGCGGTCGGCGGCAGGTCGATCAGCGACTTGGCGAGCGCGTCGGCTTCCTTCTTGCTGAGACCCATCTGCATCGCGATCTTGACGAAGCTGGCCCGTGCACCAAGCGCGGCCTGGCCTGCCTTCCGGTTGCTCTCGCCGGCCTTCAGCATCGCGTCGGTCTGCCGGTTCGCCGAGCCGGCGAGCTCGTTCAGCGCGGTCCGGTTCGCGCGGCCCTTCTCGGTGCCGATGTCGAGGGTCCGGCCGTTCTCCTTGAGGCTCGCTGTCGCGTCGTCGATGGCGGCCTGCACCGCGATGTGTGACCCTGACAGTTCGAGTGCGGCGTTGGATGCCTTGTGCATCGCCGCGATGTCATCCTGCAGGGACTGGACTTTCTCCTGGATTGCCTCGTTGGCCTTCCGCGTCGCCTCGGTCGCGAGCTCCTCCGCCGACTTGTGCTGCGCGCTGGCTTCGGACGCCAGACGCGTCGTGGACTGTGCGTCGGTCAGCGACGAGTTCATCCCCGTCAACTCGTCCTTGAGCTTCTTGGCGGCGTTCGCGCTGTCGGTGTAGGTCGTGATGATGCCGGACTTGCCGGTGTTCGTCTGCGTTTTGCCGGCTTCGATCACGGCGTCGAGCTGTGCGACGACTTTCTTCAGCGCGGCCTCGTTGCCGAGCGCGGCATCGGTCACCGTCGTCAACGCCAGCCCGATGCCCTTGGCGGACGCCAGCATGCCGGACTGGGCGAGCTGGTTGCTGACGTAGGCGCGGGTGTTGCCGGTGATCGCACCGGTCTGCTCGTCGAGCGTCCCGCGGAGGTCCTCGACCCGCTGCTTCGCCTCGGCGTTCTTCTTCGCGAACGCCCCGTATATCGCAGTCGCGGCGAGCAGCGCGATCCCGACACCGCCAGCCGCCAGGGACAGGCCCCGGCCGGTCTTGCTCAGCCCGGACCATGCTTCCCGCAGATCAGCAACAGCCTGCGTGGTCTTGATGATCCCGGCCGCGCCGAGACCGCCGACAGCGGCCAACCCGGCGATCGCGGTCGCCCCCTGCTGGACCCAGCTGGGCAGCTCAGAGAACCCGGTGACGGCGTTGTCGAGGGTTTGCGTGATCGCCCGAAGGGTGTCGTTGGCGCCGGACCCGCCCTTGATCAGCGCGGTGTCCAGAGCGCCACCGAGGCGTTCGATGTCGCCCTTCAGGTTGTCCGTCTTCAGCGCGGCGGTTTCAGCGGCGTACCCCTGGTCGTTGACCTTCGTGGTCCACTCGGCAATGCCCTTGGCACCGTTCTGGTACAGGACATTCGCAGCCCGGATCGCGTCCGACCCGAAGATCGTCGCCAGTGCCGCGTCGCGCTGGGCCGGGGTGAGCTTGGACAGCTTCGCCTGCAGCTGCTCGGCCAGCGGCGCGATCCCAACAAAGTTTCCCTTCGTGTCGTACGCCGCGATGCCGAGCTTCTTCATCTCGGCCGCCGCGTCCGCAGCCGGATTCGCGAGCCGCAGCAGCATCGTCTTGAACGACGTACCAGCGTCAGACCCGAGCAGACCGGCCGATGCGAACGCGGCGAGGGTGCCGGTGGTTTCCTCGATCGACAGCCCGAACTGGGACGCAACCAGACCGCCCTGCTTGAGCGCCTGCGCGACGTCGGACACTTCCCCCTGTGCCTTGCCGGCCGCGGCCGCAAGCAGGTCAGCGATGTGCGGTACGTCCTTGCCGGACAGCTTGAATTGGGTCATCGCGGTGGCCGCGATCTCGGCCGCGTCACCGACCGCGAGCTCCCCGGCCGACGCGAGGTCGAGGGCACCCTTCAGACCGCCACCAAGGATGTCCTTGGTGGCGACGCCGGCTTTCGCGAGGTTCTCGATCGCGCCCGCGGCCTCGGTCGCGGAGAACGCCGTCTTCGCACCCGCATCCAGCGCCGCGTCACGCAGCGCGGCCATGTTGCCGGCGGTCTCGTGCGTCGCGGCACGCACTTTCGACATGGCCTGGTCAAAGTCAGCGAAATGCTTGACCGCGACAACAAACGCCGCACCTGCAGCGAGACCGACGGATGCGAAGCCATTGGCGACGTCGTCGAGCTGCACCTTGTTCTTCTTCGTTTCGTCCAAGACCTGGCCGGTGAACCTCTTCACCGCGGCACCGGACTCGCGCAGACCGGCGATGAACGCGTTGTTCCGGAGGAGAAGGTTCACTGAGACGGTGCGGTTGGTCATGCCAGGATCTCCCTGTTAGTTCCGAGGAACCGAGGGCTTTCCCTGATCGGGAACCGCAGTTGTCGGGCTGCGTCACTGGCTTCCGACTCGGCGTGCGTGTTTGGGTTGTTGGGTGTTCGGGGGGTCAGTAGTCCTTGAACATCGAGCGCGGATCTGCCACTTCGATGCCGTATAACTCCCGCGAGGCCGTCAGCAGCTCGTGGTACTCGCGAAACGAGATGCCGCCGAGCCCATGCTCATCGAGCCAGGCGTTTCTCTCGGCCCGCAGTTCGTGGACCTCTTCCGGTGCTAGGAGGGCGGTGTCGATGAGCCGGCGGGGGATGGCGGCCGTCCCCGCCGCGGTACGCCGCACGACCTCACGACGCCTGGCCATTGCTCACCGCCTTGCCCCATCGGGTGTCGTTTGCTCGGCGGCTCCGAGCCTGGAGTGCCGTCAGCACGGTGTTGTCGTCTTGATCTGGCAGTGCGAGCTGGGCGATGAGCCTTGCCGCGGCGACGCGATGCCCTCGCGCCTCGGCCACGGCCGGATGTACCCGGATCTGCCCCGTGGATCCACGCACGACTACACCGTCCCGGTCGATCGCGGCCTCGAGAAGCTCGATCTCGTCGAGGAGACGGCAGACTGCCCGCAGCAACTGGACTTCCGAGTCCGTGAGCTCGAACGTGCTGACGGTCCTCGACCAGAAGGCCTTACCTGGGGCCTGCAGATCGGCCGGCGGCCGCGGCTTCCGGGGCCGGGTCATCGGGGCCCCAAAAACGAGCGTGTGGGATCAGACAGACCGATTTCCGCCTCTCCGGCGGTTTCCGTAGGGGGCCGGTCGGGGGGTACCTCCCCTGGCTGGTGGTCGCCGCTCAGTTCCGCCAGGGGTTCTCCGTACTCGTCGACGTCGACCCCGACGATGTGAATCGACTGGCCGAACGTGGTGGTCTTCACGATCCGCGCGCCAGCTGGCAGCGGACGCAGTCTCGGTGCCACGTACGGATCAAGCCACACTCCTCCGTCGTACGGCATATCGTCTCTCTCCTTTCGGCCTCGTACGGATGGTTCGGGGTTGCCAGGTGCAGCGAGTGGCCGAAGGTGCCCGCTGCACCTGGCAACGCCCTTGCCCTGTGGGGAGAGGACCCACAGGGGTGCGCACTCCTTCGGCCTGCGACCCTGTGCTCCGCGGCGATTCGGAGCCAGGCCTCGGAGACGCTGGTTCGGGGGTCAGTCGTCGTTGTCGAAGAGAGCGTTCTGCATGTCGTAGGTGCTGCGCTCACGCTCGGCGAGTTCAAGCGCCAGTACGACGTTGGTCACGAAGGTCTGGAACGGCTCGATTGCGCCGGGTCGGGAGGGGTCGTGGATCTCAGGGCCCCATGCTCCGGGCGGTGGTTCGTTGCCGGTTACCTCGGTGTACTTGCCGCCGAGGATCCGCCACTTGCCCTGGTTCTCGGCGCGCAGGCGGCGGTACTCGACCCATGCAGCAAGGGCGTCACCGCCGTCGCGTACGGCGGCCTCCGCGCTCTGCCGCGCCACACGGACCTCTTCTGTCAGCCCGTGCAGGAGCGTGGTGAACTCGCGCCCGTTGGTGATGCCGGCAATCTGCGCGGCGCGGGCGGCTGCTCTCGCGGCCCGCTCGGCGCGCTCGAGCTCGACCGACGCATCGGCAGCTCGGATCTCTGCCTCACTGCGCTGGGTCGACGCGGTCTTCTGCAGCTTCAGTGCCGTGCTGGCGAGGTCGGTGACAGCTGTGGACATGCGGGTATCCCTTCGGGTCAGGAAGCGGGAGTCTGCGGGGCAGCTGCAGCCGGGGGCCGGTAGTGGCCGTTGGCATCAACGTGCTGCTGCCGCTCGAGCATCTGTGCGGACTTCGCGTGGATGCTTTCGGCGACGGCATGGCGCCGTACTGCGAAGTCGGCCTGGTCTTGGACGTGGAGCAGGGGGGCACCGGTCAGGTCATTCGGCGGCATCGGGGTCTCCTTCTTGGGTGGCGGTTTCGAGTTCGGCGGTTGCGGCGCGCAGGTACATGGATTCGGTGGCCGCGGCCCACAGGTGGCCGGTCTCGTCGCCGGCCTCGAGCCGCCGGGCGGCTTCGTAGGCGGCCTGATCGTGAGCGGGCGTCGGATCGGTTCCGTAGTCGGCCCGCAGCGCGAGCCAGTCATGTAGCTCGAGGAGCGCAGCGTCGCGCTGTGCTGCAGGCAGTAGGAGGGCGCGGGCGGCATCGAGTACGAGGCTGTCGGTCATCGGCGCGTCTCCTGTCGACCGGGCCGCCGGCGGCGAGCGGGCGGGGTGTGGGGGCAGTTCGAGCAGCACCGGCCGCGGAGCTTTGCACGGTCGAACTCACAGCGCTTCTTGCTCGCGCCGCAGGTCGTACATGCAGCCAGCCACGGCTTGCAGGTCGGGCACGGCACGGGGTCTGTGGCGTCGACACCATCGAGCCAGCCATTGACACAGCGGGGGTCGTGGTCGACGGCAACCTCCTCAAGCTGCTCAGCCTGAGGTTCGCCGTACCGGTCGAGTGCCATCACGCCACCGTCTCGGGATGCTCGGAGCAGCGACTGGCCGGACCGCGCTCGAGCTGCGTCTTGACGCAGCCAGCACAGAGGCCACCGGCCTTACAGCGGAGGCATTCTCCGTCGGCGCTCAGGTTCGCCCTATTGAGCCGGCCGTTCCAGTGATTGCAGAGTCCGGTCGTGCTCAGCACCCCGCCCGACCCCGGCTCCTTCGGGCCGGGTCGGGCGGGACGGGTCGGGGTAGGTGTGACACCACCGTTCGTCCGTGCGTCCGTCACGCTGTCCGTCCCTGGTGGTGTCCCGGCATGTGTCCCACTGGGACGGACAGGAGGACGGACAGCGGACCGCTTGTTCTCACGCCACTCCTGCTTGCGCTTCCGGGCGCGCTCGCGGTCCGACTCGACCTCCGCCTTCGAGGGCTGGTAGTCGTGCCAGTCGTGGAACTTGTAGCCCCCGGGGGATTCCTCCCAGAGGCCCACCGTGACCAACTGCTCGGCGTCGCCGAGGTTGCCGCCGAGCGCCTGAACCATGTCCGCAGGAACGAGCCCATCGGTCAGTTGCTGTGCGCTCCACGATCCAGCGCGCACCCACAGACCGATCGCCGAGTTCCCAGCACGGATCACCTTCAGGTGGAAGGCGAACGCGTCGTCGACCTTGAACCACGTCACGCTGCACCGGGTCCGCCGGCATCGGCGTAGCGCGACGAACTTGGTGGTTCGGCCGAGCCATGCGCGACGTACGACGTCGGTCCACTCATCGACGGCGGCGCCGCGCAACTCAGCCGGCAGGTCATGCGGCATCCGGACCGGCCGGCTGACTGCGGAGGCGCGCGACGTACTCCTCGAGTGCGACTCGGGGGATCCGGCGGCTGCGGCCGATCTTCACACTCTCGACGGCGCCCTCCTTGATCAGGGCGAACATCGCGGTACGTCCGATCCCGAGTTCTTGGGCTGCCTGCTCGGGGACTAGCAGCAACGGTGTCTGCACCAGATCCTCCAATGAATCCAGCGGGCCTCACTGGCCCAGCGAGACAAGAGAACAACGATCACAACTAGATGTCAAACCCCGCTGGATTCATTGGCGTGTCCTGCGGACCTTGACGAACGATTGCGTACGCGCGTACGGTCACGTTTCATGACGAAGAACCCGGACGATCTCGACCCCGCCGCGGTCGAGGAAATGCTCGACCAGCAGTTCGGGGGACGCTGGGCAGTGTCGGCCGACGTCCCAGGCCTGACGGCGTACGTACAGCTCGGCAGGAACGACTCAGGTCGTCTTGTACTGACCGGCCTGCTGTTGATGGGGGACGCGATCGCGGCCGATCAGCTGCGGAAGGTCCCGATCGCCGCGATCGAGAATGCCTGGAACCTGTCCAAGCCCGGCGACAACTGGCGCGAGGAGATCGACGCACTGCCCCGGCTCGAGCGGTCCACAGGTATGGCAGCCGAGGACTTCTCGCAGCTGGTGGCACAGCACTACAACGCCTGGGCACGACACGTACCGCATCCGGCGGCAGCGATCGCGGCCGAATGGGGGCTGAAAGTACCCACTGTGCACACATGGATCCGTGAAGCTCGCCTGCGCGGCCTGCTGCCAGCGGCGCAGCGAGGGAAGGGAGGCGCTCGATGAGTACCAGGAAACCGAATCTACGAAGCTCGATCTACCAGAGTGATACGGACGGGCGCTGGCACGGCTGGGTGACGATGGGTGTCAAGTCTGACGGCTCCCCGGATAGGCGCCACCGGGTCGGGTCGAGCGAGCCCGAGGTCACGCGGAAGGTGCGCAAGCTCGAGCAGGAGCGCGACGCAGGCAAGACGAGCAAGCCCGGGCGGAAGCCGACCGTCGCCGAGTGGATGACGACGTACCTGGAGACGATCTGCGCACGACTCGTTGCCACGGGCAAGATGTCGCCCGGAACGCTGAACGACTACCACTCGCTGAACCGTGTGTGGATCATCCCGCAGCTGGGCAAGCATCGGCTCGACCGTCTACTGCCGGAGCACCTGGACGAGCTGTACGCCGCGATGGCGGCGGCCGGCCGCGCGGAGTCGTCCGTGCTGAAGGTGCACGCCGTCGTACGCCGCGCACTCGAGGTTGCGCACAGACGCGACAAGGTCGGGCGGAACATCGCCAAGCTGATCGACGCGCCAGCCGGGGGCGATTCCGAGATCAAACCGCTGACCCAGGCCGAGGCACGGCAACTGCTCGCCACTGCAGCGAACCGTCGTACTGGCACTCGGTGGGCTCTGGGGCTCGCGCTCGGCCTACGGCAGGGCGAGGGGATCGGGCTGCGATGGGAGTACGTCGACCTGGAGGCGGGAGCGGTTCGCGTGTGGTGGCAGCTGCAGCGCAGCAAGTGGCAGCACGGCTGCGCGGATCCCGTTGCATGCTCCGAGCCCAGGCACCGGCAGCCATGTCCGGCTGACTGCCCGAAGGCCCAGCGAACGTCAGGACGCCGTCATCGCTGCGTTGCCAAGGACGCGGCTGGGCTGTGCAAGCCAGGGTGCAAGGGCCACGCCAGCACGTGCCCGGAACGGCGCGGCGGTGGCTTGGTCTTCCGGCCGCCGAAGGGCAAGAGCAAGCGCACGGTGCCGCTGCCACCTGAACTCGTGCCGATGCTGCGGTCGCACCGTGTCGCCCAGAACGCCGAGCGGCTGGCGGCTGGCGCCGTATGGGAGGACTACGACCTGGTGTTCTGCCGGCCAGACGGGCGGCCGATCGATCCGCGGCGCGACTGGGACGATTGGAAGCAGCTGCTCGCGGCGGCTGGCGTCCGCGACGCTCGGGTGCACGACGGTCGGCATACCGCCGGTACGGTGCTGCTCGAGATGGGCGTACACATCCGGACCGTGCAGGAGATCCTCGGACACAGCGACATCCGGGTGACCCAGCGATACACCCACGTCGCCTCGCCAATGGCGCAGGATGCAGCGCAGCAGATGGGCCGGGCACTGTGGGGTGGCACGCGATGAACGCTGGCGAACTGCAACCGCAACTGCAACCAGTCGCAGCGACGGACCGGAGTGAAATGACAGAACCCCGCAGGTCACTGCGGGGTTCTGGTGGAGCCGCCTGTCGGAATCGAACCGACGACCTTCTCATTACGAGTGAGACGCTCTGCCGACTGAGCTAAGGCGGCGGGTGGTACCGAGGGAAGAGTGTAGCGGGAGGTGGGGGGTGAGTTCGAATCGGATGGCGGGGGTGGGGGTGTGTGGTGCGGCACGTAGGAGTGAAAGGGCGGGGAAATGGGTGGGAAGAAATTGTGCGGGAAATGCGTTGACTTCGCATAGCGGGGTGGGTGAGACTATTCCCCGCAAGGACTACTGACTAGGAGACGATCGTGACCGGGAAGCAGAACACGAGGAAAGCGTGGCGGCGTAGCCCCATGGCTTTGCCGTCGTGCCTGCGAACCGTGCGTATCGATGCCTTCTATCACGAACTGGGCCTCGAGCTGAGCCTGCGTTCGGGCGGTCCGCCTGGGTGATCCCGCGAGGGAGACACCTCAGGAGCCGTCTGGGCCGGGCAACCGGTGGCAGGCGGCTCTTTTGTTTTGTCCACAGACGGACCTTCTTCGGTGTGCCATTTGATTCGCTGCGCCGATGCATTCTTCGGGTATTCACGGATGCCCATTCGCAGAATTGACAATTACATCTGTTTGCCAGCTGTGGGCCAGTGGCCAGGCCACCTCATTTGGGTTGAGGGAGACGGGGGTTCGAGTCCCTCCAGCTGGACCAGGCGCCCGCAGGATGCTTGCTACCGGCCGAGCGGGCGCCACGAACGCTCGTGGCTCAAGTGGAGAGAGCGCCTGTCTACGAAGCAGGAGGTTGCAGGTTCGAGTCCTGCCGAGCGTGCTGTGTCCGAGGCCGAAGCGGTCGAGGCGCCGGGATGTGACCCCGGAGGAAGCGGGTTCGAGTCCCGCCGGACACCCGCTGTACGTCGTACTGGCACGCAGCGTAGTACTTGCGGCTCTGGCCCAATTGGCAGAGGCACCTGGTTTAGGTCCAGGAGGTTCAGGGTTCGACTCCCTGGGGCCGCACCGACACCAACAACAGCCGACCTCGCGTGGCGTGGTCGGGCACACTGGAGGGGAGGAGGGAGCACATGAGCGGTGTGATCGTTCTCAACGCGTCGTACGAGCAGCTGCATGTCGTGTCTATTCAACACGCCATCCGGATGCTGGTGCGCGAGGTTGCCGTTGTCGAGGAAGCGCATGACGGCGCCAGCATCGGACCGTTCCCTCTGCCCCGTGTACTGCGTTTGGTTCGCTACGTCGTCACGAAGTGGCGCTACGCGTCTGGCCGGTTGCAGTACACGCGGGCCGGCGTACTGAAGCGTGACAAGCACACATGTGCGTACTGCGGTCTGAAGGGTGCGACCACGATGGACCACGTCGTACCGCGGTCTCGTGGTGGACGTGGTGAGTGGCTGAACGCTGTGGCTGCGCATGCGGCTTGTAACGAGAAGAAGGGCTCACGCACGCCCGAGGAAGCCGGTATGCCGCTGTTGTGGCAGCCGTGGATTCCTTCGCGTGCGGAGATATCGCTCTGACGTGACACCACCCGGTGTCGCGTTGGAGCGCGATGCCAGGTGGGCGACGGTGTCCCACCCTCGGTTCTGACCCGAGGTCCCGCAGGTTCGAGCCCTGCCCTGGCAGCGTTCCGGTGCGTCCGGCACCGGCATTGACACGAACAGGGTGAGGAGATGATCCGCGGCTACACGCGTGCCTGGGACTGGTAAGCCGACAAACGAGGGATGAGGGGATGAACGTGGAGTTTCCGGTTGAGCTGAGCGGAGCGAAGAGCTCTACGCTCATGTGGGCTCATGAGTACGAGGTGGGCGCGCAGGCGCTGCAGCAGCTGCGGAACATTGCTGCGCTGCCGTGGGTGCACGGGGTCCGGGTGATGCCGGATGTGCACCTCGGTAAGGGCGCGACGGTGGGGTCTGTGATCGCGATGTACCAGGCCGTGTCGCCGGCTGCAGTCGGGGTCGACATCGGGTGCGGGATGGAGGGTGTGCTGACGTCGCTGACGGCGGCGGACCTGCCGGATGACCTGTCCGGGATCCGGTCCCGGATCGAGGCCGCCGTACCGGTTGGTTTCCGGGCTCATGACGAGCCGGTCAGCATCCGGCGGCTCGGGCTGGACCCGCGGGTCTCGGACCGGCTGTGGGGGTCGTTCAACGAGCTGCACAAGGGCGTGCAGCAGCGTGAGAGCAAGGCGCGCAAGCAGATGGGGTCGCTCGGTGGGGGTAACCATTTCATCGAGGTCTGTCTCGACGACGAGGACCGCGTGTGGCTGATGCTGCACTCCGGGAGCCGCAACATCGGCAAGGAACTGGCGGAGCGGCACATGTCGATCGCCCGGGACCTGCCGCACAACGCGGATCTCCCGGATCGCGATCTGGCCGTCTTCCTGTCCGGTACGCCGCAGATGACGGCGTACCGGCGGGATCTGACGTGGGCGCAGACGTACGCGTCGCAGAACCGGGCGACGATGCTGGCGCTCGTGATGCGGGCGGTGCGGGAGTCCTTCGCCCAGGAGGTCCGGTTCGACGAGCCGATCTCGTGCCACCACAACTACGTGGCCGAGGAGACCATCGACGGCCTCGACCTGCTCGTCACCCGCAAGGGTGCGATCCGGGCCGGTGCCGGTGACCTCGGCCTGATCCCGGGCTCGATGGGAACAGGCTCGTACGTCGTTCGCGGTCTCGGCTCGGAGCGTTCGTTCTACTCGGCCTCACACGGGGCGGGCCGGCGGATGAGCCGCAACGAGGCGAAGCGCCGGTTCACGGTCGACGACCTGATCGCCCAGACGGCCGGGGTCGAGTCCCGCAAGGACGCCGGGGTGCTCGACGAACTCCCGGCGGCCTACAAGGACATCGAGTCCGTCATCGCCGCCCAGTCCGACCTGGTCGAGGTAGTTGCCCACCTCAAGCAGGTCATCTGCGTCAAGGGCTGACGGGGACTGCCGTGTTCAGGGGACACGGCAGCTCCCGAGGTGAGGTCCGCCTGTTGGCAGGGGCAACGGTTTGCTAAACCGTCGATCGACTACGGCCGATCCGTGAGTTCGAATCTCACTCTCACCGCCCAGCAGGAGCGCCACCGTTGGAGGGGTGGGCCGGGTTGTAACCCCGGTGCCTTCGGGCCTAGCAGGTTCGAATCCTGCCTCCTGCACTACTCGGGCAAAGGTGCTCGGGGCAACTAAATGAGGGGAGGACCGGCTATGGCTGGACTCAGGAACAGGAAGCGCGTGCCTGGTGGGCGGACCGGTTCTCCGGTCAGTCAAGGGCATGCGTTGCGGCGGGTCTTGCTGGCGTGTGGGCACGTGCAGCGGGATCGGCTGGCGCACCGTGGTGATCATGTCTGGTGTGAGGGCGAATGCTCCGACTGGATGCGGGTTGTCTCGGTGGAGGAGTAGGACAAGGCGCCGCCATTCAGGTGGGTGGTGGCGCCGGCCCCCCTGGTAACGGATGTACGCCGGGCTCTCCGAAGGCTCGGTTCCTGGTTCGACTCCAGGCAGGGGGACTTCAGGACAGCGTCGGGTCGTGGTGGACGGTGAGGGCCACAGAGGGGTCAGGAGCTCGGGTGGCGAGGATGCGGACGCGTACGGCGGCAGCGGTCACCGAACTGTCCAGTGGGATCAGGCGGCGGTGGCCGATGGTGGTGCCGACGGCAACTTCGGTCCACGAGCCGTCGATCAGGGCGTCGACGGCGAAGGACTCGACCTGTTGGCCGGCGGCAATGTCCTCGCGGAGGCTCAGCACGTTGAAGGATCCCGGCAGCTCAACAGCCGTGTCGTAGTACGACCGGATCGCCTCACCAAAGGCAGCCAACGCCTGTACGTCGGGATCCGCGAACAGCCCGCGTCGATCCGGCGGGACGTTCAGCAGCAGTACGGCGTTTCGCCCGACCGACTTGCGGTAGATGTCGAGCAGCTCGGGCAGCGACTTCACCGCATCATCCTCGGACGCGTGGTAGAACCAGCCCGGCCGGATCGACACGTCAACCTCAGCGGGGTACCACCGCAACTCGTCGGCCGCTGCCAACTCGGCAGGCCCGGCCACTGAAGCAGCGGTCTGCTGGGCGACCATGCTGCCGGACGCGAACGGTACGACGCTCCACTCGGTTTCCCGCGCGAACCCGTCCTCGTTGCCGACCCACCGAACATCCGGTCCACCGACAGCGATCGTTGCCGAAGGCGCCAATCGGCGGATCAGGTCGAACCACGCGTCGAAGGCGTACTCCTGCGCCGTACTCGTCGGGTTGGCCCCGTCCAGCCACACCTCGGTGATCGGCCCGTACTGCGTCAGTAGCTCATACAGCTGGTTCAGATAGAACCGGTTGTAGTCGTCCACCTCGTAGACGAAGTCGCCGATCTCGGAAGCGACCGCCGGACTCCCGTTGCCGTAGTACCCGCCCGGAGCCTTCTCCTGGTACAGGTCCGCCGGCGACAGGTAGAACCCCATCCCGAGCCCATGCTCGGCACAGGCCGCAGACAGCTCGGCCATCACGTCGCGCCCGGACGGGCTCGCGGCGACGGTGTGCGGCAGGAAGCGGCTCGGCCACAGACAGAAGCCGTCGTGGTGCTTCGCCGTCAGGATCACGCTCTTGAACCCGGCATCGACCAGCACCCGCACCCACTGATCACACGAGAGCTCGGCCGGGTCGTACACAGCAGGATCGTCCAGCCCGGTCCCCCACTCCAGATCCGTGAAGGTGTTGATACCGAAGTGCACGAACGCCGTCAGCTCCTGCCGTTGCCACGCGAGCTGCCGAGCCGATGGTCGCACCGCTGACGGATCGATCACCGCAGCACCTTTCCTGGGTTGAGCAATCCGTCAGGGTCGAAGGCCTGCTTGATGCGCCGATGCAGATCGAGACCGACCGGGCCGAGCTCGTCCTCGAGCCAGCGCGCCTTCAACGTACCGATCCCGTGCTCACCGGTGATGGTCCCGCCAAGGGACAGGCCGAGTTGCATGATCGCGCCGAACGCCTCCAACGCCCTGGCCTCAGCGGCCGGATCGTCGCGATCGAAGACAACCGTGGGGTGCATGTTGCCGTCGCCGACGTGACCAGGACAGCAGATCAGTACGTCGTGCTTCGCGCCAAGCTCGGCGATTCCGCGCAGGAGCGGGACGAGTTGTGAGCGCGGAACGGAGACATCATCGATCAGGGTGACACCGAGAGGCTCCAATGCCGGGTTGACCAGCCGTCGGGCCTCGAGCAGCATCCGCGATTCCTCGGCATCCGAAGCCTCGGCCACCTCGACCGCGCCATGCGCCGTACAGATCGCCGCGATCTGCGCGACATCCTCAGCAGCTCGCGGACCGCGGTCGGACTGCGCGATCAGCAGCGAACCGACATCCGCAGGCAGCCCCATGTCCCGGTAGTCCTGAATCGCCCGCGCAGTAGGCCCATCGAGGAACTCCAGCAGCGACGGCCGCAGACCAGATGCCATCACCGCGGCAGCGGCAGCGATCCCGTCCTCGATGGACAGGAACGTGGCGGCCGCGGTCAGCGCCATCTCGGGCGCCGGCCGGAGCGTGAGCGTCGCCTCGGTGACCACGCCCAGCGTCCCCTCGGAGCCCACGATCAGCCGGGTCAGGTCGTATCCAGCGACGCCCTTCGCCGAACGGCGGCCGGTCCGGACGACCTCGCCGGACGCCAGCACGACCTCCAAACCACGCACGAAGTCCGACGTCACGCCGTACTTCACGCAACACAACCCACCGGCGTTGGTCGCGATGTTGCCGCCCAGCGTGGACATCTCCCACGACGACGGATCCGGCGGATAGAACAACCCCTGCTCAAGAACAGCCCGCGACAGCTCGGCGTTCACAACACCCGGCTGGACCACGGCGACCTGGTCCTCGGCGGAGATCTCCAGGATCCGGTTCATCCGCGCGGTCGACAGCAACAGGCAGCCGTCGATCGCGTTGGCCGCGCCAGACAGCCCGGTCCGCGCCCCCTGCGTCACAACCGGTACGCCGTACTCCGCCGAAGCCTTCAGCACCTCGGACACCTCAGCCGTGGTCGACGGCCGCACGAGAACCCGCGGTACTCCGGCCTTGCAGAAGGTCGCATGATCGTTGCGATGCGCATCCAGTACGTCGGCATCGTCGACCACCGCGTTGTCCCCCAGGGCGGACTTCAACCGGGCAACGAAGAGATCGGTCATACCTCATCCTGTTCGGCCAGCAGACGCAGAATCAACTCGGCCCGGCGGACTCGCTCACGCCCTAATGCCTCGGCGGTCGCGGTCAGATGCGCGCCGACCGGGTAGATGTTCGGCGCGTTCCGCAGCCCCATCTTCAGATAGACCGGCGCCGCCACCTTCACGATCTCCGGTACGTCGTAGAAGCGCACATGCCCGCCCTGGTCATCCGGGACCTCGATGTACATGTCGATCGGCACCGAGGTCACCGACCGGATCTCCGCGAGCACCGGCACCGGAAGATCCGTCGACACGTTCAAACTCGTTGCCCCCAGGCGTTCGTAGAGCCGCGCAGTCGGTGCGTTGGGCAACGGCATGAGAACCGAGGTCTTCAGCACGAGGTCGGCAGGCAACGAGCCGTCAACCTTCAACTGGCTAAGGAGTTCCAAGACACCGATGTCGCCGACCAGCAGACTTCGTACACCCAGCTCGACCGCCCGGAAGGCGTCACACAGCGACGCGGCAACCATCTCGTTGCCGCGCGCAACACCTCCGACCGCGGCCGAGACTTTCGCCTGCCCGCCGATATCCCACGCACCTCGAGGACCGAGGAAGAGGCACACCTCGACACCGGCCGAGGCGCCGAGCGACAGCATCTCCTCGATCTCGGCGTCGGTCAGCATCATCACGCCGCTGCCCTGCGACACCCGATCGACGGTCACCGCACGCCGCGCCGCCTCGTCGAGGACGGCCTCGAACACCCGCGGTCCCTCACACGACGGGATCTCCACCTTGTACGGCGTACCGTCCGGAAACCTCGCCGTGGATGCGCCGCCGGGGCGGAAGCCGCGGTCGGCCAGCAGAGCGTGTGCTTCGCGAATGGTCACCATGGTGACAGCTTCCCATCGACAGTCAGCTCGCCGGCTGCACCGGTGATCTCCAGATCGAACCGGTCACCGGCTTCGGCCAGGAGAGCGGGCGTGACCAGCAGCTCGTGCGGGGACAACGTGTCCTTGATCCGCGCCAGCCGCAGTTCGGACCAGTCGCGGCGGCCGCACATCGTGATGGCGGCGAGGACGGCCGCTTCGTCGTCCTCCATCACCATCGGTAGGCGGGATCGGCGAGCTCCGCCGGCGCCGGAGGTCAACGCGTTCACATAGCTGGCCTGCAGGTCGATCTGCTCGAGGATCCTGGCCGGCATCACGTCGGCCAGGCCGAGCCCGGAGGCATTCCCGTGCGAGGCCTCGGAGAGCGAGTGCACGCTGATGGCTGCGATTGACGGGGATTCGAATTCGGGGATGCCGTGTACCCAGCAACGCCCAATCACGTTCGTGTCCATGCCGGCGCCGGACTTGTCCTTGCCCAGCTCGTCCACCACCAGCACGTCCAGCTCGTCGAACGGCAAGCGGCCTAGCAGGCTGCCTGCCCGCTGCAGCAGGGCGTGCTCAGCCGCGCCCGCGATGCCGTCGGCCGGTACGAACTCGACCGCGGCCGTGTGTTCCAGGGCGTTCTCCAGGATGCCTAGTCCACCAAGAATCTTGCCCTGCGCAACGACCACTCGCGCAGCCGCTTCGATCGAACTTCCCAGCGACGGAATCCCACCGGCGTGCAGCGCCGCGGCGCCTGCGTGGTTGCCGAGACCGATCGCGAGGATCTTCGCCAGCCCACTCTCGATCGCCCCGTGGAAGTCGGTATGCGGCTTCACCCGGTTGATCACGAGCACGCCGTCAGCGGCTGCCGCGATCGCGTCGTGATGAACCGGCGTACCGTCGTCAAGCTTGCCGACGACAACAGTCTCCATGGTCGCCTCGATCGGGCAGCCAACGCTGGATGGAGTGATCCCGAGCCCGGCCAGCATCTCGCGCTGCCCATCAGCCGTCGCGCCACCGTGCGAACCCATCGCCGGTACGACGAACGGGTCGGCCCCAGCTGCCTTGAGCCACTCGACGGCCGCCCGAACCACCGGCACCAGATCGTGGATCCCGCGACTGCCCGCCGTGACCGCGATGCGAGCGCCGGGCTGGATCTGCACGCGCAGAGGTTCGAGTGCCGTGTGAGTAGCCGCAGCCGGGTCGTCCACAGCCGGCAGATCCGGCAACAGCCGCCGAATCGGCGTGGCCTGCGGAATCACCCCGGCGGGCCGAAGCCCCCGAATACCCTCGAACGGTCCCCAGTTCATCAGTGGCTCTGTCTTGCTACGGCGGAGCCGGTGCGGCCTACCAGGAAGTCGAGATCGCAGCCCTGGTTGGCCTGGGTGACGTGGTCGACGTACAGGCGGGCCCAGCCGCGGTCTGTTGGTGGGGCAGGGGGTTGCCAGTCAGCGCGACGCTTCTCGAGTTCCTCGTCGGATACGTCGAGGTGGAGTCGCCGGCCTGGGACGTCGAGTTCGATCCAGTCGCCGGTGCGCACGAGCGCCAGCGGTCCGCCGACCGCGGCCTCGGGCGTGACATGCAGTACGACGGTTCCGTACGCCGTACCGCTCATCCGCGCATCCGAGATCCGCACCATGTCGTCGACGCCGATCTCGGCCAGTTTGCGCGGGATCGTCATGTTGCCGACCTCCGGCATTCCCGGGTAGCCGCGTGGTCCCGCGTTCTGCAGGACGAGGACGGTGTCCTCGTCGACGTCCAGGTCCGGGTCGTCGACTGCCAGGTCGTACTCCTCGATGCTGCTGAAGACCAGCGCCTTCCCGCGATGCTGCAACAACCGCTCCGATGCCGCGGACTGCTTGACCACGGCACCGTCCGGTGCCAGATTCCCCTTCAGTACGGCGGTTCCGGCGCCGCTGCCGAGCGGATTGCCGACCGGGCGGATGACCGCGGCACCCGGGCGACCCTTCTCCTGGCCGACCCAGTCGATGCGCTCGGCGTTGGCGACGTTCTCGCCCATGGTTCGGCCGGTGACGGTGATCGCGTCCGCCTTGAGCAGCGGCAGGATCTCCTTCAGTACTGCGGGAAGGCCGCCTGCGTAGTAGAAGTCCTCCATCAGGTACTGCCCCGACGGCTGCAGGTCGGCCAGCCACGGTACGCCGCGCGCCCACTCGTCCATGTCGTCCAGCGACAGGTCGACGCCGACCCGTCCGGCGATCGCGAGCAGGTGGATGACCGCGTTGGTCGAACCACCGATCGCGGCGTTCGCGCGAACCGCGTTGGCGAACGCATCGCGGGTCAGGATGTCGGAGGGCTTCAGGTCCTCGTGCACCATTTCGACGATTCGCCGACCGGCCTGCTGAGCCAGCGAATACCGCCGTGAGTCGACGGCCGGGATGGCGGCTGATCCGGTCAGCTGGAGACCGAGCGCCTCGGCCATGCAGGCCATCGTGGACGCCGTCCCCATCGTCATACAGTGGCCGTTGCTGCGGGACATCCCGGACTCGGCGGCCGCGTAATCCTCCTCGGTCATCCGGCCGGCGTTCCGATCTTGGGTGAACCGCCAGACCGCCGTACCGGAGCCGATGTCGCAGCCGCGGAACTTCCCGTTCAGCATCGGACCGCCGGTCACCACCAGCGTGGGCAGGTCGACACTTGCGGCGCCCATGATCGAACCGGGTGTGGTCTTGTCGCAGCCGGTCAGCAGGATGGTGCCGTCGATCGGGTTGCCCCGCAGCGATTCCTCCACATCCATGCTGAGCAGGTTCCGGAACAGCATCGCAGTCGGTCGCAGCATCGTCTCGCCAAGCGACATCACCGGGAACTCCAGCGGGAACCCACCAGCCTGCCAAACCCCGCGCTTCACCGACTCCGCAAGCCGTCGCAGGTGCGCGTTACACGGCGTCAGCTCGGACCACGTGTTGCAGATCCCGATCACCGGCCGCCCGTCGAACACCTCCTCCGAGAACCCCTGAGCCCGCATCCACGACCGGTGAATGAATCCGTTCCGCCCCTCCTCCCCAAACCAATGCTCATAACTCCGCAACCCGTTCGCCGCCCCCGAAGGCACCCCGCTCCCCTTCTCAGGAGTAGGCACACCCCCCGAATCCGGTACGTCGATATCCCGCGGATCGGCAGTCGCCGGGGTACCGGAGTCGGCGGTGGGCGGGGTGCCCGAGTCGGCGGCGGGGTCGGGGGTCGGCCCGTTGGCCGGGTCGCGGGGGTCGTCGTTTGTGGGTGGGCGGTCGGTCATCGGGTCACCTCGCCTGTGGTCACCACGCCGTTGATTCGACGGGTGATTCCGATCGGGTTCGCGTCCCGCAGTACGGCGGGAAGGACGGCGTCGGGCGCGTCCTGGTAGGCCACTGGGCGCTGGAAGCGGCGAGCGGCGGTCACGCCGACGCTGGTGTGGATCGATCCGACCGTTGAGGGGAACGGACCGCCGTGGTGCTGTGCCCAGGAGACTGCGACCCCGGTGGGCCAGCCGTTCCACAAAACCCGCCCGGCCTTTGCGGTTAGCAGCGGGAGGAGCTCAGTCGCGAGCTCGTTGTCGGACTCCTCGGCGTGCAGGGTCGCGGTGAGGTTACCGTCGAAGGCGGCAATCGCGGTCCGCAGTTCGTCGAGGCCGTCGTACTCGACGACGATCGACACCGGGCCGAAACACTCCTCGAGGATCTCGTCCGCACGCGCCAGCAGCTCGGGAACCGTTGTCTGCAACAGCGTCGCCGCGCCCGTCGACCAGACGCGAACCCCGTCGACCTTGCCCAGCCGGTCGAGACCCGAGTCGAAGGTGTCCTTGATCCGGTCGTTCAGCATGTTCGCCGACGCCACTCCCCCGGCGGCCTCAACCAATTGATCCTGCAGACCATGACCGGCCGGCAGGAACAGCAGCCCGGGCTTGGTGCAGAACTGACCAACCCCGAGAGTGAACGAACCGACATACCCGGCAGCGATATCCTTGCCCCGGGCATCGATTGCGGCCTGCGTAACGAAGACAGGGTTGAGACTACCGAGCTCACCGTAGAACGGAATCGGCTCCGGCCGAGTCACCGCAATCTCGTGCAGCGCCTTGCCGGCCGGGACGGAACCGGTGAACCCAGCCGCCGTGATCCGCGGGTCCTTCAGCGCAATAACACCCACGTCAAAGCCCTGGATCAACCCGAGCGAACCATCCGGCGCCCCGGCCCTCCGCAGCGCCTCGATCATGACTGCGGCTGTCCGCGCCGACAGCTCCGGATGCCCCGGATGCGCCTTCACGATCACCGGACACCCGGCAGCCAACGCCGACGCAGTGTCCCCACCACAAACACTGAAAGCGAACGGGAAGTTGCTAGCGGCAAACACCAACACCGGCCCGAGCGGCACCAGCACCCGCCGCAGATCCGGCCGCGGTACTGGCTTGGCGGCAGCGTCGGCAGTATCGATGACGACCTCGAGCAACGACCCTTCCACCAAAGCATCGGCGAACATCCGCAGCTGCCCAGTACTCCGCCCGACCTCACCACGCAACCGCGCCTCCGGCAACGACGTCTCCCGCATCGCGATCGGGACCAGTTCGTCGACCGCCGCATCCAGCGCATCGGCCACAGCCCGGATCCACCCGGCCCGTACGGCGGGCTCCGCGGTCCCGAGCGCGGTCGCGGCGCCGGCCGCCTCGGCCAGGGCGTGCTCGAGCTCGGCGGGCGTGGTGTCGGCGGTCATCGCTTCTCCTCAGAATTCTGTTCGGCCAGGAACGCAAACGGCTCCCGGCCGGTGGCAACGGTATTCGTCAAGGTACCCAGCTGATCGATGCTGATCTCGATGACATCACCCTCACGCAACGCGAAGTCGAGTTCGGGCACGATGCCGGTCCCGGTCGCCAGAATCGCGCCGTCCGGGAAGTCATTCGGCAGGAAGAGCACGTCGATCAGATCCTGCAGATCGCGGACCAGTTTGCCGGTCGACGTCGTACCGCTGAAGACCTCGTCGTCACCGCGGCGGATGACGATGTCGATCGTCAGATCCTTGGGATCCGCGACCTCCCAAGCCGGGCGGATTCCGGTCGCCAGCGCACATCCGCCGGCGAACAGCTTGGCCTGCGGGACGTACAGCGGGTTCACACCTTCGATCGAGCGCGAACTCATGTCGTTGCAGACCGTGTAGCCGACGATCTCACCGTGGCTGTTGGCAACGACCGCGAGCTCCGGTTCCGGTACGTCGTGCCCCGAGTCGACGCGGATCCCGACCGGCTCGCCGTCGGTTACGACCCGCCAGGCCGGCGCCTTCTGGAACAGCTCCGGCCGGTCCGCCGTGTAGACCTTGTCGTAGACGGACTGCTCGGTGCTCTCCTCCATCCGCGCGCCCCGCGAACGCTCATACGTGACCCCCGCGCACCAGACCTCGCCCCGACCATCGATCGGCGGCAACCACTTCAGCCCGTCGACAGAAACCGCCGTACCGGTCTTGGCAACGGCTGTCTGCAGGTCGGCAAGCGGGAGCCGGAGCAGCTCGGCCATGCTGGCGATTCCTTCGACCGGTGCCACCGTGTCACCGGTACGGACGCCTACGACCGGCCGCCCGCCGGGCAGCTGGTAACGGACCAAGTGCATGAGTCCACCTCTCACATAGATGTGCCGAGCAAGCCACGGGTGATCTGGAAGCCGACGTTGCCGGAAGCAACGGCCTTCGGGACGAGCTGGCGACTCGCGACCAGGGCGATCGTCTCCAGCCCGATCCGCGCCTGATCCGCCGCGTCCCCGGTAGCGACCGCGTCGAGATCATCGCCGTACCGGGCAACAGTTTCAGGGTCCCTGCTGAACTCGACGACCGGGACGAATCGCTGCGCCGACAAGGTGCCGCCGGCAACGTGCGCGAGGATCTGCTGTACGCCGGACGCCCCGAACCCGGTCGCGGTTTCCATCCAGTCCGTACCGGGCATCCGCATCACGTGCCATCCCGGGGCACTGGGCCGCTGCCCGTGCGCGATCGTCGGACCAACCTCAGCGGCCGAACCGAACGCCGTACGGCGGAAGTTGCCATCAGCAAGCAGTGTGCCGCGGGACGACAGCACGACTGAGCCGCCCGAGCCGACGATCTCGGCACCGACCAGGCCGAGCGCCTCGGCGGTGTCGGCGGTCAGTGGACCGCGCGCCTCCAGGCCGATCGTCAGGGCGCCGAGATCGCCTTGGTGCTCGACCGGGCTCGGCAGGTCGAAGCTGTTGAACCAGTCCTTGACCTTGGTACCGACGGCTTCGAGACCGCCGTCCGCCTGGATGCTGGCCCAGCCGAATCGCGCCGGATCCTTGCCCGCCTCAACGAGTCGGGAGCGGAAGTAGTCGTTGTGCGTCTTCTCGCAGCCGTGCTCCAGGAGCAGCGCCATCCGGGTGTTCGGGTGCAGGAGGTAGCCGAGCATGATCCGGGCGAAGGTCTCCTCGGAAGCTCCGCCGCTGCTGCCGCAGCCCTCAGTGTGCGGGAGTGCGACCATCCGGGTGACCGCGTCACCGGCCCACTTCTCCAGCTCGGCCTGTGCAGCAAGGCGAAGTGCGATCTGACCGGAGCACAGGCTGGTCGGCAGGATCAGCCCGACCGCTTCGGGGAGGTCGCGATCGTCGACGCGCAGCAGCCGAGCTGGCGTGCGGGTGCCACTGGTGGTGCCGGGCAGTGGGAGGCCGTCGAGTGGGGCGTCGCGGTCATCGGCCGGGAGGTCGGTCAGCGCGCGGCTCTGCCGACCGTCGGTGCTGATCGAGATGCCCTCGCGCGGTCCGCTTTGCTTCCAGTTCCGCCAGATCGACACCTGGCTGTGGCCGGCGCGCTCGCCCGCGCTGGGTTCGCCGGACGCGACTCGGACGGTCAGGTCGAACGTGTCCGCGGTCAGCTGGGCCATCGACGTACCGGTCAGGTAGCGGCCCGCGTCCACGTCCATCTCGGCGTGCAGACGCTCGTACCGCTCGCTGGTGGTGACGAACTTCAGCGTCGGGACGAACGGGAAGTTGGTGATCGAGCCGTTGCCAGTGGTGAAGAAGATCAGGTTGCAGCCGCTGCCGATCTGACCGGCCACCGACTCCAGGTCGTTGCCGGGGCTGTCCATGAAGATGTAGCCGTTGCCAGGCAGCGGTTCGCCGTAGTCAATGACGTGGTCGAGGCGGACCTCACGGGGAAGTTTGCGGGCGGCGCCGATCGACTTGAGGACGATGTTGTAGAGACCGCGGTACACGTTGCCGCCGGACGGATTGCCCTCGGCGGTGTGCCCGTGCCAGCCGACGCGCTCCTTGAACGAACGGATCGTGGTGAGGAAGCGACGCGCGGTGGCGAGGTCGCGGACGTTCTTGAGCACATACGGTTCCGCGCCGATGAGCTCGTCGGTCTCTGCCAGTACGGCGGCGCCGCCGTGCTTGATCACCTCGGCACCGACGAGGCCGGCCAGTGGGTTGGCGGAGATGCCGGAGAAGGCGTCTGAACCGCCGCACTGCAAGGCGATCTTGAGGTCTGCGAGTGGGACCTCGGTGCGTTCCTGCGCGTCGACGATCGGCAGCCAGGGTTCGACGAGGGCGCCGGCCGTGGTGAGGTCGTGCTCGAATCCAGCCTCGCGGGTGAAGAACGCGTGCGGGACCTTGATCTCGGGGTAGTCGTGCTCGGCCATGAAGTCCTGGATCGCCCGGCCGGAAACGACGTCGTCGGTGGTGTCGACGATCAGCACGGCGCCGACATTCGAGTTCAGGGTGAAGCCGGCCAGGGTGGCGAGCAGGAAGTGCAGGTTGTTCGGCACCTCGTCCTCTCCGCCCTCGGTGTGCGCGACCGGTACGACGCCATCGCCGGCGGCCGCGCCGTCGAAGCGGCGGGCGAGTTCCGTGACGAAGCCGGAACTCCGGGAGCTGGTCGCCATCACGACCACGTGGTTCCTCGTACCGGCTGGTCCTGTTGCGCGGGGGTAGCCCAGGAACGTGCCGGGCTGCTCGACGCTGGTTACCTGCTGACCGAGGTGCAGCGCGTTCTCGTCGAGTTCGAAGGGATCGAGGGGCTCGTTGGTCGCGGACGGTTCGGTCGGAAGGCCCTCGACGCCGCGGGCGGTGACCGCCTGCAGGCTGGTCGGCGTACAGACGTAGTCACCGGGGAACAGGTCACGCGATGCTCGCGCGAAGGGGGTGTTCCAGGACGTGATCGCTTCGCCTTGCGGGATTCGCCGTACGACGAATCTGTGGCCCTCGAGGACGGTGTGTGGGAGCGTCACGGTGGTGCCGTCGAGTTCGATCTGGGTCCCCGCGTCGAGGCGGCGGGAACAGATCGCGGCATTGTCCTCGGGTTCGGGGAGAACGCCGATGTCTTCGAACTTCACAGCCGTGTCCGCCTTCCGTAGCTGGGTACTCCGGCGCTACCGTGGGCCAGATCGTGCATGATGCATGATCCACCCTGCCGAAGACGACCGGCCGGGTCAAGACCGCGCTCAGGATCCGGAGGTGACCACGGGTGACTGATCACGCTGTGGAGGGCGCCGACCGACGGGTACTGCGCCGGCAGATGCTCGCCGACGACGTGTACGAGGCGATCAAAACGATGCTGATGGACCATGTCGTACGCCCCGGTGCACGCATTTCGATCGACGGACTCGCCCGTGAATTCCAGGTGTCGTCGACACCGGTGCGCGAGGCGCTCGCCCGGCTCGAGTCCGAGGGGCTCGCCCTGAAGGAACCACTCAAGGGCTACCGCGCGACGCAGTTGCTCACACTGGCCGAGTTCGACGACCTCTACCGCTTCCGCCTGCTCCTGGAACCCTGGGCCGCCCGCCGCGCCGCCGAACTCATCACCGACGAAGGCCGAGACCGCCTCCGCGCCGAACTGGCCACCGCCGTAGAACCCACCTCAGTCGACTACGCCGGCTACAAGTCACTCACGGTCCACGACAACCGCTTCCACACCCTCATCGCTACGTTATCGGGTAGCGAACAGGTCCGCCTCGCCTTCCAACGCACCCACTGCCACCTCCACATCTTCCGCCTCCACTACGAACGCGACATCGGCCCCGAAGTCCTCACCGAACACCGCACCCTCGTAGACGCCATAACCTCCGGCAACCCACCCGCCGCCGAAGCCGCCATGACCCGCCACATCCAAAACTCCATGCAATCCCGCCTCCGCAAAATCTACGAGTGAACCGCAAGCCGTTCCCGCTCCCGATCCCCCCGATCCTGCGGCCCTACATCCTCGACTTCCACTGGGACCTCGAGCGCCTGCACGCCCTCGAGCTACCCACAACCGAGTTCGTGGTGGCGGAACTAGCCCACCACCTCGACCTCCCGTTCTGGGCCTACAACGGCCGCCCTTTCCAGGTCACCCCACACGAAGTCGCCGCCAACCCGAACCGCTACCACGCCCAGTTCGCCCGCACCCTCGCCGCCGACCTCAACCACCCCATCGACGCCGTACGCCGAGAAGACGGCCGAATCACCATCCTCGACGGCATCCACCGCCTCCTGAAGGCGGAACTGGTGACCCAACCACTCCTGTCAGCCCGCCTCCTCAACTCGACCCAGTTCGACGACATCGCGGTGCGTCCCTAAACCCTTTCCCACCCCTCGCCCCGCGCCCAAAGAGCAGCCCCCCACTCCCCAACCACCCGGCTGCTCTTTGTACATCCAGCTCATCCTTGTGCACCCACCAACCACGCAGAGCCCACGAAAATGGTTGGTGGGTGCACAAAGTTTGATCTCGTGCACAAAGAGAAGGCGACCCACCTTTGGGCACGAGAGGGGGTGGACGCTCCCTCGAGCCGGTTGGGGCGGGTTGGGGGAAGGCTCGGGGTTGTCAGCTGACGGGGGCGCCGCCGTAGGAGATTTCGTTGCCGTCGGGGTCGAAGAAGGTGGCGTGGCGGACGCCGTTTTCGTAGGTTTCGCGGGTGGTGGGTTCGAGGCCACGGTCGGCGATTTCGCGGAGGGTTTTGTCGAAGTCGGCGACGAAGAGGGTGTGTTGGGCGTGGCCGGCGTGTTCGGGGACTACCTCTATGTAGAGGTAGCGGTGTTCGGCCAGCTCCCAGACTGCCTCGATGTCGTTGGGGAGGAAGGCTGGTGGGGCGCCTAGTAGTTGTTCGTACCAGGCGGTGGCGGTGACGTAGTCGCTGACGGAGATTCCGGCGAACAGGTCCATCGCTGAACGGTAGCGCGTCAGGCGGGGGCGTCTCCGTGGTCGGGGATTTCCAGTTGTACGCCGCCTTGGAGGGCGGACTGGTGGGCGTAGATACCGGGGAGGGTGTAGCGGGCGGCGACCCAGGCGTTGACGGGTGGGAGGGTCTTGTCGGCTACGGCGCGGACGAAGTCGTCGGCGAGGAAGTGGTGGGAGCCTTCGTGGCCGTTGTGGAGGCCGTCGAATTCGGCGGGGAGGCGGGTGCGGTCGTGGACCGGGGAGAGGCCGGAGCGGAACGCGTCGCGGAGGGCCGGGTCGACGTTCGCGAGGTCCTCGTCATCAAGCGAACCCGCGGAGGTTTCCATCAGGTGGCTGACGTCCTCGACGCCCTGCTTGTTCTGCCAGACGGTGGTGGTGGCGAGCTGCTCGAAGCTGCCTTCGGTACCGAAGACGCGCAGTCGCGACTCGCGGATGTGTGACGGGTAGCCGACGCGGCGCATTTCGTTGGTGCGCATGATGCCGCCGTCGGCGAGCTTGAACAGGGCGGTCGCGTTCGAGAAGTCGTTGTCGAACTGGCTGATCTCCTTGTCGAAGACGCCGTCGCCGCGGTCGTCCTGGACGCCGATGCAGGACACGTGGGTGGCGTGCTGGCCGGTCACCGACAGGACGTTCCCGACGGCGTGCGTCGGGTAGAGCATGGGCGGGAACGAGGCGGTCTGCTTCCAGTTCTCGCCGCCGCTGTACTGGTACGCGGCATAGAAACCGAGATCCATGTCGTGGACGTAGTCGCCCTCGGCGTAGAACACCCGGCCGAAGTCACCGGCCGCCAGGCGCTGCCGGCAGTAGACCGACGACGGGTAGTAGAAGCTCGTCTCGCCCATCATGTAGGTCAGGCCGGTCTCCTTGACCAGCTCGATGATGCGCGCGATCTGGTCGGCCTCGATCGCCATCGGCACGGTCGAGTAGACGTGCTTCCCGGCCTCGAGGGCCTTGATCGCCATCTCGCCGTGGAACCAGCGCTGGGTGAAGATCGCGATCGCGTCCACGTCGGACTCGAGCATGTCCTCGAACGACTGGTAGGTGACCGCGACCCCCTGTTTGGCCGCCACCTCCGCCAGTCGATCAGGCAGGACGTCGGTCAGCCGCACACCGGACACGTCCGGGTGCGCGGACCACAGCCGCAGGAACGAAGGAGCGAACTGGCCGGCGCCGACCACACCGATGCTGATTCCCATACGACTAGGCAATCACACATTTATGTTCCACGGAAGAACATATTCAGACGTTGGAACGTGTGAGCAGGTGTGGATTGTCGGTGGTGATCCCGTCGACGCCGAGCTCGACCGCCTGGGCGAGGGTCGCGGTGTCGGGCACCGGCCAGGCGGTGACGGACAGCCCGGCGGCGTGGAGTTCGCCGACAAACGCCGAGGTCAGGCCGGTGATCCCACACAACGCCCAGCTCGCCTCGGCTTCTCGAGTCAAAGCCAGTACGTCGGGAGTCGTGCGACCGAAGATCCGCCCGGTCGTCACCCCGGGGAACGCCCGCCGGACCGCCAGCAGGATCTCGGGGTGGAACGAGGTGACGAGCGTACGAGCGGCCAAGTCGGGGTCGGCCCGCAGCGAATCGGCAAGCAGAGGAACGGCGGCCGGTGCTTTGACCTCGGCCTGGAAACGGACCGGCCGGTGGTAGCGGCCGATTTCGGGCCGATTGGTGACAACGTCCATCTCGGCCTGGTGCCGATCGACCGCCGAGACCACCTCGTCCCAGGTGGGGACGCGCTGGCCACGCCCGGCGTCGAGCCGGCGGACCTCGGCGTACGTCATGGTTGCGACTTCGCCGGTGCCGTTGGTTGTTCGGTCGACGGTGGCGTCGTGGAGGACGACCAGCTGCCCGTCGGCGGTCACGCGGAGGTCGAGTTCGAGCTCGCCGCAGCCCTCCGCGACAGCGCGGCGGAAGGAGCGCAGAGTGTTCTCGGGCTCGGTGCCGAGGGCGCCTCGGTGGCCGGTGATGATCACAGGACCTTCTCCTCGTAGAGGCGGCGGACCTCGTCGCCGATTGCGTCGAGCCGGCGGGCTACCGCGCTGAACACCTTGGTGGGTGACGCATTGTCGGCGTAGATCTGCTGCAGGCCGGTGTAGATGGCGACATTCGCGTTGCGGCCGTAAAGGCGGATGGCGTCCTGCTGGCGGGCGTTCGCCAACTGGGCAATCGCGACACCGTAGTTGGGCTGTTCGGCGATGAGCTTCTGGAGCTCCGGCACCTCACGCGCCGCTTCCACGACCGGGAGGTAGCCGGTCTGGATCGTCCACCAGGCTGCGTTCTCCGGCCGCGCCAGGAAGCCCAAGAACGCAGCCGCCGCCTGCTTCCGCTCCGCCGAGATGTTGCGCAGCATCCCGATCCCACCGCCGCCAGTGGCGATCCCGGACGCGACCTCGCCAGGAATGAACCCAGCTCCGACCCGGAATTTCGCCTTGCTGGTCATGCTTTTCAGCCCACCGGTCGACTCCTGGATCGTCGCCACGAGCCCGTTCGCGAAGTCCGTGCTCGGACTACTCGCCATATAAGCCAGCTTCGACGAGTGCACCATCGACCGCTGCCACTCACCCGCCGCCACCGCCCCGGACTCGGCGATGGTCACATCCAGCCCACGCGAATACGAACCACCGAACTGCCACACGTTCCCCTGGAACTGCCAGTCCCCATCAACCTTCGCGAAGGCCAACGCCCGCAACGAACGCCCACCCGACTGCACCTTGGCCAACGACGGCCCCCACGACTGCAGCTCGCTCCACGTCCGCGGCGCACGATCCGGCAACCCGGCCGCAGCAAACGCATCCCGGTTGTAGTACAGAATCGGCGTACTCCGCGCGAACGGCACACACCAGCTCTGTCCCTTGACGACATACTCACCGAACAGCTTCGGCTGATACACCGACGAATCCGCGAGGTACCCGTTCAACGGTTCCAGTGCCTCGTTGAGGAAGAACCGTTCCCACGTCACATCCGACAGTACGGCGAGATCGGGCGCCTGCTTGGCGATCAACGCGGCCGCGACCTTCTGCGCGACATCGTCGTAGCTGCCCTGGAACTGTACTTCGGCGTACACGTCGTCCTGGGATTCGTTGAACTTGGCAACGAGTCCGTCGAGCGCCTTCCCATTCACACCGCCGTACGGCGACCAGAACACGATCCGCACGCGCCCGGCGTACTGAGGTGGCACTGCCCCGGCCGGTTGCGAATAGACCGCGTCGACCGATCGATAGCCGCAGCCGGCCAACGACAAACCGGCGGCCAGTCCGAGGAATCCCCTGCGTCGCATCGTCATCCCTTCAACGCGCCTTGGGTGATTCCACCGACGATGTACCGCTGGGCGATCAGGAAGATCAGCAGCATCGGCGCGAGCACGAGCAGCGTCCCGGCCATGATCGTCCCCCAGTTGGCCAGCCCTTCCTCGTCCTTGAGGATCAGCAGACCGACCGGCAGCGTCCGCATCGACGCGGTGTTGGTGACGATCAACGGCCAGACGAAGTTGTTCCACTCCTCGACCGCAGTGATCACGACGACCGTGACGAGCATCGGCCGCGACATCGGCAGCACGACCCGCCACAACGTCCGCAAGTGACCGGCGCCGTCGACCGCCGCAGCATCCGTCACCTCGGACGGCAAGGTGAGGAAGTGTTGCCGCATTAGGAACGTCGCGAACGCCGACCCGATCCCCGGAATGATCAACCCTGCATAGGTATTGATCCAACCCAACGTTGCCACAGTCAAGTAGTTCGGCAGCAGCGTCACATGTCCCGGCACCATCATCGCGCCGAGCACCAGGAAGAACAGCACCTTCTTCCCCGGGAACCGCAGATACGCGAACGCGTACGCCGTCAGCACCGCATTCGTCACCTTCAGCGCAGTTCCAGCCACCGTGATCACCGTCGAGTTCACGAAGAACCGGTCGAACGGCGCGGCCTTCCACGCCAGTGCGAAGTTCTCCCAGGTGAAGTGATCAGGCCACCACGCAGGCGGCCATTGGTAGATCTCCGCCGACTCCTTGAAGGCCGTCGACACCAGCCAGTACAGCGGTCCGAGAAACACCGCCGCGACTCCGACCAGTACGACGTACTGCAGCGCACGCACCTTCATCGGTAGTGCACCCGCCTCTCCAGCACTCGCGCCTGAACGGTGGTGACGACCAGGAGGATGACGAACATGATGATCGACAACGTGGCCGCCCGGCCGGCGTTGAAGGCCTGGAACCCTTCGTTGTAGATCGCCCAACTCAACGTCGTAGTGGCGTCACCCGGCCCACCGCCGGTCATCACCGCGATCACGTCGAAGGCCTGGAAGGTCCCGATCACCGTGGTGATCAACAGGAAGAACGTGATCGGCGCCAGCAGCGGAAGCTTGATCGCGTGGAACCGCCGCCACGTACTCGCGCCGTCCATCACCGCCGCCTCGTCGAGCTCCTTCGGCAGTCCCTGCAGGCCGGCCAGGTAGATCAGCGCGGCGAAGCCGGCGTTCTTCCACAGGTAGACGATGACAAGTCCAGGCAGGGCGTAGTCAGAGTTGTTCATCCAGTCCGGACCGCGCAGCAGACCGTAGCCGGGGTCGAAGATAAACAACCAGATGGTCGCCACCGCAGCGCCCGAGAGGACATGCGGCGCGAACGCGATCGTCCGAACCGCGCCTCGGCCCTTCAGCGGCAGGTTGAACAGGAACGCGAGCGCGAGCCCGATCACCAGACTCCCGGCCACGATCAGCCCGGTGAAGACGACCGTGATCCACAGAGTCCGATGGAACGCCGGATCGGTCAGCGTCCGCCCGTAGTTCGCCAGCCCGACGAACGCCGGCCGGGCCGCGATCATGTTCCAGTCGGTCAGGCTGAGGAACGCGTTGTAGATGATCGGCCAGTACGCGAAGACCGCGATCACCAGGAGGTTCGGGGCGACCAGTGCCGCGAACAACCAGTACTCGCGTCGCCGCCGCGACCGCAGACCTACCGGATTCTCTGGCACGCCGTGAAATTATCACCAGATCCTGGTGAGGTATAGAGAATCTCTGTGATTTTCTAGCCAATTTCACATTAGGCAGTGACCAGCCCTGCA
Source organism: Kribbella yunnanensis (assembly GCF_039529655.1). Lineage (NCBI taxonomy): Bacteria > Bacillati > Actinomycetota > Actinomycetes > Propionibacteriales > Kribbellaceae > Kribbella > Kribbella yunnanensis. The sequence goes on along the minus strand of NZ_BAAANF010000008.1, from coordinate 141,496 downwards.
GGCTCCGCGCCCGCAAGGTACGCGGCAACGGCCTCTGCGGCGATCGATCCCGCGCGCAGAGCGGTCTGCCGGGTGGCTCCGGCCAGGTGCGGGGTCATCACGACATTAGGTGCGGTGAGCAACCGTGAGCCAGTCGGCAGCGGCTCCACCGGGAAGACGTCGAAGGCCGCCGCGCCCAACTGCCCCGACTCCAGGGCATCTACGGCCGCCTCATAGTCGAGCAGACCGCCACGTGCCGTGTTCACCAGTACGCCGCCGCGCGGCATCCGCGCGATTTCGTCCGCGCCGATCATGCCGCGAGTCTGTTCGGTCAACCGCGCATGCAGACTGACCACGTCCGAACGGCGCAGGAGCTCATCCAGCTCGACGACCTCGATACCGGGCAGGACGCGCGACGGGTCGACGTACGGGTCGGCCACGACCACGTGTGCGCCGAAGGCAAGCATGACCCTAGCGACTCGTTGCCCAATCGCGCCGTACCCGACCAGGCCGACGGTGGCACCATCCAGCTCCGCGCCACATTCGTCGTACGCGTAGAGGTCGCTGCGCCACTCGCCCAGCTCCAGCGTGCGGTGTAGTCGCGGAAGGTTGCGCAAGGCCCCCATCATCAGCGCGACCGCGTGTTCGGCCGCGGCCACGGCGTTGCGTCCGGGGGTGGAGGCAACGGTGATGCCGCGTTTGATTGCGGCCGGCACGTTCACGTTGACCGGACCACCACGACAGACGACCAGGAAGCGCAGATCCGGAGCAGCATCCAGCACTCGCTCGGTGAACGGTCCCATCTGCGTGATCGCCACCTCGACCCCAGGCAGGGCCGCGATCAGCTGCTCCTCGGCGTCACTCGCTTCGTCAACCTCGGCCACGGCACTGTACGGCGTCAGCGGCCACGGCAAGGTGATTTCGCGGAAGTCGAACCGCACGTCCGCCAGCGACTGCAGTGCTGACGAGAGCAGCGAGTTCCGGACGAAGTGGTCGCCGGCGAGCAGAGTGGTGACGGTTCTCATCAAGCTCCTAAAGACGTCGGCGCGGGGTCGGACCAGCGGGCGCGGGCGTTGTCGATCCGGCGCAGGTAGTGGGCGTATCCCTCGGCGTAGAACGCGGCCCGGCCCGGGTCGGGATCAACCTGTCGAGTCGACGCGATCCACTCCGGCCCGACCTCGTCGGATGCCGCTCGCCGGGCACAGATCACGGCACCACGCGCGGCAACCTGCTCGGCGGCCGTGGTGTGCAGGGGCGCGTTCAGTACGTCGGCCAGGATCTGCGTCCACTCGGCACTTCGCGCACCTCCCCCGCACACGGTCACCCGGCCGGTCCACCCGGCCGCTTCCAGGCAATGCCGGGCCGCGTAGGCGATCCCCTCGCAGGTTGCACGGATCAGGTCGGCGGTGGTCGTGGACAACGAGAGGCCGTCCAGCGTTCCGCGTGCCCGAGTGTCGACGAACGGCGCGCGCTCACCGGCCTCGGACAGATACGGCAGCACGGTGACACCCTGAGCGCCGGGCGGACTCTCGGCCAGGAACGCAGGCAGCTGCTCGGTGGTCGCGCCGACGAGGGCGAGTACGCGGTCGAGCGCCGCCGTACCGACCATGGCCGGCATCGCGCGCAACCAGGTCCCCGGTGTCCACGTGCCGAGGAACAACCCGGCCGGTTCACCATCCACGGGCAGGTTGCGAGTCACCACTTGGCAGGCGAGCGTCGTACCGACGGTCAGCAGCGCATCGCCGGGCGTCTCCACCCCAGCCCCAGCTGCGGCGGCCGGAAGGTCATAGGGACCCGCGGAAACCCTCGTCCCAGCAGCCATTCCGGTCGACGAATCCCGCAACTCGCCCACCGGTCCATCCGACGCCACGGGTGCCAGCAGGTGGCGCAACTCCCCCAAACCCGTTGCTGACAAGGCTTCTTCGTCATACGAGCTGGTCCGCGGGTCGAGGAACGGCGCCGACGCATCCGACACATCGGTCGCGCGGACGCCGGTCAACGCCTGCATCACCACGTCCTTGCAGTACGCGGCAGTCTCGGCCGCCGCGATCACCGCCGGCTCCTCAGCCAGTACGGCGGCCAGCAGCGGACCGGATGCGCCCGGGAACATCCGGTTCCCGGAGCGCCGGAACACCTGGTCGGCGACACCGTCCGCCGTCCACTGCTCGAGGATCCCGCTACTGCGCGCATCCAGCCACGAGATGGCCGGCCGAACGGCAGCTCCCGCATCGTCAACCAGCCAAAGCCCGTCGCCCTGCGCGGTGATCGCGAGAACGCCCGGCCGGGTTCCCACCGCAGCCGCCAGCTCGCCGACGACCTCGTTGACCGAGGCAACAATCTCCGCGGTCTCGTGCTCGAACCGGCCCACCGACGGGCGAACCAGCCGCGTCGGCCGGGAGGCCTCGGCCAGCGGCCGCCCATCCGAGGAGAACGCCACCGCCTTCGTCACTGTGGTGCCGACATCGACTCCGATGTCCATACCGGGGTCCCCTCTAGAAGGTGGCGACCTCCACGGTTACACCGTGGTCGCGCAGTGGGCGGATCAGCTCTTCGGGGGTCTTCTCGTCGACCACCACGACATCGAAGTCGCTCAGCGGCGCGAGCCGGTGCAGGGCGGTGCGCTGCAGCTTGGCGTGGTCGACCAGCAGCACCTTGGTCTTCGCGGCCCGCAGCATCGCGCGCTTCACCAGGACGATCTCCTCCTCCTGGTGGAACGCGTGCGTCGGCGAAACCGCCGACACCGAGCAGAACAGCAGGTCGGTGTGCAGCGCCTCGACAGCCTCCGCACACGGCATCCCGCCGAACGAGTCATGCGTCGCCGAATAGATCCCGCCGAGCGCGACCAGGCTGATGTCGCGCCGGCCGGTCAGCGCGGTGATCGCGGGCAGGAAGTTCGTTGCCACGGTCAACGGTGTGATGTCCTCGAGCAGGTCGACCAGGGCGAGCGCGCTGGTCGAGTCGTCGAGCATCACCGACATCCCCGGCTCGATCATCGTCCGGGCGTACCGGGCCAGCGCGGCCTTCTCGGTCTGCGCGGTGTTCAGCCGGTACGCGACATTGCTCTCGAAGACGCTCGTCGGCTGCGCACTCACCCCACCGCGATACTTGCGAACCACCCCTTGCCGTTCGAGCTCGTCCAGATCGCGATGCACCGTCATCACACTCACCCCGAACGCCTCGACCAGATCACTGGCCGACACCGAGCCGTGTTCGACGACGTACGCCGCGATCTCCGCCTGCCGGCGCGCGGGACGACTGAGCTCACCCTCGGGCTCTGTGGTCATGACGGGTTCTCCATTCGTCCTGCGGGAACGTTGTACGACTCGAGTCCCACTGTGCCGTCCTGACGTCGGAAGCGCACGAGCGCCGCGGGACCGAGTGCAGGAAGAAGTCTGCGGTAGTCATTCAAACGGAGGCCGAGCACCCTGCACACCAACAGCCGGATCAGCGTGTTGTGGGCGACCACCAGGACCTTGCTGCCCTCGATCTCGGCGAACGCCTCGGCCACCCGGTCGGCGGCTTCGGCCGGGTCCTCGCCGCCGGGGAAGTGGTCGCGGACGGGGTCGAGCTCGAAGGCCTTGGCCACTGCGGGCGGCAGCTCCGAGAGTCGCTTGCCCTCGGCGGATCCGAAGTCGACCTCTCGCAACCGCGCGTCCAGCGTCGGCTCCAAACCGAGCGCTTCGGCGGTCGGGGCGATGGTCTGCCGAGCCCGCAGCATCGGCGAACACCACAACGCGTCAGGCGCGAAGTCGATCGCCCACTCGCGCAGTTGCTGGGCTTGCTGTTGGCCGACCTCGTCGATCGGCAGGTCGGACGAACCGGTGTAGCGGTTGCCGTGATGCCAGGCCGTCCGCCCATGCCGGGCCAGCACGATCGTGGTCCTCATCCGCGATACCCCCGCGCATCGAGCTCCGCCACGAAGGCGTCGTACAGGTCGTCGAGGCGGCTCGGTCGCGGCTCGAGAACGCGGTCGACGCGAACCATCCGCCGAGCAGTCTCGGTGACGCTGCCCCCAGCGGACGCGGCAAGGACAGCCATCCCGTACGCCGGGTCTGCGGCCACCGGAAGCTCAACCGGTACGCCGAGGGTGTCGGCGCGGAGCTGATTCCAATACTCGCTGCGGGTCGCGCCACCGGTTAGCGAAACCGTGCGAACCGGGTCAGCCCCGAGCCCGACGAGATGCTCGAAGGCGAGTCGCTCGACGAACGCCACGCCCTGCAGGATCGCGGCGTACCGGTCGAGGTCGCTGTCGATCGCGCCCAGCGTGAAGCGTTCGGCTTGCGGCGCGACGAACGGGAAGCGCTCACCCGGCTTCGTCAGCGGGTAGATCACCGCATCGACAGGCTGAGGTTTGAACGCATCGAGGTCGACTCCCGGCAGGAGTTCGGTCAGTACGCCGGCGCCGCTGCTGGATGCGCCGCCGGGAAGCCAGCCGCCATCCGGATGGAGGTGGCTGTAGACCGCGCCGGTCGGGTCGTCGAGCAACTTCTCGCTGACGCCTTTGAGGACGAGCGTCGTACCGAGCACGGAGTTCCAGGCGCCCGGAGAGAGTGCACCGGCCGCGATCTGGGCCGCGCAGCCGTCGGTCATTCCGGCGTACACAGGCACACCGGCCGAGGTGCGGCCGAGTTCGGTGCCAGGGCGGACGACCTCGGGGAAGACCTCGCTCGGCAGGCCGAGTTTGTCGAAGGCCGCGGTCGGCCAACTGCCCGCGACCAGGTCGTAGCCGGTCTTCAGGGCGTGGCTCGTATCGGTCGCAACGGGGTGCCCGGCGAGATGGGCAGCGACGAAATCAGCACTGTGGATAACTCGTTGATCACTGTCGGCAACCAGCTCGAGGATCTTCGGCAGGGCCCAGGTCGGCTGCATCGAGGTCGCCCAGCGGTCCGGGTCAGCGTCCACGATGTGGACACGACGGGCGGCCGAGCGAGCGTCGTCGTACATCAGCGCAGGTGTGATCGGGCGGCCGGCGCGGTCCGTCAGCAGGAAGGTGCCGGAGGTCGAGCAGATTGCGATGCCCTGCAAGGCCTCCGTGTACGGCGTGATCTCGGCCAGGCACGCATCGACGGCGTCGAGCCACTGCTGCGGATCCTGCTCGTGGCGGACACCGTCTCGGACGCTGGTCAGCGGCCGCGCCGCCCGGGCCAGGACAGCGCCGTCGGGACCAGCGAGCACGGCCCGCACGCTCTGCGTGCCGAGGTCGATGCCCATCCAGGCCACCCGGATCCCCCTCCCACTGTTAGGTCAAGTGAGAAGATAACACCGAACGGCGTTAAGATGACAGTATGAGTCGGCTCCCGTCCCCACGGGGGCGGACGGGAGCCGGTTCGCCGCCCGCCGACTGCGCCTGTAGTAGGCGGGGCGAACAGCTGGTGATTCAGGCGTGCATCAGAACGAGTGAGGGATCGACGGCGGCCAGCTCCAGGCGGCCCGCATCAACCGATCCGAACGCGCCGAGCGGACCGCTGGCCGGGCGTCCGGTCCAGCTGAGCCAGAAACCCCAGTCATCAGGGGCGTCCGGCCACTCCGGGTCCGGCTCCCAGCCTGGCGGCGGCCGCCAGCTGTCACTGGGCAGCTCGGGCCAATCAGGTGGCGGATTGAATCGGTACACGGGCGGTCCTTCCCAGATTCCCCAGCAAATCTGTGCCGTTGATCCAAACTGTCTGACAGATCAACGACCTGGCGCGCCGAAGGTCACGACTAAATCTTCGTAAAGTTTTCCGGCACAGCCACACATCGAATCACCAGGACCGCGGCACGGCAAGCGATCGCTCACCCTGCGGACTGCACGTGCAGCCGCAGGATCGGATGTTGGTTTATCCACAGGCTGTGGGGATATCCACAGAGACAACCGGTTCAGTAACAGTCCGTTGCCTAGGGCGCGTTCAGGCGGTCCTTGACGCGGTGGTGGCCGGTGAGCGATTCGGCCAGGGCGAAGCCGAGTGAGCGGTAGGCCTCGAAGTCCCACTCGTCGTAGAACTGGTCGCTGGTGGTCCGCCGCGGGAAGTCTTCATGCCGCTTGGCGTAGACCTCGAGGTCCCAGTCGAGCTGACCCGCGAGCACCGCCTTCACGAAGAAGATCTCCGTCTTGTACGGATCCTCGTTCTTCTTGGCCTCTTCCTCGGTCTGCGGATGGGTTGCGATGCCGTAGACCCAGGCACGATCCGCACGAGCCTTGTTCCCGCGGATCATCGGCGACGGATCGATGTTGATCTCGATGCCGTGATCCATCCGCGCGGTCGCGATCGCCTCGGCCAGTGCGCTGAACCGGTCCTCGGCATCGTTCGACGCGTCGATCACGATCACCTGGGCCGGCTTGCGGCGCAGCGCCTCGACCAGACCGAGGTTGTCGTAGTGACCGCCGTCGGTGACATAGATCCGCCGGTCGTACATCGACGGCGACCCGATCGCCTCGCGCAGCAGCCGGTACGGACCAGGCTTGTCGATGACACTGCCGACGTACCGGCTGAGCTTGGGGAAGAACCCCGTGACCGGCGGGAAGGCGTCGTCCTCGTGGTTGTTCCAGTACGGGTTGGGCAGCCAGACGCCGAGGCGCGCATTCAGTACGGCGAGCAGGAGGCGAATCGGGCGCGTTCGCCCGTTCACCCGACCGGTCAACGGGCTGAGCGCGGCACCACTCATCGCCATCGCCGCCGGCACCGTCACCTCGCGCAGCAGGACGTCGGCCTCGCGCTCGTAGTCCGCGGTCCGGCGACGACCGCCGTCCGGGAGCGACCGGTCGCCGATGATGCCGATGCAGTCCGAGTCGAACACGAACGGCACACAGTCCCGCTGCGTCGGCACAAAGTCCGCATCCTCGACATTCGCAACACCCGCAATCACCAGCCGCGGACCCACCATCTTCGGCGTCGCCACCTTGGGGGCGCCCTCCACGGGCTGCGGCTCCTCCACGGGCTGCGGCTCCTCCATCTTTGGCGTGGCCCATTCGGAGTAGCGGAGGCGTTTGTAGTAGTCGATCGAGGCGGCCGAACCGTTGGGCTTGCGTTCGACCAGGAACGCGCGCGACAAGCGCTCGCGGTAGAACGAGTGCAGCGACGTGCGGTTCGCGTCGGTGAACACCTTGATGCCAACGGCAATCGCCCCGAGGATCACCGCGACACCCCAGTCGCTCGCGAAGTCCTTGTCGGTCGCGTAACCGCCGGTCCAGCGCAGGAGCACGATGGTTGCCGCGAGCACGATGATCGCCGTACCGGCCCATGGCGCGAGCTTGGTCCGCGCGAACGCGAGCAGCCGATCCCTCAGCTTGGACGACTCCTTGCCTTCGGTCGCCAACCCGTTCCACACCGAGCGGCCGAGACCGATCAGCACCACGACCAACGCACCGAACGACGCGACACCTTGTTTGGTCGGATCCACCAGCGCCAGCAATTCGGACGGCAATCCGGTATCGCCGGGGAGTTGGCCGACCAGATAGAGACCGCCTGGTACGCCGAGGAGCAGTACCGCGACCGGAACGCCGTACCGGAGGGAGAAGGTGCTGATCGAGTTCAGCACCTTGCGCACGACGTCAGGCATTCGCGCCCAGCGGTCCCAGACCTTCTCGATCAGGAAGACGGCCGCGCTGATCGCGAGCAGACCGACCGCGAGCGCGAGGAAGTTCCACGAGCCGTTCGGCCGCCAGGTCACGTTGATCTCGGTGAAGCCCTCGCTGATCACTCCTTGGTTGCCGAGGAACCAGCCGAGGACCCACGCGATCGAACGCAGCACGATGCCGATCAGCAGCAGGTTGACGATGAGTCCGAACAGGACCGACAGGCCGGCCAGGAAGATCGCGCGACCGCCTTGCAGCAGGTACCGCGTCTGGCGGCGGAGGCGGGCGAGTTCGGGCGAACCTTGGGCGAACGGGTCCGGGACGGCACGACGAAGGACGTGGAAGGCGGCCGCTGTGTAGCCGCCGCCGCTCACGCCGATGACGGTGGAAGCCTTGTCGTAGAAGCCTTGTTCGCGCAGGTGTTGCAGCGCGCCCAGGCAGAAGGACGCGGACCGGATGCCACCGCCCGAGCACGTGATCACCAGCTTGCCGGCGTCGGGACTGCCGTTCTGGCTCGGCGAGAACGTGGCCGGCGGCGGTACCTCGACATGGTGCAGCTTCTGCTGGCCGAAGCGGCTGGTCGCGAAGTAGCAGAGCGCGAGGACCAGCCAGCCGACCACGAAGGTCACATGCATGACCGTGGTGAGCCAGCCGGCTGACAGGTCCGAACAGGCACCGGCGCCGAAGTCCGACCACAGCGTGACGTCCTCGACGACGTCCAGGACCGCGGCGAGGAAGACCAGCCACGAACCGACCGCCGCGACTGTCTGCCAGCGCTGGCGATTCAGGAACCGGACGTATTTGTAGCCCCGGTACGCCGCATAGACGTAGGCCATGATGAACGTGCCGTCGACCAGCAACGACAGTCGACCCGGGATCTCGCAATCAGCACCGGCCTGGACCGCGTTCCGCATCGGCCATTGCACGACGGCCAGGACGAGCGCGAGCTGCAGTGTCCTGGTGAAGGTTCTGCGTCGCCCGATCTGCTCGATCGTGGCCTCACCCTTGGTACCTTCCGATTCCCCCAACATCGCTCCATGATGACGGGCGGTCACCATCCGCTACCAGGGCTCAACGGGCATCCGCAGGTATCGATCCGGCCAACTTAATACCTTCCCCACCCCACCGCCCCGGTCAGGCAGCGCTGGCCATCGCACTGACCCGGTTCAGGCGAGTGCCCGCGGCAACGGCCTGGTCCAGTACGGCGAGTTGCGCGCAAGCGAGCCCGATCGCCTCCGCCTGGGAGCGGCAACCGGCGGCGTACCAGTAGGGATCGTCGGGCTGACGATCGTCGGCGTCGTCGATGTCGGCGTACCAGGAGTCCTCCCGGTAGTGCACGACCCGCACCTTGAGCTTCATGCGAGCTACGACGCCTGCTGCCGGGCCGTGGTTCCGGGGCCGGCTGTTCGATCCTGGTGTGAACTGTTTACAACGTTGGTAGCGGCATCGTAGAAAGGCCTCTACAACGTTGGCACAGCGGCTCGAAAGAGGTCCTGCCATGAGGTTCGTCCGCCCCATCCTCAGCACGTTGCTCGCCGCCGTCCTGATCGGGACCGTCGCGAGCACCGCACCAGCAGTCGAAGTCCAGGAGGGCTTTGTGGCGCAGTCCCAGACCTTCCGGAACCCGGTGAACCCGTCGGCGGATCCGTCGCTGATGTACTACAACGGCAAGTACTACGTCGCGACCACCCGCGGCGACCGGATCGGCATCTGGTCGTCGGACAGCCTCGCGACGCTGCTGGTCCAGCCCGAGAAGGTGGTCTTCCGCGACAGCGACCCCAGTCGCAACACGCAGATGTGGGCGCCGGCGTTCCGCCATGTCGGGAGCCGTTGGTACATCTACTACACCGCCTCCGACGGTGTGGACGCCAACCACCGCATGTACGTGCTCGAATCGCAGGGCGACGACCCGCTCGGCCCGTACACGTTCAAGGCGAAGATCGCCGACTTCGGTGAGTACGCGATCGACGGTGAGCCGATCACGGTCAACGGCAAGCAGTACTTCGTCTGGACCGGACCCGGTCGCGGTCAGGGCGGACCGGCGCAGCTCTACATCGTCCGGATGAGCAACCCGTGGACGTCTACCGGCTCACGCGTCGCGATCCCGGCCGACGGCGGTTGCAGCGAGGTCCGCGAAGGACCGACACCCTTGTACGGCAAGGACCGCATCTTCCTGACGTACTCGAGCTGCGACACCGGTAAGCCGGACTACCAACTGTGGATGAAGAGCCTGGCCAACAACGCCGACCCGATGGTCGCGGCGAACTGGAAGCAGCACCCCGGCCCGATCTTCTCCCGCAACGACTCCACTGGCGTCTGGGGTCCCGGCCACCACTCGTTCTTCAAGTCCCCCGACGGCACCCAGGACTGGATCGCCTACCACGGCAAGAACACCAGCACCTACACCTACGCCTTCCGCACCTCCCGCGCGCAGAAGATCAGCTGGAACGCGGACGGTACGCCGAACCTCGGCAGCCCACTCGCCGCCGGCGCCACCCAGACCCTGCCCTCCGGCGACCCCGGCTCGGCCAACTACTGGATCAACGACACCCAGACCGGCACCGGCCTCAACCAGGTCGAGTACGCCGGCAACTGGAGCTCCGGATCCGGCTGCGGCAACCAGTGCTTCTGGGGCGACGACCACTGGAGCAGCGACCCGACCGCCTCCGCCACCATCCGTTTCTCCGGCACGAAGGTCGCCCTCCTCAGCGTCGCCGACGTCGGCAACGGCATCGCAGGCATCTCCATCGACGGCGGCCCCGAACAACGCGTCGACTACTACAGCTCCATCCGCGTCGGCGAACAGCTCACCTACATCAGCCCGACCCTGTCCCCAGGCGAGCACACCCTCAAGATCCGAGTCACCGGCGACAAGAACCCGTCCTCCGGCAGCACCGTCATCAGCCTCGACCGCATCGAGGTCTACTGACCCAGGGCTGACCTCCTACCGCTCCGCGGGGCACGGTGGCTTCGGTCGCGCGTCACAGCGACCGCCCTTCCTCGACTGGGGGGACTGTGTCGTGGGTAATCGTTGGACAACGGCACGGTGGTCGCAGTCGGCGACACACTCCACACACTCGGGCCGGGTCGCAGGAGCTGGCAAGCTGAGTTGATGGTTCGTGATCGTGTGGAGCTTGAGCGGCTGGTTGCTGCCGGGAAGCGGTTCAGGTACGTGCTGTTCTGGGGGCATGAGCCGGAGCGGGACGGGAGTTTGGGTCCGGGCTGTTTGAGCCAGTGGTGGCCGGCGCCGTTCGTCGTGGACGGCGTCAGGTATGCGACGACCGAGCACTTCATGATGGCCGGCAAGGCGAGGACCTTCGGCGACGAGCAGACACTCGCCGAGATCCTCGCCGTACCGAGTCCCGCACAGGCCAAGGCCCTTGGCCGCAAGGTGCGGAACTTCGACACGGCGATCTGGGCGGAGCATCGGTTCGACATCGTGGTTGCGGCGAACGCGGCGAAATTCAGTCAGTACGACGATCTGCGTGCGTACCTGCTCGGGACCAAGGACCGGGTCCTGGTCGAGGCCAGTCCGGTGGATCGGATCTGGGGGATCGGGTTGGCGGCGGACGACGTACGGGCTCAGGAGCCTAGGCAGTGGCGTGGACTCAACCTGTTGGGTTTCGCGTTGATGGCGGTACGGCGGGAGCTGGCGGGCGACACCCCAGGATGAGTCGGTTTGGTTCGGTGGGTGGGGTGCCTGAGAAGATGGCTCGGTGCGGGTGAAGCGGGTGGTACTGGTCGGCGGGTTGCTGCTCGCGACCGCCCTCGGCGTCGCCGGAGGTTATTACGCCGGCGAGCTGACCAAACCGTCGTACCCGATCGCGTCCGGAGTGCCTGCTCCATTGGGCGGAGTCTCGGTCCCACCAACCACTGCGCCACTGCCCCGGAAGACCCCGGTGCCGAACGGCTATGAAGCCCTCTTCCCCGAGGACCTCAAGTTCCACTGGCAGACGTACAACGTCGAGATGCCGGGGCAGCCGGCAGTTCGCTTGCGGATGCGGGTGCCGGTCGGGTGGAAGGACTCGGTGATCGACAAAGGCCAGATCAAGATCACCGATCCGAAGGGCGTGCGCTGGATCCGGCTGGCAACCGTCTACCCGATCAAGCTGACCCCGAAGCAGAAGCGCGACCAACTGATCCCCGGGCTGAAGGCCAACGTCGCGTACGAGAACACCCTGGAGTTCCTCGGGCAGTCCGATGACAGCATCACCGGTACGGATGGCCAACCGCGGCAGGTGTCGGTACTGAGGTACCGCTACATTCCCGACCAGTGGACCCGGCCGGTGATTGTGCAGTACATCAACACCCCCGGCCAGGACGGGGCCAACGTCGAGATGTCGGTCGTCGGACTGCCACAGGACCAGAAGGCCCTCGACCGGATCGCCGAGGAGGCGGCCGCATCGGTGACGCCGAAGGACTGAGACAATCTCAGTTCGTACTGGTGGACTTTCACGGAATTGTTACTCGGCTGATGCAACCTTGCGCCGGTGTCCGCGGTCTTCTCCAGTAGACGGGTTTCTGGGGAGGTGGGGCACGCATGGCACGTCGGGGGACTGCGGTGCTGGCGTCAGGTCTGATGGCGATGATCGCCATCGGCGGCGCCGGCGGGTACGGCGTGGGCTGGCTGACCGCCCTGGACCGCTCAATCTCGGCCACCGGCAAGGCGATGCCGCTCGGCCAGATCAAAGCAGCGACACCACCAAGCCCGACCCCCACGCCTGACTCGACCGATCCGCGCATTCCGATCCCGGACAACAGCAAGCCACTGCGGGCCGACGATCTGACCTACCGATCGCGCACCTTCACGGTGCAGGGCACACTCAAGTCGGTGGTGACGCTGGATCTCCCCGACGATTGGGCATACATCGAACAGGACCCGCCGAAGAACGCGCGCTTCAACGAGCCCCTCGGCAAGCGCTGGGTCAGGATCGAAGCCGGCTTCCCGGAGACTCGGCCGCCGGCAGCCTCGATGGCGGCTCGGGTCAAGAAACTGCTCGGACTGCCCAAGAACCAGCACGTGGAGATCCTCTCCCAGGTCGACGACGGCAATACGGCCACCCTGACCTACAAGTACGTGCCCGGTCGCGACCTGTCGCCGAACGCGATCTTGCGCTACGGGTTCATCCGCTGGGTCGCGGCTGACAGTGGCGACGTGATGGTGGAAATCGCCGTCACCGGGCTTCCGCAGGATGTCGCGGCATTGCGCGACATCCTGGATCACGCCTCGGAAAGTGTCGAACGGCGCGACATCCCGCTCGCGCCATCCTGACGGTCAACTCTCCGGATCTCTGCAGCTGAAAGTCAGCACTGCCCAGTCTCTGGTGCAACAACGTGCAGTTCTGTCGTGACGGTCGCCAGCCACCCATGGATGGAAATAGGATGTCGCGGACAGACTGTAGAACCTCACCTCGAACCCAAAGGATTCATCGATGCGGAAGCCTCTGGCCGTCGCGACGCTTGTCGTCATAACCGCTGCAGCTTTGCTGCCATCGCAGGCTCAAGCCAAAACCCCACGCATGGGACCAACCATCGAGGGGTACTTTTCGGCACGAAACGCTGGCACCCAATACTGCCTTGATGCCAGCGCATCGCAGGGCGTCAGACTCCAGCCCTGCAATTCCGAGAGCACATATCAGCAGTGGAGGAGAGTCGCCGCAGCAGGACCTTTGGAGCACCTGAATTCTAGCGGAGACTGTCTAGACGCGAGCGCGTCTGCGGGCGTTACGTTAAAACGCTGCAATGGCAGCATATATCAGAACTGGTCGTTCGATCTTGAAGCGAGGCAATGGGTCCACCGACAAAGCAACAAAGTCCTTGACGCAAGCATTTCCCAGGGCGTAGCCATCAAAGCTCCAGACTTCACTAGCCCATACCAAGAGTGGACGAATCTTAACCGCTGACAGAGCGGATTTAACTTTCACTTCATCTAAGACGGATTCGCGTGTTGTCCAAATACCTCGAAACAACACGCGAACCGCCTCCATCACGACCTTGGCCGTAGCTCAGCAGTCGACCGGCCAGATGGTGCGGAAGATGCTGGAGCGCAGCCGGTAGAAGCGGCGGCGGGTGGACTGGATCAGGGCAGGGGACGGGCGGAGCCGTTCCGTGGTGACACGCACAGGGGTTTCCTCGGACAGGTCGAACGACAGGGGCAGGCGCTCATCCCCCCTGTGGCCTCAGCCGGTGTACTTGACCGAGCTGGCGATTTCGCGGGCCAGGTCGCGGTCGTCACCCGGTAGCAGAACCTGGATGAGCATCGAGTTGTTGGTCCCCGTCACCACAACTCGTTGGAGGAGCATACCCCTGTTGGGACCGCAGTTCTGCCAGAACTGCTCACTGAACGTGCCGTCGCCCTGACCCCACGCGGTCGGTTCTTCCTTGATCTCGCACTTGAAGTTGTCGTCGGTGGTGAGCTTGAACTGGTCGGCCTTGATCCCGGCCAGACCGACGAACACGCCGGCGCTCGAACCCCATTGGCCGGTCTTGCTGATCCGGACCGCCGGGCTCTGCGCCTTGGCGCCTGGCGGCTGCCACGGCTCCTCGGCGACCGACTGCAGCCAGCCTCTGGGCACGTTGAGCCCGATACCGCTGTAGCTCACGGCAACCAACTCGTGGGCCGACAGGTACCGCTGGCCGGCGAAGCCGGCGCCGCCGCCGATCAGCAGGGCCAGTACGGCGGCAATCACCCAGCGACCGCGTCGCCGCTTAAGGGGTTTCGCGGGGGCTGTGGTTTCACCGAGACCGCTCGCGATGCCGACCGATGCGGCCTCGACCGTCGCCGACTCATCGCCCGCGGAGCCGGAGCCCGTCGTACCGGCCTTGGATGCGGATGCCGTCGTACTGGACTTGGATTCGCTCTCGACGGTCGCGCTGCTGGCGGATGGGGTGCCCGGCTCGGCGGCCTTGGCTTCGGCTTGGGCCTTCTTGGACTTGGGCTTCTTCTTGCCCGTCTCCGCAGGAGCTGTCGTGGCCAGGGCGGCCGTGGGGTTGGCGACGGTCTCGTCGTCGTCGGCCGCGACCATTTCGCCGGACTTCACGATGGTGGGCTGGTTGGCGTCGCTGAGGGCGGTGACCTCGCCGTCGTCCTCCGCCTCGCCGATCGTGATGGTGGGGCGGACCTTCGTGAGGATGCCGTGGGTGGTCTCGTCGAGGGCGCCGACGAGCTCACGAGTGAACGTCGGTACGTCGGGCCAGCGTTTCGTCCGGTCCGGGTCGAGGGCACGCACGATCGCCGCGTCGACCTGGTCTGGCAGCTCGAAGCCGAGAGTGCTCGGGGGCGGCGGGGCGGTCACCCGGCCGGCAGCGCCCAGGCCGTCCACCTGGTGCGGCGAGCGGCCGGTGAGAGCGGCGTACGCGACGGCTCCCAGCGAGTACTGGTCGGCGCGCTGGTCGAGCCGCTCACCCATCGCCTGCTCAGGGGCGACGTACGACGGGGTGCCGCCGGGGAGCGTGATCCTCGACACCTCGTCGAGGGACTTGCCGAGGCCGAGGTCGGACAGGACCGCGCGCTCGCCGTCGTCATCGGTGCTGCGGAACAGCACGTTGGCCGGCTTCACGTCGCGGTGCAGCAGGCCGCGCCTGTGCAGCGCCTGGAGCCCGCGGCCGACCTGTACGACGACGTCGACGGCCGCCGCGAGTGGCAGCGGCTCCTTCTTCAGGCGGTCCGCGAGCGTGCCGCGGTCGGCGTACGTGAGCACCAGGAACGGCCTGCCGTCCTCCAGTTCGCCCACATCGTGGACCTGGACGACGTGCTCGGACTCGACCCGGCGCAGGAACCGGCCCTCCTCGAGGAACCGGCGGCGGACGGTGTCGTCGTGCCCCCAGTTGTCGGCGAGCACCTTGATCGCCACTTCGGCGTCCAGTTGCTCATCGCGAGCGAGCCATACCGTAGCGAAACCGCCTGAGCCCAGGCGTCGGCGCACGACGTAACGGCCTAGTCTGGTTGGGACCCCCATACAAGGCATTATGTAGTACGGAGAGTCCCTGACCGGGGCCGAGACAGTAAAGGCGCAGATGAGCGAGAGCACCAGCCCGACCGACGAGCTCGCCACGCTGGCCGAGCAGGCCCAGGCGGGCGACAAGAACGCGATGGACGACCTGCTCCGGCTGGTCTACCCGCGCGTCCTGCGGATCTGCCGCAGTGTTTTGCCGTATTCCGCGGACGCCGAGGACGCGGCCCAGGAGGCCCTGCTCAACATCGCCACCAAGATCGGGTCGTTCTCAGGCCGGAGCAGCTTCTCGACCTGGGTGCACTCGGTCGCGGCCAACTCGGCCCGCTCGACCTACCGCAAGCTGAAGCGCACCGCCCAGGCGGCGCACAACCCCGAGACAATGGAGAAGCCGGACCCCCGGACCACCTCCGTCATCGCCGGCACCCGCCTGGACCTCCTGGAAGCCCTGGAGACGCTCGAACGCGACCGCCCGCAGATGGTGACCCCCCTCGTCCTCCGCGACGTCTACGGCCTCTCCTACGAGGAAATCGCAGCCGAGGTCGGCGCCCCGCTGGGAACGGTCAAGTCCCGCATCCACGACGCCCGCGAGGTCGTCCGCCCGCTCCTGCGCCCCAAGGACTGACCCCAGCTCCAACCGCTCGAGCCCCCGGTCCTGAACCGGGGGCT
Source organism: Kribbella yunnanensis (assembly GCF_039529655.1). Taxonomy (NCBI): domain Bacteria; kingdom Bacillati; phylum Actinomycetota; class Actinomycetes; order Propionibacteriales; family Kribbellaceae; genus Kribbella; species Kribbella yunnanensis. The sequence continues at coordinate 125,344 of NZ_BAAANF010000008.1, read as the reverse complement.
TTTGCGTTCCCGCGATCCGCCGTACTATTTCTACTGAAACAGTCGTGTCAGTAGATCTGAGGGTGTGTGATGCCCGATCGACTCCGAGTGAGCCGTGCCCTGCGGTGGCGATGGCGGCTGGACGACGCGCGCGAGGTGTTGCGCCGGCACGAGCAGGTCGTGCGACTGCATCTGGCCCGCACCTACAACTGGACGCACTGACGGGCTCCCGCCGGGGCTGTGCTTGTGCTCAGATGGGGGCATGAAGAAGCTCATCAACGACCCTGCCGATGTTGTGAGTGAAGCGCTGGCCGGTATGGCGGCGGCGCATCCGGACCGCTTACGGGTGGACCATGAGAACCGGATCGTTTACCGCAAGGAGGCGCCGCGACCGGGGAAGGTCGGGCTGATCTCCGGGGGTGGATCCGGGCACGAGCCGCTGCACGGCGGGTTTGTCGGGCTGGGGATGCTGGATGCGGCGTGTGCGGGTGAGGTGTTCACCTCGCCGGTGCCCGACCAGATGATGGCGGCGACGAAGGCGGTCGACGCGGGGGCCGGCGTACTGCACATCGTGAAGAACTACACCGGCGACGTGATGAACTTCGAGATGGCTGCTGAGCTTGCTGCGGCCGATGCCGGCACCGAGGTGTTGTCCGTGGTGACGAACGACGACGTGGCGGTGCAGGACAGCCTGTACACGGCCGGTCGCCGCGGGGTTGGCGTGACCGTGCTGCTGGAGAAGATCGTCGGCGCGGCGGCCGAGGAAGGGCGTTCGCTGCAGGAGGTCGCGGACCTCGCCCGGAAGGTGAACGACAACGGGCGCAGTATGGGGATGGCGTTGACGTCGTGCACGGTTCCGGCGGCAGGGAAGCCGACGTTCGACCTGGCCGAGAACGAGATGGAGGTCGGCATCGGCATCCACGGCGAACCCGGCCGCCAACGGTTGCCGCTGGCACCAGCTCGCGAGGTCGCCTCGCTGCTCGTCGACCCAGTGGTGTCGGATCTTCCTTATACACAAGGTGATTCGGTCGTTGCCTTCGTCAACGGTCTCGGCGGTACGCCGTTGCTCGAGCTCTACCTGATGTACAACGAGGTGGCGCAGATCCTCGACCGCGCGGGCATCACCGTGGCCCGCTCGCTGGTCGGCAACTACATCACCTCACTGGAGATGGCCGGCTGCTCGGTCACGCTGCTGAAGGTCGACGACGAACTGGTCCGCCTCTGGGACGCGCCCGTTAACACCCCCGGCCTACGGTGGGGAGCATGATCGACAAGTTCACCGACTGGCTGCGGGATTCGGCGAAGGTGCTGCACGAGAATGCGGCGTACCTGACTGAACTCGATTCGGCGATCGGGGACGCGGATCACGGGGCCAATATGGATCGTGGGTTCGCGGCCGTGGTCGCCGTACTGGACGAGACCTCGTTCGAATCGGTCGACGAGTTGCTGAAGAAGGCCGGGATGACGCTGGTCAGTAAGGTCGGCGGGGCGAGTGGGCCGTTGTACGGGACATTCTTCCTGCGCTTCGGTACGGCCCTGAGCGGGGTCGAGCTCACCCCGGCCGCGATCGGCTCAGCGCTCCGGGCCGGGGTTGACGGCGTACTGGCGCGGGGCAAGGCCGAGCTGGGAGACAAGACCATGTACGACGCCTGGGCGCCGGCGCTCGATGCGTACGACGCTGCTGTCGGGGATGGACTCGCGGCGGCGCTCGCGGCCGCTGCCGAGGCGGCGGCGAAGGGGCGGGATGCGACTGTGCCGTTGGAGGCGCGGAAGGGGCGGGCGAGTTACTTGGGCGAGCGGAGTATCGGTCACCAGGATCCGGGCGCGACGAGTACCACACTGTTGCTCGAGTCGGCCGCACGGACGCTCGCATGATCGGGATCGTGGTGGTGTCGCACAGTCATGCGCTGGCGACCGCGGCCGTCGGGCTGGCGTCCGAGATGGTTGCTGATGGCAATCAGCCGGTGATCGTCGTGGCGGCTGGGCTGGACGAGACGACGTTCGGTACGGACGCGGTGTCCGTGTCCGAGGCGATCGCGGCGGCGGACTCGGCGGACGGCGTACTGGTTCTGCTTGATCTGGGGAGTGCGGTGCTCAGTGCAGAGCTGGCGCTGGAGTTCATTGATCCTGAGGTCGCTGAGCGGGTCACATTGACCAGTGCTCCGCTGGTCGAGGGGCTCGTGGCCGCGGTCGTGACGGCGGCGACCGGTGCGTCGCTGGACGCGGTCGCTACTGAGGCTGAGCGTGGGCTGCTGGGGAAGCAGGAACACCTCGGCGCAGGCCCTGCTCCGGAGACGGCTGCTGCGGTCGAATCCGGGCAGAGCGTGGAGGTTGTCGTGAGCAACCAGCACGGCCTGCATGCCCGGCCGGCGGCCCGACTCGTCGGGCTGGTGAATGGATTCGACGCCCGGGTCACCGTGACGGACGTCGACACCGGTCACGGGCCGGTCGACGCCGGCAGTCTCAGCATGGTTGCGACGCTGAACGCGATCCGTGGGCACCTACTGCGGTTCGCTGCCGAAGGTCCGGAGGCGGACGAAGCCCTGGCCGCAATCCAGGATCTGGCCACGGAGAACTTCGGGGACGACGAGCCCGCCCGCTTCCCCAAGCGCCTCGGCGCGCCGGTCGAGGGGGACAACGGAGGCTCCGGACTGGACGTCGCGTTCGGTCCGGCCGTGCTTGCCAGCGGCCTCGTCGACGTGAGCGGATATGTTGCCGGTGACAACGAGTCGGCGCGGCTGGACGCGGCAGTCGAGGCGGTCGCCGGCGAGCTGCGGAGGCTGCGCGATGCGAGTCCGGACCTTGGAGGGATCTTCGAGGCTCAGCTCGCGCTGCTGACGGATCCCCAGCAACTGAAGGAGATTCGCGAGGTCCTCGACCGCGGGGCATCCGCGGTCAATGTCTGGCAGAAGGTTTTCGATCGGCTGGCCCAGCGGTTCGAGGAACTGCACGATGCGTACCAGCGGGAGCGCGCGCAGGACGTGCGGGCGGTGCGTGACCGGGTGCTGCGGCATCTGACGCACACCACGGAGGACAGCCCGATCGAGGTCGAGACCGAGCAGCCCGCCATCCTCGTCGTACCGGAGTTGGACGCGGCGACCGCGGCAACGCTGGACGGGAAGCGGTTTGCGGGCGTTGCGGTCCGGGCGGCCGGAGCCACTGGGCACGGCGTGATCGTGGCGCGGTCGCGCGGGATCCCGCTGATCACCGGGATCGGCGACGTGGACGTGCCGGCCGGTGCTGTGGTGGCGTTCGATGCCCGCAAGGGGTCGTTCGAGATCGAGCCCGACGTGGAGCGTGTGCGGGCGACAATCGCGGAGCGCGTGGCCGAGCAGGAGCAGGCGGCCATCGAGGCGGAGTTGCCGGCCGTAACCGTTGACGGCCGCACGGTTGCGGTGCTGGTGAACGTCGGTACGGTGCATGACGCGCTCGCGGTGCGGGGCGCGGACGGATCCGGGCTGGTGCGGACTGAGCTGCTGTTCGGCGAACGCCGTACGGCGCCGACCGTTGCCGAGCAGGTCGAGGCGTTCCGGGCCGTGGCCGCGGCGCTGCCGGGCAAGCCGATCACGATCCGCACGTGGGACGTCGGCGGCGACAAGCCACTGCCGTTCCTGCCGCAGGACCACGAGGACAACCCGTTCCTCGGTGAGCGCGGGCTGCGAGCGTTCCGGCGGCAACCGGAGCTGCTCCGGGACCAGCTCGAGGCGGTCCGGCAGATCGCGGCCGAGATCCCCGTGCACGTGATGTTCCCGATGGTCACCACGGCCGACGAGGTCGCCTGGGCGCTGGACGAGCTCGGACCGCGCCCCGACGGCCTCAAGGTCGGCATCATGATCGAGGTGCCCGCGGCCGCGCTGCGGGTCGCCACGCTGACCCCAGACCTGGACTTCGTCAGCATCGGCACGAACGACCTCACGCAATACGTGACCGCGACCGACCGGACGAACCCGGCGGTGGCTGCGCTGGCGGACGGGCTGGACCCGGCCGTGCTGCAGCTGGTCGATCACGTCGTCCGCAACGCCGGTGTACCGGTGGGTGTGTGTGGTGACCTGGCCAGCAACCCGCAGGCCGCCGTCATCCTCGCTGCGCTAGGTGTGCACGAGTTGAGTGCTATCGCTCCGCAGGTCCCGCTGGTGAAGGCCAGACTGCGGGAGGCCGATCTCAGACTGATCGACACCGCCGCAGTGCTGGCTGCGCGCGATGGGGATCAGGTGCGTGGCCTCCTCTAGTTGCGGAGCCTGTAGTAGCGGAGCTCGACCAGGTTGAAGCCGGACGTGCGCTGGGGCTTGGTGGGGAGCGTGTAGCTCTCCCCAGGCTCCAGGTAGGTCACGTCCGGGTTGTCGAGGTCCAGGTCGACCACCAGCGCCGGGTAAGCGCCGGTGTGCCAGGTGTAGGACTCCCCCGCGTCCGGGGTGACGTGCTGCACCCGTACGTCGTCCTCGTCGACGACCACCTTCGCCGGGACCTCACCGACCTCGTCGAACCCGGCCTCAGCGGTAGCGGCCGCGGTGTACGGCTCGCCGCACGCTTCCTCGCCCAGATCCAGCAGCTCGATCAGACGGTTCAGGTACGGCGCGTCGCCGTCGTTCGTCAGCATGTGAACCGGGGACACCGGCCGGTAGACCGAACCGCCCACCGTCTCGCTCAGCTCGCGCGCCGCACTCCCGTCGAGCCAGTCCATGTGACACGGAGAGGTGGACAGACAGAGCACGACGTACGGGTTGTGGTGCAGGTGCCAGCCCTGCGCCTCCTTCGGCGCCAGTGCGACCTCCCACACGCGCACACGGGAGTTCTTCAGCAGCACGCGAGTCCCGATCTCACCGAGTACGACCTCGGTGCCGTCGGGAGCGGTGGCGATAGTCCCAGCAGTCATGCGGTCTTCTCCTCGATCGATCGTTCCATGGCTACGCCTGCCAGTACGACGCCGTCCGGCATCGGCAACTCGGCAGGCGCCACTTCGACGAACCCAAAAGCCTTGTACAGCGGCACTCCGGGCAGCGTCGCCATCAGAGCCAGCCGCGTGAACCCCTCTGCCCGCGCTGCGTCGGTGCAAGCGGTCAGGATCGCCCGGGCCAGTCCTCGACGCGTCCAGTCGCTGCGCACAAACATCGCGCGGATCCGCGCCGGCTCGGTCGCCGGATCCAGCAGTCGCTCGTCGGCACCCGCCGTACTGGCGTTGAACAGCTTGTTGCGCCGGCTCCACCCACCGCACGCCACGATCTCCCCGCCAACCTCGTGCACGTAGTACGTACCGTCGTCGATGAGCGCGGGATCCAGCGTGGTGATGTGCTCAGCCGCACTGGCCGTCTCAACAGCGTCATGGAACGCCGGAAACAACTCCAGCACCGACGCACGCCCCAACGCCGCCACCGCGGCGCTGTCCTCCCGCACCGCCAACCGCAACACAGGCTCCACGCCCCCAGGCTAATTCACCCTGCGGCGAGCCCAGGACCAGACCAGGAAGTTCCACACCACCGCACCGCCGACAAGCACCAGTCCGAACACGACATCATCGACGTCGTCGTGGCCGTTGATCAGCGCCAACCCCATCAACCCGAAGAACACCGACACGATGGACGTGCAGCCTGCCGCCCCTGACCGCCACCCAGGTGCGGGCTTCCCTGCCGACTCCTGGTCCAGTGACGGAGCCGGCAGACCTTCGAAGACGGCACCGAGATCGCGACGCGTGCTCGCGGCGTACAACAGGTCGGTCCGGCGCTGCAGCTCCGTGATGTCGATCCGCCCGGCTCCGAACTGCTCAGCCAACGCAGTGGAGCACACCTCCCGGTCGCTGTCGCTCAGCAGCATCCTCGACGACCGCACCACGGCAGCCGGACGACGGCGCCCCCGCTCGGTGGCAGCCGCACCCAGCACCTTCCCCAGCGCGCTCATCGGCGACTCTGCGAACTCACGCACCAGCTTCAGCCGCCCGACCCCACCTTCGGTCAGCTCATACTCGGTCTCCAGACCGTCCTGTTCCAGGCGGACTACGAACGTTTCCGCGACCAGCTTGTCGAGTGCCTCCCGTACGTCGTTCGCCGACGCACCCGTTCGTCGTACCAGCTCGGCTTGGTCGAGCGCAGCGTGCTCCAACTGCTCGATCAACGCCTGCTCCAGCGCCGGATTGCCTTGCTGTTGCGGTGGCGTTTCCCCCGCCCAGGTCCAGGTGACCAGCTTCGGCTTCTCCGGCTCTTCCACCGGCACCCGCCGCCACTCCTGCCCAGCCCGAGCCTCGGAGTACTCGCGGTGGCCCTTCAGCCGCTTCACCCCGGTCATCGTCAACCTGAAGGTCCCCTGCGGCTGGCGGGCAACGTGCCCACGCGCCACCAACGGATCGAGCACCAACTGCACAGCAGTCTCAGACACCCCAGCCCGCCTGGCCAGCTCGGCCTGAACCAGCTCTCCCCCCTCCAGATGCGCCAACACCGCAAACTCCAGCGCCGAGTTCCCCACCCGAACCCCCTCCATAGCCCCAGACCCTCATCCTCCCGCAGAACGAGGGCCCGGCGCTGCCTCACCCGAATGCCAAAAGCTGCAGCGGCTAATTCGTCCTGCGCCGAGCCCACGACCGGATCCGTCGCCACGCCGGTACCCGCGGGACCTGGTCCACCGGACGCGGCGGACTGACCGAAGGCGGTTCCTGCGTGGGCCGCCGCTGTTGCTGCAGCGCGACGAACACGAACTTGCCGGCTGCACCGTCCGGCGTTGCCAGGATGCTGCGGATGAACATGAGCCGGCTCCGACCGGCTGGAGTGAGGACGTAGGCATCCGGCCGGCCATCGTTCAGTCGCACAGCGACGCACTCCCACGCGACCAGAGCGTCCAGAGCCGGCCGCAGGACACCAATCGATGTCTCGGTGCGCTGCGCCAGCTCATCTCTGGTCAAGCTGGAGTGCTCGAGGTGTCTCATCACCGCGTGCTCCACGGCCGCCCGGTTCGCGCTGCTCGTCGGCTGCTCGTCCGCCCTGGTCAGCACCTCTCCCCTGCGCGCTGCGGCGTGCTTCCAGTCGGCTGCCGCCTGTTCCTCGGAGAAGCCACGGAGCCGCATCAGCCGCGCGGCGCCACGGTGTGTGAGGTGGTAGCTCGTCGGCTCCTGCTCGTCCGGCTTGGCGTCAACCAGCTCGCCGGAAACCAGGTGGTCGAGGAGTCGCTGCACAGCCCTCTCCGAAGATCCGGTCCGGCGGGCCAGTTGCGCGCAGATCAGGTCGGCGTGTTCCAGGTGCGCCAGAACGGCGAGCTCCAGCGCAGTAGTCCCCACCTGGACATTCTCACCCGAACGCTAGGTGCAAGAGTCCTCCGGAGAATGTCGGGCGCAGTGCGGCCTCCACTCGGAGGTACTGCGCTCGGACCGGTGTGAACGTGGTGGTGTTCAGGCGGTCGCGGTCGACCCCGTACGGCGTGGGATTCGCGACCGGGCGCCAAGTCGAACCGTCGAGCCACAGCACGCGCCAGGACGCCGGGACGCGGCACTGGCCGAAGCCGGTGTCGTCGAACCAGTACGCCGATGCCTGTCGCAGCTCGCGGACCTCTCGCAGGTCGTACTGGATCCACTCGGTGGAACCGCGTCGGTCCCACCAGGTGAAGCGAGGGATGGATGTGTCGGCGGAAGACGACGGGAGTCGGCCGTCGTCGGGGGCCTCTAGGGAGTCGCCGTCCCACACGTGTGAGGCGGTGATGCGGGTTCGGCGACGCCACTCGGCGCCGGTGGAGGAGACCTGGGGGAAGGAGGTGATGCGGAGGCGGGCGGCACCCATAGGGATCAGGGTGACTGTTTCGTCGGGCTGGGTGGATTGGGCTGGGCTTGGTTGCAGTCGGCCGACTACGTTCTCGCTGTCGGCCTCCCATTGGGGAATGCGGCGGGCCTTCGTGGTTAGCGCCAGCGGGACACCTGCGGTGGTGAACGGGTCCGCGCCGGGTGTGGGAGTCCGCCGTACGAGGGTGAATCCGGCATCTGGCAGCAGACCGTAGTTCCACGGGGAGTCCGGGTGTACGGCGAGCTCGGGCCAGTCCGTCGTACCGCCGATGCGCTCGTAGCGCTCGCTGATTGCGAGTGAGTAGGTCAGCGGGCCACGGTCTACCGACACCGAGTCCTGGTTGTCGTCCCACTGCCTGGTGCGGACCTGCATCGGTAGCACGAGCTTCACGCGGTCACCGGACCGCCATGCGCGGTCTAGCTGGATCCAGCCGCCTTCGGCATGGACTCGGGAGCGCTTGCCATTGACTGTGACTGAGTACTCGTCTGCCCAGCCAGGGACCCTTAAATACAAGGGGAAACGTGAGGTGCCCTGCACAGTGAAGTTGATGGTGTCGCCGAACGGGTACTCGGTGTCCTGCACGATGCTGACGGTCTCACCGCCACCCACCTTCGCAGTCACCTTGCTGGCCGCGTAGAGCGAGGCGGCCAGGCCGTTGTCGGTGGTGGCCAGCCAGAGCTCCTGGGCGTAGTACGGCCAGCCCATGCCGTAGTTGTGCGGACAGCACCGGTACTGGTGGATGCCGTACTTGTAGGCCAGCATCGCGAACCCGTTCTGGAACTGCCCGTGCTTGATGGTGTCGTCGAGCTCCACGCTGTTCGCACAGGTGATGTAGTGCATCACCTTCTGCTGCGGGTCGTATGACGCTGTGAGCGAGTTGAACGCCAGCTCTTCGCACCGGTCGGCCCACACGGTCTCACCGGTGACGCGGGACAGCATCTCGAAGCTATGCATCAGCTCGACGATGCCGCAGGTCTCGAACCCCTGCCGCGGATCACCGAACCCCGGCCGCGAATTCTCGTCCCCCGCGAACCCACCGCCCGGGAACTGACCGTACTGTCCCATCACCGTCGCATAGTTCCGGTACGTCGCCGCCCGGTGCTGCTCGTTGCCCGACAAAAGCCAGTACTGCAAGGGCTCTCGGAACCCCTGGGCCAGATTGACGTTGTGCCAGGTCGGGATGCCGTTGACGTAGTCAGCCGAGCCGGAGTGCATCTTGTTGACCAGGTCTAGCAGCCATGGCTCACCGGTGCGGTTGTAGAGCCAGTACGCACTGTCGATGTTGTCGCCCCAGCGGAACGCGCCCCACGACCGGTTGAACACCTCTGGCGGCTGCGTGTTCTGGAACCGCAGGTACTTCGTCATGAACGGTATGACGCGCTGGTCGCCGGAGTACTCGTACCAGGACCGGATGGCCGCCAGCAACGGCATGCCCGGCCAGAAGTCGGGTCCACCCTGCAGAGAGGTCCGCAGCCGGTCGGGGCCGAACCAGCCGTCTGCTGCCTGCGTCCGGATGATGCCGTCGATCCAGCGCTGCGCTCTGGTCAGTACGCCGGTGTCACCGGTGACGTAGCCGAGATCGCCGAAGCCACGGAGCCAGTACGGCAACTCCTCCCAGGCGTCCTTGGCCCGGTCGACCCAGCCGTTGCTGTCGTAGACCAGGAAGTCGGAGATCTCGTCGTACCGGCCGTTGAGGCCGTTGACCTGCAGCTTCAGTTGCTGGGCCAGCCAGCCGCGGGCCTCGATCGCACCCGGCGGCAACTTCTGGAACGGCACCGGTCGCAGCGGCGCCCGCTGCGGAACGTAGTGCCCGCCACGGCCGGCGGGTGGGCCGAATGGTCGAGCGGCTTCGGCGGTGGACGGTTCGACGGCGCTCACGGCAGCCGCCGCGGCAAGGGTGACACCGAGGAATTCACGACGCGGGAGTCCTTTCGGAACGGTCATGGCAGTCCCTGCTTTCGGGTGATTCGGGGGCGGACGATCACACGAGCACGGAAATACGGCACACGTTTTCCGTCCTGCTAAAGTAACACCATGAAACGCCCGGCGGTACGGATCACGGATGTCGCGGCACTGGCCGGGGTCTCCGCCGGGACGGCCTCGAAGGCCCTCAACAACACCGGCCAGCTCAGCCAGGACACCCGAGAGCGAGTACGCCGTGCTGCGGCTCAGCTCGGCTTCACCCCTGACGTTCGCGGCCGCGCCCTGTCGTCGGGGCGCACGTTCACAGTCGCCCTGCTGACCACCGACAGCTCTGGTCGGTTCAGCATCCCGATCATGCGTGGGGTCGAGGATGTGCTCAGTGCGGGCGAGCTGGCGACCGTGTTGTGCGACACCCGCGACGACCCGCTGCGTGAGCAGAGCTATCTGCGGTCGATGGTCGCGAGAGGTGTCGACGGCATCGTCGTGACCGGTCGCCGCACCGAGCCGCGCCCGCCGATCGACGTACCGCTGCCTGTCGTCTATGCGCTGGCTGCGTCGACCGATCCGGCAGATGCCTCGGTGATCGTAGATGACGCCGCCGGTGCGGCCGCTGTCATCACCCACCTGCGCACTCTCGGCCGCAGCCGGATCGCCCACATCACCGGTCCTGCGGATCACCGGTCCGCCGTGGAACGGGCTCAGGCGATGAGCAGCAGCACGCTCGTCGGCGAGCCGCTTTTCGGCGAGTGGAGTGAGCAGTGGGGTCGGCAGGCCACCGACCTGGTTCTGCGCGCGCATCCGGACGTCGACGCGATCACCTGTGGCAGCGACCAGATCGCTCGCGGTGTGTGCGACCGCCTCCGCGAGCTGGGCCGCGCCGTACCGGGTGAGATCGCCGTCACCGGCTACGACAACTGGCCGGTGATGGCACTAGCCAGCCGGCCGCCACTCACGTCGGTCGACCTACGGCTCGAGGAGCTCGGCCGCCGAGCCGCGAACCTCCTCCTGGACGCCATCGCCGGCAACCCACACCACGGCGTACTGGAACTCCCTGCTCAGCTGGTCCCGCGGGAGTCGACGCTAGGAGCCTGACTGGCCTCGGCGAGCCCAGCGGAACGCGACGGCCGTCCACAGGAGAGCCGGGATGCCGAACACGGCGGCTGCGACCTCGCGGCCGAAGACCAGGAACACGAGTCCGAGCAGGAAAAACGGCGCTGCCAGCCACACTGCGCCGACGAACGCGGCCCAGCGCCAACGTCCCGTCGGCCGGGGTGTCGGCCGATAGAGCGACGGCGTGGGCAGGCCGGCGAAGATCGGCTGCAGGTCGGCATGCGTGACCGCCTCATGCAGCCGGTCCACCCGCAGGTGCAGCTCAGCCTCGTCGAGCCGCCCCACCGCGAACTGCTCAGCCAGCTCGTCCGTGGCGATCCGGCGTTCCTCATCGGTCAGCCGGACGTTGGCCATGCGTCGCCGCGCCGCGACAACGCGCGCCTCCTGTCCGGCCGCTGCCGCACGACCCATCAGGTCAGCCGGCTTCACCGGGCGCCGCTCCACCATCCACCTCACCTCACACTCTCTCCTTCGAGTGTGCCAGACGATGGGGCAGCGCCAAGTGCACGTAAGGGTCAGGCCAGGGCGGCGGGGAGGGTGGCGGTCCAGACGTCGCGGAGTTCGGTGAGGGGGATCTCGAAGTGGTCTTGGACGTCCAGGGTGTCGCCGGTGATGACGCCGATCTTGGTGTGCGGGAAGCGGCGGGCGGTGCACATGTCGGTGAACCGGACCTCTTCGGTCCGCGGTACGGCGACGACCGCGCGGCCGGCGGATTCCGCGAACAGGAACAGGAACGGGTCCAGGTTGTCGGGCGCCCAGACGCGCGCACCGACACCGCCGCGCAGTGCCGACTCGACCAGGGTCTGGGCGACACCGCCGTCGCTGACGTCGTGCGCAGCGTCGATCAGACCGTCGCGGGAGGCGTTGATGAGGATGTCCGCGAGCTGCTGCTCGGCCGCCAGGTCGACGGCCGGCGGACGGCCACCGAGGTGACCGTGGACGACGTGCGCCCACTCCGAGCCGGACAGCTCCTCGGCGGTCTCACCGAGCAGGTAGAGCTGGTGGCCCTCCATCTCGCCGGTGAAGCCGATCGGCGTACGGCGGGTGACGTCGTCGATGACACCCAGTACGCCGATGACCGGCGTCGGGAGGATCGCCACGTCACCGGTCTGGTTGTAGAACGACACGTTGCCGCCGGTGACCGGGATACCGAGCTCCTTGCAGCCGTCGACCAGGCCGCGGATGGCCTCGGTGAACTGCCACATCACGGCCGGGTCCTCGGGGGAACCGAAGTTCAGGCAGTCGCTGACGGCGACCGGGCGGGCGCCGGTGGTGGCGACGTTGCGGAAGGACTCGGCAAGTGCGAGCTTGGCGCCGGTGTACGGGTCGAGCTTGGTGAAGCGGCCGTTGCAGTCGGTGGAGACCGCGACGCCGAGACCGCTGGTCTCGTCGACCCGGATCATCCCGCTGTCCTCGGGCTGCGCGAGCACCGAGTTGCCGAGCACGTACCGGTCGTACTGGTCGGTGACCCAGGACTTGTCGCACAGGTTCGGCGAGCCGACCAGCTGCAGCAGGGTGTCCCGCAGCTCGGCCGAGGTCGTTGCACGCGGCAACTTCTCGGCGCCGTCGGCCTGCAGGTCGTCCTGCCAGTCCGGCCGCGCGAACGGACGGTTGTAGACCGGGCCGTCGTGGGCGACGCTGCGCGGCGGTACGTCGACCACGCGCTCGCCGTGCCAGTCGATCTCGAGCTTGCCGGTGCCGGTGACCGCACCGATCACGTCGGCCTGCACGTCCCACTTGGCGCAGATCTTGAGGAACTCCTCGACGTTCTCCGGCGTGACGCAGGCCATCATCCGCTCCTGCGACTCGCTCATCAGGATCTCCTCCGGCGACAGCGAGGCGTCGCGCAACGGGACCTTGTCGAGCTCGATCCGCATCCCACCGTCACCGGCGCTGGCCAGCTCCGAGGTCGCGCAGGACAGCCCGGCGCCGCCGAGGTCCTGGATACCTTCGACCACGTTCGCCTGGAAGAGCTCGAGCGTGCACTCGATCAGCAGCTTCTCCATGAACGGGTCGCCGACCTGGACCGCCGGCCGCTTGGTCGGGCCGCCGTCCGCGAAGGTCTCGCTCGCCAGGATCGAGACGCCGCCGATCCCGTCGCCGCCGGTCTTGGCGCCGTACAGGATCATCTGGTTGCCGACGCCTGTCGCGTTGGCCAGGTGCAGGTCCTCGTGCCGCATCACGCCGACACAGAGCGCGTTCACCAGCGGGTTGCCGATGTACGTCGGGTCGAAGACGACCTCGCCGCCGATGTTCGGCAGGCCGAGGCTGTTGCCGTAGCCGCCGATCCCGGACACGATCCCCGGGAGCACGCGCTTGGTGTCCGGAGCGTCCAGCGGACCGAAGCGCAGCGGGTCCATCACCGCGACCGGGCGGGCGCCCATCGCGATGATGTCGCGGACGATGCCGCCGACGCCGGTGGCCGCGCCCTGGTAGGGCTCGACGTACGACGGGTGGTTGTGCGACTCGACCTTGAAGGTGACCGCGTAGCCCTCGCCGATGTCGATCACGCCGGCGTTCTCACCGATACCGGCGAGCATCTTGCCGGCCGGGGTCTCCTGCGGAATCTCGCCGAACCGCTTGAGGTGCACCTTGGACGACTTGTACGAGCAGTGCTCGCTCCACATCACCGAGTACATCGCCAGCTCGCAGCTGGTGGGACGGCGGCCCAGGATGTCGCGGATCCGCTGGTACTCGTCCGGCTTCAGACCGAGCTCGGCCCACGGCTGCTCGACGTCCGGGGTGCTCTCGGCGTTGGTGACGGTGTCAGTCGACACTTTTGGACTCCTGCACTAGGTGGGACTCAGGTGAAACGGTACTGGGCTGCTCAGCGGTGATCAGATGCGCCACCAGCAGTGGTGCGGCGAAGCCGGTCATGATCGCGGGCAGTGCGACCCCGGCGTCGTTCAGGAGCATGCCGACCAGGCCACAGGTCGACAGCGCCAGCAGAGTCGGCCGGATCATCGGCAGACTGGTGTAGAAGGACCGGTACGCCGGGAACGGGACCCGCCCGGGGAGCACAGTCGCCAGCATGGCGAGCACCACCCCGACGAGCATCGCCCAGCCGGCCGGACCGTTGAAGAACGCGAGAGCCATCTGCAGCTTGCGGATCAGCACGTCGCTGACGTCACCGTCGAGCAACCGCGCGAAGAACGTGCCGAAGTGACTGCGCTCGTCGGCCGGTCGCAGATAGTCGAGGAAGGCAACCGCAGTCACAGCCAGTACGCCGGCCACGCCCACACCGATCAGTGCGCGGAAGGTGATGCTGCCGCGCCAGGTGAGCCAGGCCATGAGCAGCACCGCCGGGGTCAGCGCGATGATGCCGCCGAAGTCGGTCCCCCAGCCCGGTCTGCCGTCCACGACGATCGCAGCGCCGCCAATCGCCAGCACAGCAAGGGCTGCCTGCACTCTGCTCTTGTCGATCAGCTTCTGCGCGGCCCAGCCGGCAACCACGAGCGCTGCGACCGCCAGCGTGGCGAAGGTCGAGTTCCCGAAGCCATAGAACCGGCCACCGATCACAGGTCCGTCGGTGAACATGCTGCCGAACTGCAACGGCGTACCGAGCACACCGTCCACCAGGAGGATGGCGTAGGCGGCCAGTGCGATCCCGAGGAACGCGTAGCTCTTCAAGAAGACCTGGGTGAGCACGGCGAACAGTGCGCTGATGCCCAGGACCACGCAGTACAAGGAGAAACCAGGTGCCGGCCAGCGCCACCAGACGGTCGCGGTGGACAAGAAGACCGCGATGAAGAAGCCGCCCTGGGTCAGGAGCGTGAAGTTGAAGGTACGGCGCGCGCGGGGGCTCCGGGTGAACCAGAACCAGGCGAGGGCGAGCAGTTCAGCGACCAGGATGGTCATCGACACCGCAACCAGCATCGGCCGCGGCTGCTCGAACCGCTGGTTCGTGTCCAACCGGTCCTCGATCACCGCAGCCGCATCGGTATGGCGATCGCCGTCGAACCCGATCGGCGTTCCGTCGAGCGGTCCGGCGGTCTCGGCGCCGGCGGGGTCGACAGTGGGCGCCTCCCGCCCGCGCAGGATCGTCGCGGTGACATCGGTCAGCTGGATCAGACCGGGCCGACGGGTGCTGTCACTCGTCAGCCAGCGCGGACCGTCGTCCGGTGGGAGCTGCATCGCGACCAGCGGCTCTTGGTGTGCGTTGGCCAACTCCTGAGCGACGCCGACGAGCAGTACCCAGCCATCGGCCGCACGAGCCTGTGCGACCAGCTCTGCGACCTTCCGGCGCGCTTCCTCGCGACCCTCGCGCGGCGGCATTGCACCCGCGTCGATGATCGCGTCACGGCACTGGTTGCTCGCCAAACGCTGCTGGTCGAACTGCGGCCACCAGTTGTTGACCGTACCGTCGGTGCGGGCCAGTGCGACCGCAGCGCCCGGGCCGAAGCCGCACATCGGGTACCCGGCCTGGCCGAGCCGGCCCAGCGGTGCACCGGTATGGTGCTGCGCCTGGCGATCGACGTACGTCTGCCAGTCGGCAATCTTCCCGTCGGTCACTGCAGGCAGCTGGGCGCACGGCTGGCCGAGGACACTGCCCCAGGCGCGGGTGCCGGCGCTGATGGTGAGCCAGCCGTCGACCGGACACGTGTTCGGACCGGCCGACTTTACGGTGATCGAGCCGACGTGCGACTGGTTCACCAGGGCGGTCAGCTCGGGGGACGCCTGCACGTCGTGCCAGGTCAGACCCGGTACGCCGATCACCACGACCTTCGCGATCAAGCTGGTCGGCTGGGCGGACGCCGTACCGGCTCCGGCGCAGGCGAGGAGACCGGCAGTAGCGACAAAGAGGGTGCGGAGCAGGAAGCGCCGCAGCCCTGAGCGTTTCATCAGGAGGCGACGACGGCCTTCAGCACCGAGGTGAAGAAGCCCAGGCCGTCCGTGGTCGGTCCGGTGAGAGTCTCGACGGCGTGCTCCGGGTGCGGCATCAGGCCGACCACGTTGCCCCGCTCGTTGGTGATCCCGGCGATGTCTCGGTACGAGCCGTTCGGGTTGCCGAGGTAGCGGGCGACCACCCGGCCCTCGCCCTCCAGCCGGTCCAGCGTGGCCTCGTCGGCGACGAACGAACCGTCCTGGTTCTTCAGCACGATGGTGATCTCGTGGTTCGCGTCGTAGTCGCTGGTCCACGCGGTGCGGTTGTTCTCGATCCGCAGGCCCTGGTCCTTGCAGATGAACTTGCGGTGGTGGTTCTTGATCAGCGCGCCCGGCAGCAGGTGCGACTCGCACAGCACCTGGAAGCCGTTGCAGATCCCGAGCACCGGGAGACCCTCGCCCGCCTTCTTGATGATGGTCTCCATCACCGGGGCGAACCGGGAGATCGCGCCGGCGCGCAGGTAGTCGCCGTACGAGAAGCCGCCGGGCAGGACGACCGCGTCGACCCCGTGCAGGTCGGCGTCGCCGTGCCAGAGCGCGACCGCCTCGGCGCCGGCCACCGCGGCGGCGCGGCGGGCGTCGGCGTCGTCCAGCGAGCCGGGGAAGGTGACGATGCCGATCTTCACTGTGCGTCCTCGACGTGCAAGGTGAAGTCCTCGATCACCGAGTTCGCCAGCAGGGTGTCGGCGGCCCGGCGGATCTCGGCGACCCGTTCCTCGGTCGCCTCACCGTCCAGGGTGATCTCGAACCGCTTTCCCTGCCGGACGTCGGCCACGCCGTCGAAGCCGAGCCGGCCGAACGCGCCGTGCACCGCCTTGCCCTGCGGGTCGAGGATCTCGGGCTTGAGCATGACGTCGACGACAACGCGAGCCACTGACTACTCCAGGTCTCGTTCCGGGGTGACGCCCTGAATCCTACCGACCAGGCGCCGGAATCCCGCATTCGCCGGACTATTCACTCAGTACATACACGCGGTGTATAGTCGTTCGCATGGCAACCGCTGAACTCGTCCTGGGCCTGCTTTCGGCAGGTCCTGCGCACGGGTACGACGTGAAGCGCGGCCACGACAGCTGGTTCCCCGACGGGCGTCCGCTGGCATTCGGGCAGGTGTACACAACGCTCGGCCGGCTGGAGCGGGACGGACTGGTCGAGGTGGTCGAGAAGACCTCCGGCGGCGGTCCGGACCGGACGGTCTACGCGCTCACCGACAAGGGCCGCCAGCACCTGGCCGACTGGCTGGTCGACCCGGTGCCGCCCGCCTGGGGCAGTGCGGACGAGGTGCTCCGCAAGCTCGTCGCAGCGGTCCGCACCGGCGGTGACGCCGCCGCCTTCCTGGCCCGGCAGCGTGCCAGTCACCTGCGCCGCATCCGCGAGCTGCAGGAGACCCCCGCCGGTCAGGACCCGACCTCCCCGATCGTTCGCGACTACATCGTCGCCCACCTCGATGCCGACCTGCGCTGGCTCGACAGCGCTCTTGACCGCATTTCTGAGCAGGAGAACTCATGAACGCTCTTGAGCTGACCGACGTCGAGTTCGCGTACCGGCGCAACACAGCCCTGCGCGGCGTCTCGCTGCAGGTCAAGGCCGGGGAGATCGTCGCCATCACCGGTGCCAGCGGTTGCGGCAAGTCCACACTGCTGCACTGCGCGGCTGGAATCCTGAGCCCGGACGCCGGTTCGGTGCGGCTGGACGGTCAGGACCTCGCGACCCTGTCGCCGGACAACCGGGCCGAGCTGCGGCGCACCAAGATCGGAGTCGTGCTGCAGTTCGGCCAACTGGTTCCGGACCTGCCGCTGATCGACAACGTCGCACTGCCGTTGCTGCTCGCCGGACACCAGCGCTCCGAGGCCCACCGCCATGCACGGGAGTGGCTAACCCAGGTAGGCATCCAGGACGAGGCGGACGCCGTACCGTCCGAGCTGTCCGGCGGTCAGACCCAGCGGGCTGCCATCGCCCGGGCGCTCATCACTGGGCCCTCTGTGGTGCTCGCGGACGAGCCCACCGGCAGTCTGGACAGCCGGGCCGGCAAGGAACTGCTCGACGTCCTCATCAAGACCGCCAAGTACCGCGGTGCGGCTCTGGTGATGGTCACCCACGACAACCTCGTGGCCGCCTCCGCCAACCGTGAGATCCGCCTCCGCGACGGTGTCATCCAGCACGAAGTGGCCCTCTGATGAAAGTCGAGACCCTGCTCCTGCTGGCCCGGTCGCGGACACCCGCGGACCGCAGCCGCACCCGGCTGACGGTCGGGGCCCTGGGACTCAGCGGGGCGTTCCTGCTCGGGGCTCTCCGGATCGCCCGGCTCGGTCGCGGCGAGCTCTCCGCGACCACCTACAGCAACTACATCGCCGAGCCGGATCTGCGGTCGGGACTCGCCGCGATCCTTGTCCTCCTGGCCGCGCTCACCGCCGGCCTCGCCGTACAGGCCTTGAGACTCGGTACGGCGGCTCGCGAGCGCCGGATGGCCGCTCTCACCCTGGCAGGTGCATCCAGTCGGCAGGTACGGCGGTTGTCCATCACCGACGCGGCCATGGCGGGGTTGGCCGGCGGTCTGGTCGCGGGACCGCTCTATCTGGTCCTCAGCCTGTTCTTGAGCCTGCTGCCCCGAATGGCTCAGGTCCTGCCCCCAGTACAGCCGGTGGACCTGCTGACCTGGATCCCGGTGGTCGTGACGATGACCGCGGCCGGTGCGGTGATTGCCGCCGTACTGCATCGGGACGACCTGTTGCCGCGAGCAGAGCACCCGCTCGGCAAGGCGAGTCGCCCGGCAGTCGTCGCCGGGATCGGACTCATCGTCGTTGCGGTGATCCTGGCGCCGTTCCTCGGGTACGTCGCCACCACCGCGCTGGTGGTCGGTCTGGCCTTCGTGCTCTACAACCTGAACCGGGCGTGGATCCGGATGGTCGGTCAGCGGCTCGCCCGCTCCGGCAACCCGCTCTACCTGCTCACCGGCGCCCG
Source organism: Kribbella yunnanensis (assembly GCF_039529655.1). Taxonomy (NCBI): domain Bacteria; kingdom Bacillati; phylum Actinomycetota; class Actinomycetes; order Propionibacteriales; family Kribbellaceae; genus Kribbella; species Kribbella yunnanensis. The sequence continues at coordinate 106,736 of NZ_BAAANF010000008.1, read as the reverse complement.
CCTCGTCACCGAGGCCCGTCCCTCCACGCGGATGAGCACTCTGCTCGGCTGCTGCGGGTTTCTGATCGGTGCGCTCGGCAACGGCCTGATCGCGGTCGTGATCATGAGGGACGAGTTCTTCGACAATACCTTCGAGATCACCGGCTTCGCGCTGGCCATCTTCGCCCTGCTGCTCGTGACGACAGTTGCCATGGCCGCATTGATCGTCGGCGTCGCCGATCAACTGGTCGACCAGCGCCGCCAGCTCGCCTGTCTGACGGCACTCGGAGTCGACATCCAGTTCCTGCGCCGGATGATCACCCGGCAACTGACGATCGTCGGTGCACCAGCTCTCGCAGTGGGGATGGGACTGGGCATGCTGATCACGCTCGGCCGAGTGGTCGGCGGCTCGATCGTCGGCGACGAGCCCGAGCCGTACTACGGCATCTACCTCGTCGCAGCGACCGCAGTCATCGCACTCGGCCTGGTTCTCGGCACAGCCGGCGGTGTCCTGGCCGGCTTCGTGCTGCGCAACCAGCTAGAGGACGCTCTCGACCCCGAGAACCTGAGGGCCGCCTGATGAGCCTCTCACTCAGCACCACCCTCCTGCTGGCCCGCTCCCGCACCCCCGCCGACCGCAGCCGCGTCCGCCTCGCCACCGCAGCCCTGTCCTTCAGCGGCGCCCTACTGATCAACGCCGTACATATCGGCTCGCTCGGACGTGGTGAGTTGTCCAAGGACCACTACAGCAACTACGTCGCCGAGTCCGGTCTGCGTCCCGGCCTCACCGCGGCTCTAGCGATCCTGGCGGTGCTTGCGGGGGCTCTGTCGGTTCAGGCGCTGCGTCTCGGCACAGCTGCACGCGAGCGGCGATTCGCGGCACTGCAGTTGGCCGGTGCGTCCTCAAGGCAGGTACGGCGGCTTTCGACGGCCGACGCGACTCTGATCGGTCTGAGCGGCGGACTGCTGTCCGGTCCGCTCTACGCCATCCTCACTGTGCTCTTCAGTGGGCTGCCTCGGGTAACTCAGGTCTTTCCTGGCCTCAGCTCTTCGGACCTCCTGGTGTGGGTTGCTGTTGCCGTCGCGCTCCCCCTGGGTGGTGCGGCGATGGGATACCTGACCTATCGCGATCCGTCGGCGAGCAGGCCGGCATCCGGGTTCCCGGCTCCGCTCGCAGTGATCGCCGGCTTGGTGTGCCTGGTGCTCGCGGTGCTGACGGCGGCGGGGTTCGGCTTCTTCACGTCGCCCCTGATCCTGATCGGCCTGGCCGTAGTGTGGGCGACTCAGATCCCCAGGTCGGTCGGACCGATTGGACGCTGGCTCGCCCGCTCAGGTCAGGCAGGCCGTCTGCTGGCCGGTGCCCGCATCGTCGCCGACGCACGGTCAGCCGCGCGGATGGGTGGACTGCTCCTCGGCTGCGCCTTTCTGGTCGGTGCATTGGTCCACGAGGGGCTCGTCACCATCACCGGCAAGAACGATCCCGACAGCCTTGGTTTCTACGTCGCCGGCTTCGGGATGAGCGCGCTCGGCCTGGCCCTGCTCACCGGGATCGCGTTGGCATCCCTGACGGTCGGCGTTGCCGACCAACTCGTCGAACAGCGCCGGCAGCTCGCCTGTCTGACGGCACTGGGTGTCGACGGCCGCTTCCTGCACCGAGTGGTCCGTGACCAGATCTCCTTGGTCGCGACACCGGCGCTGATGATCGGCAGCTGTGTCGGGCTCTTGATGGGTCCGCAGGGGCTGATCGGCTTTCAGGTCGATCTCCCTTCACTGCCGTTCCTGGCAGTCGGTCTGGCCGGCTTGCTGTTGCTGTCCTGGGGCTTCGCCGTTGGCGGTGCTGCTCTGGCCGGCTACCTGCTTCGCAACCAACTGCGGGATGCACTCGATCCCGAGAATCTGAGGGCTGCATGATGGCCACCGTTCCTGTTCCGCTTCCGGTCCGACCGGCACTGCTGCTCGGAGTCCCCAACCGCATCACGCTTATCCGGACCGTGCTCGCCATGGTGATCGCTGCGGTCGCGTTCCGGACCGGTGCGCTGAGCTGGCTGATTGTCGGGTACGCCGCGTACTGGATCGGTGACATCGCCGACGGTGCGGTCGCGCGGTACCGCGACGAGGAGTCCGAGGGCGGTGCGGTCTTCGACATCGTCTGTGACCGCGCGTGCTCGTTCCTGCTGGCTGCTGCGTTCATGGCGACGTTCCCGCTGACTATCGGGCCGCTGGCGATCTTCCTGGTGCAGTTCGGCGTGCTGGACACGATGCTGTCGCTGGCGTTCCTGCTGTGGCGCGGAACACTCAGCCCGAACTACTTCTACAAGGTCGACTACCCGATCTGGCTCTGGAACTGGTCCAAGCCGGCCAAGGCGGTCAACACCGCGGCCGTAGTCGTGTCACTAGTCATCGCACACCAGACCGGGGCGCAGTGGCTGCCGTACACGATGGCGATCGCAGCGTGCGTGGTGAAGATCGCCTCGTCGTACCGGCTGATCGCGATCCTCCGTGGCCGGCGAGCCGCCGTACCCAGAGTCTGAAAATGTTCGTGATTGCTCAGGCAACAGCGCATAGCCTCGAGATCATGTGGGTGTGGCAGCTGTTGCTGGCGGTCGGCTTCGGGATCGGGTCCGCCATCATCCCGGTGATGAACGCCGAGGCGTATGTCCTCGGCGTCGGCGTCTCCGGTGCCCTTGACCCGGTGGTGGCGGCGATCGGGGTGTCGGTGGGCCAGACCATCGGCAAGGTGGCCATGTTCCTCGCCGTCCGCTACCGCCCCGGCTACGCGGCGCGGAAGTCCAAGGAGCCCAAGCCGGTCGACCTGGACACTCGCTGGGGCCGGTTCGTGCAGTGGAACCGCGACGTCAGCAAGCGCCTCCTGGATGCGATGAGCGACCGCCGCTGGGGCATCCCGGTGACGCTGCTGAGCGCCTCCGTCGGCATCCCACCCCTGTACGGCGTCGCCCTGATCGGCGGTGCCTCTCGGATGGGCGTGGTCACCTTCGGTGTGTCCGTGCTGATCGGCCGCGGCGCCCGCTTCGTGCTGCTGGCGCTCGGTGTCGGCCTCTTCTAAGCGACGAAGGTCCGGCCGGTCAGCTGCTCGTAGGCCCCGATGTACGCCGAACGGGTGCGCTCGATCACCTCGTCGGTCAGCGGCGGCGGCGCCTCACCGGAGTGCCGGTCCCAACCGGACTCGTACTGCAGCCAGTCCCGGATGATCTGCTTGTCGTACGACGGCTGCAGCCGCCCCGGCTCCCACTGCTCAGCCGGCCAGAACCGGCTCGAGTCCGGCGTGAGCACCTCATCGGCCAGCACGATCGTCCCGTCCGGCCGCGCACCGAACTCGAACTTCGTGTCGGCCAGGATGATCCCCCGCTCCTCGGCCATCGCTCGAGCCCGCGTGTAGATGTCCAGCGTCGTCTCCCGCAGCGCCGCGGCCGTCTCCGCACCGACAGTCGCCACCACAGCGTCGTACGAGACGTTCTCGTCGTGCTCGCCGATCTCGGCCTTCGTCGCCGGTGTGAAGATCGCCTCGTCCAGCCGCGACGCCTCAACCAGCCCAGCCGGCAGCGGGATCCCGCAGACCCCGCCGGTCGCCTGGTAGTCGAGCAGACCGGAACCAGTCAGGTACCCGCGCGCCACACACTCGACCGGGAACATCTCCAGCTTCTCGCAAATCACCGCCCGCCCGGCCACCACAGCTGGCACGTCGGTGGACAGGATGTGGTTCGGCACCCCGAGCTGCTCGAACCACCACAAGCTCATCGCCGTGAGCACCTTGCCCTTGTCCGGGATCGGCGTACTCAAAATCCAGTCGAACGCACTCTGCCGGTCACTGGCCACCATCAGCAGCTCACCGGACTCCAGCTCGTACAGGTCACGAACCTTGCCGGAGTGAATGTGCTTCGCACCAGGAATCTCAGGAGCCTGCGGAGGTGTGGTCACACGCCGATTGTTCCATTAGCGCTTTCTGCGCAGTGCTGCAGCACCACGTGCCACTCCGCCGCCCACCCACATCAGTGTGTCTCGCGCTCCGATCGCTACTGGGTTCTCGAGTTGGCCCATGCGGCCGATCTGGCGGGAGCGCTTGACCAGTTGAGTGGCGGCGGGGCGGCGTTCGGCGTCGTACTGGGTCAGAGCGGTGACTAGGTCGGGTGTGGCGGTGAGGTGTTTGGCTAGGGCGCCTGCGTCTTCGATGGCGGTGCAGGCGCCTCGGCCCATGTTCGGAGTCATGGCGTGGGCGGCGTCGCCGAGCAGTGCGATGCGGCCGGCTGCGAACGGGACCAGGGGTAGTGGCAGGTCGTAGATGTCGTTCTGAAGCGCGGTGTCGGTGCTGGCCAGGAGTTGTGGGATGGGGTCGTGCCAGTTGCCGTACCTGCGGATGACAGCGGCCAGGTCGCCGCCTTGTCCGGCGGGCTGGTTGGCCGTGGCGTACCAGTACGTGCGGCCGTCGATCAGCTGGGCGATTCCGAAGCGCTGCGCCGGTCCCCAGGTCTCACCGCCGTCGTTGGCCTTCACATCGGCAAGACCCCGGTACGCCGTGTAGCCCGAGTACTGCGGTCCGGCGTACTGCGGGTAGAGCGCGGTGCGGATCACACTGCGGAGTCCGTCAGCCGCGACGAGCAGGTCTGCGCGCAGTGAGCCGTTGACCAGCACACCGCTGTCGTCCTGCGTCACGGTCTCGACCGTGTAGCCGGTGCGGACTGTTACCGCCGGACCGAACTCCGCGGTGATCAGGTCATGCAGCTGGGCCCGATGGATCATCACGGGCAGGTCGATGCCGAGGTGGGTCGCCGCCACCACCCAGCGGCCGCTCGGCTTCCGCAGGCCGGTCGGGCCGGACAGCGCAGCCGCCTGGTCGATGCCCTTCGCCCCGAGGTCGTTGAGTACGGCGGCCGCCCCCGGCCAGACCGAAATCCCCGCGCCGACCTCACCCAGTGCCGCCGCGCGCTCCAGCACCGTGACCTCCCAGCCACAGCGTTGCAGCGCGACGGCCGCAGTCACCCCGCCGATCCCCGCTCCCACCACGATCGCTGTACTCATATTTGCGACTCTACATCTGTAGAGCCCCTCCTGTCTCCCGCCCAAAGAGCAGCCCACCCACCTTTGTGCGCGCATCTTTGTGCGCGCAGCGCATCTTTGAGAAGCCACCGACCATTT
>NZ_BAAANF010000008.1:0-101477 GCF_039529655.1 Kribbella yunnanensis | reverse complement strand
GGTGGGGTGCGTGGGGGTCGGTGGGGTGTGTGGGGGTCGGTGGGGGGGTGGGTGGGGGTGGGAGACTGCGGGGGTGAGTAAGCGGGTGCCGTTGGGGGCGGAGCGGCGGGATGCGATTGCGGACGCTGCGATTCGGCTGGTGGCTCGCCGGGGGCTGCGTGGGCTCACGCATCGGGCTGTCGACGGCGAAGCCGGGCTGCCGCCGGGATCGACGTCGTACTACCTGCGCACCCGCAGCGCGCTGCTGACCGCATGCGTGAACCGGATGCTCGCCCGCGATGTCGAGACGGTCGGTCCAGCCCAGACCGAGCTGCCGCCGACCGAACTGGTGGTCGCGATGGTCCTCGGGCTCGCTACCGAGCGGCCTGACGACCTGATCGCGCGCTACGAGCTGTCACTGGAGGCGAGTCGGCAGCCCGAGCTGCGGACCGCGATCGACACCGGTGGGCGGCAACTGCGCGAGATGCTGGGACAACTGCTCGCGGCACTCGGCGTACCGGATCCTGAGCGGGCAGCGTGGCCGCTGGCGGCGATGCTGGATGGGCTCTTGTACGACCGCGTCGCCGGGACCGGCTCGACGCTGTCGGAGGCTGACTTCGAGGACGGTGTACGGCGGACTGTTGCCGCCGTACTGGACGGGTTGGTCAGAGACGGTCGGTCACGGTGACCCAGGTGAAGTAGCCGGTGCCGAGCAGTACGCCGATGTGGCCGAGGAGCGAGAGTCCCGCACCGGAGCCCCAGGCGTCACCGCGGGAGTGCTCGGAATGTTTGCCGCCGCTCGGTAGCCAACGGGCCAGAAGCAACAATCCGACCACCGCCAGCAGCCACCAGCCGGCCAGCCCGAGGAGCGCGATCTCACGGCGACCGGTGACCAAGGCAACGATCCAGACCAGCAGGGTGAGCACACCCACGGTGGTGTGAATCCGCAGCAGGGCAGCCGAATACCCGGCCACGCCACTGGATCGGCCGGTGCCGTCGACCACTGCACCCCCGAGCCGGACGCGCGTCAACAGCACGACGACCGCACCGAGCGCGGTCAGGAACCAGGTGACGTTCGACCATTCCACCCCCAGATGCTTACCCCACTCGACACATGTCACACCACCCCTTGCCCGGAAACGTCCGGCGAGCTCACACTCGCCGGGCACGTTTCCTTACCCCGGTTGACCCTGCTGACCAGGCTGAACCTGCTGGCCCGGTACGCCGCCCTGCCCGTTCCCGGGCAGTTGCCGGAACCCGCCGCCACCAGGCCCGCCGAACTGCGTCGTACCGCTCGAACTGCCGTCCCACGCGTGCCCGACCGCCATGCCACCAAGGAAGGCGAGTACCGCCACCAGGGAGCCGGCTCCGGCCAGGACCTTCCCGCTTGGAAGCTGAGGATTCGTCATCAAATGCTCCTAGTTACTGGTGGTGAGGTCGTAGACGGTGGTGCTGCCGACGGTTTGAGCGGTGAAGTTCTCGGATACCCAGGTGGAGATCTCGGACGAGGTGCCGCCCCGGCTACCACCGAACCCGCCGCCGGAACTGCCGACGAAGTAGTGAACCTTGCCCTGAGCAACCAGTTCCTTGAACTCGGCCAGACTGGGCGCGGGATCCGTCCCGTTGAACCCACCGATCGCCATGATCGGCACCTCGGCCGCGATCTGCAGCGGCGCAGCACCGTTAGCGGTTACCGCCGCTGCGGCCCAGGTGTACCCCGTCGATCCCTTCTGCAACAACGCAACCAGCTCACTAGACACACTGCTGATCCCGCCCCCACCAAGGAACCCTCCACCACCACGCATCCCGCCAGTCGGTGCAGTTCCAGTCGTCGTCCCAGGTTGTGTACCGGTCTGCCCGGGCGGTCCGCCTGCGCGACCACCCATCCCGCCGCGTCCGCCCATCCCACCGGCGCCCTCGGGCCCAGCGGTCGGGAGCGCACCGGCGTGGGCTGTCGCGATCGTGCTCACCGAGTACGCCGCCGGCCCGGCCAGCGCCGTCACGATCAGCAACGCCCCCGTGGCCAACCCGACCCGCCGAGCCGTCGCCCGATTGAGCCCGAACTCAGGCACCATCAACACCGCCCCGGCCGCGATCGCTCCAGTGATCAACACGACCCACCGCAACCACGGATTCCAGCTCGGCGTCTCGTTCAGCAGCGCGAAACTCCATCCGGCCGTCAGCAGAATCCCACCAGCAAGAGTTGCCCGAGGCAACCATTCGTCCCGGCGCCGCCAGAGCACCATCATCGCCGCCCCAACCAGCGCACCAATAGCCGGCGCCAGCGCGATCATGTAGTAGCTGTGGATGATCCCCTGCATGAAGCTGAAGACCAATCCGGTCCCCACCAGCCAGCCGCCCCACAGAATCGTGAACGCCCGAGTCCGATCCGCCCGCGGCGCCTTCCCAGCAGCCACGAGCAGTACGACGATCGCCAGCAGCGCAGCCGGTAGCAGCCAAGCGATCTGCGACGCGAACTCACCACCGAACAACCGCTGAACCCCAGTCGCACCACCCCAACCGGGATTCCCGGTACCGCCACCAACAGACCCAGTCTCGTTCCCGTTCAGTCGCCCGAGACCGTTGTACCCAAGCGTCAGCTCGAGAATGCTGTTGGTCGACGACCCGCCGATCCACGGCCGCGCCGACGCCGGCACCAACTCGACGATCGCGATCCACCAGCCGGCACTCACGATCATCGCCACTACCGCGAGCACGCTGTGCACGATCCGCTTCCCGAGCGCGGACCGGCCGGCCACCAGATACGCCAGCCCGAACGCGGGCAGGATCAGGAAGGCCTGCAGCATCTTCGCCAGGAACCCGAACCCGACCAGCGCACCGGCCAGCATCATCCAGCGCGCCGCGTGCTTCTCGGAGTCGATCGCGCGAGTGACCGCCCACGCTCCGGCACACAGCAGCATGATCAGCAACGCATCCGGGTTGTTGAACCGGAACATCAGTACGGCGACCGGCGTCAGCGCGAGGATTCCGCCGGCCAGCAATCCCGCGTTGGCCGAGAACCATCGCCGTACCGAAACGTAGACGAAGCCCACGCTCGCGACGCCCATCAGCGCCTCCGGAACCAGCATGCTCCAGCTGCTGAACCCGAAGATCCGCCCGGACAGACCCATCACCCACAACGCGCCCGGCGTCTTGTCGACGGTGATGAAACTCGACGAGTCGAACGCCCCGAAGAACCAGGCCTTCCAGCTCGTCGATCCGGCCTGGACGGCGGCCGCGTAGTACTCGTTGGCGTAGCCGTTCTTGGACAGCCCCCAGAGGTAGGCGATCGCGGTCAGGACCAGCAGCCCGCCGTACAGGACTTTGTCCCGGCTCAGCGTGAGTGGTCTCGCGACCACTCGGGGTCTGGATTCGGTCAGTGTCGCCATGTCAGTTGCTCCTGAGGTTCGAGGGTTGCGGGGAGGGTGGGTGCGTCGTCGTCGAAGACCCAGGTCTGGAAGAGGCTGAAGCGGACGATGGTCGCCGCGAGGTTCGCGAGGGTCAGCACAGTCACCTCGACGCCTTGATGCGGCGCGGTCACCGCGGTGTGCAGCAACCACAGCGAGCACGCGGTCAGGCTCCAGCCGATGCCGAAGGTGACGAGACCGCGCAGCTGATGTCGCCATCGACCCTCGACGCCGCGGACTCCGAAGGTGATCCGTCGATTGAGTGCGGTGTTGCCGACTGCCGTGATGAGCAACGCAAGCACGTTGGCGACCTGCGCCGGCATCCCTTGTCTCAGCACGAGATACAGCAGCGCGTACGCCAGCGTGCTCAGTACGCCGATCGCGCAGAACCGCAGAATCCTTGCAGCCAAGGCCGTTCGTGGATCAAGCACCCGAGGACGCCCGTACGTCGCCCTGATCGGCTCGAGGTCGATCCGGCTCCGAGCCAACCGGGCGATCCCCCGCAGATCCTCGCCGACCGTCTTGGCGATCGCGACCCGGGAGTCCAGGTCATCGACCCAGTCGACCGGCACCTCGTGGATCCGCAGCCCGGCACGCTCGGCCAGTACCAGCAGTTCGGTGTCGAAGAACCAGCTGGTGTCCTCGACATGCGGCAACAACTCGCGAGCCACATCCGCCCGGATCGCCTTGAACCCACACTGTGCATCAGAGAAGTGCGTACTGAGAGTTGCCCTGAGCAACAAATTGTAGGAGCGACTGATGAACTCCCGCTTCGGCCGCCGGACCACCCGCGACCCGTTCGACAAGCGAGTGCCGATGGCAACATCACTGTGCCCGGCGAACAGCGGTGCCACCAGCGGCAGCAACGCGTTCAGATTGGTGGACAGATCCACGTCCATATAGGCGAGTACGTCGGCTGTCGACTCTGACCAGACCTGTTTCAGCGCCCGCCCACGACCCGGCTGCTCGAGCCGAACCACCCGGACCCCGGGCAGTTCGACCGCCAGCAGCGAGCCGATCTCGTACGTCGCGTCCGTACTTCCGTTGTCGGCGATGCAGACCTCGGCCGGATACGGAAAGGCGGTGTCCAGGTACTCCCGCAACCGCCGGATATTCGGGCCGAGGTCGTGTTCCTCGTTCTTGACGGGTACGACGATCTCGACCCGAGGATGACCTGATGTCTGCATGAGTTCGATGCTGTCGAGCGAACCTTGGGTGGTCCCTGTGCGCGGCTGGCAGTTGGCTGGGAGTCGCGACATGCGCCCACCGCGCGGTGATCAGGCACCCGACTTAAAGTGGCAGCTACTTCCACTTTTCTGCCTGGGGGGCACCATGGTCGAGTCCGCCGCACAACGCTTCGCCCGGATCACGGGGGTGGAGCGCCCGGCGAAACCGAAGGTCCTGATCGAACGCGCCGTCGTACTGGGGGCGAGTATGGCCGGGCTGATGGCGGCCCGGGTGCTGTCCGACCACGCCGACGAGGTGCTGATCGTCGAGCGGGACACGACCGGCGACTCCACCGAGCCGCGGCCCGGCGTACCGCAGGGCAGTCAGGTGCACGCGTTGCTACCGGCCGGGCAGGCGCAGCTGGATCGGTGGTTCCCCGGGTTCACGGCGGAGGCACTGGCCGCTGGGGCGACCAGCCCGCCGCCGGAAGAGAGTCGGACCTACATCAACGGCGAGCTCCGGCCGGGACCGCCGCCGGGCTCGCTCGGCGAGGCGCTCATCAGCACCCGTCCGTTCCTCGAGTCGATGGTCCGGCGTCGTACGCTCGAGATCGGCAACATCCGCCTCGTGCACGGCCGCGCCGACGGCATCGACATCAGCGGCGACCGGGTGACCGCGGCGCGGTACCAGCCGGACGGCACCGCCGGACCGGAGTCCGTCATCACCGTGCCCGCCGACCTCGTCGTCGACGCGACCGGCCGTTCGAGCCGGCTGAGCGATTGGCTCGGCGCAGCCGGTTGGCCGCAGCCGACGATGCACCGGATGCCGATCAAGCTCAACTACGCCAGCGCGCTGTTCCGGCGGGACCCGAAGATCTCCGAGATCGGCGTCTCGATCGCGCAGAACCAGCCCGGCAGCGGCCGGCCACTGCGTCAGGGCGGCATCCTCGCGGTCGAGGGCGATCGCTGGCTGGTGCTCGTCGCCGGGTACGCCGACGACCGGCCGACTCGCGATATCGAGGACTTCCGCAAGCGTTGCCGCTCCGACTACCCCACCGAGTTCGCCCAGATCGCCGAGTACGGTGAACTGATCGGCGAGGTGAACACCTATCACCAAGCTGACAGCCGCCGGCGCGATTACCACGCGCTGGAGCGGATCCCGGCCGGCCTGATCGTGGCCGGTGACGCGGTCGCGTCCTTCAACCCGATCTACGGGCAAGGGATGACCTCGGCGACTCTGCATGCCTCGTGCTTGTCGGCGTACCTGTCCTCGGACCCGGATCTCACGCAGCCAGCCCGCTCGTACTTCGACGACGTCAACGTGGTCGTCGATGTCGCCTGGCAGCTCTCGACGCTGGCCGACCTCGCGCTGCCGCACGTCGACGGGCCATACCCACGCGGCTATCGGCTGACGAAGTGGTTCTCCAGCCTGATCTTCGCGGCGACCGCCAAAGACGACGACCTGAACGTCCAGTTCAACCGCGTCACCACGATGCTCGACCACCCGACCGCGCTCGCTCGGCCGCAGTTCATCCTGCGGGCGCTGCGGTTCGCGTTGCTACCGAGTACGACGTAGCCACAGCAGCCCGAGAACCGGGAGCACCAGCGGGACGAACCCATACCCCTGCCCGAAGTGCGACCACACAGTCGCATCCGGGAAGTCCTCCGGTACGGCGTAACTGAACGCACCAACCCCCAGTACGCCGATCAGTTCGATGGCGATCGCGATCGTCGCAACGCGCCGGGAGAACGCGGTCGCCTTGGCCAGCGCGAAGGTCGCGGCGCAGTAGATGATCGCGGCCACCGCCGAGAGCAGGTAGGCGATCGGCGCGTCGGAGAACTGGGTCGCGATCTGGACGCCGGCACGGGCGGTCGCGGCCAGCGCGAACACGCCGTACACGAGCACGAGGATCCGCCCGGGTCCACGCTTGGTCGCGGAAGGGTCGGCGCTCATGCGATCCAGATTTCGTGCAGGCGCTGTTCGACGACCGGGATCACCAGGCAGGCGAAGGCGAGCGCGCCCGCACCCCACCGGCTGCTCTCGGCCAGCGCCCACAGGGCACCGAGCGGCAACACCAGCAGCCCGCCGATCAGGTACCCGACGAAGAACGGTCCCGAGACGTCCCGGTCCGTACCGACCAACTGGACGATGCCGACGACGAGCTGCGCGAGCAGGCCGACCTCGACCAGCCCCAGTACGCCGAGAACCGGCCAGTCGATCCGCTTGTCCCGGGCAGCCAGGACCGCGGCGTACACCATCGCGAGGAGGCTGAGGCCCACCAAGGCCCAGGTCAGCGGTTCGAACACGAGCTAGAGGATGTCACCTGGGTTGTAGGCGGCGGCCTCCGGGTAGCGCTTGGCGAGCTCGTCGATGCGGGCGACGACCGTGCCGACTTGCGCGACGGCCGCGCCGGTGAACGACAGCGGTTCGCCGACGATGCCGACGATCTGCTCCTCGCTTAGGCCGAGGCGGCCGTCCTCGCCGAGGCGGTGGAACAGGTCGTTCGCGGCCAGGCCCTTGCGCAGGTCCAGCGCGGTCGCGACCGCGTGCTCCTTGATGACCTCGTGCGCGGTCTCGCGGCCGATGCCGTTCTTCACCGCGGCCATCAGGACCTTGGTCGTGGTCAGGAACGGCAGGTACCGCTCGAGCTCGCGGCTCACCACGGCCGGGTAGACGCCGAACTCGTCCAGCACGGTCAGGAACGTCTCGAACAAACCGTCCAGCGCGAAGAACGCGTCCGGCAGGGCAACCCGCCGTACGACGGAGCAGAAGACGTCGCCCTCGTTCCACTGGTTGCCGGCCAGCTCACCGGCCATCGACGCGTAGCCGCGGATGATCACGGCCAGCCCGTTGACGCGCTCACAGGACCGGGTGTTCATCTTGTGCGGCATCGCGGAGGAGCCGACCTGGCCCTCCTTGAAACCCTCGGTGACCAGCTCGTGCCCAGCCATCAGCCGGATCGTGGTGGCCAGGCTCGACGGGCCGGCGGCGAGCTGCACCAGCGCGGAGACGACGTCGTAGTCCAGCGACCGCGGGTAGACCTGGCCGACGCTGGTCAGCGTGTGGCTGAAACCGAGGTGCTGGGCGATGTCGCTCTCCAGCTTGTCCAGCTTGGCCGGGTCACCACCGAACAGGTCGAGCATGTCCTGCGAAGTCCCGACCGGCCCCTTGATCCCGCGCAGCGGATACCGCTCGATCAGCTCCTCAAGCCGCGCGATCGCGACCAGCAGCTCATCGGCCGCCGACGCGAACCGCTTGCCGAGCGTGGTCGCCTGCGCGGCCACGTTGTGTGACCGCCCAGTCATCACCAGCGCGGCGTGATCAGCAGCCTTCTGACCAAGCCGTACGGCGGTCGCGACCGCCCGATCGCGGACGAGCTCGAGCCCGGCCCGGATCTGCAGCTGCTCGACATTCTCGGTCAGGTCGCGGCTCGTCATGCCCTTGTGGATGTGCTCATGCCCGGCGAGCGCGCTGAACTCCTCGATCCGAGCCTTCACATCGTGCCGCGTGACCCGCTCCCGAGCCGCGATCGACTCCAGGTCGACCTGGTCCACGACGCGCTCGTAGTCCTCGACAACCCCGTCCGGTACGTCGACACCAAGTTCCTGCTGCGCCTTCAGTACGGCGAGCCACAGTTGCCGCTCGAGCACGATCTTGTGCTCCGGCGACCACAACCGCGCCATCGACAAACTGGCGTAACGGGAGGCGAGAACATTCGGAATCCGGGGTTTCACAGGCCCATTCTCCCAGATCGGATGACCCCGTCTCCGCCGCACCATGGCAAAGGTGAACAGACTCACGGACTACGAGACCGCCTGGATCCTCGGCGGCGCCGGCCGAGTGGCGCTGACCGTGTTCATCACCATGACCACCGCCGGCCAGCTAGACGTCGCCTACAAGCGCCAACGCGTGAAGGAAGGCGAGGCCCCGCTGGACTCGGTGGACGGCTCCACCGCGGCGTCGGGCGCTGGATCCGCCGCGGGGTCTGTCGGGCTGCGGATCGAGAGCGCTGCGCTCGATCTGCTGCCTGAGTCCGGTCTGCCCGTGTACGAGTTCGTCACGCGGCTGGCGGCCAGCCCGGCGATTCGCGCGCTCGACTCGGCGCTGGAGGCGCGCGGTGTGCGTCGGCCACGGGTTCTGCCGCGGTTCAGCCCGTTGCATCGGCAACTGCGTGAGGAGGCGGCGACCGGCGTACGGCGGGTGGCCGTGCTGGGCGTGGAGGGGATCGAGGACGAGCGGTTGCGCGACATCTTCGAGCACCCGTTGCCCGGCGTACCGAAGTTCGCCGGGGTCAACCCGATCCGGGACAACACGATCGACGGCACGATCGGCCCGCACCCCGACCTGCAGGTCTGGGGCTTGGACGCTACACCGTGATCTCGCCGCGGGCGGCCTTCAGCGCGATGTCGGTGCGGTGCTGCGAACCCTTGATCCGGATCTGACCGACCGCCGCATAAGCCCGCTGACGCGCCTCGTCGAGATCCTTGCCAGTGGCACTGACCGCGAGCACCCGGCCACCCGACGTGACGAGTTCCTCGCCGTCGAGCGCCGTACCGGCGTGGAAGACGCGGACGTCGTCACCCTCGGCCTGGTCGACACCAGTAATCGGGTCGCCACTGCGCGGGCTCGCCGGGTACTTCTTGGCGGCAACCACGACCGCGACCGCGGAGCCGTTCTTCCAGCTCAGCTTGTCGTACGCGGCCAGCTTGCCGGTGGCAGCCGCGAGCAACAGACCACCGAGCGGGGTCTTCAGCATCGGCAGCAGGGCCTGGGTTTCCGGGTCGCCGAAGCGGCAGTTGAACTCGATCACGCGCAGACCACGTGACGTCAGCGCGAGACCGGCGTACAGGAGACCACTGAACGGCGTACCGCGGCGACGCAGCTCGTCGACGGTCGGCTGCAGCACCTTGTCGGTGATCTCGGCAACCAATCCTTCCGGTGCCCAAGGCAACGGTGTGTACGCGCCCATCCCACCGGTGTTCGGGCCTTCGTCGTTGTCACCCAAACGCTTGAAGTCCTGCGCAGGCTGCATCGGCAGCACCGTCGTCCCGTCGGTGATCGCGAACAGCGACACCTCGGGACCGTCCAGGAACTCCTCGATCAGCACCTGCTCACAACCGGCCGCATGCGCGAGCGCCTCGTCGCGGTCCGACGTGACCACGACACCCTTACCCGCCGCGAGCCCGTCGTCCTTCACCACGTACGGCGGTCCGAACGCGTCGATCGCCTCGGCGGCCTGCTCAGGCGTCGTACAGACATAGGCCCGCCCGGTCGGCACACTCGCCGCGGCCATCACGTCCTTGGCGAACGCCTTCGACCCCTCGATCTCGGCGGCGTCCTTGGACGGCCCGAAAACCGCGATCCCGGCGTCACGCAGCGGATCGGCGAGCCCGGCAACGAGCGGCGCTTCCGGCCCGACAACGACCAGATCCGCACCCATCTCGGTCGCCAGTGCGACGACCGCAGCGTGGTCGGAGACGTCCACCGGCCGGCAGACGATCGTCTGCCCGTCGTACGCCGGGTGCAGTACGGCGATACCGGGGTTGCCCGGCGCCGCCACCACCTCGTCGACATCCGCGTCCTGGGCCAATGCCCACACCAGAGCGTGCTCGCGGCCACCCGTACCGATCACCAAGACCTTCACGGGCGCTCAGCCTAGCGTGCCCTGGGCTGTCGAATGCGATCCGGTTCGTTCGTAGACAGGTAAACAAGCCTCACCTGAAGGAGCTGGAACATGACTGAAGTGCTGCTTGACGGACTGGTCATCGGTGAGTCGGCCCGCTGGCACGACGGCCGCCTGTGGTGTGCGAACTGGGGAACGCAGGAGATCCTCGCCATCGATGCGGACGGTAAGCGCGAGGTGATGGCGCGCGTCGACACCACCCTGCCCTTCTCGATCGACTGGCTGCCCGACGGCCGTCTGCTGGTGGTCTCCGGCCAGGAAGGCCTGCTGCTGCGCCAAGAGCCGTCCGGCGAACTCACCGTGCACGCGGACCTCTCGTCGTACGGCGGCCTGAACGAACTCGTGGTCGACGGCCGCGGCAACATCTACGTCAACGGCGGCTGCTCGTTCACTCCGGCCGAGGGCGAGCGACCCGGGTTCATCCTGCTGATCACGCCAGACGGCACAGTACGTCGGGTCGCCGACGAACTCGCGTTCCCCAACGGCATGGTCATCACGCCCGACAACGAAACGCTGGTGGTCGCTGAGTCGTTCGCCCGCACGTTGACGGCGTACGACGTCCTTCCCGACGGCGGGCTGATCAACCGGCGCGTCTGGGCGGCGCACTCCGGCGACGGTATGTGCATGGACGCCGACGGCGCGATCTGGACTCCAGGCTTCACCGAAGCCGGTCCCAGCTGCCTCCGGATCGCCGAGGGCGGCGAAGTCCTCGAAACCGTCCCCCTCGAACACTTCGGCTTCGCGTGCGCCCTAGGCTCCCGGACCCTCTACATCCTCACCGCCGACTGGCACCTCGACGATTCCTTCGACGCCAACCTCGCCCGCCTCCTCGCCACCCCCACCGGCCGCATCCTCACGCACCAAGCCCCGGCCACGTCGGCCGGTTACCCGTTCAGTAGTGCCAGTAGTAGCGGGCGTCGGCGTTCCAGCTGACAGGAAAGGTGGTGCGGTTGGTGAAGGCCATGCCTTTGCCTTTGGCCAGTTCTAGGGTGCGGGTGAGTTGGAGGGAGTAGGGGTGGTTGTTGTCGTCCCACCACTGCTCGAACTGGGTGATGCACGTCTGGGCTTTGAAGTACGGATTGGAGCAGGCGTGCGGTGGTGACCACTTCTGCAGATGGCGGAAGTTGACGGTGGTGGAGCCGTTCGGGGGTTTGATGGTGCCGGTCGCGTCGAGGCAGTAGCCGGTGGCCGGGATGTTCCACTTCACGTAGTGCTGGCGGCCGCCCGCGGAGGGGATCGGCGTGAGGTTGTTGCAGTCGGCGTCACCGAGCTGCTCCGACGTCACGCGCTGGACCTGCGTCAGCGGCCGACCGGCGCCGTCGTTGTAGCCCTCGACGAGAACCCAGTCGCCGTCACGAATGAAGTGCTCGGCGTACTTCGGCGGCCAGGCCGCAGGGTCGCCCCACGAGATATCGGACTCGGTCGCGCTCAACGGCGACCACGCCCACTGCCCGGCCGCGGTCTGACCTGCCCAGTACTGGCCGGCGGACTTCTCGAACATCAGCGAGTACTCGCCGTAGTTCGGTCCGACGGCATGCGCCGTACCGGAGCCGCCCAGAGTCAGCGCGGCCGCCAGGAACGTCACCAGAAGTTTCCTCCGCATGGCCTCCGAGGGTAGTCCCGCAGAGGGCGAGGGTGAGAGGCTCGGCTCATGACGGAACCGGTCACGAGCACGATCAACATCCCTCACGTCACCCTCACGTACGACGTTCGTGGAAGTCTTACCGATCGCGACCAGCCGGTGTTGCTGCTGATCGGGTGCCCGATGGGCGCGAGCGGCTTCCCGAGCCTCGCATCGCACTTCACCGACCGGACCGTGGTCACCTACGATCCCCGGGGCGTCGAGCGCAGCGTGCGGACCGACAGCGGCGAGCTGAACCCGATGATCCATGCCGGCGATCTCGCCGTACTGATCGAGACGTTGGACGTCGGGCCGGTCGACATCTTCGCCAGCAGCGGCGGCGCGGTGAACGCGCTGGCGCTCCTAACCAACCGCCCCGACCTCGTCCGCACGGTGGTCGCGCACGAACCGCCGCTGGTCAAGCTGGTCCCGGACACCGAGGCCGCGCAGGCCGCCAACGCCGATGTCTACGAGACCTACCAGCGGGACGGTCACGGCGCGGGGATGGCGAAGTTCATTGCGCTGGTCAGCTTCGAGGGCGAGTTCCCGGCCGACTACACCGACCGGCCCGCGCCGGATCCCGCGATGTTCGGCCTGTCCACCGAAGACGACGGCAGCCGCGACGACATCCTGATGGGCCAGAACATTCGCGGCACCACGTCGTACGAGCCGGACTTCGACCGCCTCGCGAAGGTCAAGGACCACCTCATCATCGGCAGTGGCGAGGAGTCCGCGAACCAGCTCGCCGCGCGCGGCGGCCAGGCGCTCGCCGAGCGCCTCGGGCTCACCCCGGTCGTCTTCCCGAGCAACCACGGCGGTTTCCTCGGCGACGAGTACGGGATGCCCGGCAAACCGACCGAGTTCGCCGCCAAACTCCGCGAGGTCCTGGCTTCCCGCTGACATGCCAGTCCCCAGTACGGCGTTCGCGGCCGGCCAGCCTGCGCTCGACAACCTCCGGCCGTGGCGCAATACCGACGTACCGGCGGTGATCGAGGCGTTCACCAACGCCGAGATCGAGCGCTGGCACGTATTGCGCATCGACACCGCGCCAGCGGCCGAGGCTGCCTCGTGGGCCATCACCAGCGACTCCGTCGTCGGCCAGATCGGGCTCCGGGAGATCAACCTGGAGATGGCGACCGTCAGCCTGTCGTACTGGATGCTCCCCGCGGCCCGTGGTCAAGGACTGGCCGCGCAGGCGATCGCGACGCTTGAGCGTTGGTGCTTCGGCCTCGGCTTCCAGCGCATCGCTTTGCAGCACTCGACCCGCAACCACCAGTCCTGCCGCGTCGCGGAGAAGGCCGGGTACCTCCTGGAAGGAACCCTGCGCAGCGCCTGGCAGCTGGACGACGGCCGCCACGACGCTCACCTGCACGCCCACGTCAGTCCCTAGGGCAGCTTGGCGTAAGCGCGGACGGGGAAGGTCCCGAGCCCTTCGATGCGCGGAGCGGTCGCGGTGAAGAGTGCACCAGTCGGCGGTACGGCGCTCAGGTTGGTCATGTGCTCGACAATCGCGACTCCCGCGCCGAGCAGCAGGGTGTGCGCGGGACGAGTCCCGTCGGTCATGTCGTCGATGTTGGCGGCATCGATCCCGACCAGCACCGCTCCGCGATCGATCAGCCACTCAGCGCCGTCCCGCGTGAGGAAATGCGGCTCCTCGACGTACTCCGGCGTACCGAAGCGCACATCGTCACCGGTATGCAGCAGGACCGCCTTGCCCTGTACGTCGTACGTCGCCAGCGCGGCCGCGTCGATCCCGAGCCGGCCGCTGTCCTCCACCCGGACGACAACCGTCGGCAGGTCGACCGTCCGCTCGAGACTGAACCCGGTCAGGTCGTGCCCGTCCGGGTAGCGGTGATACGGGCTGTCCATGTAGGTCCCCGTATTCGTCACCATCGTCAGCAGCCCGATCTCGAACTCCGTGCCCGGCGCGTAGATCTCCCGCGACGCCTCCCGCGTCAACTGCTGACTGAAACTCGGCCCCGGCAGGTTCGGCAGCGTCACCATCCCGTCACGGATGACGTGACTGAGCTCGACGTACGCCGTCCCCTCGCCGCGCGCCGCCCCGCCGGCGGCGGGCCCACCGCGAGTGCCTTTGTGCGCAGCCTCAACGACCTCCACTTTGCTGAGCTGCACCTTCCCCGCCATCAACAACCCCAACGAGTCCAGGAAGAGCTCACCGATCTCACCCGACGTGACGTCGGCTGACGGAACGTCGACCAGGAACCCCTGCACCTGCAGCCCGCCTCCGTTCGTGAACGCAACAGTGGCATCGAAACGCGCGCGATAGGTCGGCATACCGTCATTCTGCCCCTCGGTCGGGGGTGGTCCGGGCGTCTGGTTATCGTGGTGGCATGACTGACAAGCCAGAGATCGACTTTCCCGACGGGCCGCCGCCGGCGGATCTCGAGATCACCGAAATCACCGTGGGTGACGGCGCCGAGGCCGTGGCCGGCTCGCGGGTGAACGTGCACTACGTGGGCGTCGCGCACTCGACCGGCGAGGAGTTCGACGCGTCGTACAACCGGGGCGCGCCGCTGGGCTTCCAGCTCGGCGTCGGCCAGGTCATCCAGGGCTGGGACACCGGCGTCCAGGGCATGAAGGTGGGCGGCCGCCGCAAGCTGGTCATCCCGCCGCACCTGGGCTACGGCGACCGCGGCGCGGGCAACGCGATCAAGCCCGGCGAGACGCTGATCTTCGTCGTCGACCTGCTGAGCGTCGGCTGACAGCTACTCCCTAGGACCCCCGCGATCCGTCACAATGACGGTCATCGCGGGGGTTCTTCGCGTAGATGTACTCATCCGCCTCGCCCAGCGGTCGGTTTGACTGAGAGGCATGACGACGATGGTTGCCACTACGACAGCCCCGGCCACGCACCGCAACCGGGTCCGGTACGCCGCCTTGATCGCGAAGGTGCTGCTGTTCGCATTGTTGCTCACGGCCCTCATCTGGCCGGACCTGAGCGGGATCAAGGGCAAAGCCTCCACCGCCCGCCTGATCGTCTACCCGATCGGCGCGATGGTGCTTCCGCTCTGGTGGTGGGCCTACGGCCGCACCCGCAGCAAACTGCACCGGACCTTCCCCTGGCCAGCCGACCTGCTGCTGACACTGCCCTGGCTGATCGACCTGATCGGCAACCGCCTCAACCTGTTCGACAGCGTCACCTGGTGGGACGACGCCATGCACTTCGTCCTCTGGGGCTTCCTCACCGCCGGCGCCCTGCTCGCCTTTGCCCCGCGCAACCTCTCCCGCGCCGTCACCGCCTTTGTGGCCTTGGGTTTCGGCGCCACCGCGGCCGTCATCTGGGAGCTCGGCGAGTACGTCGCCTTCGTCCGCAAGTCCCCCGAACTCCAAACCGCCTACACCGACACCCTCGGCGACCTAGCCCTAGGCACCCTGGGCGCCCTCCTGGCCGGCCTCCTCCTCCACCACCTAACCCCCCGCCCCCACCGCTAACCCCCACCCCGCACCAGGCGCATTTGGTGGGTGCACCCCAAAGCCGGTTAGTTAAGCGGTTCGGGGGTGGTGTCGAGAGCGGTGCTGTACGGCGAGGCTGGGGAGCGCTACCCCACCGAATCGGCGGGTAGGGCTCCCCGGTCGTGTGGAAAGCGTGGTGGTGGGTCCCGCGCAAACCGGTTTGGGGAGGATGTCGGCCGGTGTCGATCTGGTGTGGGGTGGATATCGGTCGTATTTGGGGGGTGGATCCTCCCCGAATGGCTACGGGCGGTGCGCTGGCGCTCCCCGAACCGGTTTGGGGAGTTGGGTCGCCCGAGCTGCCTTAACTAACCGGCCTTGGGGTGCACCCGCCAAATGGGTCCAGTGGGTCAGCGGTCGGTGGGGCGGCAGACGCCGTTGGCGGCGGCGGAGGCGGCTAGGGCGGCGGCTGCCGGGCTGGCGGTGGTCGGTAGGTCGGCTGCGGGTACGTCGGTGGGGCGGTCGGTGCGGGTGGTGTGACGGCCGAGCGGGACGACCATCGGCGTACCGGCGACGGGGTCGGGGATGATCTTGACGTGCAGCCCGAAGACGTCGTGCACGACCTCTTCGGTGATCACCTCGCCGGGGTTGCCCTTGGCAACGATCGCGCCGTTCTTCATCGCGATCAGGTGGTCGCCGAAACGGCAGGCCTGGTTCAGGTCGTGCAGGACCAGGACGATGGTGCGGGCGTCGCGCTTGTTCAGGTCGACGAGCAGGTCGAGGACCTCGAACTGGTGGGTCAGGTCGAGGAACGTCGTGGGCTCGTCGAGGAGCAGGATGTCCGTCTCCTGGGCGAGCGCCATCGCGATCCAGACCCGCTGCCGCTGACCGCCGGACAATTCGTCGATCGGTCGGTCCGCGATCTCCAGTACGTCGGTCGAGGTCATCGCCTGAGCGACCGCTTCGTCGTCGGTCTTGGTCCACTGGCGGATCCAGCGGGTCCGCGGGTAGCGGCCGCGGCCGACCAGGTCGGCGACCGTGATGCCTTCCGGGGCGGTCGGTGATTGCGGCAGCAGGCCGAGTTTGGTCGCGACCTCGCGGGTCGGAATCGACTGAATGCTCTTGCCGTCCAGCAGCACCGTGCCCTTCGACGGCTTGAGCAGCCGAGCCAGGGTCTTCAGCAGCGTGGACTTGCCGCAGGCGTTCGCACCGACGATGACGGTGATCTTGCCGGTGGGGATCTCGACCGAGAGGTCGTCGATGATCTGCCGCTGGTCGTAGCCAACGGCGAGTCCCTCGGCTGCCAGACTGTGTCGTGTCACAGGCTTCTCCACGGGGTTCTCCATCTCAGCCACCACTCCCCACCCGGTTCGTCCGGGCCAGCAGATACATCAGGTACGGCGCGCCCACCACACCGGTCACGACACCGACCGGCAACTGGGTCTCGCCGAACGCGTGCTGGGCAATCAAGTCGGACAAGGCCACCACCAACGCACCGATCAGCGCGGACGAGATCATCGCCGGTCCCGGCGACCGGGTGAGCCGGCGCGCGATCGGCGGACCGACAAACGCAACAAACCCGATCGGCCCAGCCGCCGCCGTCGCCACCGCGGCCAGGAAGACCCCGATCACGATCAGCCCGAGCCGCGAGCTCTCCACTCGCAACCCCAGCCCGTACGCCGTCTCGTCGCCTAGCTGGAGAATCCGCAGCCGGTGCACGAGCCAGACGGACAGCGGCGCGGCGATCACCAGCGTGACCGTCATCGCCTGCACGTTCGACCAGTCCCGCCCGTTCAGCGAACCGGTCAGCCAGATCAGCGCCTGCTGGGCAATCTCGACCCGGGCCTTGGTCAGCAGGTACGACGTGATGCTGGTGGCGATCGCGCCGATGCCAATCCCGATCAGGATCAAGCGGTAGCTCGACACCCCGTGCCGCCAGGCCAGCACGTACATGATGAACGCGGTCAGGATCGCGCCGACGATCGCGAACCCGGACACCGCCAGCCCGGTCATCCCGAGGGTGACGATCGCGAACACGGCGAACGCACTCGCGCCGTACGTGACACCGATGATGTCGGGGCTGGCCAGCGGGTTGCGGGCGATGCTCTGGAAGATCGCGCCCGACATACCGAGCGCGGCGCCGACCATCAGACCGGTCAGGGCACGAGGCAGCCGCAACCGGTTCACGATGAACTCAGTGGCCCGATCGCCGCCACCGAACAGCGTCTTCACCACGTCGACCACCGGGATCTTGAAGTCACCCAATGACAACGAGACGCAGAACGTGGCAAAGACAAGAACAGCCAGTACGGCGACCACTGCGACCGTGCGGGCCTGTCGTACCGCGCGGGCCCGGCTGACGATGTGGATGGCTTCTTCGGCTGTGGTCACAGGTCTGCCAGCTTCCGCCGGCGAACCAGCATGATGAAGAACGGGGCGCCGATGACCGCGGTCACGATGCCGACCTGGAGCTCACCGGGCAGCGCGACGACCCGGCCGATCACGTCGGAACCGAGCAGCAGGATGGGGGACAGCACCATCGAGTACGGCAGGATCCACCGGTAGTCGGGCCCGGTGATCAGCCGCGCGATGTGCGGGATGGTCAGCCCGACGAACCCGATCGGCCCCGCGGCCGCAGTGGCGGCACCACAGAGCAGGACGACGACGACCGCGACGAACAACCGGGCCAGCCCGACGCGCTGACCGAGCGACTTCGCGACCTCGTCACCGAGGGACATCGCGTTCAGCACCCGGCCGCAGACGAGCGACAGCGCGATCCCGATCAGGATGAACGGCGCGACCTGGCCGGCGATGTCCGAACCGCGGCCGGCCAGCGAACCGACCGACCAGAACCGGAACTGATCGAAAGTATCGACATCACTGATCAGCAAGGCGGTCGTCAGTGATCCGAGCATCGCGGTCAGGGCCGCACCGGCGAGCGCGAGCTTGACCGGCGTCACACCCTCGCGGCCGAGTGATCCGAGGAAGTAGACCGCCACCGAGGCCGCGGCCGCACCGGCGAAGGCGAGCCAGACGTACGCCGTCAAACTCGCCAGCCCGAACCAATAGATGCCGCCGACAACAAACAGCGCCGCGCCGCCGTTCACCCCGAGAATTCCGGGGTCGGCGAGCGGGTTGCGGGTGACGCCCTGCATCAACGCACCGGACAATCCCAGCGCCGCACCGACCAAGAGTCCGATGAGCGTTCTGGGCACACGCAGTGAGTGGATGATCACGTGATCGGTATTCGCCTCGTCGTAATGCCGCAAGGCGTCGATCACCGTGGATAACGGAATCTGCTTCGAGCCGACCGCGATGCTGAGCAGCACCACCAGCGCGAGCAGGGCGATGGAGCCGATCAGCCCGAGGACCAACGTGGTCCGCCGGGTCCGGCGCGGGCGTGCCGACACGGCAGCGGTCGCACTGGCGGAGTCGACGGCGGTATCGGACGGTGGCATCAGGCTTTCGGAATCCTCTTAGGTAAGGCTAACCTCTAGGTGCCTCAGAATAACCCGAGCCTTCCCGCCTGTGCATCCGAGGCTGATTTGGAGAACCCGATGACCGCAGTCGCCACCCGGCCCATCGTCTTCGATTCGCTGTTCGTGACCGTCCGTTCCGTCGAGGATCTGAGCCCGCACCTGCGCCGCGTGACGTTCACCGCACCGCGGATCGCCGACGCGGCCGTCGCCGGTCCTGACCAGCGGATCAAGGTCCTGCTGCCGCCTCCGAACGGCGGCGCCCTCAAGCTCCTGGGCGGCGAGGACTGGTACGCCGATTGGTGCGCCCAGCCGGAGGACGAGCGCGTCATCATGCGCACGTACACGATCCGCGAACTGCGGGCCGAGCAGTCCGAGCTCGATATCGAGTTCGTGCTCCACGGTGTCAACGGACCCGCCTCGGCGTGGGCGACGAACGTCGTACCGGGTGCTGAGATCGCGTTGTTCCTCCCGTTCGCGGTCGACACGACCAGCGCGAAGGGGATGCTGAACTCCGGTGTCGACTACGTTCCGCCGAGCACGAGCGCGCATCGCGTCCTGATCGCCGACGAGACCGCACTGCCTGCTTTGACCGGCATTCTCGAGCAGCTGGAACCTGGCGTACACGCGACCGTCTTCGCCCAGGTCCCGGACGGCCGCGACATCCGCGCACTGCCGACACCCGGAACCGCCGACGTCACCTGGATCACCGCGACCCCGGAATCGGATGCCGAGATTCCGTTGCTCGAGGCCCTCAAATCCGCCGTACTCGCGGACACCGTCGACTTCGCCTGGGTCGCAGGCGAGTCGGCGATGATCAAGGCGGTACGACGCCATCTGGTCAACGTCGTCGGACTGCCGAAGCCCGCAATCTCCTTCCAGGGTTACTGGAAACGCGGCGAAGCGATCGGCTGAGACGGCAATCCGGAAGCGCCGGGTCCAGGCGCTTCCGGATCACCTCGGAAGCCTGAGTCTGCTACCTCAGGCGGGGTTCTCCGCGTGGGTCAAGGTCTCCCACGCCAGGAACAGAGCGTTCGTACCGGCCGGGCGGTTGGCCTCGGTGAGCGCCTGGGTGTTCGCCATCGCGATCCCGAGTCGGGTGTGCAGGGCGTTGTAGCCGACCTCGGTGATCGGACCGAGACCGCGCTGCACGCTCCCGCCACACAGCCAGGACGGGACCGGCTCGGCCTGCCGCTCGTACTTGGCCTGGAAGCCGAGGGCCTGCCGCAGCCGCTCGCCGTACTGCGGGTACATGTCGATGCCCTGGATCCGGGCCGTCTCCAGGACGTGCGAGATCGCGGAGATGCCGTAGCCGGTGTGGACGAAGTCGCGACAGGTCTCCTGAGTCAGACCGGTAACGAAGGTGCCCTGTCCCTGCCAGTAGCCGACGATCTTGTCGCGGGTGTTCAGGTTCTGACTCGGCACCGTCTTCGGCAGCGAGCCGTCGGACGCCAGGTACACGTACGCCGGGGCCCGGTAGCTGAACAGCGAGATCGCCTTGTCATAGATCGCCTTGTCCTCGAGGAACACCCCGATGCCCTGCAGGGCCTCGATGATGGTCAGCTCCCAGTTGCCGTTGGAGTTCGAGCCGTTGATGATCTCGGGAACGTAGACGTTACGCAGCATCGTCGCGAAGCGGCCGGAGTTCGGCCAGTTTCCGTAGGCATGCTTGATGATCTCGGCCGCCTTCGGCCACGACGACGCGGCCCAACCGGTCTGCAGCGGTGCGTTGCTGTTGGTGTGATCGCGGATCGTCGCCGACCAGGCATCCATCAAGGCAATGGACTTCTGCGCGTACCGCACGTCGCCGCTGATGTACCAGATCAGTGCGTCCGTGTACGCCGCGATGGCGTCCTGACGCTCGTTGGTGCAGCCGTAGTCCGGCTTGGAGTACGGGCCGCATTCGACTACGGCACGCGGCGTCGGCGTCCGTGACAGCGAACCGTACGCGCTGTTCTTGGCCTGGTTGAACGCGGTGGTCCACGGCTGCGCACCGGCCTGCACCTTCGCCTTGACGAAGTCCAGTTGGGCCCGGCTGACGCCGACCCCGGGGTGCGCGAACACAGCCGGCGCCTCAGCCGGCGCGGGAGTTGCGGGTTGTGCTGCGGTTGCTGGGCTGCTCAGCGCACCGGCCACCAGACCGGCGGCTGCTGCAGCCACCAGAAATGCCTTCACTTTCATGGGCGGATTCCTTGCTGCTTCGGGGGCGGAGGACTCTGCAGCTCCCCCCAGAATCCGCAGAGTCTTTTCGGAAGTTTGACGACGGACGGTAAGGGCGTCAACATCTCAGCAGGCATTACTTCACGCTGGAACCAATACCGGTTTCTTCCCAGCTCAGTGGAACAAAGTGAGGATTTGTCCCATGAAAAGACGCCAGTTCCTGACCGTCGGAACCGCAGTCATGGCCGCCCCGGCACTACCCTCTGTAACCGCTACCACCGCCCAGGCGGCACCGCCGGCGAGCAGCCTGCCGCGGCGGGCCGACATCATCGCCGTGGTCCGCCGCGTCGCCGACCAGTGGATCGCCACGCACAGCAACTCCGGCGACAACGGCTGGGCCCGCGCGACCTTCTTCAGCGGCCTGATGGCCGCCCACAAGCTGACCGGTGAGGTGCGCTACCTGAACTACGCGCGCGCCTGGGCCGAGCGGCACAACTACGGCATCCCGGGCGGCGTCACGACCCGGCATGCCGACAACCACAACTGCATTCAGACCTACCTCGACCTCTACGACCTGGAACCGAGCGCCGACAAGCTGACCGCGGCGACCGACACCCTGAGCCGGATGGTGAACAGCACCAAGATCGACGACTGGTGGTGGTGCGACGCCCTGCACATGGCGATGCCGCCGTTCGCGCGAATCGGCCGGCTGCGCGCAGATCCGGCGTACTGGACGAAGGTCTATCAGCTCTACAACCACACCAAGCGGACCCGGAAGCTGTGGATCCCGTCGAACGGGCTGTGGTACCGCGACGAGCGGTTCCTGCCGACCGGAATCCTTTCTCCCAACGGGAAACCGGTCGTCTGGTCACGAGGTGACGGCTGGGTCGCGGCCGGTCACGTCAAGACGCTGAAGGCACTTCCGGCCGACCAGGCGAATGTCGCGGAGTACAAGACCGGCCTGACGCAGCTGGTGGGTTCGTTGCGGTCGATCCAGCGCTCGGACGGCTTCTGGAACGTCAACCTGGCCGACCCGCAGCACCTGCCCGGCCCGGAGACCAGCGGTACGGCGTTCTTCGCGTACTCGGCCGCGTACGCGGTCCGGACCGGATTGTTGCCTTCGGTCACCTATTTGCCGATGGCGGCACGGGCCTGGAACGGGATGGTTCAGACCGCCGTGCACCCGGACGGCTTCCTCGGTTATGTGCAGAAGGTCGGCGACCGGCCGGAATCGAGCCAGCCGGTCAACTACCAGTCGACCGCCGACTTCGGCGTCGGCGCCTTCCTGCTGGCTGGCGCTGAGCTCGCTCTGCTGACGAACTGATCGCAGGCACCCCTGACGACAGTGACCTTTTTGGGGGTCGTCAGGGGTGACCGAGCTGGCTGGTGATGCGCTCGACGACGACGCTCGCGGCGAACCGCGGCGTACCGGGTGGTTCCACGTCGGACCATTCGCCGACGTACTTGCGGGCGATCGCCTGCTCGAGATCGAACTCGGGATCGGGAACGAGCTCGTCGATCCGGCCGCGCAGCTCGAGATAGTACGTCGGCTGTGCCGGGTCGACGATCATCACCGAGATCGCCGGGTTCCGGCGGAGGTTGCGCAGCTTCTGCCGGCCTTCCACCAGACTGATCCGGACCTGCTCGCCGTCCCAGAGGAACCACTGCGGGGTGACCTGCGGCTCGCCCTTCTTGCCGATCGTGCCCACGATCGCGATCGCCGTCGACGACAGCAGATCCTTGAACTCGGCGGGAATCTCCATCCCCGGACAGTAACCCGCGATCAGTTCAGCTGACCGGCCAGTTCCGGAGCGTGGATACCGGCCGCATCCAGCAGCGCGCCGGCGGTCAGCACGCCGATACCACCCAGCGACTGGGCCCGGACGACCGCGCGAACACTCGCGCCGTCGAAGACAATGGTCAGCTGGATGGCCAGCGTGCCCGGGTCATCCGCGCCGGCCTTCACCAGCTCGCGGTGGAAGAAGTCGGTCAGCTGCTGCTTGAAGTGCCGCGCGACCACCGAGCCCGGGTGCTCCGGATCCTTCAGCTCGACCGCGGTCGCGACGTACGGACAACCAAGGAAGTTGCCGTCGGCAACGAGGTCGTCGAGGCGCTCGAACACCTCCAGGATCCGCTCCCGCGGCGGCCGGTCGTCCGGGCCCGGCTGCAGCGTGGCCTGGTACGCCGGCCCCCGGTTCGCCAGGCTCTCCGCGATCAGCTCGTCCTTGGAACGGAACAGCTGGTACATCGACTTCTTCGACACCCCGGCGGCCTTGCAGAGCGCATCGACTCCGATGTTGACGCCGTCGCTGTAGAAGAGATCGCCCGCGGCCTCGAGGAGACGTTCGCGGGGTGTTGCGGAGGTGCTCATGCAACGAGGGTACCGGCTCGATTTGAATTCGGAAACTGATCGGTTTACTGTTCTGGAAACAGATCGGTTTCCTACTGCTTGGAGCATTTCATGACCTCACTCGACGGTGCTGTCGTCCTCGTCACCGGCGGCCAGCGTGGTATCGGCAAGGCCCTCGTCGACGACCTGCTCACCCGCGGCGCCGCCAAGGTGTACGCGACCGCACGGACACCGAAGCCGAGCACCGACCCCCGCGTCGTACCGCTGCCGTTGGAGGTCACCGACCCGGCGTCGATCGCGGCCCTGGCCGCCGCGGCGCCTGACGTGACCGTGCTGATCAACAACGCCGGCGCGAGCTCGCCGGACACCTACCTGGACGCTCCGACCGACGAGCTGCGCGCGGTCTTCGAAGCGAACTTCTTCGGCCCGCTGGAAGTCACCAAGGCCTTCGTCCCGATCATCGAGCGCAACGGCGGCGGTCACATCCTGAATGCCCACTCGGCCCTGTCCTGGGTGGCCCGGCACGGCGCCTACTCGGCCACCAAGGGGGC
Source organism: Kribbella yunnanensis (assembly GCF_039529655.1). Classification (NCBI taxonomy): domain Bacteria; kingdom Bacillati; phylum Actinomycetota; class Actinomycetes; order Propionibacteriales; family Kribbellaceae; genus Kribbella; species Kribbella yunnanensis. The sequence goes on along the minus strand of NZ_BAAANF010000008.1, from coordinate 77,672 downwards.
GTTCTGGCATCAGTCCAACTCGCTGCGCCTCGAACTGCTGAACCGTGGCATCGGTGTCACTGGCCTGCACATGGGATACACCGAAACTGACATGACCGCCGGGGTACCGGGGCCGAAGACGCAGCCGGAGGATGTCGCCAAGCAGGCACTCGACGGGATCGAGTCCGGAGCCTACGAGGTGCTGGCCGACGACACCGCGCGGTGGGCGAAGAAGGCTGTCGCCGGTCCGCTCGAGGGCGTCTACCCGGAGCTGCAGAAGAGCTGACAACGAAGGCCACTGGGCGCACGGTTCGGACCGCTGGCCGCAAGACGGCGGTCCGGCCGAAGCCGCCGAGGCGGGTTGTCGCTACCAAGGTGAGTGACAGTCCGCCGCCGCCCCGGAGGTCCGCCCATGCCTCGCCGTCTTCTTGCCGTGTCCGTTGTCGCCACTCTGCTCGGCTCGGCCGTCACCGCGCCGGCCAATGCCATCCTTCCGGCAGTCCGAGATCCTGGAGTCGGCTGTGCTGCCGCAACTGTCGGTTTCACACCGGTGCTGCAGCTGACACTGCCGGAGCGCGCCGGGTGGCTCGACAAAGAGCTCCCGTACACACTTGACCGCCGTACCGAGGTCGGGTCGAACTTCGACCGCGTCGGATACTGCCTCGAGCTGAACGGGCCGGACGGTCCACAGCGCGTGTGGACTGCGATGGAGCCGTTCTCCAAGGACGCCCGCAACATCGGACTACCCACCAAGGCCGGACAGGTCACCCGGCAGCGCGTGGATGACCTGGAGGTCGCCTCCAACGTGCCGAACGTGACCACTGGCCTCGGACAGACCGGCTACCTGGAGATGTGGCCGAACACCTACGCCGAGCAGACCAGCACGCAGGTAGCGAACACCTCTCCGATCACGTACGACGTGGACGACAGCCCGACCAACGGTGCGTACGGGTCGTTCCAGGTCTCGCAGGTCGGCGCCACCCGGCCATCTGGCGCGGCTGCCAAGACGGTGCTCGCGATCAACTCGTTCACCCAGCCTGCCGACGTACCGCTGTCGATCGGGATCGGGACTTCGCCGTCCGGTCAGCCGGACTGGACGTTCGCCGGCAACGCCCCGCGGCTCACCCAGCGGAAGCTGACTGCGTACGTACGGACCTCCCTGGTGAGTCTGTCCGAGGCGCCGCAGGATCGGCAGCTGATTCCACGCGATGCGGCGAACGGCGCCAACGTGCCGGTGGCTGGGCGGATCACCTCGTCGAACGTGTCCGAGGTGCGGTTGCGGGTCACCAGCAACGGACACACCGACACCTACAGCTCGCAGGCGCGCGACTTCCGGTTCACTCCGCGGATCAATGCGGCACTGCAGGAGTACACGTTCGAACTGCGTGCTGTTGGTGGTGGAACCGAGCGAGTGGTGGCTCGGCGTACCGGTGTGGTCTCGGGTGATGTGTATGTCATCCAGGGGCAGTCCAACGCGGAGGCGGCGAAGTTCAATGGCGCTGCGAATGCGGAGGAGTCGCCCTGGCTGCGCAGCTACGGCACGCCGACTTCGGACGGTCAGATCTCCGGGGCGGACCGCGTCTGGCACTACGCGACCGGTGACGTGACAGTGCAGTCTGGTTCGGTCGGGCAGTGGGCGATCCGGATGGGTCGTCGGATCGTCGACACCTACAGGGTGCCGGTGGCGATCGTGCAGGGCGCGCATGGCGGTCAGCCGATCAGCTTCTTCCAGCGGAACGATGAGAACCCGGACGACCTCACCACCAACTACGGACGGCTGCGCACGCGGCTCAAAGCTGCCGGCCTGATCAGTCAGGTGCGCGGGGTGCTTTGGTACCAAGGCGAGAGCGACAACGACAACGCAGCGGTGCACGTGGCCGGCTTCCGCGCTCTACTGGCGGACTGGCGCGCCGACTTCGGCAGTGCGACCCGGTACTACGTCAACCAGGTCCGCACGTCGCCCTGCAATAACACCACCAACATCAACCTGCGTGAGGCGCAGCGTGCGCTCGGCGACACCGACGGCGTCGTACTGCTCTCCACTAATGGGCTGCCCGGCCACGACGGTTGTCACTACGCCTACCTGGGCGGCTACCGCGATCTGGGCGACCAGAACTTCGCAGTGATCGCACGCGACCTGTACGGCGGCCCGTCGGCCGGTGTGTCTGCGCCGAACCCGGCCAGTGTCACCGCCTCCGGCTCACAGCTCGTGGTGAAGCTCCGGACGGCTGATCCGCTCACTGTGGCCGCCGGCTCGGCTGCGGACTTCCGGGTGCAGGGTTCGACAGTCACGGTGTCATCTGTTGCCTACCAGGCCGGTGGGAGTCTGGTGCTCACACTGTCCGGGCCGGCAACCGGAGTGACCGCTTTGATCTACCAGAGCCACAACGGCTCTGGACCGGCGATCACGAACGCAACCGGTACCGGACTACTCGCGTTCAGGATGCCTGTGAGCTAGTCACGAGGACATCGCGGGTTCGGTCGTACTCCATCCAGCCCGCGATGTCGTTCGCGACATCCACGCCGTACTCGCGTTCGACGACGTACAAGGCCAGGTCGATACCGGACGTGATGCCGCCGGAGGTGATCACGTCACCGTCGTCGACCACACGGTTGCGCTGGACGTCGACCTCGAACGCCTCCAACTCGGTCAACGCACTGCGATGGGTGGTAGCCGGGCGACCCTTCAGCAGGCCGGCTTCGGCGAGCAGCATCGTGCCGGTGCAGACCGAGCCGATCCAGCGCAACTGAGGTGCCAACTCCGCAACGCGTGCGGTCAGCACACCGCGTCGCGCCTCCGCCCACGAGCCCTTCTCGGCACGGCTTCCCCAGCCACCGCCGGGGACGACCAACGCATCCGGAGTCCCTAGTCCGTCCGGTGCCCGGAACTGCAGCCCGCTCATGCCGGTCACCTCCGCCGGGCCGGCCAGCCCGACCAGCGCGAGCTCGAGGTCCGTTCGCTGGGAGGCGTGACTCCACACCTCGAACGGGCCCATCACGTCCATCTCGTCCACACCGTCGAAGACCAGAATCTCGATTCGCATGCTTCCAGCCAACCGGTTGGTTGCTTAGCCGACCAGCGGCCAGATGGCCGATATACCTCAGGATCTGGCCAGTACATCGGTGGCCCGGTGAGTGCGGTCGACACCCTCCAGGAGCATCGTCACGCCATCGGAGTTGTTGGTGCGGAGCGGCCGGATCGCCTGGTACGCCGGTGAGTCGTACCAGCCCCGGGCACTCGCCTGGTCGGGGAACTCGATCACGATCAGAGTCCCGGCCCACTCACCTTCCACGTACTCCGGCTGATGGCCGTGCACGATGAAATGACCGTCGTACGGCGCGAGTGTCGCGTCGATGCTTTCCAGGTACTCGACGATGTCCGGGCCGACGTTGACGTTCTGCAGGTTGGCGATCGCGTAGTGCGTCACAGGTGCCTCCTCGCGCGGCTGATGGTGGTATCAGCCTCGGGCGTGGAGGTCGTTCTGACGATTACCTCGGACGTCATCGTGGATGGTTGATCTGCTGCCGACGTACGGTAGATGGCATGTCAGTCACAGGGGGAACGCCTTCCACGTCGGCCGGGGAGGTGGAGGAGCACGTCGGCCCGTACCGGTTGATCCGGCGCCTCGGCCAAGGCGGCATGGGCGTTGTCTACCTGGCCGAGGGACCCGACCTGCAAGAGGTCGCACTGAAGGTCCTGCGGCCGCACGTGGCCCACGACGAGACCGCACGCGCGCGGTTGCAGCGTGAAGCGACCACACTGCAGAAGGTGAGCCACCCCGGTGTGGCCGGCATCCTCGACCACGACCTGGAAGCCGACCGCCCCTATCTGGTGACACGCTTCGTCCCTGGCCGTCCTCTGGACGAGCAGGTAGACGACCGTGGTCCGCTGACCCCGCGCAAGTGGCTCCCGCTGGCCGGCTGCCTCGCCGAGTCGCTCCAGGCGATCCACCTGGCCGGAGTGATCCACCGCGACCTCAAGCCCGGCAACGTGATGATGCTCAACGGCAAGCCGGTGATGATCGACTTCGGCATCGCCCAGGCCGCCGACGACCTCCGCCTCACCCAGACCGGCCTGGTGATCGGTACGCCGGGCTACCTGGCCCCCGAGCTCATCGAAGGCGAGATGGTCTCCGAGTCCGCCGACTGGTGGGGCTGGGCCGCAACCGTAACCTTCGCCGCCACCGGCCGCCGCCCCTTCGGCAAGGGCCCCTTCGAAGCCGTCCTGCACCGAGTCCACACCGGCCAAGCAGACCTAGAGGGACTCGACCCCCGCCTCAAGACGCTCCTGTCCGCAGCCCTGGCCCCCAAGAAGCAGGACCGCCCCACCCAGGCCGAAATCATGACCGGCCTAACCCGCTACGCCGAAGGCCGCGACGCCCTCCCCCCACGCGAGTCCCCCGCAGCTGAAACCGCCCCACTGCACCCACCCACCCGCCAACTGACCCAAGTCATGCCCGCGGACACCACCGCAGAACCGCAGGCGACAGACCCGTCCCCCACCGAGGTAGCCAACCTCGTCCCCCACGTCATCCCCTCCCTCTCCGACTTCTCCCCCCTGGCCAACAAAGTCCGAGACGCCGCCGCCACCCGCAAAGCCACCCGAGCCGCCGCAGCAGGCGCTGCCGGTGCCGGTGCTGCCGGTGCTCCTGTTGCTGGACCGTTCGGTACGCCGCCGATGACTCATCCAGCGACGTACAGTCCCGCACCCGTCGCAGCCGCACCTGGCGCGATGCCGTACTACCAGGGCTCACCCCAGCCAGTCGCGCCATACCAGGGCAGCCCGCAACCAGTTGCGCCGTACCAACCGCAGTCGCGGGAGGTGTCGCCGTACAAGGCGCCGTCGAAGGACATGTCGCCGTACCAGCAGCCCGGGCAGCAGGTGGAACCACACCGCGCACCGGCGACAGGCCGACGTACCGCGGTAGTTGTCGGCCTCATGGTCGGCTTGACCGGACTCATCGCGCTCTACCCGTTGCTAGGCGCGGTAGCCGCCACCATCCTCTTCGTCATCGCCAGAACGGTCGACCGCGGCAGTACGGCGTTGATGCGCCGCCGCCAGGTCCGCGGCCGCGCAGGTCGTTCGGACGGTGTCGTCGCGGTCGCCTCGTCCCCGATCCAGCTAGTGACCGCAGGACTCATCACTGTGCTGTGTCTGATCCTGCCGCTCGTGATGGGTGCAGTAGTCGGCGGCATCGCCACCGGCGTCACCGCCACAGCCAAGAGCCTCACCTGGCAGCCCTTGTCAGCAGTAGGTTTCGGAGCAGCCGGCCTCACCGCACTCTTCACCGCCTGGTGGGGACCCGGCGGCAACTCCCTACGCCGCGGCGCCCACATCACCGCCCGCAACCTCTTCCGCCCCCGCTGGCTGGCCACCACAGCAGCCGTCATCTTCCTCGCCATCGGCGGCTACACCTTCTACGAAGCCACCCAAGGCGCCGGCTCCGACTGGGCCCGCAACCCCACCCAAGGCGCCAAAGTCGAACGCCCCACCCTCAACGACCTCCGCCAAGCCCCCTTCATCCGAGACATCCCCCTCATCGGCATCAACTGACGAGCCGTCACAACGAGATGATCGGCACCTTCCATCGCGTGTTACCACGCCAAGCACTGTCACGGGCGGCCTCGGCCAGGTGCGCGATGTCACCACGATCCGAGGTCACGCAGGTAGCGCCCTGCTGCAGGCAGCACGCGACAACCTGCGCATCCACGACATCAGCTCGCCCAGCGATCGCCAGCAACTCACCGACCCACGTTGCCGACTCCTGAGTAAGCGGCACGACCTCACAGCCCTGGATGAGTCGCCGCAGGCTCCGCTGCTGATGACCGCGCCAAACCTGCGCCAGCACAGCAGCCGGCACAGTTGGCTCGATACCGCGCGTCAGTGCGCGCAGGTGCATTGCCCATAGACGAGAATCGTCCCGCTCGGCAGCGATCAACGCTCCTGCGTCGTACACCAGCCGCGTCACGCCTGCGGATCCTCCGTCGCGGGGCGATCGTCAGCCGCCTCCCGCTGCGCCTCGGCCAGCGCTCGGTCCGCCCACTCAAGATCGGCGGTGGCAATCTCGCCATGCTCAGCTTCCCAATCCGAGACCGCCTCCAGCCCGCGGTACAGGCGTTCGCTCTTGTCGATCAACTCGTTGACGTACGCCGACGGTGTCGTGTGTGCACTCCGCGCACGTCGCTCGACTGCCGCCCAGGTCTCCGCGTCGAATGACAAGGTCTTCTTCTTCACCGCCATGACAACAGCATACCCACAAAGTATGACCAAGGTATGACTGTCGGCTGCCCGGGGTGGGCAGCCGACGGGTGGGGTCAGAGCTGGACGATTTGGGTGCGTTCGGGGCCTACGCCGATGGCGGAGATGCGGGCGCCGCTGAGGGACTCGACGGCGCGGACGTAGGACTGGGCTTCCTTGGGGAGGTCCTCGAAGGTGCGGCAGCCGGTGATGTCTTCGGTCCAGCCGTCGAACTCTTCGTAGATCGGGGTGGCGTGGTGGAAGTCGGTCTGGGTCATCGGCATCTCGTCGTGGCGGACGCCGTTGACGTCGTAGGCCACACAAACCGGGATGGTCGAGCGGCCGGTCAGTGTGTCCAGCTTGGTGAGGACGAAGTCGGAGACGCCGTTCACGCGGGCTGCGTAGCGGGCGATCACCGTGTCGTACCAACCGCAGCGGCGCGGGCGACCGGTCGTCGTACCGAACTCGAAGCCCTGCTGGCGTAGCCACTCGCCGTCGGCGTCCAGGAGCTCGGTCGGGAACGGGCCTTCGCCGACGCGGGTCGTGTAGGCCTTGACGACCGCCATCACGCGGTCGATGCGGGTCGGCGGGATGCCAGTACCCGTGCACGCCCCGGCGGAGATCGCGTTCGACGAGGTGACGAACGGATACGTGCCGTGGTCGACGTCCAGGAGAGTCGCCTGGCCGGCTTCCATCAGGACGGTCTTGCCGTCGTCCAGTGCCTTGTTCAGCAGGAGGCTGGTGTCGGCGACCATCGGGCGCAGGCGGTCGGCGTACTCGAGCAGTTCGTCCAGGACCTCGCGGATCTCGACGGCGCGGCGGTTGTAGATCTTCACCAGCAGCTGGTTCTTCTGCTCCAGCGCCCCGGCGACCTTCTGCTCCAGGATCTTCTCGTCGTACAGGTCCTGGACGCGGATGCCGATCCGGTTCATCTTGTCCGCGTACGTCGGCCCGATCCCGCGGCCCGTGGTCCCGATCTTGCGGCTGCCGAGGAAGCGCTCGGCCACCTTGTCCAGCGTGCGGTTGTACGGCGGGATCAGGTGCGCGCTCGCGCTGATCACCAGCCGGGACGTGTCGACGCCACGGGCTTGCAGCGCGTCCAGCTCCTCGAACAGTACTGCCAGGTCGACGACCACCCCGTTGCCGATCACCGGCGTCACGCCGGGGGTCAGGATCCCGCTCGGCAGCAGGTGCAGCGCGTACTTCTCGCTGCCGATCACGACCGTGTGGCCGGCGTTGTTCCCGCCGTTGAACTTGACCACGTAGTCGATGACCTCGCCCGTGTTGCCGAGCAGATCGGTCGCCTTACCCTTGCCCTCATCGCCCCACTGGGCGCCGACGAGCACGATTGCGGGCATCTCAGCCCTCCTCTTCACGCGCCGGCCGCAGCCCTCACGACGCGCGGCAGCCGGACGCTGGAAACGGTGAAGCCCGGAGACGTTCACCGGCAATTCACGCGGCAACGTACCCAGGCTCTTACGACCGAAGCTTACCGGAACCAGGTCCACTCCCTGAGTTCATCGTTGAAACCCAACCAACGACCACTTCAAGTAAGTGTTTCATCACGCAACGGGTTGCCAATCTCCGTGATCACGTGCACACTCTTAGTCAGCGGCCCGCCGAAACTGCCGCAGGGGACGGTTCCGGCGGGCCGCTTCCTCATATCTGAGGAAGAACAGGCTTGTGTCTACTTCACCGCTGTGTAGATCACGTACGGCGGCCGCGTCCGCTCCACCGCCATCCGATCCGCATCCGGACCGTCGTACTCGGTCGGCAGTGTCGGCTCGATGAAGCCGACTTCGCGGAATCCCGCCGTCCGCAACCGCTCGAGCTGCACGTCCTTCGGCCAGTGGTAGTCCACGAGGTCGACCGGCTCCGCGTCCGGCCGGGTCAGCCGCATCCGAACCGCGTCCCCCGCCGCGTAGCTGCGCCCCACCTCGCCGTACTGACCGATCTCGAACGGTACGCCGATCGAATCGGGGTTCACGTCGAGCATCGCGTACCGCGCGCCCGGACGCAGGACCCGGTAGACCTCGGAAAAGATCGCCTGCACGATCTCGGCGTCCGGGATGCAGACGAAGACGAACGTCGAGATCGCGGCATCGACCGCGCCATCGTCCAGGTCGAGCCGCTGGTCGACGCCGATCGCCTGGTAGGTGATCCGCGAAGTCCGGCGCTTGCGCCGCGCAACCTGCAGCATGCTCGGCGACCGGTCGGCGGCGATCACCGAAACGTCGTACCTGCCAACGATCTGTTCGGCCACGCGGCCGGTGCCCGCTCCGTAGTCGAGCACGGTGCGGGACCCGAGCTCCGCCAGGCCGGCCTGCTCAAACAGGGCCGTCCATGCGAAAGCCCGCTCGCGGATCGGCTCGTAGTCCTCATAGCTCTCCGCGACCTCGAGCAAACTCCAGTCGGTCGTCACCTCTTCGACGATACGCAGAATGCCGTCCTGTACGGCGAATGTGCCCGATCAGGCGAGCTCTTCGGGCTGGGAGTCCAGCCATTCCTGGACCCTTCGATCGGCCTCTTCGCGGGAGACGTCCTCGACCTTCGTCAGGATCGCCCAGCGATGACCGAACGGATCGATCACCGTCCCGTAGCGATCACCGGTCATGAAGGTCTGCACTTCTTCCACCGGCTTCGCGCCGGCCGCAACAGCCTTCGCGTACGTCGCGTCCACGTCCGGCACGTAGTGGACCAGCGACGAGTGCACCCACTCGCCGTTCGGCGCCTGCAACCCAATCTGCGGCATCTGGTCGCTGAGCTGCAGCATCGAGTTCCCGAACAGCAGCTCCGCCTGGCCGACCCGCCCGTCCGGCATGTCCTGCCGGCTGATCACCTCGGCCCCGAAAACCTCCTGGTAGAACGCGATCGCCTTCGGACCGTCCGGAACCGCCAGGTACGGCGTGAGTGAGTGGTAACCGTCGGGGATGGGCTTTACTACGCTGTTTTTGTCGGTGTCCGTCGTCATGCTCTTAGTCAACCCACCGGCGCCCGGACCGGTCTTGTAAGAAAGCGACAGCCATTGAGCATCCCGTCGGAGAGCGAGAAGGGCATCCTGCACCCGCGGGAGCAGGCCCGGCATCGCACGTTGAACCGGCTCGCGCCCGGCCCCGACGCCGCACGCTTCGTGGAGTGGTACTGGATCGTCGAGTGGGATCTCGACGAGCCCTACACCGCCGAGGTGCTTCCGTTCCCGAGCGTCAACGTCACCTTCGAGCAGCCCGGCGGCGCTTTCGTGAACGGCGTCTACACGCGCAAGTTCGAGCGCCAGCTCATCGGCCGCGGCCGCGTGTTCGGCGTGAAGTTCTGGGCCGGTGGATTCGGTGCGGTGACCGGGCTGGACGTCGGTTCGTTCAGCGACCGGGTGCTGCCGCTGACCGCAGTCTTCCCGGACGGCGATCGGCTGGCGGATCTCGTGTTCACCGAAGACTCCGACGTACGGCGTCGTGCCGTGTTCGAGGCGTTCTTGCGGGACCACCTCGCGCCGCCGGACCCGTCGTACGAGTTGGTGCGCGAGATCGTCGCCGCGATGGCCGCCGACCGCACGCTGGCCCGGGTCGACGAGGTCACGGAGCGGTTCGACGTACCGATCCGGACTCTGCAACGGCTCTTCCGCCGGTACGTCGGCGTCGGGCCGAAGTGGGTGTTGCGCCGCTACCGGCTGCACGACGGCGCCGAGTTGCTGGCGCGCGGCGAGGTCACCGAGCTGGCCGCGCTGTCGGCGGCGCTCGGCTATTTCGACCAGGCGCACTTCTCCAAGGAGTTCAAACAGCAGATCGGCCTGACCCCGGCCGAGTACGCGGCGCGGGCCGCAGCCAGTGAATCCTTTCAAATGAAGTCTTGACACCCGCTCCACGGCGTCCGTAGCGTGCGCGGCGTGAGAAGTTAACACTTCTTCTCGGTGAATTCACGTCATTCGACGATATCTCCCGAGCTCAGGAGGATCCGTGGCATCCGTATACGAGCGTCCCCTGCCTCGCCGGCGCATGCTGCAGCTGATGGGTGGTGCGGCCGCCGCCGGCACGCTCGCGGCCTGCGGGAGCAGTTCGTCCGGCAGTGGCAACGGCAACGGCAGGCTGAAGGTGATTGGGGCAGGCAGTCAGGAGGCCGGTCTCCGCAAGGCACTGGAGCAGTACAAGGCGAAGAACGCCGACTTCGACTTCAACCTGTCCTTCTCGCCCGCGGACCAACTGCAGACGGCGTTGCGCGCGCAGCTGGCGGCCGGCAACGCGCCGGATCTGCACGCGGTCTATCCGGGGAACGGCAGTGCGATGTCGATGGTCCAGCTGAGCAAGGCGAAACTGCTGGCCGATCTCAGCGACCAAGCCTGGACGCAGAAGATCCCCACCGGCTTCAAAGGCGCCTACCAGCAGGACGGGAAGACCTATATTTTCTCGCCGGGCACCAGCGTGCTCGGCGCCATCTACAACAAGAAGGCCTTCGCCACCGCCGGGGTCGAGCCGCCGACGACCTGGAGCGAACTGCTGACAGTCTGTGAAACCCTTAAAAAGAAGGGGATTGTGCCGCTTGCGCTCGGCGCACAAACCCCTTGGGTGACGCAGCTCATCAACTACGCCCTGGTGCCGGGCACGGTCTACGCCAAGCAGCCCGACTTCGACGACAAGATGGCGGCGGGCTCGGCGACATTCGCCGGTTCGGGCTGGGCCGACGCGATGAACAAGTACCTGGAACTGCAGAAGCGCGGCTACTTCAACGCGAACCCGAACGGAACGACGTACGAGCAGGCAACCTCGATGGTCGGCACCGGCAAGGCGGCGATGGCCGTCCAGGTCTCGGCCGTCCTGCAGGCGTACCGGGCGGCCGCGCCGACGCCGGACGACCTCGGGATGTTCCCGTTGCCGGCCACTGACACGGTCGCGGACAACTGGATCCCGGGCGGGATCGTGGTCGGCCTCGCCGTCAGCGCGAAGAGTAAGAAGGCCGACCAGGCCCGCAAGTTCATCGAGTTCTGCGGACAGCCGGAGGTCGTCAGGGCCTGGGCCGAGGCCGTCGCCTGTGTTCCCTTGTACTCCGACGGTGCGGCGAAGGTCGATCCGGTGCTGAAGCCGTTTCTGCCCTACCTGGCGGACAACAAGGCTGTGCCGTTCATGGATCAGCGCTGGCCGAACGCGGAGGTCCAGCCGACCCACTTCGCCGTCGTACAAGAGCTTCTCGGCGGCCGGACCACGGTCGACGGCGCCCTGAAGAAAATGGACGAGGCCTACCGGAAGACGGCATGACGACGGTACGACGAAGGGGTGGGCTCGCGCCGCCCTGGTATTTCGCGGCTCCGGCTCTGCTCGTTTACGCGTTGGTGATGCTCTATCCGAGCATCGTCGGAGCCGGATCGGCGTTCACGAACTGGTCCGGTGTTGGCGAGGAGCGGTCGTTCGTCGGGATAGCGAACTTCCGGGAACTGCTCCACGACGACCAAGCGCTTGGTGCACTGCGAAACACGCTGCTGCTCACGGTCGCGATCGTGGTGGTGCAGAACGGGCTGGGGTTGCTGCTGGCACTCGGTGTGCACACCACCATCAAGAGCCGGATGGTGTTGCGGGTGGTCTTCTTCGCGCCGGTCGTGGTCAGTCCGGTGATGGTGTCGTTCCTCTGGAAGTACGTCTACAACCCTGCACCCGACGCGGGGCTGAACGCTGCCCTCGGGGCGGTCGGTCTCGGCGCGCTGCGCCAGGACTGGCTGGGGAATCCGTCGCTGGCGATCTGGTCGGTCGCGTTCACGGTGATCTGGCAGTGCGCCGGCTACTCGATGGTGATCTTCCTGGCCGGTCTGGAAGGCGTACCGCCGGAGCTGCACGAGTCGGCGATGGTGGACGGCGCCGGGACGGTCGCGCGGTTCCGGCACATCACCTGGCCGCTGCTGGCACCGGCCGTGACGATCAACGTGATGCTGTCCACCGTTGGTGGGCTGACGTTGTTCACCCAGATCATCGCGATGACCAACGGTGGTCCCGGCTATGCCACCGACACCTTGTCGACGGTGCTCTACAAACAGGCGTTCGTGTTCGGGAAGTTCGGCTACAGCACCGCAGTCGCGCTCGTGCTGGCGATCTTCGTCGCCGCGGTGTCCTTCATTCAGATCGGCTACCTGCGTTCCAGAGAGACGGTCGCATGAGGTACCGGCCACGTACTTTCGTTCTGGAGCTGGTGATGGTGGCCGTCGCGGTCGCCTTCCTGTTCCCTGTCTATGCCCTTGCCACGCTGGCGTTCAAGGACCCCGGCCAGATCGCGAACGCGCCACTGTCGCCACCGAACCCACCGTCGATGGACAGCTTCGGCGAGGCCTGGCAGTCCGCGTCCCTCGGCTCGGCACTGCTCAACAGCACGCTGATCACGGTGACCAGTGTGCTCGCACTGATCGTGCTCGGCGCACTGGCGGCGTACTTCCTCGCCCGCCGCGCCTCGCGGTTGAGCTACAGCCTCTACATCCTGTTCCTGGTCGGGATCATCCTGCCGTTCCAGCTCGGCATGATTCCGCTGTACCAACTCGTCAGCGATCTCGGCCTGCTCGGGACCTACCAGGGCATGATCCTGTTCTACACCGGCATCCAGCTGCCCTTCACAGTCTTCCTCTACACCGGCTTCATCCGGTCCCTGCCCGCCGACTACACCAACGCGGCGCTGATCGACGGAGCCTCACACCTGCAGGCCTTCCGGCACGTGATCTTCCCACTGCTGCGGCCGATCACCGGCACCGTACTGATCCTCAACGCCGTCCACATCTGGAACGACTTCTTCACCCCGCTGCTCTACCTCGGCGGCTCCGGCCGCGAGACCGTCCCGGTCCGGATCTTCGCCTTCGTCAACGAATACACCTCCGACTACGGGCTGGTCGCAGCCGGTCTGGTGCTGGCGGCCCTGCCGATCCTGATCATCTTCCTGGTCCTGCAGCGCTATGTCATCCGCGGCTTCTCCAGTGGTCTGAAGGGATGATTACCGCCTCAGCGCCTTAGCGCAGCCATCGCAGTGGCGAGCAGGGTCGCCGCCAGGGCCACGGCGAAGCCGTAGTGCGCACTGTGCGCATCGACCACGCGCCCCGCGAGCGCGGCCCCCAGTGCGATCCCTGCAGCGCTCCCCGAGTTCAGCCAAGTGAAGGCCTGCGTCAGTACGGTCGGTTGCACGGATGACTCGGTCATGACCGCCGAGAGCGTCTGGAACGGCGCAATCGCCAGCCCTGGCAGGGCCAACGCGATCCCGAGCGTCCAAGGGGCATTGACGACCAGCAGAGGGATCGACGTGACGGCCAGAACGCCCAGCACCAGGACGAACTGATTCTCGACCGCCATCCGCCAGCGCCTGGCGCCGTACACGAGTCCGGCGAACAGACTGACCAGGCTGGTGATGCTGTACAGCGGTCCGGCCAGCGCCGGCGTTCCACGCTCGACGGCGTACGCGGTGACGGACACCTGCATGCTGCCGAAGAACAGTCCGATTCCAACGGTGGCGGCAACCAGCGCGAGGAATCCCTTGTGCAGCAGGTGACTTGAGCTCACCTGCTCACCACGTTCAACAGGTGGAGGCGCCGTACGACGCTGTGCGGCCAACGCGAATCCGCCAAGCAGCAGCAGGCCGGTGGCAGTCGCCGATCCGGCCACCGGGCTCCAGAGCGAGCTCAGTAGACCGATCAGCGCTGGACCGACCAGGAACGCGATGCCAACGCTCAGCGCCTCCAGCGTGAATGCGGACGACAGCAACGGTGAGCCGCGTAAGGCATGCGCCCAGCGAGCTGAGGTCTGTGCACCGACCTGCGGCAGTGACGAGCCGGCGAGAACACCTGCTGTCACGAGTGCCCAGAGTGGTGCCTGCTTGGTGGTGAGGCCGATCAGTAGCGCGACCGTCAATGCGTGGGTCAGCAGCATGATCGGCAACATGCGTGTCTGACCGAAGCGGTCGATGAGACGGGCGACCTGCGGGCCCGCCACCGCTTCGGCGACCGCGAAACCGCCGGTCACAGTTCCAGCGACGGCGTACGAGTCAGTGGATCCGTGGACCAGCCAGACGATGCCGAGGCTCGTCATGGCGATGCCGATGCGGGCTGGTGCAGCTGCCAGGTAGAACTTCCACGCCCCGGGAGTACGGAGTACTTGGGCGTAGCTGAGCCGTCCGGTGAGTGCCGGCACGGTAGAGCCTTCCGCTGCCCGTCGGGGCGGGGACCGACCGTGGGCGTCCTGCTTCACCGGTCTGCCGAATCCGCCTACAACCGTCCATGTTCGGCAGGAAGCGGGGACGCGCGCCGCCTACCGGCTCTGTCAACGGGCAGAAATCATCGTTTCAGATTGATGCGCTCAGCTTACCGTCTTTCAGGACTGGCACGGAGTGACTCTGGTCTACCTCCGCCGCGATCCGGACATCTTCGGGATAGCCGTACTGCGTTAGCTCGCGTCCGCCGGCGCAGTCGTGCAGGAGCGTCGGCAGCTCGTCGGCCACGGCGTCGTAGGCAGCTGCGGCAGCTCGGGCCTCCGGGGAGAAGCCATCGCACCGCAGCGCACTCAAGAACCCGCCCGCACCCCACAGGTCTTCAACAGCCGGCCGGAGCGACCCATCACGCCAGCGCTCGCCTGCCGCAATCGCGACAACCTTCAGCCCCGGATCCGCAGCAAGCCGTCCGTTCACCCACTCCGCCGCGGCCAGCCGGTTACGGAGTGAGACTGCGATGACGGTGGCGCCGCTGTCGCTCAGTTGCTGCGCGATGGTCGAGCCGTTGGGTGACGGCAGCACCAACCGGGTGACTCCGGTTGCCTGACGGATGGTGACCGGGGACAGGCTCACGTCACCGGGGCCGGCTTCGGAACGGCCGACGGCGAGGTGGGCGTCGTACTGGTTGGCGTAGGCGACCGCTGTCTCGTCACGCCAGCGGTACGGGTAGACGTCGATGCCGAGATCGGCAGCGACGGTGACTGCCGTGGTGAACGACAGCACGTCGACAACGGCAACCAACTGGCCGGCGACCACGGCGGCACCGACCGGACCCCAGTCGAAGCCGACGCGGTAACCATGCTGGGCATACGGACTGGTCATCCGACGCATCCTGCCGTCGGGTGACCAGCCCGGCAACCCGGTTTCAGGCCAGTACGTCGGCTGCGGTGGGTGACGAGTCGCGCAGGAAGGTGGCGCAGCGCTCGGCCTCCTCCTTCTCGTCGATCGCCCCGGCGGCCTTGGCCAGCACAGCCAGGCAGCGCAGGAACCCACGGTTCGGCTCGTGCTCCCACGGAACCGGGCCGTGGCCCTTCCAGCCGTTGCGCCGGAGCAGGTCCAGGCCACGGTGGTAACCGGTGCGTGCGTAGGCGTAAGCCTCGATGGTGTTCCCCTCGGCGAGGGCCGCCTCGGCCAGCGTCCCCCAGGCCAGTGACGAGGCCGGGAAGCTGGCCGCGACCTCCACCGCGGGGGTCCCGGCGGCGAGTTCCGCCGCGGCCGGGTCCACTGGGAGTAGTGTCTCGGGTGGGCCAGAGAGCAGATTGTTCAATTCCATAGGCACATCTTCGCCGATCACGCAGCCAACCCGGCACGTGACCGTCTGGCGAAATCCGTTGACCGTTCACCGACCGGCCACGGATGCTTGAGACCCTGCGTCAAGACCGCCGTGGTTCCCAGCTACGGCCGGAAGGAGGCACCGGATGAGCGTCATCGTCCTGAACGCGTCATATGAGCCGCTGCACACCGTGTCGATCCAGCACGCCATCCGGATGCTGGTCCGCGAGGTCGCCGTGGTCGAAGAGGCGCACGGCGAACGAACCATCGGCCCCTTCCCGGTCCCCCGCGTCCTCCGCCTGGTCCGCTACGTGGTCACCCACTGGCGCTACGCCGCCGGCCGGATGAAGTACTCCAAACACGGAGTCCTCCGCCGCGACAAGTTCCGCTGCGCCTACTGCGGTCTCGAGAACGCCGACACCATGGACCACGTCCAACCCAGGTCCCGAGGCGGCCGCACCGAGTGGCTCAACGCGGTCGCCGCCCACGCCTCGTGCAACGAGCGCAAGGGCAACAGGACCCCGGTAGAGGCCAACATGCCCCTCCTCTGGCAACCCTGGGTCCCAACCAGAGCCGAGCTCGTCATCATCACATGACGAGCATTTTTTATGCCCGGATCCGGCCGGCGTAGGAGTTCTCCACAGGTTGGAAGTCGGTGGCAGAAACCGGGGCTGATTGCTGCAACTTCTTGGGTATGAATCCTCAGTTAGCAGTGATGGCCTGCCTTCGGGGTGGGGTGTTTCGCCGGGGCGATGCCCGGGCTTGTGGTTATGACGACGCGGACATCGACTACCTGCTGGCGACCGGCGGGTGGCGACGGATCCGCCGCGGGACGTATGCGGAGCAGCGGGCGTTCGAGGTCGTGACGGACAAGGCGTTGTACCTCCGGCGCGTGCATCGGGCGCTCCGCGCAGCGGGGGGCGAGGTGTTCGCCAGCCACCAGTCGGCCGCGGCCCTGCACGCCCTGCCGGTCTGGGGTTTGGACCTCTCGACCGTGCACGTGACGACAACCGGGGGTCGCAGTGGTCGGGTCGGCGGTGTGTACCGGCACATCCGGGATCCGGTCGGCCCCGGCGTACTGATCTGGAACCGGTTGCCGATGGTGTCCGCAGCTCGCTCGGTCGCCGAGGTCGCGGCGACCTCCCCGACGATCCCAGCCATCGCCCTGGCCGACGCCGCTCTGTACGCCGGTCTCGCCACCAAACGCACCCTGCGCCGAGCAGCCGGCCTCCTCGAGTACGGCGGCGATCGCGCCCTCGGCGTCTTCGCCCACTGCCGAGGTTCGGCCTCGGTCGCCGAGTCGCGACTGCGCTTCATCCTGCGCGCCGCCGGCCTCCCCGACCCAGCTTCAGCACTTCCCCCGGACCTCGAAGTCCCGGAGCTGGAGGATGCCCTCTGGTTCCCCGAACAACGCACCCTCCTCGAGTTCGAACCTCGCCACCCCTACTGGCGCGAAGAGCTCGAAGAAGACGCCGACCAACCACCCCCGTCCCCCACCGCCGACGGCCCACCCCCGGTCGAGACCTGCTGGATCCCCTGGCCCGACCTCGACCACCCCAAAACCGTGCTCGACCGCATCACGAGCACGTTCGCCCGAGCCGCCCGCCGGACCGACATCCGGCACGTCGACTTCGCCCGGATGTGACCGAGGGGCCCACCGCGTCAGCGATGAGCCCCTCGAAACACCAGACCTACCAGGAGAAACCAGATGTCACGCGTTCAGCGACGTACCGGTGGAGCGCAGGCTTTCGCAGGCTTCCTTGACGCGGTCGGCCATGCCGGCTTCGGCGGCCTTGCCCCAGGCGCGGGGGTCGTAGGCCTTCTTGTTGCCGACCTCGCCGTCGACCTTCAGGACGCCGTCGTAGTTGCCGAACATGTGCGCGGCGACCGGGCGGGTGAAGGCGTACTGGGTGTCGGTGTCGACGTTCATCTTGATGACGCCGTGGTCGACGGCGGCGCGGATCTCCTCCAGGGTCGAGCCGGAGCCGCCGTGGAAGACCAGGTCGAACGGGCGCTCCTTGCCGATCTTGGCGCCGACCGCGTCCTGGATGTCCTTCAGGATCTCCGGGCGCAGCTTGACCGAGCCCGGCTTGTAGACGCCGTGCACGTTGCCGAAGGTGAGCGCGGTCAGGTAGCGGCCGTGCTCGCCGGCGCCGAGGGCCTCGACCGTGGCCAGGCCGTCCTCGACGGTGGTGTAGAGCTTGTCGTTGATCTCGTTGGCGACGCCGTCCTCCTCACCGCCGACGACACCCACTTCGATCTCCAGCACGATCTTGGCTGCCGCCGCCTGCGCGAGCAGGTCCTTGGCGATCTCGAGGTTCTCGTCCAGCGGCACGGCCGAGCCGTCCCACATGTGCGACTGGAACAGCGGGTTCTCGCCACGCGCGACGCGCTCGGCGGAGATCGCCAGCAGCGGCCGGACGAAACCGTCCAGCTTGTCCTTCGGGCAGTGGTCGGTGTGCAGCGCGATGTTCACGTCGAAGTTCTTGGCGACCTCGTGCGCGTACGCCGCCAGCGCGACCGAGCCGGTGACCATGTTCTTCACGGTCGACCCGGACAGGTACTCGGCGCCGCCGGTGGAGACCTGGACGATGCCGTCCGAGCCCGCCTCGGCGAAACCGCGGATCGCGGCGATCAGCGTCTGCGAGGAGCTGACATTGATGGCCGGGTAGGCGAAGCGGTTCTGCTTGGCCTTGTCCAGCATCTCGGCGTAGACCTCAGGGGTGGCAATAGGCATGTCTCGCGGTACTCCTCACAACAAAGTTCGTGTGTGTTGAGCTCCAGTATTGCCGCTGGGCACTTCGTCGTACCCGGCGGCCCGTCTGCTGACCGGTCAGGTGACCGTGGAGCGAACAGCAGAAGAACAGACCAGTTGATGACAGGATCGGTCCAGTACGTGTCAGGCCGATCCGGATCGCGGGCCCCGCGGGGTGAGGGCCATGTGCAGCCGGTACCGGTCGGCCCGGTAGGCCGACCAGGACAGCTCGACGACCTTACGGCCGGCGAAGGTGGTGCGCTCGAGGACCAGCAGGGGTGCCCGCCTGGCCACGCCGAGAACCCGGGCGACATGACCGTCGGCGTTGTCCGCCCGGACGGTCTGCTCACCGGAGGTGACGACGACGTCGTACTCGCTGGCGAAGACGTCGTACAGAGTGCCGAGCTCACGGCCGAGCAGGCCGGGGAAGAGCGCGGACGGATAGAAGCCGACCTCGTAGGCCATCGGCGAGGCGTCGGCCGTGCGCAGCCGCTCGACCCGGATCACCTTGGTGCCCTTGGCGACCCGCAAGCCCTTCGCGGTCTCGTCGGAGGCCTCGATCTCGGTGGCCGACAGCACCACCGTGCCGGGCTCCAGACCGCGCGCCCGCATCTCCCGGGAGAACGAGGTCAGGTGCAGCTGCGAGTCGACCTGCGGGCCGGTGACGAAGGTGCCCTTACCGTGCACCCGCTCCAGCGCGCCGGACTCGACCAGGTCGCTGATCGCCTGCCGGACGGTCACCCGGGAGACGTTCAGCTTGTCCACCAGGGCCCGCTCCGAGGGGATCGGATCCCCGGGGTGCAGCTCGACATCGATCAGTCGTTCCAGCACCGATCGGACCTGGGCCCGCTTCGTCGCCACCATCGAATCTCGATCCTCCAGACCTGGGCGGGCCTCGGGGGTGCCCCGGGACGCCGCTCACTGCTATCGTGCGCAGCATACCTGTTAAGACCAGATAGGACCAGTGATCGCAGTGGTGTCTGTCCCCGCCCCGGCAACCCAGATGGCGCGTGAGATCGCCGAACAGCCGGCCGCCCTGGCCGCGACGTTCGAGCACGTTCTCCCGCTGCGGCACGACATCACGCGGCTCGCCGCGGGTCGCCGCAACGTCATCTTCGTGGCCCGGGGGTCGTCCGACAACGCCGGTGTCTACGGCCGCTACCTGACCGAGATCCACGCCGGCCGCCAGGCCGCGCTGGCCGCTCCGTCGGTCGCGACGCTGTACGGCGCCAACCTCGACCTGTCGAACTCGCTGGTCGTCGCGGTCAGCCAGTCCGGCGCGACCCAGGAGATCGTCGACACCGCGGAGTGGGCCAAGCGGAACGGCGCAGCCGTCGTCGGCATCACCAACGACGGCGACAGCCCGCTCGCCTCGACCGCCGACGTCGCCCTGATCACGCAGGCCGGCAAGGAGCTCGCGGTCCCGGCGACCAAGACCTACACCACCCAACTCGCCGCGATCACCGTCGCCGTCGACGCCCTCGCCCAGAAGCCGGGCACGCTGGACGCCGATATCGCCCGGGTTCCGGATGTTGCCGCGAAGATGCTCGAGGGTTCAGTCGAGGAAGCCGCCGCACTGCTCGCCGGCGCCCACGACGTCCTCGCCAGCGGCCGGGGTCTGACCTTCGGCACCACCCTCGAGGTGGCACTCAAGCTCGAGGAGACCTGCCTCCAGCCGGTCCGCGGTCTCTCGTACGCCGACCTGAAGCACGGCCCGATCGCAGTCGTCGACGCCGACCTGGTCACCATCCTGGTAGCAGCCGGCGAAGGCCCCGCCCTCCCCGGCATGACCGAGCTGGCCGGCCTGGTCCGCGAAAAGGGCAGCAAGATCCTAGGCATCGGCGGCGACCCCACCTTCGCCTCCCGCTGCGACGTGAACCTCCCCGGCCCCGATCTCCCCGAGACCCTGTCCCCGCTGGCCCTGGTCATCCCCGCCCAACGCGCAATCGAGGCCCTCGCCCGCAAACTAGGCCTAGACCCCGACGCCCCCCGCGGCCTCCGCAAGGTCACCCAAACCGACTAAACCCTCGGTCGAACTGTCGGTGACGTCGGTTCGACTGTGGCCGGCCGGGGTTGCAAACCTCCGACAATTAGCTGACAGGAACGGGACCTGATGAGGCGGGAGTAGACGCTGAGTCCTGCCGCACTGAAGGTGGCAGGTTGTTGCAGGTCGGCCCATGGTCCGATCAGCGGGACCTACTCTCCGATCCGGGGGCAAGAGAGGAGAGTCCCATGCGCAACCCGGCCTTCGGATCTGCCGTCGCGTTCGCCGCAATCACAATGCTTGGCGGCTGCGGGCCGGCCGACGAGCCGGCAGCGGTGAAGCCGAGCAGCCGACGCCGTCCGCGCCGCCGGATGATGTCTCGTTGACGTTCGAGCCGAACGAGCAGGAGCTTCTCACCTACGGCGATCGCGATGGTGTGGATCATCCGCGTGAAGTCACTGTCGGCCGTGACTATGCGCTGTACGCACGCTGCCGCGGCGAATCGATCTTGGTCCGGGTCGAGGAAATGCAGGGCAGCTACCCGTGGCTTCCTCCGTGTGACGGCAAGACCAACCGGTTGGTGCTCGCGGACGGGCCGAAGCAGATCGTGGTGTACGCAACCGGCCCTGACAGCACTCGATGGACGTTTGCAGTCGTCAACATCAAGGCCAGCGCGAAGTAGCGCGTGGGTGGTGCACTAGACGCAACTCCCGTGAGTTAACTGGTAACCACGGTTGTTGGAGTACCGGGAGTTGTTGGCGAGGGTGGGGCGCCAGTGGCCGTGCTGGCTCCCAGGCCCAGAGCAACGAGCGCTTCAGGGTCCAGCGAGACGTGCAGAGTGTTACCGGACAAGACGACCTCTCGCACGCACCCGTAGGCCGTGCCCTGATTCGCAGTGACGAGGCAGTGCGTGTCGAAACCTAGAGCCATTTCCTGCTCGTCCGGCTCTTCCATGCCCGACTGGAACAGCAAGATGAAGCCTTTGCCGTCGGCCTGCTGCTCGAAGCCGGCGATGTTGGTGAAGGTGCCGGCAAGGTCGTAGACCACCGCGATGACGCCGTCGATGTACGGATGAGTGCCGTAGTACCGCTGATCCAGGCCGACCCCTACCCGATCGCGCTCTCGCATGCCCGCGTGATGCGCGTGGGCTCGGTGTCGGCGACCCCGGCGAAGACCTCGGCCCAGGTCGGGACGAACGTCGCGGTCAACGGTTCAGTCACCGGCGCTCCGGCCCGCTGTGCGATCCACCTGCAGCGGCTGTACGGCGCCACCCAGTGGCGGACCGTGAACCCGGCCAAGGTGCGCGCGAGCGTCCGGTTCACCTTGACCGCGACGCCGTCGTACAAGGGCAGGATCCCGTACCGCGTCCAGTTGCCGAACTGCTACCGCTTCGTCACGGCCTACAGCGAGAATTTCATCATCACCGGTCTGTGATTCCGGTCCAGTCCCGCGCGGGGAAAGTGTCACGCTGAAGTGATGTGGGACTCGACATCTCGTGGCCCCGCTGCTCGCCGCGCCCCTCGTGGGCGCGGTGCTCAGCGGTACGCCGACGGCGCTCGCAGCGCCGAATCCCGATCTGACCGTGCACTCGGTCACGGTCGACAAGACCCGCGTCGCGGTCGCCGGACTGAACACGGTCCCGGTCACGATCACGGTCAAGGCCTCCTACAACTTCAGCGAACCCGAACCGCCGCCCGGCGGCTTCACGCTCTACGCGATCCTGCAGCGGTACGGGGCGAACGAAGGACCACTCAACGACCTCTACTCCTCGCCGCTGACAGTGGTCGACGGCACGGTCCGCAACGGCACCTGGCGCGGCAAGGTCGACGTACCGTCCACCGCCAACGGGACCTTCGAGATCTTCGGGCTGAAGGTCGGCCGGTTCGACCCGGCCAGCGGTGACAACACCGATCCCAGTACCTACCCGAACCCGGTGCGGATCTCGGTCTCGGGCCAGCACGTGCCGCGGATCACCGCCCGGGTGACGCCGAACCCGGTCCCGCCCGGAAAGCCGTACTCGGTCCGCTGGTCGGTGATCGACTCGGCCACCAAGCAGCCTTACGGCACCCGCCTGAAGGTCCTGCTCGGCAACGACAACGGCTGTGTCGAGCGCATCGGTACGGCGGGGACCGTGCTCACCGACACCGCCGGCTACATCACCAAGTCGTACGCGGCCGCGGACGCCGACTACCTCAACTGTCTGCTGCTGCCGGGCACCCAGGCGCCGGTCGGCGGGCTCATCATGCTGATCCCGCATCCGAGCGTGGTCAGCGCGACGCCGTCCCGGACAAGTGCGCCGGTCGGCACGATCGTGCCGGTCAACGGCGCCGTCGCCGGCAGTCCCGCGGGCTGCCCGGTCAACATGCAGCGTCTGTACGGCGCCTCGCAGTGGCGCACCGTCGGTACGGCGAGTGTCCGGCAGAGCGGTCGCTTCACGCTCAACGCGCAACCGGCGTACCGGGGCAGGATTCCGTACCGTGCCCAGATGGTCGCCTGCCGCAACTATCTGACCGGCTACAGCAAGGTCTTCCACATCACCGGCACCTGATGGGTTCTGGTCCACCCGCTGCGCCCGATCGCGCATTTCTTCGGCGCGGTTCTTGGCGGAGCGGGCGGACCGGCGCACTCTCAGGGGGATGCGGATGACACGAGTGATTGCGGCACTCCTCACGGCGCCGCTGGTGGGACTGGTACTGAGCGCACCCACCGCGCAAGCCGACCCGAACCCGGACGTGTCCGTGGTCAAGGCCGAGCTGAACAGGTCGAGCTGAACAGGTCGAGCGTCGCCGTCTCGTCCCTCAACACGGAGCCCGTGAAAATCAAGGTCACCGACTCAGACCTTGCAGGGGCGGGCCGCGGATCCGCGCGGGCTATGCGCTGGCGAGGTGGCGTCGGGTGACGCGGCGGCCGGCCTGGAGCTCGGCAGTGAGCTTGCCGCCATCCGGGCGCCGTACAGCGACGAGGTACCGGTCGCCGCCGAGCGGTCGTCGGCGCGGAACAGCGTGACGCCAGGGTCACGCAGCAGCCGCGGGACGAACCCCGGAACACCATCCACCGACCACTCCTGAGCGTGGAATCCTGCACCAAACGCAGGAAATCTACGCCCACCTGGCCAGTTGCCCGTAGCAACGACACGCGCACCGCCGTACATCGATCCGCCAATGAAGGCCCTGACCTGCGGCGATGCCGAAATCGCGCCCAGTCGGGAGTCCTTGCATTAGATGCAACTCCCGTTGTTTCACCGCTGATAACAGATCTTATGTCTGGCTAAGCACGATGAGTTGCATCTGATGCGACAACTCATCGCTCCCGGACGATCGGCATCCCAGTCGACAACGCCGACTCGGAGAGCGCCGAGCGCGATCGGCGCTCAGCTGTCGCGTTCGGCGCTGACGATCAGGAAGTTCGGCAGTGCTATGTAGGACTCGATCGCCTCGATTCCGCTGTCTCGTGCGACCTGTGGATCAAGTCTCGGTTCGCACAGTTCAGTCACGCGACACCCGAGACCGATGACCTCGTTGAGGTAGGCCGACAGCGGGCGGTGGAAGTCGGGTGCGTGGCCTTCTGGGATCTCGTACTCGTCCAGGTATCGATCAAGTCGGTAGTGACCGTGATCCCGCCACGTCGGGTAGAGATTCTCGAACGCCGGATGAGTGATCGAGAACACGAACCGGCCGCCCGGCTTCAGTGCGCGGACGCACGCCGCCATCGCCGACTGCCAGGCGGGCGGCCAGCAACCGGCTCAAGTAGCCTTCGCCACTGCCGGCATCGAGGACCTTCCGACCATCGACGGGCCCCAGCATCCGGAGCAGGTTCCCATTCATCAAGTGGCGCTTGGGAAAGTCGCCCTGATCGTCGTACGCCTCAATCGCGTCGGTCGGCATCGCAGACCATGCTGCGATCGCCTCTGAGTTACTGATTGTGGACATGCGGTCCCCTAGGGTGGGTCGGCCTGCGTGGAGGCTCGGACGAGGCCGGATTCGTAGGCGGCGATTACCAGTTGGGCTCGGTCGCGGGCGTCTAGCTTGGTTAGTAGGCGGCTTACGTAGGTCTTTGCGGTTAGGGGGCTGAGGACTAGTTGTTCGGCGAGTTCGGCGTTGCTCAGGCCGCGGCCGATCAGGGTTAGGACCTCGCGTTCTCGCTTGGTCAGCGCGGCCAGGGCGCCGGGCGGCGGGCCGGCTGGGTCGGGTTGTCTTAGGACTCTTTCGATCAGGGCCTGGGTTGCGCCGGGCGACAGCAGGGCCTCGCCGGCGGCGACGGTGCGGATGGCGGCCAGTAGGTGGGCGGGTTTGGTGTCCTTGACCAGGAATCCGCTCGCTCCCGCACGCAGCGCGGCCACCACGTTGTGGTCGCTTTCGAACGTGGTCAGGATCAGCACCCGTACGCCGCTCAGATCCTCGTCGGCCGCGATCGTCCCGGTGGCGGTGATCCCGTCCGTGCCGGGCATCCGGATGTCCATCACGACGACGTCGGCGCGGGTCGAGCGGACCAGCTCGACCGCCTCGTCGCCGTCGGCGGCTTCGCCGACGACCTCCATGTCCGGTGCGGAGCGGACGAGCATCGCGAAGGCGCTCCGGACCAGCTCCTGGTCGTCGGCCAGCACCACCCTGATCATCGCGCTCCCGGAACAGGTACGGTCACCGCGACCCGGAAGCCGCCGTACCGGCCGTCGCCAGTGACGAGCTGACCGCCGACGGATTGCGCTCGCTCGTTCATCCCCGCGATGCCATAGCCGGCTGTGCTGCCGGTGTCGGACCTGCCGCGGCCGTCATCGGTGACCTCGAGCCGAACCTCGTCGACGTCGTACTCGAGCTGTACCAGTGCCTGTCGAGCGTGCGCGTGTTTCACCACGTTGGTCAGGGCCTCCTGCGCGATCCGGTACAGGGTGATCTCGACGGCCGCCGGCAGCGGCCGGCTGGTGCCGCTTACTCGCAACGAGACCTGTACGCCGACTGCCGTGGTGACCGCTACGAGCCGGGCTAGACCGGCGAGGTCCGGCGTCGGGTGCCGATCTGCGTCGACCTCGTTGCCGCGGAGGACGTCGAGGGTGGTTCTCAGTTCGGCCAGTACGCCGCTGCTCGCGTCCGCGACCGTGTGCAGCGACTGCGAGATCGGTGCGAGGGTCGGATCGTCGGTGCGCTCGTCGAGCAGATGCGCGGCCACGCCGGCGTGCGAGTTGATCACGACGATGTGGTGGGCCAGAACGTCGTGCAGGTCGCGCGCGATCCGCAGCCGCTCCTCGGCGACCCGGCGCTCGCTAGTCTCCGTGAGCAAGGCGCGGTGCAGCCGCATCGCCTGGCCACCGACCGCGGCGACCGCGAACCAGCCAAGCGGGCTGATCACCTCGGCGCCGATCGATTCGTCCTGAGGAAGGCTCGCGCTCGCCAGGACTCCGGCGACGCTGACTCCGACCATCGCCAGCGTCGAAGCGCGGGAGGTGGTCAGGGAGACCGTGTAGATGAGGACTATCGCCACCGGGAGCATGATCTCGTGCGTGTAGTTCAAGGCGTGGTAGACCATCTGGACGGCTATACAGCCGAGCAGCGCCTGGATCGGGTAGCGGCGTCTGACGAGAACCGGCAGGGTCGCCAGGACGAGCAGCGTGATCCCGAGAGCGTCGAGTTGCCCGTCGTCGAGCCAGTGCCGCGGCAGGGCGAGGACGGCGGCCAACGGCAGGAGCAGCAGCACCGCGGTCAGCAGCAGGTCGCCCCTGCTGATCCCCCACCGCCTCGCCCCGAACAAGACCACCGTCCCCATCCTTCAGCTCCGTTTCTCGCCGACCAGCACCGGCTCGTCCGGGACTGCTGCCGGTTGCGGGTCGTCCGCGGCACGGCTCGGCCACCAGATCCATCGGCGCAGGCCCACCATCATCGGCGCCAGCAACGCTGGTGCTACCAGCAGAGTCTGCAGCAGAACCCCGACGGCGACCACCACACCCATCTCCACCATCGGCACGAACGGCAACGACGCCAGTACGGCGAAGGTTGCCGCCAGCACCAATCCGGCCGACGCGATCACCGGGGCGGTGGCCCGCACCGCCCGCCGGGTGGCGACCGTCGTACCGAGTTCCTTGCGGTCCTCGGCGATCCGGCTGACCAGGAAGATCGCATAGTCGACGCCGAACGCCACGAGGAACACAAACCCCAGCACCGGCAGTGTCGGCTCCACGCCGCCGAACCCGAGCACGTGCTCGAACAGCAGAGAGCCAAGTCCCAGTGCCGCGAGCCACGAGAGCACAACTACGGCCCCGACAAGCAGCGAAGCGACCAAGGATCGGAGCAGCAGGAACAGCACCAGCAGCACCACGGCGAGTACGAGGGGAATCATCAGCTTGGTGTCGGCGGCGCTCGCCTCCTGGACGTCGACCCGCTCCGCCCCTTCGCCACCGACCAGCGCCCCGGGCGGCAGATCGGCCCGCAGCCGCTTGATCACGGCCGCTTCAGCGTCGCTGTCCGGTTGGGCCGCCGGTACGACGTCGACCAGCGACCAGCCGTTGCCCTCCCGCTCGGTTTCCGCTGACACCACCTTGTCCGTCGCCCGCGCCACCGCGAGCACCCGTGTCACCTGATCGGTGGGAGTCGCAACGGTGAAGGGTCGGCCACCCTCGCCCGGGTAGGCCCGATCAAGCGTCGCGAACCCCGTCACCGACTCCGGAGTGTTGGTGAACGAGTCGGCTTCCCGCAGGTCCGTCGAGAGCCCGAGCACCCCGAGTCCCAGCAAGCCGAGCGCCAGCGCCGAAGCTCCGGCCGACCGCATCGGCCGCGCGAAGACCCACCGCCACCAGTCGCGGCCGGCGGGCGCCGTACTGGCCAGGGCGGGGACACGCGGCCAGAAGACCTTGCGGCCCAGCGCCGTCAGTACTGCGGGGAACAGCGTCAGCATGGTGACCAGAGTCGCCAGGATGCCCAGCGCACCGAACACCCCGATCCCGGAGATGTCGTTCATGTCGGCCACGAACAGACAGCCCAGGCCGAGGGCGACCGTCGATCCCGACGCGAGGATCGCCGGCCCCACACTCTTCAGCGCGGCGCGCATGGCGGCATGGACATCGCGGTGGTGGCGCAACTGCTCGCGGTACCGCGCGACGATCAGCAGCGCGTAGTCGGTCCCGGCGCCGAACACCATCACGATCATGATCGAGGAACTCTGCGTACTCACCGTCAGGTCCAGCGCGCCGGCGACGACCCGGACCAGCGCCATCGACAGGTACGCGGCAGCCCCGACGGTCAGCAGCGGCACCAGCCAGAGGAACGGGCTGCGGTAGGTGATGATCAGCAAGAACGCGACGACGATGACGGTGACGAGCATCAGGGTCGTGTCGATCCCCTCGAACACCGCGTCGACGTCCGCCCCGATCGCGGCCGGGCCGGTCACCTCGGCCTGCAGGCCACTCGGCCGGTCGGCGGTGACCCCCCGAACCCGCTCGACGAACTTGGCGACCCCCGCGTCGTTCCCGCTCGCCGGCTGGCCGACGGCGTACATGAGAGCCGTGCCGTCCTCGGAGGGGACAGGCGGCATGTCGACCTTGAACTCCTTGGCGAGGGCAGCGTGCTGCCGCGCCACCGCCTGTTTGTCCCCGTCTGCGAGACCGCCGTCCCGGTGATAGACGACGATCAGTTCGTCGTCCTCGGAGCCCGGGACGCGATCCTCGATCTGATGCACGAGCGTCGACTCCGCACCGCCCGGCAGTTGATCGGTGGCGTCGTCGCTCTGCACGTCACCGAGCCCCGCGGCCAGCGGAAACACCGCCAACAGCAACAGCACCCAGACCGCGACCACACCCCATTTGCCTCGCCGCCCAGCTGGCAACGTGAACATGTGAACCTCCCCTGTCTTTGGACCTCAAACACTGGCCCAGCAGGTCAGGCGATTCGTCCGCCCGCAGTGGACAGTCCGCGCTACTCCCGTGGTTGACAGGTTTTCGAAGTAGCGGACAGAACCTGTCCTCTTCTGCTGCGAGAGTAGAGACATCGAACAGCGAGAGAGGACAGGAACATGCTGCGAGGACTGGCGACTGTAGGTTTTTACGCCGAGGACGTGAAGGCGGCGCGGGACTGGTACGCCGAGTTCCTGGGGGTCGAGGCGTACTACGGATTCCCCACGCCGGAGGAGCCGGCGTACATCGAGTTCCGGATCGGCGACTTCCAGGCCGAGCTGGGGATCATCGACGCGAAGTACGCGACCCACCAGGTCGGCGGCGCACCGGCCGGGGCGATCATCCAGTGGCACGTGGATGACTTGGAAGGCACTGTCGAGCGGCTGGTCGAGCTCGGTGCGACCGTGCTCGAGGGCATCGTCGAGCGCGGCAACGGCGAGGGCTTCCGGACCGCGTCGGTGGTCGACCCGTTCGGCAACATCCTCGGCCTGATGAACAACCCGCACTACCTGCAGATCGTCGCGTCGACGCGCCGCTGACCGAGCACCCCGAGGCCCACGCCCACTGACGAATCGTCAGTCGGTGTGGGCCTCGTCGTACGTCTGCTGGGCGGTGATGATCGAGGGCATGCTCGTGGTCAGGTAGCCGATCAGATCGAGCAGCTTGCCGGCCAGTACGGCGCCTGTCGGCGTGAGGCTGTATTCGACCTTCAGCGGGAACGTCGACTGGACGTCGCGGACGACGAGGCCGTCGCGTTCGAGGGCCTGCAGGGACTGGGCCAGCATCTTCTGGCTGACCCCGTCGACGTGGCGGCGGAGCTCGTTGAAGCGCAGTGGGCCGTCGGCCAGCGCTCCGAGCGCCAAGGCTCCCCAGCGGCCGGTCACGTCCTCGAGCACCGGGCGCGACGGGCAGGTCGAGGAGAACACGTCGTACTCGAGGTCCTCGCTCATGTGTCCAGTTTAGTTCGTCACAGAAACCAGGTACTTGAAGGTTGTAGTATCTGCCGGTAAGCAGTATCCATCAGAAACTACAGGGGCTCCCAAGGGCCCGGAGGAGACAGATCATGGCGATCGATCGGCGTTCTCTGATCAAGAACAGCGGCGCGGTGGGGTTCGGGGCGCTGGCCCTGGCGGCGGTGAATGACGGCACCGCGCTCGCTCATTCCGACTACCCGGCGCACCTGTCGCCGGATGAGCGGCGGCATCTGCGGATCTTTGACGAGCTGGACTTCGAGATCTTCACCGGTCAGAAGTGGAACCGGCTCGACGAGAGCCACGCCCGCAACATCAAGGTGCACTGGCCCGACGGACACTCCACCGACGGCATCGACAAGCACATCGCGGACCTGAAGGCGATGTTCGTCTGGGCGCCGGATACCCGGATCCAGCAGCACCCGCTCCGGCTGGCCACCAACGAACTGACCGCCGTCACCGGGATCATGGAAGGCACCTTCACCCGGCCGATGCCGGACGGCAAGGGCGGTTACATCAAGCCCACCAACAAGGCCTACAAGATCACCATGGCCACGGTCGGCATCTGGAATCGCCGCCACACCATGGACGAGGAATACCTCTTCTGGGACAACCAGTCCTTCTACGCCCAGATCGGTCTCGGCTGACGACGACACCGCGTCGCCGCTAGCGTCGTCGGATGGAACAGACCCAACTGCCAGAGCCTGTCCGCGTCACGATCGACGGGTCGACCATCGCGACGTACGCGCTGACACCGGAGACGCCCTCGAGGGGTGACGTGGTGCTGTGCCACGGCACCCCTTGGTCCGCTGAGGTGTGGGGAGAAGTGGGCGTGTGGTTGAGTTCCAGTCATCGGGTGTTCCTCTGGGACATGCCTGGCTACGGCCGCTCACTTCAGGACCCTGGTGTGCCGGTCGACCTTGCCAGTCAGATGGCTCGGTTCGCGGCGTTGCTGTCGCACTGGGGCTTGGATCGGCCGCACGTCATTGCCCACGACATCGGTGGCGCGGTGGCGCTCGGGGCTCACCTGCTCCACGATGCCGAGTACGCCGATCTGTTTCTCTGGGACGTCGTGACGCTGGACCCCTGGGGATCGCCGTTCTTCCGGTTGGTCGCGGAGCACTCCAGTGTGTTCGCGGAACTCCCGGGTGCGCTGCATACGGCGTTGGTGAAGGAGTACATCGCAGGTGCGGCGGGTCATCAGTTGACAGGCGCCTGGGTGGACACGCTGACCCAGCCGTGGTTGGGAGCGACGGGCCAACCCGCCTTCTACCGACAGATCGCCGCACTGCGCTCTGAGCACACGCGACCAGTCGTAGAACGGCTAGCGAACTTGCGCTGCCCGGTCCGCATCGGCTGGGGAGCCGAAGTCCCCTGGATCCCGGTCGGCCAAGCATTCGAGTTGCAGGACCTGCTTCCGGGGACTCCACCTGTGATCACGTTGGACGGGGTAGGTCACCTCGCCCCGATCGAAGCCCCGTCGGCGGTATCCCAAGCCCTCACCGAATGGCTCGCACGAGCCCCACGAAGCCACGACGACGCAGGCGGTGGCGGCTCCCCCAGCCCACCCCTCGACCCATCTGATGGGTAGACCCCAAGGCCGGTTCGTCAGGTGGTTCAGGGCGGCGCCAGGAGCGGTGCTGCACGGCGCCGCCGGGGAGCGCTACCCCCACCGAATCGGCAGGTAGGGCTCCCCAGTCGTGCGGAAAGGCTGGTGGTAGGTCCTCCCCAAACCGGTTTGGGGAGTTGGGTGGCGGCCGGCTCGGTTGGCGCCTGCCCGAGCGGCCTTGCCTATCCGGCTTTGGGGCTGACCCATCTGATGGGTGCACCCATCGGGTTGTGGGTTCCCCCATCGCATGCGGGTGCAGAACCCACAACCTCATGGGGGAACCCACGAGATGTATCGGGGCCGGAGGCGGGTCAGCTGCCACCCCGAGTCTTTCCGGACGGCAGGCAAGCCCGGCGACCCGGGTCTTTCCCGCACGGCGGCCACAGCCCGGTCACCCAAGGCAGCGGGAGCCGCGGTCATCGGCCTCGCCATCCGGCTCAGCCATCGCGGCGCCCAGCCGTGCTGTCTTTCAGGTCGGCCGGGAGCGGTGATCAGCCACCGCGCACGTCCCCGGCCGAGAACCTTTCGGCCCGCACCCCCACTCGACCGCGAAAGGCGGCCGACTGCAACCGGAGGGCGCGCCGAGCGGATGGCTGGGCTGGATGGCGAGGCCGGCGACCGCGGCTCCACGCCGCCTGGGGCCGACGGCCTATGGCTGAGGTCCGTGATGCTCAAGGTCGCGCATTAGCCGGTGATTCTCCGGGTCGTGGCGCCGAAAGAGTTCCGTCGAACGTGCCAGACACCCCGAGGCCCCGAGATCATGGACCACCAACTCACCTTGAGCACCCCTCAACCATCTGCCCCTCACCGAAACGGTCGAACCGTGCACAAAGTCGCCCCGGCCAGCGCACCTTGAGCACCCCTCAATCACTTCCAGCCCGCGCAGATGGTTGATCCGTGCCCAACGTCGTACCGGCTAAGGGTTGGGGCCGGCAACGAGGGCTGCCGTGATCACATCCCTCCCCAAACCGGTTTGCGGAGGGTCAGCGCGGGGGGGCGCGAGAGCAGTCTGGGGAGGATCCACCGCCCGAATGCATCCCGAATCCACCCCAAACCGGTTTGGAGAGGGGTCAGCGCGGCCGCGAGGGCAGTCTGGGGAGGATCCACCGCCCGAATGCATCCCGAATCCACCCCAAACCGGTTTGGAGAGGGGTCAGCGCGGCCGCGAGGGCAGTCTGGGGAGGATCCACCGCTCGAATGCGTCGCGGATCCGCCCCGAACCGGTTTGGGGAGGACGCCGGCCGCGGGCCAGGGGTGAAGGGGAGTTCGGGGGTGCTGCTCGACGGTTCCGCGTGGGGTGGGGCTCGGTGAGGTCGCCGTACCGGGCTGTGGTTGACGCGACCCCGGATCGCCTAACTGACCGGCCTTGGGGGTAGTCCATCAGGTGGGGTGAAGAGGGAGCGTCTGCGGGGGCGCTGGTCAGAGGTGGCCGCGGTGTTTTAGGGCTGTGGTGATTTGGGTGGCGGCGTGTAGGAGGTGGGGGAGGACTTCTTGGGAGAGGGAGTCGGGGGTGGAGCGGGAGGCGTGGGCGGAGACGTTGAGGGCGGCGATGGTGCGGCCGCGGGAGTTGTGGATGGGGGCGGCCAGGGAGCGTAGGCCTAGCTCTAGCTCTTGGTCGACCAGGGCGTAGCCGTCGGTGCGGGCTTGGTCGACTACCTCGCGGAGGGCTGTGGGGTTGGTGACTGTGCGGTCGGTGAGGGGTTCGGCCTGTACGTCGGCCAGATACGCATCCAGGTCGGCTGGGGGGAGGCCGGCTAGGAGGACTCGGCCCATGGAGGTGGGGTAGGCGGGGAGGCGGGCGCCTACGCCGAGGGCGACGGTCATGATGCGGCTGGTGGGGACGCGAGCGACGTACACGATGTCTGGCAGGTCGAGGGTGGCGATCGAGCAGGACTCGCGGGTGATCGCGCTCAGCTCTTCCATGAAGGGGCCGGCTAGTTCGCCTAGGTCGAGTGAGGACAGGTAGGCCCAGCCGAGGGCTAGTACGCGCGGGGTCAGCGAGAACTGGCGGCCGTCGGTGCGGACGTAGCCAAGCTCCGACAGCGTCAGCAGGATCCGCCGGGCGGTGGCTGGCGTGATGCCGACCTCGCGGGCGACCTCGCTCAGGGTCAGAGCCGGCGCTTCGGCGGAGAACGCGCGAATCACCGCAAGCCCGCGCTCGAGGCCCTGCAGGAAGGTGCCGCTGGACGCCTCACCAGCCATCGGTTACCCTACTTTTCGTTGAAAGAAGAACTTTTCGCTCAGCGAAATCATAGTGGAGCCGCGCATGCCACGTCCAGTCCCCCTCGACGAAGCGATAGCGACTCACGTCCACGACGGTGACACCGTCGCGCTCGAGGGCTTCACACATCTGATCCCGTTCGCCGCCGCGCACGAGATCGCGCGGCAGGGCCGCCGGCACCTGAAGCTCGTGCGGATGACGCCGGACGTCGTCTACGACCAGCTGATCGGCCTCGGCGTCGCGGACGAGCTTGTCTTCTCGTACGGCGGCAATCCGGGCGTCGGCTCGTTGCACCGCCTGCGCGATGCCGTGGAGAAGCACTGGCCGCACAAACTCGTGGTCCACGAACACAGCCACGCCGGACTCGCCAACGCGTACGTCGCCGGTGCCGCGCGACTGCCTTTCGCCGTACTGCGGGGATATCGCGGTACCGATCTGGAGGAGCAGAGCGACATCATCAGCCGGGTCACCTGTCCGTTCACCGGCGAGGAGTTGGCCGCGGTGAAGGCGGTGAACCCGGATGTGACCGTCATCCACGCCCAGCTCGCCGACCGCGACGGCAACGTGATGCTGTGGGGACTGACTGGTGTCCAGCGCGAAGCGGTTCTCGCGGCCGACCGGGCGATCGTCACCGTCGAGGAGATCGTCGACGAGTTCCCCGATCGCACCGGAGCCGTCGTGTTGCCGGAGTGGGTACTCAAGGCGGTGAGCGTCGTACCGGGTGGGGCCTGGCCGTCCTACGCGCTCGGCTATTCGACCAGGGACAACGACTTTTACCAGCAGTGGGATGTGGTGTCGCGGGATCGCGGCGCCTTCCTCGCCTGGGCCAAGGAGAACGGACTGGAGGCGGCTGCCGATGTCTGAGAACTGGAACAGCGCGGACATGATGAACGTCGCCGCCGCCCGCGAACTGCATGACGGAGACGTGTGCCTGGTCGGGGTCGGCCCGCCCAACCTCGCGGCGAACCTGGCCCGGCACACGCATGCGCCGGACTGCCGTCTGGTCTACGAATCGGGCGCGATCGACGCGAAGCCGCGTCGGCTGCCGCTGTCGATCGGGGACGACGACCTGGCCGCGACTGCGACCTCGGTGGTGTCGGTGCCGGAGATGTTCAACTACTGGGTCGGTGCCGGGCGCATCGACGTCGGGTTTCTCGGGGCCGCGCAGATCGACCGGTTCGGAAACATCAACACGACGGTGATCGGCGACCACGACAACCCGAAGACGCGACTGCCGGGTGCCGGCGGCGCACCGGAGATCGCGGCCAACGCGGGTCGGGTGATCGTGATCGTCAAGCAGTCGCTGCGGACGTTTGTCGAGCGGCTCGACTTCGTGACGAGCGTTGGCTACGGGCCGACTGGTCGCGAACGGCAGGCGCCCGGAGCCGGACCGACGCTGGTGATCACCGACCACGGTGTGCTCGAGCCGGACCCGGAGACCAACGAGTTGACGATGACCCGGCTGCATCCAGGCGTCACCGTGGAGCAGGCGCGCGCGGTCACCGGCTGGGACCTGAAGGTTGCCGACGGCATCCAAACTGTCCCTGCCCCCACCGAGACCGAGCTGGACATGCTGCGTCGGTTGCGCGCCCGCGAGGTGATCGATGCCTAAGGCAACTGAGCATCGCGAGTGGGGTGGTTGGGAATGACCGATTCGTTCGTCCACACGTCCTATGCCAGCCGGGTGGTCTTCGGCCCGGGAACGCTCGAGCAGGTGGCCGCCGAGGTCGAACTGCTGGGAGTACGACGGGCGCTCGTGATCGCGACCGGATCGGCGCAGCAGGCGGCTGACGTGGTCGAGGAAGCGTTGACGGAACGATTCGCCGGACGCATCGACGGTGTCCGGCAGCACGTACCGACCGAGGTCGCCGAGGCGGCCCGCGCCACAGCGCGCGAGGTCGAAGCCGACGGGATCGTGGCGATCGGCGGCGGGTCGGCGATCGGATTGGCCAAGGCGATCGCACTCACAGCAGACGTGAAGATCCTGGCGGTGCCGACCACGTATGCCGGGTCCGAGATGACGCCGGTGTGGGGCGAGACGAGCGGTGGCAGCAAGACCACCGGCACCGACGTGCGGGTGCTGCCGAAGACGGTGGTGTACGACCCGATGCTGACTCTCCAGCTCCCGCTGCACACCACGGCTGCGAGTGTGGCGAATGCGCTCGCACATTGCGTGGAGGCGGTGTGGACGGAGAGGGCGAACCCGATCACCGAAACCGCTGCGGTAGAAGCCGCGAAGGCGTTGGCGGACGGGTTCCGGGAGTTGCTGCGCGAGCCGGAGCCGCGGAGCCAGCACGGGCTCACGTCGCCAGCCGACCTCTCGGCGCGGGGTGAGCTGCTGTTTGGCGCGTGTCTAGCCGGTTCCGCGCTTGCGTCGGCGGGCACCGGCGTGCACCACAAGTTGTGTCACCTGCTCGGCGGGACCTACAACCTGCCGCACGCCGAGACGCACGCGGCCGTGCTCCCCCAGGTCGCCCGGGTGAAAGCCGCCGAAGTACCAAGAGCCAAGGCCCGCCTGGAAGAAGCGCTCCAAACCGACGACCTGGCAACCGGTCTGTTCGACCTGTTCAAAGCGGCGAACATCCCGACGAGCCTGCAGGCGCTCGGACTGACAAGGGAGCAGGCCGCAGAGGCCGCCGACCGCTTCCCGGGCGACGTGGAAGAGATCCTCACCAGAGCGTGGGCCGGGACCAGGCCCGAAGGAGCAGAGCGATGAGATCCGCCTACCTGCTGGACGCCGTCCGCACCCCGGTCGGCAAACTCGGCGGCGCCCTGGCCGGCGCCCGCCCCGACGACCTCGCCGCGGTCACCCTCCAAGAGCTGGCCAAGCGAACCAACCTAGACCCGGCCGACCTCGACGACGTCTTCCTCGGCAACGCGAACGGCGCCGGCGAAGAGAACCGCGATGTCGCAAGAATGGCCGCCCTGCTGGCCGGCTTCCCGACGAGCGTCCCCGGTACGACGGTCAATCGGCTCTGCGGGTCCGGTCTCGAAGCCGCGATCCAGGCCGCCCGCGCAGTCGAAACCGGCGACGCGAGTCTGGTGATCGCCGGTGGCGTGGAATCGATGAGCCGCGCACCCTGGGTACTCCCGAAGCCCGACCGCGCGTTCCCCCACGGCAATCTCCAAGCCGAGTCGACTTCACTCGGCTGGCGATTCATCAACCCACGAATGCCGAAGGAGTGGACGGTCTCGCTCGGTGAGGCGACCGAACAGCTAGCCGAGAAGTACAAGGTCACCCGCGAAGCGCAGGACCTGTTCGCCCTGGAGAGTCACGAGAAGGCCGCCAAAGCCTGGGCCGCTGGAGTCTTCGACGACGAGGTGCTCCCGTGGGACCGCCTCACTGCGATCCTCCCGAAGAAACACACGAGACTGACCCGCGACGAGTCGATCCGCGACGGCAGTACCCCGGAGCAGATGGCGAAACTGAAGCCCGCCTTCCGCGACGACGGCACGGTCACCGCCGGCAACGCATCCACGCTGAACGACGGGGCATCCGCCGTACTGATCGGTGATGAAGCAACCGCGGCGAAGCTCAACCTCGAGCCAATGGCAAGGATCGTCAGCCGGGCAGTACATGCCGTGGAGCCGCAGTACTTCGGGATCGGCCCGGTCGAGGCTGCCAACAAGGCGTTGGCCAAGGCGGGCATCGGCTGGAGCGATCTGGCCCTGGTCGAGCTCAACGAGGCGTACGCCGCGCAGAGCCTGGCGTGCCTCGGCCAATGGCCCGACCTCGACCGCACCACGGTCAACGTGAACGGCGGAGCGATCGCCCTCGGGCATCCCCTGGGCAGCTCCGGTACGCGCATTCTCACCACCCTCGCGCACGAGTTGAAGCGGCGCGGCGGCGGCTACGGACTGGCCACCCTCTGCATCGGTGTCGGGCAGGGGCTGGCGATGGTGATCGAAGCCTGAAAGGCAGGCAGTAATGGACTTGCAAGGCGAAGACCTGACGGACGCGGTAGTGGCCAGCTTCGACGGAAGCCTGGAACCGCGGACCAAGGAGGTACTGAGTGCGCTCGTGCGACATCTGCACGCGTTCGCGCGCGAGGTCCACCTCACCGAGGACGAGTACTTCCTCGCCATCGACTTCCTCACCCGCACCGGCCAGATCTCCACTGGGACCAGACAGGAGTTCGTCCTGCTGGCCGATGTCCTCGGTCTGTCCATGCTGACCGTCGGTCTAGGCAACCCGAAGACCAGTGGCGCCACCGAGTCGACGGTCTTCGGTCCGTTCTTCGTCGAAGGATCGCCCGAGGTGAAGAACGGCGACGACCTCGCGAACGGCGCTCCCGGCGTACCGTGCCTGGTCAGTGGCCGGGTCCTCAACACCCACGGCGAGCCGATAGCGAACGCCCGGGTGGAGACCTGGCAGGCCGACGAGGACGGTTTCTACGACGTCCAGAAGGAAGGCCTCGCCGGGCCCCAGAACCGCGGCCATCTGACAACTGATGCCGACGGCAACTATTCGTTCTGGGCGGTGAAACCGGTCGCGTACCCGATCCCGGTCGACGGGCCGGTCGGTGAGCTGCTCCGCGCCGGTGGTCGCGGCTGGATGCGCCCGGCACACATCCACTTCATGGTCACCGCGCCCGGCTACCACCGGCTCATCACGCACGTCTTCGAGAACGGCGACCCGTACCTGAACCAAGACGCCGTCTTCGGCGTCAAGGACTCCCTCGTCACCGACTTCACCCAACACCCCGATGGCCACTACTCCGTCACCTACGACCTGGTACTCGCTGAGGAGTCGCAATGATCACCACCGACGTCCTGATCGTCGGCAGTGGCCCGGCGGGTGGGGCCACCTCGCTGTTCCTGTCGTCCTACGGCATCGACAACATCGTGCTCACCCGCTACGGCTGGACCGCCAACACGCCGCGCGCCCACATCACCAACCAGCGCACGATCGAGCTGATGCGCGACATGGGCATCGAGGACCAGATCACCGGCAAGGGCACCGCCCACCATCTGATGGGCCAGACCGCCTTCTGCACCAGCCTCGCCGGTGAGGAGATCGGCCGGATCCGCACGTGGGGCACGCATCCGCGTCGCCTCGCCGACTACACCGAAGCGAGCCCGAGCCTGCCGGTAGACCTTCCGCAGACTCTCTTCGAACCGATCCTGATCAGTACGGCGGCCTCCCGTGGCGCGCGCGTCCGGTTCGACACGGAGTACCTGTCACTCGAGCAGGACGACGACGGCGTCACGGCGACTGTCCGCGACCGGTTGAGCAACGAGACGTACCAGATCAGAGCGAAGTACCTGATCGGCGCGGATGGCGGACGCAGCAAGGTCGCGCAGGACATCGGCCTGCCGCTGGCCGGTGCGATGGATATCGAGGGCTCGATGAACATCGTCTTCGAGGCCGACCTGTCCAAGTACGTCGCGCATCGGCCGAGCGTCCTCTACTGGGTACTGCAGCCGGGCGCGCAGATCGGCGGTATCGGCGCCGGCCTGATCCGGATGGTCCGTCCGTGGACCGAATGGCTGATCGTCTGGGGCTACGACATCACACAGCCGCCGCCCGTGGTCGACGAGGCGATGGCGACCGAGATCGTGCACAACCTGGTGGGTGACGACACGATCGACGTGAAGCTGAAGAGCACCTCGGTGTGGAGCGTGAACCACATGTACGCCGAGAAGGCGTCGTCCGGGCGCGTGTTCTGTATGGGTGACGCGATCCACCGGCATCCGCCGAGCAACGGCCTTGGTTCGAACACGTCGATCCAGGACGCGTACAACCTGGCCTGGAAGCTCGCCCTCGTCCTCAAAGGCCAGGCGGCACCGTCTTTGCTCGCCACGTACGACGAGGAGCGGACGCCGATCGCCAAGCAGATCGTGGATCGCGCGAACAAGAGCCGCACCCAGTTCGGCCAGATCTTCAAGGCACTGGGGATGACCCCGGACGCGCCGGCCGGCCGAACCATCGAGTCCCGCAAGGAAGACACCCCCGAAGGCGCCGCACAGCGCGAAGAACTACGGACCGCGATCGAGCTCAAGGACTACGAGTTCAATGCACACGGCGTCGAGCTGGGTCAGCGGTACCAGTCGGCCGCGGTAGTCACCGACGGTACGCCGGAACCGCCGTACGACCGTGATCCCGAGCTGTACTACCACCCGACCACCTGGCCGGGTGCACGCATTCCGCACTGCTGGCTGACCCGCGGATCCGACACCGTCAGCACCCTCGACGTGGTCGGCAAGGGTCGGTTCACCCTGCTCACCGGGATCGGTGGCGAAGCCTGGGTCAAGGCCGCACTGTCGGTCGCCGAACATCTCGGCGTACCGATCGAGCCCTTCGTGATCGGCCCCGGCCGTGAACTCGAGGACCTGTACGGCGATTGGTCGCGGGTGCGCGAGATCCCGGACAACGGGTGCCTGCTGGTCCGCCCGGACGCACACATCGCCTACCGCGCGTCCGAGCTACCTGCCGATCCCACCGAGACCCTGCAACAGGCCGTGCAACAGCTGCTAGGCCGCTGACGTCTGGGCGGCCTCGCGGAGAATCTGCTCGAGGATCGCCGAGATCTCCGCGGTCTCGGCATCCAGCAACGTGATCAGCGCAACCCGCGACGACTCCGAGCGCGCCTCCAGAGCGGCCGCACTCAGAGCGCGCACCGTCCCCAACTCGTGGATCAGTTCGTCCCACAGTGAACTCATCTACATCCCCTGTTTTCCCGTCACAAACCCAGTCGGCGCGCGTGAGGGCGCGCCGCCCCACCCGAGGGGCTGACTTTGGTCGAGAAGCCTCACTTCTGTCAGAGGAACAACGGCGCGGCCCCCAGTTGGGTTACGCGTCAGGTATCGATTGGCCGAACGTGTGCCGCCGGATCCAGCCGTGCATGGCGATCGCGGCGGCCGCGCTGGCGTTGATCGAGCGGGTCGATCCGAACTGCGCGATCGACAACACCGCCGTACAGATCTTGTGCGCCTCGTCGGTCAGGCCCGGCCCCTCCTGCCCGAACAGCAGGACGCAACCGGCCGGCAGGTCGTAGGTCTCCAACGGCACCGAGCCCGGCAGGTTGTCGATACCGATCACCGGCAGCTCACGCTCCGCCGCGTACGTCGCCAGGTCCGCAAGCTGCGGGTGGTGGCGGACGTGCTGGTAGCGGTCGGTGACCATGGCACCACGCCGGTTCCACTTCCGGTTACCGACGATGTGGACCTCGGCGGCCAGGAACGCGTTCGCTGTGCGGACGACCGAACCGATATTCAGGTCGTGCTGCCAGTTCTCGATCGCGACGTGGAACGGGTTCCGCTGCCGGTCGAGGTCCTCGACGATCGCCTCCAGCCGCCAGTACCGGTACTTGTCGACCACGTTGCGCCGATCTCCACCGGAGAGCAACTCCGGGTCGAGCCGCGGGTCGTCCGGGTGGTCGCCGACCCACGGGCCGACACCCACCTCGTTGGGGCCAACCACGTCGGTCCCGCGGAGATCCTTCTCATCACGATTGAGCTCCTGCACAGGTTGGGACGCTACCCTGTGCGCGTGCTTGTACAACTCGCGATGCTGATGCCGGACTGGATGGACCCCGAGTGGCTGCTCCGGTGGCTGGGCGATTGGGCCCTCTGGGGCACGCTCCTGGTCATCTTCATCGAGTGCGGGGTGCTGTTCCCGATCCTGCCCGGTGACTCGCTGCTGTTCGCGGTCGGCCTGTTCATCGCGCGCGGCACGATCGACGTCCCGCTCTGGCTGGCCTGCGTGCTGCTGACCGCCGCGGCGTTCCTGGGCAACGTGTCCGGCTACTACATCGGCCGAGTGCTCGGGACCTCGTTGTTCACCAACCCGAACGCAAGGTTCCTGAAGCCGAAGTACATCGTGCAGACGCACGAGTTCTTCGAGCGCTACGGACCGCGGGCGCTGGTGCTGGCCCGGTTCGTGCCGATCGTGCGCACGTTCATCACGATCGTGGCCGGCGCCGGCAAGATGGACCCGAAGAAGTTCTTCCTCTGGACCGGTATCGGCGCGATCATCTGGGCTCCCGGCATCACCCTGCTCGGGCACGCGCTGGGCAACGTGGAGTTCATCCACGCCCACCTCGAGTCAGCCCTGATCCTGCTGGTGCTCGTCTCGCTGATCCCGATGTTCGTCGAGGTCTACCTGGCCCGCCGCCGCAAGAAGAAGGCGGGCGACGGCGAGGCGAAGCACGTGGCTCCGAAGCACGCCGCCCACCAGGACTGATTACTGCCCGAACGGGAAGACCGGGTCGGACCAGATCCAGTCCGTGCTCACCTCACTGAGCACGGCGATGGCGACCGGACCGTCGATCAGCGGGCCGACCACCTGACCGGAGCCGAGTGCACAAGCCACTCGGATCCGGTCTGCCGCCTGGTACCAGACCAGCGCCCCCCGTGGCGCCGTCCCTTCGTGCAGAAGGGCGTGGTGGTCGAGCCACTTCACCGCGTCGGCCGCGTCCTGCCAGCCGCT
Organism: Kribbella yunnanensis; assembly: GCF_039529655.1. NCBI lineage: Bacteria > Bacillati > Actinomycetota > Actinomycetes > Propionibacteriales > Kribbellaceae > Kribbella > Kribbella yunnanensis. Next base: position 36,122 of record NZ_BAAANF010000008.1, on the reverse strand, counting down.
GTCCTGCGCGTAACCGAAAGCCATTCGCTGGAACTTCAACGGCCAGTCCTGCCAGGCCGTCGAGCCCAGTCGTTCCAACTGCCAGTTCAACGCCGCCTCGGTGTCCCGCGGGTTCGTCACCCGGCCGGGAATCCGGCGCTCCACAACAACATCCCCCTGGTGCTCCGCATCGGTCGGAGCTTGAGTGATTTCGGCGTTCAGGTGCGTGCCTCGGGGTGCTGTAGGAACGTCCTCGATGCGGAGCATCTCGGGCGTTTCGCCAGTGACGCGAGGTGCGTGCCTGGGCGTCGAAAGCGCCAAGATCCGATCGGTGCGGAGCACCCTGGCCATAGGCATCCCCCGATCCCCGTGTAACCGCCGGCCCGTGTTGCCGTGGCATGACAAATACTCGCGCGCGCCGATACAGCCGCCGTACATTGCACCGCTGTACGGCGATCAGCCCGCGGCAGCGTCGTTTTCGAACGCGGCCAGCTCGCGGCGACAGGCGGTGGCGCGAGCGTCGTGGCCGGCCTGCTGCCAGACCCGTGCGGCCCGGTCGAACGTCCGGCGGGCCCAGTCCAGGTTGCCGGTCTGGAGGTAGAGCCGGCCGAGGTGTTGCGCGGCCTGGCCCTCGACACTGCGATCGCCCAACCGGCGACCGATCTCCATCGAGTCCAGCAGCATCTTGCGGGCGGCGGCCAGTTCACCGCACTTCATCAGCGCATGCCCGAGATCGGCCCGCGCCCAGGCCGCACAGTGGTCGTCGCCCAGGCTGGTGAAGGTGTTCAGCGAGTGCCGCAACTGCCGGACCGCCTGGTAGTGACGGCCCTGGTGGATCCGCAGCTCCGCGATCCGCCGCCGTACCTTGGCAACGCGGTGCGCATCGGCCAGCCGCACGCCGAGCAGGAATGACTCGGCCAGGTAGCGCCCAGCCGTGACGGTGTCGTCGCGGGCCAGCCAGATCGACGACGCCGCGGTCCGTGCGACCGCTTCGCCGTTCGCGTTGCCGACCTCCATGAAGGCCTCGATCGCCTTTTCGTACTGCGCAAGGCTTTCGTCAGGCCGGCCGCGTTCGCGCAGCCAGGTACCGAGGCCGACCGCGCTGATCCCGTCGCCGAACCGATCCCCGACCTCCGCGAAGATCGTCGCCGCCTGATCGAGGTGATGCGCGGCCGTGTCCCAGTCGTCCTGGTAGATCCCCAGCTGACCGAGGTTGCGATGCATGATCGCCTCACCCCAGCGGTCGCCGGACTCGATCGCGCTCTGCAGTCCCTGCCGGTGCGACTCACCCCAGTCGTCGAACCCGGCCCGCATGTCGAGGTACGGGCCCCAGGCCGCCGCGATCCGCCACGCATACTCGTGCAGCCCGTTCTGGGCCGCGGCCCGGATCGCGGGCACGAAAGTACTGCGCTCGCTGTCGAACCACGCGATCGCATCGGTCTCGGTGAACGGCGCCGGATCCGGTGACGTCAACGGACCGGTGTGCTCCAGTACGCCGAAGTACTCGACCGCGAGCGCGTTGTTCGCCCGCCGGATCTTGTTCAGGATCGCGTCGACGACCGTCGCAACGTCCTTGACCGCATCGGCCTGCTGGCCCTCGTCGCCGACCCCGATCGCGTGCAGCCGCAACAGGTCGTGCATCCGGTAGCGCGCCGTACCGCGGTGGTCGACCGAGCTGATCCGAACCAGGTTGACCTCGATCAGCCGGTCCAGGCTGCGGCGCACCGAGGCTGGTGACGCGATCGCCTCCAGGGCTCGCGCGGAGAAGACACCGACCGCGAAGTGACCGATCAGCCGGTACAGCCGGGCCTCCTCCGGGCTCAGCGAGTCGTAGCTCAGGTCGGCGCTGGTCCGGACGGCGAGCTCACCGATACTCAGCTCGTCCAGCCGCGAGCTCTCGTCCCGCAGTCGCCGGGCGAGCTCACCCGGGCTCAGGTCAGGGCGCTGGGCCAAGCGGCTGCCGACGATCCGGATCGCGAGCGGCAGGTTCCCGCAGGCCGCGAGAATCTCTTCGGCGGCGGAGGTCGTCCGGTCGACTCGTCCTGGACCAGCCACGGACTCCAGTAGCGCAACCGCCTCGCCGTCATCGAAGGTGTCCAGGGGCAGGCTGTCCGCGCCGGCCAGGTCCGCCAGCCGGTTGCGGCTCGTCACGACCACGGCGGACGCCCCGGTACCCGGCATCAACGGCGTGACCTGACCGGCGGTGGCGACATCGTCGAGGATGATCAGCACCCGGCGGCTGGCCAGCTCGGACCGCAGCATCGCCGAACGGCGCTCCGGGTCGGTGGGGATCGCGTAGTCGGGCAGGTTGAGGCTGAGCAGCAGATCGGTCAGCGCAGCCGCCGGATCACGTGGCTGCGTCGCGCCATGCATGTCGAGGTAGATCTGTCCGTCCGGGAAGGAGTCCCGGACCATGTGGCCCAGTCGAACCGCCAGCGACGTCTTGCCCGTCCCCGGCGCACCCGAGACGACTGCGATCGGCGGCCGGACCGGGTCGCGACCGCAGACCAGGTCGCGGAGCTGGTCCAGGTGGTCCTCGCGACCGCTGAAGTCGGGCAGGTCGAGCGGTAGCTGGCTCGGTGGGCGCAGCGGATCCGTGAGCTCCGGAGCCGCCATCGGGCCTGGCGGTGCCTCGGCACGCTCCGGCGTACTCATCACCGCCGGGATCCCAGGGTTCGGCCAGTTGGCGGAGCGGCCGTTCTCGGCGCGCGCTCCGGCCGCCTCGAGCTCGGGGCCGGGCTTGATATCCAGCTCGTCGGCGAGCGTCTGAACAGCCTTCCCGTACGCCGCTCGCGCCTCCCCGACCCGGCCTGCCGCGAGGAGCGCATCCACGAGTCGCCGCCACAGCTGTTCGTCGTACGGGTCGTCGGTGAGCCGGGCACTGAGCAGTACGGCGGCGCCGCTGGCATCGCCGTACTGGAGTCGCAGGTCGAGCAGGCTGTCGACGAGCCCGCGGTGCTGGGCCTCGAGCCGGTTGAGCGAGCCCTCCCAGGCGGCCGGGATGATCAGGTCCTCCAGCGGGCGGCCGCGCCAGAGCGCGTAGGCCCGGGACAGCACCTGCATGGCCTGACGACCGTCACCGGCGTCCTTCAGGTGACCGCCCTCGGCGAGGAGCGATTCGAACAGGCTCGCATCGAGCTCGTCGACGCCGACCTCGATGCTGTAGCCGGCCGCCGACGTGTCGATCGAGGCCGGCAGCCCGGCGTCCTCCAGCACACTCCGCAGCGCGCGGACGTAGGTGCGGATGTTCGCCGTCGCGGAGCGTGGTGGAGTGCTCTCCCAGAGTGCGTCCGCGATCAGGTCGGTGGAGACGAAACGGTTCGGGTGGAGGAGCAGGGTGGCCAGCAGCTGCCGCGGTTTCGCGGCCTTGAGCGGCTGCCCCTGGACGTCATTGAGGCGCAGAGATCCAAGGATCCCGTACCTCGGACTGTCCACGCGCCTACCTCTCCACTCTCGAACCGCCCCATCGTGGCATCCCGCCGTACCGCGCGGGAAGCCCGATGTACGCCGGATGTATCTCACTCGGGCACTGTTGACACAGGTACCGGGGGGAGGCAGGGACTGGGGCACGGCGACCGACCGCCGCCGCGCCCCGATCCCAGCACCGGCGTGGAGTTCGGGATCGGGGGTCCCGAATCACGGGGACCCGGTGCCTAGGAGTGTCCGCCAGGCACTCCGTCAGTGGCCGCCGGTGAAGGGTGGCTGTCCGTCCTGCGGGCTGGGGGAACCCGCAGGCGGGCCGCCCACCGGCGGTCCCTGAGGAGCGCCGTACGGCGGCTGCCCGGGCACCTGCTGCTGCGGCGGATACTGCTGCTGGTAGCCACCTTGGTCACCCGGCATCTGCGGGTGGATCTGGCCCGAGGACTGCACGCCCGGCTGCATCTGCGGCGGCGCCTGCTCACCGGCCACCGAGCCGATCGTCCCGAACGAAACCTGCGGGACCGCGCGGACCGCCTCGTCCTTCACCTCGAAGTAGCCGGCCTTCACGAACTTGAACGCGCCCGCGACGATATTCGACGGGACGGACTCGACCCGGGTGTTGTAGTCGCCGACGTTCGCGTTGTAGAACCGGCGACCGGCCGCGATCCGGTCCTCGGTGTCGGTCAGCTCGCGCTGCAGACCGAGGAAGTTCTGGTTCGACTGCAACTGCGGGTAGGCCTCGACCGAGATCATCATCTGCCGCAGCGCGCCGGACAGCTCGCCCTCGGCGGCGGCCCGCTGCTCCGGGCTCGCGCCCTGGACGTTGACCGCCTGCGAGCGCAGCCGGGCGACCTCCTCGAACACGTGCCGCTCGTGCGCGGCGTACGCCCGGACGGTCTCGACCAGGTTGGGGATCAGGTCGTACCGGCGGTGCAGCTCGACATCGATCTGCCGCCAGGATTCCTGGATCAGGTTCCGCTGCTTCACGAACCGGTTGTACGACGCGATCAGGGCGATGCCCAGAATCAGGACGATCACCACGATCGCGATGATGACAAACGTCATTGCCTTGCTCCCGAGTGTTGGCGATGCTGGCCAAGACTCTATGCCTATCGCGGTTCTACTCCGGCGTAGTCGCGCCACACGTACGGCGGAACCTGCCCGGCTACCTGCTCGAGCAGCTGCAGGCGGCGCAGAACCTCGGTCGGGTCGTGCGGTCCGCCGTCCCAGCCGACCAGCGAGTTGCCCTCGATCCGCCAGCCGATCTCGCCGCGGGCCAGCAGCAGCTCCATCATCCGCGGCGTCACGACCGCGTGGCCGAACCGCTCGTCGGCCGCCTTCACCCGGAACGCCCGGTTGAACTGGTCGCTCTCGAACTGCAGGTCGCGGAAGCCGAGCGCGTTCGCGACCGCTCCCCCGAAGATCCCCTCGTGGGTGACCTCCAGATGCGGCAGCGCACCCGGCAACTGCAGGACGACCACGCCGAACTTGTGAGTGGTGGTTCGGCGCTGGCCTTTCCCATTCGAGCTGTGGGTCTGATAGCTGTAGTCGAAGGCAACCATCTGGTGCCCGTTGAACAGCCCGGTCAGGACGTTCTTCACCGACCAGTTGTCACCGGTCCGGAACGGCGTCCCCTGCCAGTTGTGGGCCAAGGCGTTGTTGTACGGCGCATACGACCAGCCGTACTGAGCTGCGAATCCGGCGAACAGCTCCCGGCGTTTCTTCGCCTGGTACAGGCTGAACCAGATGATCCCGCCGGCGATGAGAACGCAGAGAACGACCAGCAGTACAGGTCCGACGTTCATTTACAGCCCCAGGTCGTCGAGACCGAACACGGCCAGGTACTCCAGGCCCTCCGACTCCACCTTCTCCTTGGCACCGGTCGCCCTGTCCACGATGACCGCCACCGCGACCACCTCGGCCCCGGCCTCGCGCAGCGCCTCGACCGCGGTCAGCACCGAACCACCAGTGGTGGACGTGTCCTCGACCGCAAGCACCCGACGACCCTTGACGTCCGGGCCCTCGATCCGGCGCTGCAGACCGTGCGTCTTCTCGGCCTTGCGCACCACGAATGCATCCAGCGTCCGGCCCTGCTGAGCCGCCGCATGCAGCATCGACATGGCGACCGGGTCCGCACCGAGCGTGAGCCCGCCGACCGCGTCGTACTCGATGTCCTTGGTCAGCTCGAGCATCGCCGGGCCGATCAACGGCGCCGCGGCCGCATCCAGCGTGATCCGGCGCAGGTCGACGTAATAGTCGGCTTCCTTGCCCGACGCCAGCGTCACCTTGCCGTGCACGACAGCCTTGGTCTTGACCTGCTCCAGCAATGCGTCCCGGTCGTAGCTCATGAGGCTTGAGCTTAGAACAGCGTCAGCTCTTCTTGCTGACGTGGACCAACTGGCCGAAGGCAACCGAGCGGTCGGGCGAGTGGAACAGGTCCTGACAGGTGGTCAGGGTGATGATCGACTTGGTCGCGGTCTCCTGCGGCTTGCCCGGGACCGGTTCGAGCACCCAGTTGTCGGCCGGCTTCACGGTCAGATCGCGCGGCGAACCGTCCAGCTCGTAGGTGTAGATCGCGTCGCCGGTCTCGACGATCACCTGGTCGCCCTTGCGCAGCTCAAGCAGCTTGCGGAACGGCGAACCGTGGGTGACCCGGTGCCCGGCGATCGCGAAATTCCCCGGCTGACCGGGCAGCTGCGTCTGCGGGTAGTGCCCGATCCCGCGCGCGAGCTCACCCTTGCCGACCCCCTCGATGACCGGCTTCTCCCATTTCTCGCCGAACTTCGGGATCCGGATCAGTACGACGGGATCGCCCTCGGCCGGTTTGGTCGGCGCGGGCTTCTTCCACTGCTCACGCAGCGAGTTCTCCGCCTCACCCATCTGCTGGTTCGAGGTGATCCCGGTCCCGAAGTACTGCCACCCGACCCAGCCGAGCAGGCCCACACCCGCCACGAGCAGGACAATCCCCAGCCCTCTGATCACGCCCCGCATGCCGACAAGTATGCAGTTCAACTGCAAAGGCTGTGTACGACGTGTCGATGGACGCGGGTGGTTGCCCGGGACGACGATGTTTTCGTCCCGATGACGGAGGTACTGCGGTGAAGGCGCTGGTGAAGGCCGAGGCGAAGCCCGGTCTGTGGTTGCAGGATGTTCCGGAGCCCAAGATCGAGGCCGACGAGGTCCTGATCAAGGTGCTGCGGACGGGGTTGTGCGGCACCGACCTGCACATCCAGAGCTGGGACTCGTGGGCCCAGAAGAACGTGCCGGTACCGATGGTGACCGGGCACGAGTTCGTCGGCGAGGTCGTCGAGATCGGGGTCGGGGTCCGCGATGTCGCGGTCGGTGACCTGGTCAGCGGCGAGGGTCACCTGGTCTGCGGCCGCTGCCGCAACTGCCGCGCCGGCCGCCGCCACCTCTGCATCAAGACGCGCGGTCTTGGCGTCCACGTTGCGGGGGCCTTCGCCGAGTACGTCGCACTGCCCGCCGGCAACGCGTGGGTTCACAAGGACCCGGTCGACCTCGACGTCGCCGCGGTCTTCGATCCGTTCGGGAACGCCGTACACACTGCTTTGTCGTTCCCGCTGGTCGGCGAGGACGTGCTGATCACCGGCGCCGGGCCGATCGGCGTGATGGCCGCGGCCGTCGCACTGCACGCCGGCGCGCGGAACGTGGTGATCACGGACCTTTCGGAGTACCGGCTCGATCTCGCCCGGAAGATCGGCGTCACCCGCGCGGTCAACATCGGCTCGGAGACGATCGCCGAGGCGCAGTCGAGTCTCGGGATGCGCGAAGGGTTCGACGTCGGGATGGAGATGTCCGGGCAGCCCGCCGCGCTGCGCGACATGCTCGCGAACATGAACCACGGCGGCAAGATCGCGATGCTCGGCCTGCCGGCCGACGAGATCGCGATCGACTGGAGCACCGTCGTACTGAACATGCTGACCATCAAGGGCATCTACGGCCGGGAGATGTTCGAGACCTGGTACTCGATGTCGGTGATGCTCGAACGCGGCCTGGACCTGACCCCGGTGATCACCCACCGGTTCGGGTACGGCGACTTCGAGCAGGCCTTCGATGTCGCGCGGGCGGGTCAGTGCGGCAAGGTGATCATGGACTGGACGAGCGAGACGCTGGAGGAGAAGCACTGATGTTCGGGCAGATGCGGGACGATCTCAAGACCACGATCGGTGAGATCCGGGAGGCCGGGCTGTACAAGTCCGAGCGGGTGATCACCTCACCGCAGCAGTCCCTGATTTCGGTTGCCAGCGGCAACGAGGTACTGAACTTCTGCGCCAACAACTACCTCGGGCTGTCCGACCACCCGGAGGTCGTCGCGGCGGCCAAGGACGCCCTTGATCGGTGGGGCTTCGGCCTCTCCTCGGTGCGCTTCATCTGCGGTACGCAGCAGATCCACAAGGACCTGGAAGGTGCCCTGAGCAACTTCCTCGGCACCGAGGACACGATCCTCTACAGCTCCTGCTTCGACGCGAACGGCGGCCTCTTCGAGACCCTGCTCGGAGCCGAGGACGCGATCATCTCCGACGAGCTCAACCACGCCAGCATCATCGACGGCATCCGCCTGTCCAAGGCCAAGCGCTACCGCTACAAGAACCGCGACATGGCCGACCTCGAGGCCCAGCTCAAGGACGCCGCCGACGCCCGCTACCGCCTGATCGCCACCGACGGCGTGTTCTCCATGGACGGCTACCTGGCCCCCCTCGACGAGATCTGCGACCTGGCCGAGCGCTACGACGCCCTCGTCATGGTCGACGACTCCCACGCCGTAGGTTTCGTCGGCCCCGACGGCGCCGGCACGCCGTCCCTGTTCGGCGTCAAGGACCGCGTAGACATCGTCACCGGCACCCTCGGCAAAGCCCTAGGCGGCGCCTCCGGCGGCTACGTCTCCGCCCGCCGCGAAATCGTCGAACTCCTCCGCCAACGCTCCCGCCCTTACCTCTTCTCCAACTCCCTGGCCCCCTCAGTCACCGCAGCCTCCCTCAAGGCCCTCGAACTGATCGCCACCTCCACCGCCCTCCGCGACCAACTCAACGCCAACACCGCCCTCTTCCGCGCCAAAATGACCGAAGCCGGCTTCGACATCCTCCCCGGCACCCACCCCATCACCCCGGTCATGATCGGCGACGCCGCCCAAGCCGCCGTACTAGCCGAAAAACTCCTGGCCCTGGGCATCTACGTCATCGCCTTCTCCTACCCGGTCGTCCCCCACGGCAAGGCCAGAATCCGAGTCCAGTTGTCAGCCGCCCACTCCACCGAAGACGTAGAAAAAGCCATCACCGCCTTCGTGGAAGCCCGCGACGCCGCCGCCTAGCGGACCGCCAACACTCACCAACCACCCGCACCGCACGTTCCCCACGCTCAACCGCCGGCCCAAACCACCCCTCCAAGCCAGTTACTGAGTGGCACAGATCCGCTCCAGTCCGACACCATTGATTCCATGAACCTGGAATTGGGTGCGGAACTGGCAGCGGCTCTGCGGGCCGCGTCCGAGCGCACAGGCAAGTCCCAACAAGCACTCGTCCACGAAGCCGTCACTCTCCACGTCTCCGGCAACGGCGTACCAGGATCCGACCGCGAACGAGCCCGTGCGGAGGGACTCGTCCAGCCCGCCCGGATCCCCTACCGCAAGGTAGTCCCGCGGCTCCTCCTCCAGGCCGACACCAGCACCCTCGAGCTGCTGGACCGCGACGACCGTTTCTAGCGCGCCGTCTCCGGCTCGCAGCTCGCTCATCCTGCGGCCGCATCCTCCTACCGACAGGACGTATACGTCTGCTGGGCGTCGCCGTCACGCTCGGCGTTCGCGGGTTGAGCGGCGGGACGGGATATACGTCCTGTCCGTCGGCAGATCCATTGCTTTGTCGGTGGGGTGGGGGACTATGCGGGGATGGTGGTTTTGAGTGGGCGGGCGGTTGGGCGGGCGACCTTGGCGCGGCAGATGTTGGTGGGGCGGGCTGAGGTGCCGGTGGTTGAGGCTGTGGGGCGGTTGGTGGGGATGCAGGGGCAGGAGGCCAAGCATCCGTACGTCGGGTTGTGGTCTCGGGTGGACGGGTTTGTGGAGGGGGATCTCGATCGGGCGGTTGCCGATCGGGAGGTTGTGCGGGGGACCTTGTTTCGGGGGACTTTGCACTTGGTGACTGCTGCCGACTATCTGCGGTTTCGGGGGACTGTGGCTCCGGTGTTGGAGGCGGGGTTGCGGATGTTGAAGGAGCGGGCGGAGGGGATGGATCCGGTCGCGGTGGTGGCGGCGGCGGAGCGGATTCTGAAGAAGGAGCCGTTGACGTTCACCGAGGTGCGGGATGCCTTGCAGGCGGAGTTTCCCGCGGTGAATGAGCGGGCGCTGGGGTTCTGTACGCGGATGATGGTGCCGCTGGTGGTGTACCCGACCGGCGTCCGGTGGGGGTGGCCGGCCAATGCGCGGTTCACGCCGGCCGAGGCCTGGCTCGGGAAGAAACTGCACCGCAAGGAAGAGCAGGGCGAGCTCGTCGTCCGGTACCTGCAGGCATTCGGCCCCGCGACACCGGCCGACTTCCAGACATGGTCCGGCCTATCAAAAGCCAAGCCGGTGTTCGACAGCCTCGATCTCGAAGTCTTCACCGACGACAACGGCAAGACCTTGTACGACGTACCGGACGCCCCGCGCCCTGATCCGGACACCGTGGTTCCGGTCCGGTTCCTGCCGGAGTTCGACAATCTCCTGCTGGCGCACGCGAAGCGGGAGCGGATCATCGCCGACGCGCATCGGCCGGCGGTGTTCACGAAGAACCTGCGGGTGAAGGCGACGTACACGGTGGACGGGCTGGTCGGGGGCCTGTGGACGGCGGAGAAGAAGCGTGGTGTGGCGACTCTCACGCTGACTCCGTTCGGGCGGTTGCTGAAGCGGGATCGGGTCGAGCTGGAGCGGGAGGGGACGGCGTTGCTGGGGTTCCTGGAGCCCGATGCGAAGACCTACGAGGTGGTTACGGGCAGTTGATGAGGTTGTTGTCACACATCAGATGACTGGGCCAGAACCCGTCGGCCCGGTGAAATGGATGGATGAACACAGTCCCCTCCATCACTCTGGACAACGGCGTCGAGATCCCGCAGCTGGGCCTGGGGGTCTGGCAGGTCGAGGACGCGATCGCGGCCGACGTGGTCAGCGCGGCCTTCGAGGCGGGTTACCGCCACATCGACACCGCCGCGGCGTACAACAACGAGCCCGGTGTCGGCCGCGCGATCGCGGCCAGCGGCATCCCGCGCGACGACCTGTTCATCACCACGAAGCTGCAGAACGACGACCAGGGGTACGACTCCACCCTGGCCGCCTTCGACGCCAGCCTGGAACGGCTCGGCCTCGAGTACGTCGACCTGTACCTCATCCACTGGCAGTGCCTCAAGAAGGACAAGTACGTCGACACCTGGAAGGCGTTCGAGCAGTTGTACGCCGACAAGCGCATCCGCGCGATCGGCGTATCGAACTTCCACGAGCCCGCCCTGCGACGGATCTTCGACGAGACCACGATCCGGCCGGCGGTGAACCAGATCGAGCTGCACCCGGCGCTCCCGCAGGACGAGCTGCGCGCGTTCAACGCGGAGAACGACATCATCACCCAGGCCTGGAGCCCGCTCGCGTCCGGTGAGCTGCTCGGCGACACCACGCTGAAGGCGCTCGGCGACAAGCACGGCAAGTCGCCGGCTCAGGTGATGATCCGCTGGCACCTGCAGCTGGGCAACGTGGTGATCCCGAAGTCGAAGACGCCTCTCCGGATCCAGGAGAACATCGCGGTGTTCGACTTCCAGCTCGACAACGACGACATGGCCGCGATCGCCGATCTCGAGACCGGCGTCCGCACCGGCGGCGACCCCGACACCCTCGGCTAAATCAGCTCCAAGAACCGCGCAAGAACCGGGGACCGGTTGTCCGGCGACCAGGCGACGGACAGTTGCCACGGTGGTAGGTCGTCGGACAACTCGCGGTACACGACCGCCTCCGGGTTCGACGGCGGCGTCGGCCCGATCAGCAGCGAGACGCCCAGCCCGGCCGCGACCAACGAAACAATCGTCTGTACGTCGGCCGCCACCTGCTCGATCCTTGGCGTGAACCCGACCGCCCGGCAGAACCCGAGCAGCGTGTCGTGGACGACCGGCCCACTCGGCCGGCTGTAGAACACGAACGGCTCCTCGGCCAGCTCAGCCAGCCGCAGCCGCTTCCGCCGAGCCAGCCGGTGCCCCGCAGGCAGCACCACGACCACCGGATCCGACGACACCACCCGCGACTCCAGATCGGGTGCCAAGCGAACAACAGCGATCCGCGTCGACGGCGCCCCGACGGCCGGCGCGTTCGGGCGCATCAGCCCCACGTCGATCCGCCCGTCGCGCAACGCCTCCGTCTGCCTCAACGTCGTCACCGACTCCAGCTCGAGAACAACTTCCGGGTACGCCGCCCGGAACGCGCCGAGCAATCGCGGCAAAGCCTCGAACGTCGCCGACTGCACGAACCACAGCCGCAATGTCCCGAGCTCACCACGCTGCGTCCGCTGCGCCGCGCGGACCGCCTCGTCCGACCGCCGCAGCAGGTCCTGCGCCTCCGCCAGGAACGTCGCCCCGGCCGCGGTCAGCACGAATCGCTTCCGCACCCGCGCGAACAGCTCCACCCCGAGATCCCGCTCGAGCGCCGCGATCTGCCGGCTCAGCGAGGGCTGGGTGAGATGCAGCCGCACCGCCGCGCGCCCGACGTTCAGCTCCTCGGCCACCACCACGAACGACCGCAACTGCCGTAGCTCCATAACCTAGATCATGCACCATAAACATCAACTGAGCGAAGAACTTTCATTGGACGTATCAATGCTCAGTTCTTACCGTCGAAGACATGAGCTACATCCCGTTTTCCGTCATCAAAGCCATCCACGAAGACACCCACTCCGCCGAGCCGCACGCCCCCGTCCGGCCGCACCGCCCGCGCCGCAACCGCTCGGTGATGCGCGTCATCCGCAGGCTGTTCGACCTTCCTCCGGACGACGTGTGCCAAGCTGAGGTCCGTGATCGAGGTACGACGGTTGCGGGTCCTGCGCGCGCTTGCTGATCACGGCACCGTGACCGCGGCCGCCGAGGTGCTGCACCTGACCCCCTCGGCCGTCTCGCAGCAGCTGGCCGCCCTCGAATCCGAGGTCGGCCAGGAACTGCTCGAGCGCCGCGGCCGCCGGGTCGCGATCACTTCAGCCGGCCGGCTGCTCCTGAGCCACGCCGATACGATCCTCGGCGAGGTCGAGCGGGCGGAGGACGCGCTGCGGTTGTTCGCCGACGGTTCGACCGGCGAGGTCCGGATCACCGCCTTCGCGACCGCGATCAGTCTCCTGGTCGCGCCGACCCTGGCGCGGCTACGCGACACCAACCCCAGCCTCACCCTCGTCGTACGCGATGCCGAAGGCCACCAAGGCATCACCCAACTCCTCGACGGCGACGCCGACCTCGCAATCGCCGTCGAGCACCGCGGTTCACCTCGGCCCGACGATCAGCGGCTGACCCGAATCCCCTTGTACGCCGAGCCTTTCGTCGCCGTCGTACCGCCGACCCACCCGGCCGCCGGCCACGAGACGGTCGATCTCGCGATGCTCGCCGGCGACGACTGGGTGATGACCGCGCCGGGTAATCCGATCCGCGACGTCGTACTGCTGGCTTGTGAACAGGCCGGCTTCCAGCCGAAGATCGCGCACGAATCCGACGATTTTCGTGCCGTCGCCGCGCTGGTCGCGGCCGGCGCCGGCGTCTCGCTGGTCCCCCGGCTCGCGGTCCCCACACCGACCCTCGCGGTCATCCGTCCGCTGCCCGACCCGGCCCCGGTACGACGGGTCTACGCGGCCGTCCGGCGGAGTCGAGCCGACCACCCGCTGATCACCGCGACTCTCGCCGTACTGACTGAGGTCGCTGACAAGCTGTGACTCAGGTCACTCAACCATCCGTGACGCCGTCGGTGTCTGCGGGGTGTGACAGTTCAGCTCAGCGTGGTGATTCCCGCTTACAACGAGGAACAGCGCCTTCCCCAGACCTTGAAGGCCGTGACCGCCTACCTGGCGGCGACCTGCGAGGACTGGGAGGTCCTGGTCGTCGATGACGGTTCCGCCGATGCCACTGCGCGGTCTGTCCACGCCGCCGGGGACGACCGCGTCCAGCTGATTCGCTGGCCGGTCAATCGCGGCAAGGGCCACGCCGTCCGAGTCGGCATCCTCGCTTCCCACGGTGCGCGCGTACTGATGTGCGACGCCGACAACGCGACCCCGATCGAGCAACTGCACGTTCTGCAGGCTGCGCTCGACCGCGGTGCGAGTGCGGCGATCGGCTCCCGCGCCCTGCCGGAATCCGAGCTCGAGGTCCGGCAGAGCGCGTTCCGCGAGACCTGCGGCCGGATCGGCAACGCGCTGATCCAGGCGTTCGCCGTACCGGGTATCCAGGACACCCAGTGTGGCTTCAAGCTGTACGACGGTCCGCGGGCGCGGCTCGTGTTCCAGCTGGCGCGGATCGACGGGTGGTGTTCGGATGCGGAGGTTCTGCACCTGTTTCATCGGCTCGGTCTCGAGGTCGCCGAGGTTCCGGTGCGGTGGTTCGATCGCGACGGCTCGAAGTTGCGGCCGTCCGGCTACTTGTCCGGTCTGGCCGAGCTCGCGCGGATCCGGCGCTATCACCACGCGCTGCCGCCGCTGCACCAACTGATCCAGCCCTCCTTGCTGGGTGCGCCGTGACCGTGGTCGAACTGCGGCCCGCGCCGACCCGTCAACGCACGGGTGGTCGGTGGATCGCGCTCTTGGTTGCCCTCGGCTACCTCTGTGCCGCGATCGTCTTGCTGCACGGCATCTGGGCCGATCCGAACGGCCGCTATTTGTGGGACAGCGGGCAGGATCAGAACCAGTGGCAGTGGTTCTTCGACGTCACCGCACACCAGGTCCTGAACGGCCAGAACCCCTTGTTCAGCACGCTGATGAACTATCCACTCGGCGTGAACCTGATGGCGAACACGGCCATGTTCGGCCTGAGCATCCCGCTCATCCCGGTCACGGTCTGGCTCGGCTCCGGCGTCACCTGGGCCCTGATCCTCACCCTCGGCCTGGCCGGTACGGCGTTCGCGTGGTTCTGGATGTTCTCCCGGCGACTCGCCTCGGTCCCGGCGGCTGCGATCGGCGGTCTGTTCTCTGGTTTCGCACCGGCGATGATCTCGCACGCGAACGCGCATCCGAACTTCGTCGTCCTCGCGGTGATCCCGCTACTCCTGCTGCCGCGACCACCCGGCCGTCGTACGGCGGTCGTGGTCGGACTGCTGATCGCGTACCAGATCTTCCTGGGTGAGGAAGTTCTGTTGCTGGCGGCAACCGGGCTGCTCGTCTTCGGTGTCGTGCACGCGATCGTCCGACCGCTGGAGTCGTCCACTTTCGTCCGCCGGCACGCCGGCACGATCATCGGTGCCGGGGTTGTCGCGCTGGCGATCGTGGCGCTGCCGCTGGCCTGGCAGTTCTTCGGTCCGCAGAGTTATCACAAGCTGGGGCACGGGGACCAGGGCAATCCGTTGGCCGCGTTCACCGGGTTCAACTCGTGGGCTCTGGCCGGCGATCCGGACACGGCTCAGGCACTGTCGGTCAATCCGACCGAGGAGAACGCGTTCTTCGGCTGGCCGTTGCTGGTGGTCGTGCTCGGGTTGGTCATTGCCCTGCGCAAACAACCGAAGGTGCGGATCCTCGGTATCACCGCGTTGATCCTCGCGTGGTTGTCGACCGGGCGGTCGATGGAGGTGTTCGGTGTAGAGGTGCCGGGTCCGTGGGCTGTCATCCGATTCCTGCCGCTTTACGACTCGGTGGTCGAGTCGCGGATCGCGATGGTCTGCATCCCGATCATCGGCGCACTACTTGCCATCGGCATCGATCGGTTCAAGCGGATTGGATATGTCGTCGTCGCGGCCGCGCTGCTGCCGATCGTCCCGGTCCCGTTGATGGCAATCGAACGCGGTCCCACACCAGCCTTCTTCGCCGACGGGCTCTGGCGGGACTACGTGCGGCCGGGGCATTCCGTCGTACCGGCGCCGCCGGCGAACGGTGCCAACGGTGCACCGCTTCAATGGCAACGGGCAGCCGACTTCGGGTTCACCATCCCGGACGGCTACTTCGTCGGACCCCATGGACCGACCGGCAAAGGCGGGTACGGCGCGCAACCCCGCCCCACGTCAACCATGTTCTGGCAGGTCCAGGACGGGGGCGAATGTGCGATCGCCCCCGCTCAGCTCGAGGCGGATCTGCGGTACTGGCGGGCGGACGTCATCGTCGTACAGCCGGGGAACGAGCGGATGCGGAGTTGCCTGGACGGGCTGCTCGGCCCGGGTTCGCTGGTCGGCGGCATGTGGGTGTGGCCGGTCGAGGGCTCATCATGATCAGACGAGAGGAGGTGTGAGTGTGCGTGCGCATGACGAGCAGCAGTATGTGGACTACGTGACCGCGCGTCTGCCTGAGTTGCGCCGGCTCGCGGGGTCGTTGTGCAAGGACAGCGACCGCGCAGACGACGTCGTACAGCAGGCGATCACCAAGCTCTACGTGCACTGGCACAAGGCGCAGTCCGCCGAGAACCTGGACGCGTATGTGCGGACCATCGTCGTCCGCACCTTCCTCAACGAACGCCGGTTGCGCTGGTCGCAGGTGAAGCTTGTCGACGATCCGATCGAACGCCCCGCACCGCACGGTCGCGAGGTGGAGACCCGGCTCGTGGTCGCCGACGCACTCGACAACATTCCGCCGAAGCTGCGCGCCGTACTCGTTCTGCGTTTCCTCTATGACCTGTCCGTCCGCGAGGTCGCCGCCACGCTCGGATGCCCGGAGAACACCGTGAAGAGTCACACCGCCAGGGGCCTGACCCTGCTTCGCCGCCAACTGGGCACCCACCTAGCCGCCACCGACCGAAAGGAGCAGCGCGCATGAACGAGGACTATGCCGGTCTCCTGAAGGCGCTCCGCGAAGCCCCGGACGAGTCGACCGAGTCGATCAGCATCGACCGCGCCATCCACGACGGCCGCCGTACCATCCGCCGCCGCCGGGTCCTCGGCACCTTGGGTGTCGTCGGTGTCGTCGCCGCGGCCTCCAGCGCCCGGCCGCTGTTCAACGCCTTCCGCGAACCGCCGGTCGCCGGACCGCCGCCGGGCAGGTTCCAGCCGCTGCAGATCTGGGGCCGCGAGTTCGACGTCGGTACGGCGGGCGGATTCCAGCCGTACCAATACATCACCGGCCGGATCTTCCACATGGTCGCGCTCACCTCCACCGCACGACCCACCAACGAAGCGACTGCGGTCGCGACGCTCTACGCACCCGGCCTGCGCAGTGCGCCGCTGTCGGCCGCCCTGCAGCTCGAGCCCATCGAGGGTCGTCCTGTCTACGTCGTCGGGGAGGACTCGGGCGCGACGACGATCACCTGGGAGTATGCCGACCATTGCTGGGGCACGGTGGCCGTCTACACCGACCCCGCCGGCCGGGCCGCGCGGGCCCGGCATGTTGCCGAGAGCATCCATCGGCGGAAGACGCCGGTCCCCCTGACGGTCCCGTTCACCGTTCCGCGGCGCCTCTTCGGTCCGGAGGACGACGTCGTACTGGTCCGCGTGCCGTACGGGGCGTTGGACAGCGAGTACGAGGTGGCTGTGGCGGCTGCGGATCCGGAGGAGCCGACCGTGGTCTCGTCGCTGACCAGCGCAGGGATCCATCGGCCCGCCGCCAGCGAGAAGCCCAACACGACGATCGCCGGCCGCCCGGCGATCGTGGACGGCGGCCTCAACGCGACGGTCTTCGGCGTCGGCAGCGGTTATGCCGCCGACGCCATGGCCGACGCACCTCTTGACGCGAAGGCGATCGCGGCCGCGGTCACCCTGGCCGGTGGCAAGGGGACCGACGAGCCGCTGCGGTGATTACGGGAGTTTGCTGGCGGCTGCGCGGGCCAGCGCTTCCCAGTGGGCCGGGGCAACGCCCTTGCCCATCTCGCCGAAGGCGAGGACCGAGACCACGGTGCCCTTGCGGGTGACGGCGTACGGGAAGCCGCCGTCCTCGCTGCCCGGGTCGTTCGGCTTCGGGTAGTCGTACCAGCGCAGGATCGCGGTGGCGTCACCAACCGCGAGCGTGCGGTTCTCGGTGAGCTTCCGGGCGTGCGTCTCACCGGGCACGAAGGCCTTGCACGACTTGATCGTCGCGACGATCTGCTCGTACGCCGCCTTGGCCGCGGCCGGACTCTGGTAGCGGGTCAGCCACTGCCCGCCGGACGCGTCGAGCTCGGTCGTGAATGAGCGGGTCAACCGACCCTGTACGCCGTTCCCCTGGGTGGCCGCCTTGCCGCAGATCGACCGGCTGGCGGCGCTGGTCGCAATCCAGCCACGCTTCGGGTCCGCCTTGGCAACCTCTTTGCCGGTCAGCAGCATGGAGTTCGCGAGCCGCTGAACACCCGGCGGCTTGGTCGGCGTCGGCTGCACCGTCTTCGTCGGCACGGTGGTCGGTGCCTTGGTCGGCTCGGTGGTCGGGGCCGACGTCGGCGGGTTGCTCGGCGTCGCCGTACTGGTCTCTGGTGCCGTCGGCGTACTGGGTGCCGGTGTGCTGACTCCGGTCGACGGCGTACCGCCGGTCGGTGTTTGGTTGCCGCAGGCCACCAGTCCGACGCCGGCAACGGCCAGCCCGGCCGCGGCGATGACACGACGCATTCCCCGAGTGTTCATGGCTCCAACCCTTCCCCTTAGGTGTCAGGTTGGACGCGGCCCGGATCCCTGCGGTTGGGACACGAGTTGATCACGACAGCTCAGGTACGGCGGCGCCCGTCCAGACCGACCGTGGAGAGCCGCGCGATCAGCGTGCGCGGGGTATACCGCGCGGCGGCCGTGAGGAGCTTGTACCGACGACTCGGGATCGAGATCGCCTTCCCGCGCATCAGGTCCTTCCACGCGTCGTCGACCAACCGAGTCGCATCCAGCCACATGAACGACGGCACGACCGTCTTATCCATCCCCATCCGCTCATGGAACTCCGTGTGCACAAACCCCGGGCACAACGCCATCACCGCAACCCCCTTGGCATGCAGCTCAATCGCCAACCCCGCCGAGAAGTTCGTCACCCACGACTTGTGCGCGCTATAACTCCCCCGCTGCAGGAACCCAGCCACCGACGACACATTGATGACAGCCCCCGACCCCCTCTCGATCATCGGCAACACGGCAGCATGCGTAAGCCGCAACACCACCCGCACCAACAGATCCAGCTGCTTCTCTTCAGCCTCGACCGGATTGGCCCAGAACGCCTTCTTCTGCCCGAACCCAGCGTTGTTCACCAACACCTCGACAGGCCCACTCCGAAACCGCTCCTCAACCCGCAACAGGTCCGCGCGATCAGTCAGATCAGCCGCCAGCACCTCACACCCCACGCCGTACTCCCGGCCGATCTCCCCCGCAACCTCCTTCAACCGAGCCTCGTCCCGGGACACCAGCACCAGGTCATACCCCTCCCGCGCCAGCTTGTCCGCAAAAGCCCGGCCGATCCCAGCCGTAGGTCCCGTGATGAGCGCAGTCGCCACGTCGTCCTCCCGTCGATCAACCCCCAGTCTGTCACTACTCTGCTCTCGCACTCTCCTCCGACTGACATCTGATGACTGTCAGGTACAGCTCACATTTCAAGGGCAATCGGGGAATTGTGCGCTTGAATGGTCTGAGGACTTGGTGATGGTGGAACGGGAAGGTGGACGATGGCGGCGACCGACACGGCGTTGACCGGGTTGCGGCAGATGATTGCTTCGGGGGCGCTGGGACCGGGGGCGAAGTTTCCGCCGGAGCCGGAGTTGTGTGATCGGCTCGGGGTGTCGCGGAGTTCGTTGCGGGAGGCGGTCCGGTCGCTGGCGGCGCTGGGGGTGATCGAGTCGCGGCATGGGTCGGGGACGTATGTCTCGGCGCTGGATCCGGCCGAGATCATCAGCCGGTTCTCGTTGTCGGTGGAGCTGATTCCACTCGAGGGAGTGCTCGAGCTGCTCGAGGTACGGCGGGTGCTGGAGGCGCACGCAACCGCATCAGCCGCCGCCCGCCAGGATCCGGACCTTGCCGGCCGACTCGGCGAGATCCTCGACCGCCTGGAAGCCACGACCGATGCGCACGAGATCCAGGTGCTGGACGCCGAGTTCCACGGCGCGATCTGTACGGCGGGCGCCAACCCGACCGTGACCGCGCTGACCGCGGTCATCCGCGGCCGCGGTGGGCACTACCGGATCTTCGAACCAGGCGACGATTTCGACGCGATCAAACAGACCAGCGACCGCGGTCACCGCGCGATCCTCTCGGCCATCACCCTCCGCGACCCAGCCGCCGCCGCAACCGCCGCGTCCGCCCACATCGCCCAAACCGAACTCTGGCTCCGAGCCCTCCGCCCCACTCCCCAACCCGACTGATCGCGCGTGATTTTTCTATATTCTGTCGAGATCTTGCGCTGAGGTGGTCTACTGCATAACCTCCAGGCAGTTCGTCTGGAGGGGATCCGCCAATGTCCCGAACAGTTCTGCGCGCCCTCGCCGTCGCCCTGACGACGGCGGTCCTCGGCGCCACGCTCACCGCTCCCGCGACGGCCACCCGGCCGGCACCACGGATCACCCGCGCAGGTCTTGATCCGGCGCTGGTCGCCGGGCGCGGTGCCACGGTTCCGTTCGTCGAGCAGGAGGCGGAGAACGCCTTCTTCACCGGCGAGCAGATCGGCCCGGGCCGCGAGGCCTACACCCTGTCGGCCGAGGCGTCCGGCCGGACCGCCGTCCGCCTGCAACCACGCCAGTACGTCGAGTTCACGCTGACGCACGCGGCCAACGCACTGACGTTGCGCTACAGCATTCCGGACGCACCGACCGGCGGCGGAATTCAGGCGCCACTCGATCTCACGATCAACGGTAAGCACAAGCGCACACTGACTCTCACCTCCGAATACGCCTGGCTGTACGGGATGTATCCGTTCTCCAACGACCCGAACGTCGACCCGATCCCAGGCTGGTGGAAGCCGGAACCCGATCCGGTCGCCAAGCCCTTCCGGCCGAACCACTTCTACGACGAACAGCGCGTGCTACTCGACCGGACCTACCGCGCCGGCGATCGCGTCAGGCTCGCCGTACCGAAGCACACGAATGCTGCCTGGACTGTCATCGACGTCGCCGACTTCGAGCTCGTGAAGGCGCCGATCCGGCAACCCGCCCGATCCCTCGACGTCCGCCTGTTCGGTGCCGACCCGACCGGCCGGCGCGACTCCGCACCGGCCATCGACCGCACCATCGCGACTGCGAAGAAGCTCGGCTGGTCGGTGTTCATCCCGCCCGGCACCTACCAGGTCAACCGGCACATCGTGGTCGACAAGGTCACCGTCCGCGGTGCCGGCAACTGGCACACGATCATCAAGGGCAAGGTCCTGCCCCTCGCCGAACCCGCGCCGGACAAGTCGATCCACAGCGCACCGGGCTTCTACGGTAAGTACGCCGACGCCGGAGCGAGCACGGAGGTCCACCTGGCCGACTTCGCGATCGAGAGCGACGTACGGGAGCGGATCGACACCGACCAGGTGAACGGGGTCGGCGGTGCGATCGGCGGCGGTTCGACGATCGAGAACCTCTACCTGCATCGCACCAAGGTCGGTATCTGGCTGGACGGCCCGATGGACGGTCTGCTGATCCGCAACAACATCATCACCGACGCGATCGCCGACGGGATGAACCTGCACCTCGGTGTCTCGAACGTCCGCGCCACCAACAACTTCGTCCGCAACAGCGGTGACGACGGTCTGGCGATGTGGTCGGAGACGAACCCGGCCGGGCTGGCCAATCACAACAACGTCTACGACCACAACACCGTCCAGACTCCCGTGCTGGCGAACAACATCGCCATCTACGGCGGTCGCGACAACGCCGTCACCGACAACCTGGTCGCCGACCCGATCCGCGAGGGCAGCACGCTGCACGCCGGTTCGCGCTTCAACTCGACACCGTTCGAAGGCAAGCTGACCTTCGCCCGGAACACCACCCGTCCGCGGCGGCCCGAGGGACCTGAACTGGAACATCGGGCTCGGCGCGATCTGGTTGTACGCCTTGCAGTCGACGATGTCGGCCGACCTGCAGATCACCGACAGTTCGTTCCTGGATTCGACGTACAACGCGCTGATGTTCGTCGTCGACTGGCCAGTCAAGGACACCTATGCCATCAATAACGTTGCCGTACGCAACATCAAGGTGGATGGCACCGGGACCAGCGTGGTGAACGCCCGGGTCGGCGGCTTCGCTTCGTTCGAGAACGTCGATGCTCGCAACGTCGGTGCACCCTTCGTCAACAACTGCGGCACCTTCCACTTCGAGAATCCCCCGACGTTCGACGTACGACTCCTGACCGGCAACGACGGCGGCTGGTACGGCGCCACTTGGTGCGAGGACCGCCCAGCCGCCGTACCGCCGCCGCCTCCGTCAGCCTGGAACTGAGGACAACTCGGCGTCGGCCGCCCCGGTGGCCGGCGCCCGACGGTTGCGGAAGGCAAGGATCAGGACGACCGTTCCGGCCAAGGTGAAGATCGCGGCGACCACCGCGGCCGTGTGCATCGCTTGGATGAAGGCGTCATTCGCCAACGGGATCAGCTGCGGTTGCCCGAGCTCAGCCGCCGCATGACGGGTCGCCTCTGCGGATTCACCGGCCGTGTCGCGGAGGTTGGCCGGCAACGACGGCGCGATCGCGTGCTGGTACGTCGACGAGACGATCGTGCCGATCACCGCGACACCGAGCACACTGCCGACCTGCCGAATCGCATTGCTGACGGCCGAACCGGCGCCGATCCGATCCATCGGGAGGGTTGCCACGACACCCGCGGTGGTCGGCGCGACAGCGGCTCCAATCGCCAGGCCGGCGATCATCCCGAGGAAGCAGAACCACACGAGTGACGTGTCGACGGTGAACGTGAGGTTGAGGACGAGACACACCGTGAACACGGCCAACGCCGTACCGGAGACGCGGGCGATGCCGAACCGGGCGGCGAGCCTGGCACCGAGCGGCGAGCCCAGTACGACGCCTGTTGCCCCTGGCAACGCGAGTAGTCCGGCCTGCAGGGGGCTGAGGCCGCGCGCGCCTTGCAGGTAGAAGGTTTGGTAGAACGCCTGGCCGGTGATGGTCAGGAACAGTGCACCGAGCGCGACGTTGCCGGCCGCGAAATGACGGTTGCGGAACAGGCGTGGATCGAAACTCGGGTCGTGTTCGCGCGCTTCGGAGTAAAGGAAGGCCGCGAGCAGGACGAGGCCGGCCGCGATACTCGCCCAGACCTGCCAACGGCTCCAGCCGTTCTGATGACCGCCTTCGATCAGGCCGTAGGACAAAGCGAGCAGGCCGAGCGTGGACAGCCCGAGGCCTCGCACGTCGAGGCGGCGGCGTTGCTCGCTGCGGGGATTCGGGAGGGTGAGGGCGGCACCGACCAGCGCGACGGCGACCAGTGGCAGGTTGATCAGGAAGACCGAGCCCCACCAGAACCGGGCCAGCAGCAGACCGCCGAGGACCGGACCGGCAGCCACGCCGACACCGGCCGCGGACGACCAGATCGCGATGGCCCCGGCTCGGCGTTCGGGGGCGAAGGTCCGGCCGAGGATCGCCATCGAGGTCGGCATGATCATTGCGCCGCCGAGGCCCATAGTGGCGCGGGCGAGGATGAGCGCGACCGGATCGCCGGCCCAGGCCGCCCACGCGGACGACGCACCGAAGACGACCAGGCCAGCCATCAGGACAGTCCGGTGACCGTAGCGGTCGCCGAGCGCACCGGCGGCGAACAGTGCGGTGGCAAACAGCAGCGAGTAGATGCCGATCGCCCATTGGAGCTGACCGGGTGAAGCGCCGAGCCCATCGACCGGGTCGGCGAGGCGTTCGAGGGCGATGCCGAGGACTGTCGAGTCGATCCAGATCAGCAGCGCGGAAAGGACGAGTACGGCGAGCACCCGGCCGGGCCGGGTGGGTGTTGGCGGTAGGGACACCACGTCTCCTATGATTGACAGGACCCTGACGTGGTTTCAGTGTGCGGTGATTGACAGGTTCCTGTCAATCACCTTTTCCGACGTGTGTTGGCAGAATGAGCGGTATGAGCAGCGAGCCTGACGACAGCTTCGGCGTGACCTTCCTGGTGCGGCACGCCTGGCTGAGCCTGCGCTCCGCGGTGGCCGTCGCCCTGGTCGAGCACGGACTGTCCGTGCAGCAGTACGGCGCTCTGCTGGTCCTCACGCATCACCCCGGCCGGACCGTCGCCGAACTGGGCCGCGTGGTCGGAACCGCCCGCCAGTCCGCGAACGAACTCGTCACCGGCCTGGAGAAGGCCGACCTGGTCGAACGGCGGCCGAATCCGAACGACCGGCGTACCCAGCAACTGTTCCTGACCAAGGCCGGGGTCGACCGGTTGGCGGTCGCAGCACCCGCCGTACTGGCCGTGGAGGCCGAGATCGAGGCGAGCCTCGCTGACGCCGACCGGACCACGGCACGCGACTGGCTGGCCCACATGGTGCGCAACGCCGGGCGTTAGAGTCGACTGCATGCGCGGACATGCTGAGCGGTTGAACGGGCTGGGCACCACGATCTTCGCCGAAATGTCGGCCCTCGCGGTCGCGACCGGCTCGGTCAACCTCGGACAGGGGTTCCCCGATACCGACGGGCCTGACTCGCTGCTCGAGGATGCGATCGCGGCGATCCGCGCCGGCGCGAACCAGTACCCGCCCGGCCGTGGGATTCCCGCGCTGCGGCAGGCGATCGTCGACCACCAGAAGCGGTTCTACGATCTGTCGTACGACCCCGACACCCAGGTCCTGGTGACCACGGGCGCCACCGAGGCCATCGCCGCCGCCCTGCTCGCCTTCGTCGAACCCGGTGACGAGGTGATCGCGCTTGAGCCGTACTACGACTCGTACGCCGCCGGCATCGCCTTCGCCGGCGGTCGCCGGATCCCCGTGACGCTGCGAGCGCCGTCGTACCGGCTCGACCTCGACGAACTCCGCGCCGCCGTCACCCCGCGGACGAAGGTCCTGCTGATCAATACCCCGCACAACCCGACCGGCACGGTGCTGACCGATGACGAGCTTCGCGGGATCCGGGATCTGGCTGTCGAGCACGATCTCGTCGTCATCACCGACGAGGTCTACGAACACCTCGTGTACGACGACCACCGGCACATCCCGCTGGCGACGTACGAGGGCATGGCCGACCGGACCGTCTCGATCGGCAGTGCCGGCAAGACCTTCTCGGTGACTGGGTGGAAGATCGGCTGGGTTACCGGTTCGCCGGAGGTGGTCACCGCGGTCACCACTGCCAAGCAGTTCCTCACCTACGTCTCGGGCTCCCCGTTCCAGCCGGCCGTAGCCAACGCCCTTGCCCTAGGCAACGACTACTTCAATGCCCTCCGCGCCACCCTCCAGTCCCGCCGCGACCTCCTGGCCAACGGCCTGTCCGACCTAGGCTTCGAAGTCCACCGCCCCGCCGGCACCTACTTCATCACCACCGACATCCGCCCGTTGGGCCACACCGACAGCATCGACTTCTGCCGCCTCCTCCCCGAACGCACCGGCGTAGTGGCCATCCCCACCCAAGTCTTCTACGACAACAAAGAAGCCGGTCGCCCCCTGGTCCGCTGGGCCTTCTGCAAAAAGGAAGAACTCCTCCAAGAAGCCCTAACCCGCCTACAAAAGCTCTGAAGCCTGAGGACCGACACGCTCACCAGTGCGTCGGCGAGGACTCCGCCCCTAGCATCGGCGCGTGCCGCACCAGACAAGGCTCAGCCCAAGCAACCCACCCCCGACGCGCTCGGATGCCTGGACCGCATGGCTAAACGCGGTGTGGCGGACTCAGGTCAGGCGACGATGGACGGACATCGTCACCTGGGTTACAGAATCTCGCCTCAGGCACGTGTACTGGCAATTTGGCCGTGATGACGAGCTGAATGCGGTCGAGGATCCCCGCGTATTCCGCGCGCTGATCGCTCTTGCGGCCGACCAAGAGATGTTGAGACGTTCCACTCCGGATCGCGCCAGATTCATGCTGGCTGCAGGCGCCGTGCTCTCGTGCGTTGTCCTGATGGCAGTGCTCCTGTTTGCTTGCTGCCGCGAGGTGCTGGCGTGGATCCGGCAGCTCTGGGCAGCCACTGCCGAGGGCGCACCCGACCTACATCTCATTCGATTCGGCACCAGCGCCATCGAGGGCATCCGTTGGCCTGGCCCCTGGCCGATGGCCGTAGCGGTGCTCCTGGCTGGATTGCTGTTGCGGGTCTGTCATCGGTCGTACCTGACCCAGAGAGCAGTCTTCGACCAGCGGTTGGACGCCTTGATGCGGCCACCTCTCCGCGAGTTCATCAATCGCCATTCCAATCACGCCAACCCTCCTGTGTTCAACGTCGTACGCGCTCCTGGGCTCACTCACGTGAACTCGGCAGATCGCTTGGTGGACCGACCAGAATCAAAGCGCATTCTGCGGCTGATCACTGATCTCGGCGCCACTTCCTTGGCTGTCAGCGGACGTCGGGGCAGCGGAAAGTCGACTGTGCTGCGCCACATCGCCGGTCTGATCGCTGACGAGCGGGCCGACACGACATGGGCCACCGTTCACGTGCACGCACCCGTTGGATACGACTCGCGCGAGTTCCTGGTACACCTACACATCCGTCTGTGCGAGGCCGTAGCGCAACTCCTCCACGATGGCGCCGGCACAAATGATCTGTCCGACTCTCGTCTCCGTCGCGGCCTCCGGTTCACGATGGGATCCCTGGCATTTCTCACAATCAGCTACGGAATCCAAGAAGCGGATGTGCATCCTGTGGCAAACCCATGGGACCAACCGGCAGGCGCGATCCTTTATCAGCTGCACCAGTACACACAACAACAATGGCTCCACCTCGGGCCTGATCTCTCTCAGGGAATCGTGCTGTACGCCGTACTCCTGCTCCTGCTCGTGCTGCGGGTCGTCGTACCGAGACTCGGTTGGAGATCGCTCCTGCCGACCACCGCCCGAAACCTTGCGAGGCCGGCGAACCTGAAATGGCTCACCAGGCGGACCCTCGACCGGCTCCGGTTCATCCAAACCACGAACTCGAATCTGACCGGCGCTTTGAAGGCAGGCAGGGTAGACCTCGGTTGGGGGAGATCTCGCCAGCTCGCAGACATACCCCTGTCGCTCCCTGAGCTGGTCGGCTCATATCGCGAGTATGTCGAGGCCGTGGCACTGTGGCGGGCCCCCGGCCAGCGGCCGATGTCGATCATCGTAACCATCGACGAAATGGACCGGATCACTGACGCGGAACAGGCCGAAAGATTCCTGAACGACATCAAAGCAATCTTCAATCTCCCCGGTTGCATATATCTCGTATCAGTGTCCGACGATGCCTTGGCGGGTTTCGAAAGCCGGATCATTCACCTACGCACAGCAATGGACAGTTCGTTCGACGACGTCATCCGCATGCCGCCGTTCACTCTCGAGCAGTCCATCGAGCTCATCCGCAGACGTGTGGTCGGCTTTCCGGATGTCTTCACGGCACTTTGCCACTGCGTCTCCGGAGGTATACCCCGAGACCTTGTTCGAGCCGCGCGCAGCTTGATCGAGCTGCGACGACTCACTGAGGCGACCTCCTCGAGCTCCCTTGCTACGAGCCTGATCAACGCAGAGGTCTCCGCATTACGACGCGGACTTTCCGGACGCACCCAGCACGACGAAGCGTTCACCGAACGCCATGCTGACCTTGTCCAGCACTTCGTCGAGCCGAACAGCGAATCCAGCAGCAAGGACCTGTTCCGCGAGGCCAAGAGGATCTCACGACTGACGCTCAAGAGCCCGAACCCAACAGCAGATCGACTCGTTGCAGGGCTTGAGTACTACGCAACCGTGCTTGAAGTCTTCGAGGTCGCCGGCGACTTTGTTACAGAGGCCGTACGTTCCTTCGACAGCCCTGAACACGAGTTGCTTGCTGCGCTAGCGCAGACCCGCTCGACCCTTCAAGTCAGCGCAACGGCAGCCGCCGCAGAGGTACAGCTCGTTCGCCGGTCTATAAGAGCCCGTCAACGCGGATCCGCGACGACCAGCACGGCTTCGCAGTCCTAACTCGACACTCAGACTTCTCAGGGGAGGAAGCGGGACAGGGTTTCTGGGTCGCGGACGACGGCGGTGGTTTCGTCGTCGGCGGTGAGGATGGGGCGTTGGATCAGGATGGGGTGGGCGACCATGGCGGCGATCCAGTCGGTGCGGTGGGACTCGTCGCGGGGTAGATCGCGCAGCGCGGCGGCCTCGGGCTCGTTGTGACGGACCACGTGCCAGGGGTCGAGGTTGAGGCGGACGAGTACGGCGTCCAGTTCGGCGGCGGTCGGTGGGTCGTCGAGATACCGCCGTACGACGTAGTCCACGCCGGCCTTGTCGAGGGCCTTGGTGGCCGCTTGGCATTTGGAGCAAGCGGGGTTGATCCAGATCTCCATCAGCGATGGAACCAGACCTTGGTGGGGTGCTGCAGCATGAGCATCAGTAAAGCGCCATGGACGGCCGCGCCGAGCAGGCCGGTGGGCATCGAGAACAGACCACCAAGGATGCCCAGAACGGCGATGCCGATGATCAGATGGCGCGCCCACGGGCGGCCCTTGCGCAGGTAGAGCGCGGGGAGGATGTAGAGCACGGCGCCCACCCACGCCACCGCCACGACAACCATCGACGAGCCCTTCGACCCGGTGACGATCTCCGAGATCTGCTCCCCGGCCGAGGTCAGCGCCATCAGCCCGAGCAGTAGGTAGAGCACCCCGAAACCGAGGGTCACCACCATCGCCACCGTCACCTGCCGCGGCGGCCCGGTCTCCTCGCCGTACGCCGAGGCACCGAACATCCCCTGATAACCGCCAGGCGGAGGTACGTCGTCGTGCGACTCACTCATGCGGTGTCGAATTCCTTCCGGCTGTCTGCTCCCCGATCCTCGCAGACGGCCCAAGCCGTCCCCCGAAACGACACTACCCGTGAATCTGCGGGGCTCCGCAGCGCCGAGAACTCCCACCTGGCCTTCGCCCCCCAGCTCCGTGGTTATCCCTCCAGATGGGGGGTTGCCCATCGAGAATCTCAGTGGGCAACCCTCCAACTCGACAGGCAACCCCGGCCTGTGTCGACAGCGCCGGACACGGTGGGTTCTGTCGCGCGGCATAGCTGGGGATCCGGGGAGGATCCACCCCCAGGACACACCCCCGAATGCGTCGCGGATCCACCCCAGACAGGGGCTGCGCCGACGCTGATCCTCCCCAAACCGGTTTGGGGAGGATCAGCGCGACAGGCTCCAGGACATCGACCGTGGATGCGTCAGGCGGTGACTTCCAGCGCGTCCTTCGACTCGTTCAACGTCACGCGGACGGTTTCGCCGTCGCGGACCGTGCCGTTCAGCAGGCCCCGGGCCAGCTCGTCACCGATCGCGGACTGCACCAGGCGACGCAACGGGCGGGCGCCGTACACCGGGTCGTATCCGGTCAGAGCCAGCCATTCCAGGGCGCCTTCGTCGACCTCCAACGTGATCCGACGGTCGGTCAGGCGGCGTTGCAGGGCGGTGATCTGGAGCGCGACGATCTTCGTCAGCTCCTCACTGCCGAGCGCGTCGAACAGGACGATCTCGTCGAGCCGGTTGATGAACTCCGGCTTGAAGGACTGCCGTACGACGGCCATCACCTGGTCGCGCTTGACCTTCTCGTCCAGCGCCATGTCGGCCAGGTACGACGAACCGAGGTTGCTGGTCAGGATCAGGATGACGTTGCGGAAGTCGACCGTCCGCCCCTGACCGTCGGTCAGCCGGCCGTCGTCGAGCACCTGCAAGAGGATGTCGAAGACCTCGGGGTGCGCCTTCTCGACCTCGTCGAGCAGGATCACCGAGTACGGACGACGCCGTACGGCCTCGGTCAGCTGGCCGCCCTCTTCGTAGCCGACGTAGCCGGGAGGCGCACCGACGAGTCGCGAGACGCTGTGCTTCTCGCTGTACTCGGACATGTCGATGCGGACCATCGCCCGCTCGTCGTCGAACAGGAAGTCGGCCAGCGCCTTCGCCAGCTCCGTCTTACCCACACCCGTCGGGCCCAGGAACAGGAACGAGCCAGTCGGCCGGTCCGGGTCGGAGATGCCGGCCCGCGCACGCCGTACGGCGTCACTGACAGCCTTCACGGCTTCCTTCTGACCGATCAACCGCTGACCCAGCTCGTCCTCCATCCGGAGGAGCTTGCCGGTCTCGCCTTCGAGCAGCCGCCCGGTCGGGATACCGGTCCACATCGCGATCACCTCAGCGATCTCGGTGGGCCCGACCTCCTCGTCGACCATGGCCTCCGGGGCTTCTTCGACAGGTTCGGCATCGACAGCCTCGAGCTCCTTCGTGAGCTCGGGGATCTCGCCGTACAGGATCCGGGCCGCCGTACCGAGGTCGCCGTCGCGCTGGGCGCGCTCGGCCTGGCCGCGCAGCTCGTCGATCCGCTCCTTGATCTCGCCGACCCGGTTCAGGCCGGACTTCTCCCGCTCCCAGCGGGCTTCGAGCGCACGCAGCTCCTCCTCGCGGTCGGCGAGGTCGGCGCGCAGCCGCCCGAGCCGCTCCTGCGACGAGGCGTCCTCCTCGCGGGACAGCGCGAGCTCCTCCATCTTGAGCCGGTCGACGGTACGGCGCAGTGAGTCGATCTCGACCGGGGACGAGTCGATCTCCATCCGCAGTCTCGACGCGGCCTCGTCGACCAGGTCGATCGCCTTGTCGGGCAACTGGCGACCGCTGATGTACCGGTTCGACAGCGTCGCCGCAGCCACCAGCGCACTGTCGGAGATGGCCACCTTGTGGTGTGCCTCGTACCGCTCCTTCAGACCACGCAGGATCGCGATCGAGTCCTCGACCGACGGCTCACCGACGAAGACCTGCTGGAACCGACGCTCCAGCGCCGGGTCCTTCTCGATCCGCGTCCGGTACTCGTCGAGCGTCGTGGCGCCGATCATTCGCAGCTCGCCACGCGCCAGCATCGGCTTCAGCATGTTGCCCGCGTCCATCGCGCCCTCGCCGGACGCACCGGCGCCGACGACAGTGTGCAGCTCGTCGATGAAGGTGATGACCTGACCGTCGGATTCCTTGATCTCGGTCAGCACCGCCTTCAACCGCTCCTCGAACTCACCGCGGTACTTCGCGCCCGCGACCATCGCACCGAGGTCGAGGCTGATCAGCCGTCGGCCGCGCAGCGACTCGGGCACGTCACCGGCCACGATCCGCTGGGCCAGCCCTTCGACGACGGCGGTCTTGCCGACGCCGGGCTCACCGATCAGGACCGGGTTGTTCTTGGTACGACGGGACAGCACCTGTACGACGCGCCGGATCTCGGAGTCACGCCCGATCACCGGGTCGAGCTTGCCGTCGCGAGCACGCTCGGTCAGGTCGACGCCGTACTTCTCCAGCGTCTTGGTCGTGCCTTCGGCCTCCGGCGACGTGATCCGCCGGTTCCCACGCATCTCGTCGAACGCCTTCAGCAGCGCCTCCGGGGTCACCCCGAGCGCCGTCTTGGCAGGTCCTTCGACGGTGGCGAGCGCGATCAGCAGGTGCTCGGTGGAGACGTACTCGTCCCCGAGCCCGAGAGCCCGCTGCTCAGCCTGGTTCAGCACCTCACCGGTCTTCGGCGACAGGCTCGGCGCTTGCACACTGCCCCCGCTCGCCTTCGGCAGCCGACCCACCTGCTCGGCGGTCCGGCGTCGTACGGCGTCCATGGCGCCGCCGGCGGCCTCGAGCAGACCGGTCGTGGTCCCCTCGG
This sequence comes from Kribbella yunnanensis, assembly GCF_039529655.1. Classification (NCBI taxonomy): domain Bacteria; kingdom Bacillati; phylum Actinomycetota; class Actinomycetes; order Propionibacteriales; family Kribbellaceae; genus Kribbella; species Kribbella yunnanensis. The sequence goes on along the minus strand of NZ_BAAANF010000008.1, from coordinate 4,949 downwards.
GCTGCGCGAGCAGCGCGGAGAGCAGGTGAATCGGTTCCACGGTCGGGTTGCCCGCCGCGGAGGTCTGACGGATGGCGACCGACAGCGTTTCGCGGGCCAGCGTCGTCAACCGCTGAACATCCATATCTCAGAGCCTTTCCGTTCAAGCAAACACAGTCACTAGGTACAACCTAGCCAAACTTGAGTCCATTCCACTCAACTCTAGGGGATCTCTCCGGGACAACCCAGGGATCTGCTCCGAGTTCCGGTCTAGTCTTGAACTTCTGGCGGGTTCGTTCCGTCAACGCAAGTGAGACCACCGCCCGACTCTGGAGGAACACTTGCACCCGAACCGCTGGCTGGCGCCCCTCGTGGGCCTGAGCCTGACGCTCGGCGGCGCCACCACCGCCACCGCCGCGTCCCCACCGCCCCGCCCCCAACCGCCCACCTCGACGGTCAACCTGATCACCGGCGACCAGCTCCGAGTCACCACGCTCCCTGGCAACCGGGTCCGAACGGCCTTCGTCCCGGGCCCCGGCAGTACGTCGGACTCGGCCCTCACGAGCACGCTGAACGGGCACACGTACGTCGTACCGACCGCCGCCGCAGCCGATGTCACCGCCGGCCGCCTCGACCGAAGCCTGTTCGACGTCACCACCTTGATCGCCGAAGGCGCCACCGACAGCACCCCGGTGATCATCAGCTCGACAGGCGCAGCCCGGTCCGCCGCGGTTCCCGGTACGACGGGAGGCCGAGTGCTCGCCAGTCTCGGCGCCCGCGCGACTCGCGTCTCGCACGGTCAGGCGTTCTGGCGATCCCTCACCCCGGGCAAGACCGCGCGGGTCGCCTCGACCGTCACCCGGGTCAGCCTCGATCGACGCGTGAAGGCGAACCTCGACCAGAGCGTTCCGCAGATCGGCGGACCGGCCGCGTGGCAGCGCGGATTCACCGGTAAGGGCGTCAAGATCGCCGTACTGGACACCGGTATCGACCCGACCCACCCCGATGTCGCCGGGCGGATCGCGGCCGCCGAGGACTTCAGCGAATCCGGTGACTCGGTCGACCACAACGGCCACGGCACGCACGTCGCGAGTATCGCGGCCGGCAACGGCGCCGCCTCGCAAGGCAAGTACAAGGGCGTGGCCCCGGACGCCACGTTGCTCAACGGCAAGGTGCTCGACGACAACGGCAACGGCTACGACTCAGGCATCATCGCCGGGATGGAGTGGGCCACCGCGCAGGGCGCGTCGGTCGTCAATCTCAGCCTCGGCGGCGGTCCGAGCGACGGCACCGACGTGCTGTCGGAGGCGGTCAACCGGATCAGCAAGCAGACCGGCGCACTGTTCGTCATTGCTGCAGGCAACTGCTATCCGCCGACCCCGGGCAGCGTCAGCACACCGGCCGCGGCCGACGAAGCACTTGCCGTTGGCAACCTTCAGTTCGACGGCCGGCCGAGCAGCACCTCCTGCCACGGTCCGCGCAAGGGCGACGGCGCACTGAAGCCGGAGCTCTCCGCACCAGGCACCGGCATCGTCGCCGCCCGCGCCGCCGGCACCAGCCGCGGCGAGCCGGTCGACGACAACTACACCAAGCTTTCCGGTACGTCGATGGCCAGCCCGCACGTCGCCGGTACGGCGGCCCTCCTGGCCCAGGCGCACCCGGACTGGAAGGCGGATGCGCTCAAGGCCCGGCTGATCTCGACCGCGGATCCGCAGCCGGGCAGCCCGCTCGCCGAGCAGGGCGCCGGCCGAGTCGACGCCGACCAGGCCACGGCCACCGAAGTCACGGTCGACATCGGCGAACTCGAGCTAGGTCGGCTGGCCTGGCCGTACCCGCAGACCGACGTGGTCACCCGCGAACTGACCTACCGCAACCCCACCGGTACGCCGGTCACGCTCAAGCTGGCCGTGGATCTCGAATCCACCCAGCTGAGCGCCAACCAGGTCGTCGTACCGGCGAACGGCGACGCCAAGGTCACTGTCACGACCGACCGGGCGAAGAAGGGCCCGGGCAACTTCGCGGGCCGGATCACCGCCACCGCGGACGGCGCCGACCCGCTCGTCACGACCATCGGCTGGTACGCCGAACCTGAGGTCTACGAGCTGACCGTCACCGGCATCACGCATGACGGCCGGCCGGCCAACGACGACCTCGCCGTGAACCGGCTCGACGGCCCGCAGCCGGAGCTCGGTCCATCGCACAGCGTCCCGATCGTGAACGGCGCCGCGAAGGTGCGGCTCGCGCCGGGCCAGTACGACGTCTCGTCGATCTTCATCTCGTCGGCGACCGACGACGCACCCGGCCGATTCGACCTGGTGCTGTCCGACGAGTTCACGATCAGCAAGGCCACCGCGGTCACGCTCGATGCGCGCAAGACCCAGACGCTCGATATCGGCGCGCAAGGCCAGCCCGCCACGGCGGCACCCCGGGAAGTCTCGATGACCCACGTCCGCGACGTACCGAACTGGCGTCGTACCGACTCGGTGAGTCAGACCGGCACCCGCAGGACGTTCGCCGCGACGAGGACCGCTGCGAAGGCGGTTGGATCCGTCGAGATCGGATTCGGCAAGCGGATCGAACAACCGCCGTACCAGGCTCAGATCGTCGGCGGTGCGGCGTTCACCGCGCTGGACTTCCATTTCGGGCCGCGGTTCACCGGGCAGAAGGAGTTGCAGGTCTTCGACGGCGGTACGGGTACGCCGGCCGAGCTGACCGGGGCGAAGGGCAAGCTCGCGTTGATCCGCTCCGACCAGACCCAGGCCAGCGGCGATCTCGCGACGAACGCCGAGAAGGCGGGTGCCGCGGCGGTCATGCTGTACGACCCGAGCAAAGCCGGCGACGGCGCGATGTTCGCCTTCTGGGCGTACAGCGAAACCGGCGATGCGAAGGTCCCGACGATGCGGATCTCCCGGGTGAACGCCCAGCGGCTGCTGGAGCGGCCCACGACAATCCGGATCACCGGTCAGGCGGTCACGCCGTACGTCTACGACCTGATCGTCCCCTGGGCGAACCGCCTGCCGGCCGACACCGAGCTCACCGTCAGGCGGGACCAGCTCGCGACAGTGGACGAGACCTTCGGTACGCACACCGGGCTGCCGACGGCCGAGGCACGCACCGGCGTCACGCCGGCGGGAGCCGACGTGAACAGCTTCCTGCTCCCGTACTTCGCGCCGCCGGCCAAGCGCACGTCGTACGTGCTCGCCAACCAGGTCACCTGGTCCAGCCAGCTCATCATCGACGGTGAGGCGGCCGACCCCTTCGTGCTCGGGACCCCGCGCGTCTACCGACCCGGCACGAAGACGGTCGAACGCTGGCTGACCCCGATCATCAACAGCGGTCTCCCCGACGCCGATGTCGGCGCAATCGCCCAGGTCGGCCGGTACGACGGCGGTCTGAGCATGACGATCAGTACGCTCAGCCACGGTCCGGGCCAGTACTCCCCTTGGTGGTCCACCACCGGCGAGACCTCGATCGTTGCCCACCGCAACGGCGTCGAGATCTTCTCCGACACCTCCGCACCCGGCGGATTCGTCGAAGTACCGCCCGACGCCGCCGACTACCAGATCGACCTGAAAAACAGCCCGGACCCGGCGCTGTTCCGCTACTCCACCACGGTCGAATCACACTGGAAGTTCCGCTCCAAGGGCGGTGAGCAGGAGCAAATGCCGCTGGTGTTGGCCGATCTCGACGTACCGCAGGCCAACGCCCACAACCTGGTGCCGACCGCCCGCCCCGTCACGATCAACCTCGGTCTCCGGCACCAGTTCGGCTCCGGCAGTACGGCGAAGTTCACCAAGCCGAAACTGGAGATCTCCTACGACGGCAGCCGCTGGACCGCTCTACCGGTCACCGGAACCGACGGCAAATACACCGCCACCGTGACCCACCCAGCCGGCGCCACCAGTAAGGCCCCCGCCCTACGAGTCACCGCAGTAGATGCCGACGGCAACAGCCTCAAGCAGCAAATCACCGCCGCCTACGGCCTGAAGTAGCCCGCAGGGGGATGGCCACGCGCCATCCCCCTGCACCTCAATCAAGAACCGCGGTCGCCTCGATCTCGACCCAGTGCTCCGGTACGTCGAGTGCCGCGACCCCGATCAGCGTCGCGGGCGGGGTCGGGGTGACGCCGAGCTTGGCCGCTGCGCGGGCGATCCCATCGAGCAACTCCGGCATCTTCTCCGGCTTCCAGTCGACGGCGTACACCGTCAGCCGGGTGACGTCGGCGAAGGAACCGCCGGCCGCGGCGAGCGCCGTACCGACGTTCAGATAGGCCTCTTCGACCTGAGCAGCCAGGTCCGGTACGGCGCTCCACGCGACCTGCCCGGCGATGAACACCAGCCGCGTGCCGGACGCGACCGCGACCTGCTTGTAGACGTCGATCTCGGGCAGACCAGCGGGATTGATCAGGGTGACGGCCATGACAGTTCCTCTCACACTCTCTTGTGGTTACTCAGGAACCGTAGGAGAGTGTGGAGCGCAGCGGAAGAACGCACTTTTCGGTGACAGGGGAACCAGATGGGAACCAAGCAGGTCAGCGGCTTGTCGGCGGAAGAACAGGCCGACATCAGCCGGGCCGACTCACTGGCGCGGGAAATTTTCTCCGACGTGGCCAACAAGTGGGCGCTCCTGATCATCGAGACGCTCGGCGACGACACCCGGCGCTTCAGCGATCTGCGCAACCGCGTCGATGGCATCAGCCACAAGATGCTCACCCAGAACCTGCGCATGCTCGAACGCAACGGCCTGGTCGAGCGCACGGTCTACCCGACCGTGCCACCCAAGGTCGAGTACACGCTCACCGAGGCCGGCCAGGGCCTGCGGGCCACAGTCGACACCATGTGCGACTGGACCCAGAGGTACTTCACCCACATCCAGTCCGCCCGCCAGTCCTTCGACAACTAATTCACCACCGGCACCCCCCGCCGTCCCACCCTCACCCCCCACCCCTCACCCTCCCCCCACCTCCCGCC